>CAXHOY010000006.1:0-137784 GCA_964018265.1 uncultured Muribaculaceae bacterium
CGGTGGATTATATGACTTTGCCGGTAAGATACGTACTAAGAATATTGCCAAGGGTGGTTTTCAGTTTGCTATGGTGGAGTATCTACCTACTTCGCTGTCCACTATTGAGAGGATGTCGGAAACTACATTCGATGAGATTATGGACAAGTATTGGAGATGAACGTGACTCATCCATTTATGGAGGGCAATCGTCGTAGCACACGTATCTGGCTCGATATGATGCTGAAAAGATAATTAAAACTTTGTGTCGACTGGAGTAAGGTAGGAAAATCGGAATATATGGATACTATGGTTGCAAGCGTAGTAGATTCCGCTTCAATCAAGAATCTTATCAGACCGGCTCTTACCGATCGTATTGCTGATCGCGAGATGTTCATGAAAGGTATCGACTACTCATATTACTACGAAGAAGAATAACTGTCAAATTTTATTACCGCCGTAATTATTACCGTGGTAATAAAATTCACGACCTATCTTCACCGCGGCTATTTTGGTTGTTTACGTGATATGCTGTAACTTTGCAGTGGGTCGCGATGGTTTCTCCACCCATTTCACTATTATATCACAGTTAAAAATCCTTAAATGCCACACCACACGCAATAGTGTGCCACGGCTACAGAATTAAAACAATAAATAGTTATACTACAACATATTACAGTCATATCAAAAGACTCAGACATAAAATATGCGGCGCATCCTTCAGGGTTAATATTATTTAAATTTAAACAAATGCGTTTTGATTTGTTAATCAGTGGTAGTAAATTTGGAAATCTCTAATACCCACAGAGATATGCACATCTTACAAATCTTAAATCTCCTGACACCAAGAAACAATCACCATCTGAAACTCCAATTCCAGTCTCTCCAAACACTGACAGATCTCCTTTAATCCTTCCTACGGTTTCTTATCAAAGGCCACGCGCAAAACCGGCAACCCGGAACACCTGATCCGGATCTGCCAACAGCCCATCATATCAACTCCTTAAATCTATTAATCCAAATCACTATCTTATGCGAGTCTTATTTCTCAAAAGTTCCATTACCGCAAGATCAGCGTACCGCTATTTTGCACCGGTCCTAATGTTGTTTTTCGCATGCCTTCCGCTGCATGCTGTGGGCGACGTCTGTTCAACGCCTGTCATCGAGACGAGTTCCGGTGACGAATTATTCTTTCCGGGCGTCTCCACCGCGACAATCTCAGCCGCTGACGGTGAGCTGATTTCCTATACCACCGACGGAACTGATCCGTCGACTGGGATTGCAGACGCGACAGAAGGACCGGTCACGATAACCCTGACCAAGTCAATGCTCACGATACGCGCCGTGGCCGTGGCTGAGTCTAAAGAACCGGGCACCGTCGCGTCTCTTGATTTATTTCCGGTTAAAACTGCCACCACATATAAAACGTTCAGCCAGATGTTTGTCGCAAAGAAAACCGGTGCACTCGGTGGGCCTTTCCTGATCTATGCGCTCGAACGCACCGTAAAAGGCGGCTGCTGGATGGTGCTCTGCGACCCTGAGGCTCCGGAGAGCCCCAGCAGCATGGTCATCGAGCTTCCGTCAGCTCCGCAAGGCCTGAACGTCGGAGAGACTATCGACTACGTTGACATAAAAGGATACGAAAGCGGCGGCATGAGAAAAATCACATCGTCGGCTCTGCCCGTGAAATCCAATCCATGTCCATCCGGGCTACCGGGTCCGGAGATCCTGAGCGCTCCGCCGCAGTATTGGGAGGATTACTACCGCACACCTATCATGCTACCAAACGTGACGATTGAAAACGGCATGGCATACGACCTGCTGCTCCCTGACAAGTTCGCTGACATACGGCCCGATCTTCAGGAGGGCATGAGATACAATCTCCACGGCATCATCGGCTCCGATGCTGCCGACAACCACTTCGCGTTCCGCTTCTTCATCCTCGGCTACGAGGCCGTGACGCCGGAGACTCCGGCCGTGACGTCGGTCAGCGAGGCGTTTGACATCGAAGGCGACAGCCGTGACGCGGTCATGGACTGCGACCTGACGGTCATAACATTCAACCGTGAGCGCTCTCATCTGTTCGCCGCCGACAGCAACGGCGACGACATTGTCATCACTGGTGATTTCTCCGACTCCGATCTGTGGCCCGGTGACATAATCCGCGGATTTAAGGCCCGTCTCACACGGCCCGGCGGAGTGAGGACCGCCGACACCGAGGACGGCATAATCTGCACTGGCTCCGGTAACGAGGCCGAGCCTATCGACATATCCGTTGACGACCTTGCATCATATCCCGGACGTCATGTGCGTTTCGAATGCATCATCGGACGCGACCCACAGCCTGCCACAAGAGCCGGTTCTCTTCAAAACATCAACGTAGGCGGCTTCACGGTTAATCCCTCGGCCATCAGCGACGGCACCGCCGAGACCATCGGCTACGCTGTCAACGAATATGACCCCGACGACACGTTCAGGTTCCGCGGCATGCTCATGCCCGACAGCCGGGGAGACATGGAGTTCTGGCCCATAGAAGTCCTGACCATGAGCGGTGACAGACCCGTGACCGGCATTGACGAAAGCTTAGCCGACCGCGACGCCATCCGCTTTGCCGGCGGACGTCCCGTGCTCGCTCCCGGACAGAGGATGTGCGACCCGCTCGGGCGACCGGCCGATCCGGCCACCGCGCAATCAGGCGTGTACATCATCACCTCGACCTCCTCACGCCCCGTAAAAATCATCATTCGCTAATCCGCTCGCACCTACAGCATAACCGCGGCACGTAACGCCACTACTCCATTAGCGTTACGTGCCGCTATTATATAATACCCTCCGTTAGGGGAGTCTTATTGGCAACTGCGGCAAATCGGGTGAAGCGTCAAGCCTTCCTATTATCATCCAACCCTCTCCCTATCAGCAAACTTAACAGGATAATAACAAGACCGCATAGAGCTACTTTTTCCTCCCTCAACGCCTTGTCTCGCTCAAATAAGCTCAAATAAAATGTGTAATTTTTCATAATGTATTACCACAGCCAAAGCTGATTGAATTATGAAGATACTGAAGTACATCGCAGCGGAAACACAGTGAGAGTGTTTCACGTCCTTTAAATACTGCTACGATACTGTTGCCACTCCGACTATTGAATACGAGATAGGCAACCAACACTTCATTAATCTCTTCGTTTCTGAAACTACGCAAAACTCGCATATAGTATGGCATGCCATACTATATGCGAGTTTTCATACAATCCCATGAATATTTTACGAATAAGTATATTATTTCATACTTTTAATTTGACGGCTTGGCATTTTATGATTATCTTTGCGAAAAAGTATAGCATATCAGACTATGGAGCTGAAGGATTTGATGAAGGAGAGGCGCGAAGTGCTTTCGCTGACTCAGCAGGATTTGGCGGAGATGGCGCAGGTTGGTGTGGCCACGGTCAAGGATATTGAGCGAGGTCAAGGGAATCCGTCACTAAGTACAATCAAGAAAATTCTGGATGTGCTTGGCATCGAAATTGAATTTCGTGTGCGCAACACACTCTAAAACATTTTAATCTATGAAACAGCTTTATGTTTATTTTAATGCTATAAAGGCCGGAGTTTTGACTGAGATAAATCCGGGAGCCGGTTATATTTTCAAGTATGATCCGGATTATTTATCTTCGGGCTTGCCTCCAATATCAGCGACTTTACCCAAACAAGAGGATGCTTTTGAATCTGATTCGCTATTCCCATTTTTCTCTAATATGATTCCCGAGGGGGCAAACCGTGGAGTGATTTGCCGGACGCTCCGGATTGACGAGAAGGATTATTTCGGGATTCTGTCGGCTATGGCTGATAAGGATTTCATCGGAGCTGTTAACATTAGGACTTCAAGCCATGATTGAGATAAAGAATTGCCCATCCTCTCTTCAAGAGGGATTTGATACATACAGTCCAAAGGCCTCCAAGCTGTTGTTTGGCGCCAACAAGATTTCTCCCATACTGGATTTCAACATTGATGAATTCATGAATGCAGGAGATATTGTCGAAGCTATGCACCGCATATCTGTGTCCGGCGTACAGGAAAAGTTTTCGGCTATAATTGAAAATGGAAAGATTCGGATTGCACAGGATGGTGAACGCTCCACCCATATTCTGAAACCGGCTCCATGGGATAAGACTTTGCGCGACCGTAAACAGATTCCGGCAAACGAGCATCTGACCATGCAAATCGCCTCACAGGTTTACGGAATTAAGACCGCAAGCAACGGATTATGTTTCACATCCAATGGACACGCCGTGTATATTACACGGAGATTCGACATTTTGCCTGACGGTAATAAAATGCCGATGGAAGATTTCGCCTCGTTGGTTGGTAAGAATGAGCAAGTGTCCGGAACGCAGTTCAAGTACAACGGCAGTTATGAGGATATAGCAAAGGCAATCCGTAGCTATGTCGCCGCCTGGATGGTGGACATGGAGCGGTTCTTCACGCTTGTGGTATTCAACTATATTTACGCCAATGGTGACGCACACCTAAAAAACTTCTCGTTGGTTCTTGATGGTCAGGATTACAGAGTTGCTCTGGCGTATGACCTATTGAACACGAGCCTACATGTGGATGGCGATGATTTCGGACTTGACGGCGGACTGTCGCCCGATATTGAGAAAAGCGAGGTCTATGACCGTAGCGGCCATCCTTGCCGACTCGACTTCGAGAGATTCGCCGCCAAAATCGGATTGGTCAACAAGCGAGCTAACAAAATCCTCGACCGCTTTATGACACTCCCCGATGAAGTCCGGCAATTGATAGACCACAGTTACCTCACCGAAAAATTGAAGCTCAACTACCTCCGTATCGTCAACGAGCGCATAAGCCGCTTCACGCGCCCATCCTGGTAACATCGTCGGTAAAGTAACACCCAACCCAAAAATCAAATTGTATGAACACGCTGGACATTCTCAATAAGCGCATAGCCTTGTGTTTAGATATACGAGCTAAATCATATCATACCATCACTTTATTTGATGCATTGAATTCTATCAGAACGGGTAAATATAGAACTCGAATTGAAAATATCCGGAGACTATATCGTTTAGGCAAATCTGCTATTGCCGGATACAAATCAAAAAAGAAGCAGCTATCCTCTTTTATTTTCAGTGGCACTCTATATGATACAAGATTCAAATTTGACATTTGTGGCTATACCTCACTTATGATTGTCGACATAGATAAGCTTGAATCAGTAGATTCTATAAAAGATAAGCTGAAAAACGACTCCCATATCATCGCGACATGGCTTTCTCCATCTGGCAACGGACTTAAGGCACTGCTGTATCTTGAATATGACAAGAAATACCCTTATGCCAATACTTGGATATACCATGAGCATTGCGCTTTTCCTCAAATAGAAAAATATTTACGAGAAACCTATGATTTAAATATCGACCCATCTGGAGACGACATCACTCGGCAGTGTTTCGTCTCTTATGACCCTGATATTCATTTGAAGAGAGAATTCACACCCTTCAAAGTATCCTGCAATTTATCCAACAATCAAATCAATAAGATTCGTTGGAGATACAATTATAGCAGGAAAAATATCCGTAATGCACTAAAAGAACAAAAACGAATTGCGAAACTTCTGAAAGATTCATCTCAGAAGGATTCAGATGATGACAATTGAAGTTTTAACCTTATGCAACAACGCTGTATGAGGATAACAACAGACGAATAAGAGGCGGCTCTAAGACGAATTGATGAACTGCTGCCACCAGCGACAGATGATACTCCCGATAGTGACCCCAGCCTGATTGAATTGTTGAAGGTCTTAAACATCGTCGAAGAGTATGAGGATGAACTTTATCCTATCCCCGATAATAGGAAATAAGATCATTTTCAATAGGTGGTGTCATCGTTAACAGCTAAAACAAAAACTAATAGGACATGGAGACATCTGTCGATATAAAAAGTCCTCTTACCGGAGGGCGAGTTAAGGAGGTATGCACAATGGAAGACGTGGCATTGAATCACGCCAAATACTGGAGCGTAAAGGCTAAGATTACGTCATAATGTCGCGATTATTCGCGTATTTTCATTAACTTTGTCGCGATAAGCTAATCCAATATGAAAACAGAAATAGAAATTCTACAATACCTGCAATATAATCCGCTATCTAAACGAGCTGACATTCTGCCATCACTGTCCAAACAAGTCAGTGATAGGACACTCATGAGAATGTTGTCGGATGCTGTCTCAAACGGTAGTGTAGAAGTCGTCGGGCGCGGACCTGCCACAAGATATAAACTAACTCCACAGGCGCACGTCACGATGGAGCTTAATCTTGACACGTATTTCGAAAAGGACATAGACGAGCGTCAGGTGCAGACCGCTTTCAACTTCGAGTTGATAAACGACATTTTGCCCCATGTAAATTTATTCACCAATGAGGAACTTGAAAAATTGGCTGAAGCGCAGACAGTGTTTCGGAAGCATCTATCTGAAATGTCTGATTTGGAATATCGCAAGGAAATGGAACGCCTCGGCATCGATCTGTCTTGGAAATCGTCACAAATCGAAGGAAACACCTACTCTCTGCTTGAAACTGAACGGCTGCTGAAAGAGAAACTGACCGCGAGCGGAAAAACTAAGGAGGAAGCCTTGATGCTGCTTAACCACAAGGATGCACTTGATTTCATCCTTGACGTTCCGGATTATCTCAAAGACCTGACTGTAGCAAGAATTGAAGAAATCCATGCCCTGCTCACGAAAGAATTAGGAGTGGAGCGAAACATACGGCACAGACGTGTGGGTATTACTGGCACAAACTATACCCCACTCGATAACGAATTCCAGATTCGTGAAGCCCTTGAAGATACAGTGACGCTGATAAACGGTAAGATTAATATATTTGAAAAGGCGTTACTTGCCCTTGTTTTGCTGAGTTATATTCAAGCCTTTACTGATGGCAACAAACGTACTGCAAGAATCGTGAGCAATGGAATACTGATTGCCAATGGGTATTGCCCTATCTCTTTCCGGACAGTTGATTCAGTTAACTACAAAAAGGCAATGCTGACGTTCTACGAGCAAAACAACATAGCAGCGATCAAGCACATCTTCATGGATCAATTTATTTTCGCGGTTAAAACCTACTTCTAATACACTAAGCTACTCCCGGACAGAGGATGTGCGACCCGCTCGGGCGACCGGCCGATCCGGCCACCGCGCAAACAGGCGTATACATCATCACCTCGGCCGCCTCACGCCCCGTAAAAATCATCATTCGCTAATCCGCTCGCACCTACAGCATAACCGCAGCACGTAACGCCATTATTCCATGAGCGTTACGTGCTGCCATGGCATAATTCTACCGTCCCAGGTCTATACAATAAAGCACATGTCGGCATAGCGGCGATGAGCGGTGGAGAGATGGATGATCAAACTCGCCACGCTTTTCCATTCCGATTTTCTGCATCACACGCTCGGAGGGACGATTGACGACAGCAGTGAATGAATAGAGCCGCCTTATGCCTGACCGCCGAGCCAGTTCAATCACGCCCTTTGCCGCCTCTGTTGCATAACCCCGGTTGTGATAATCAGCCGACAATCGCCAACCAATCTCTACCCCGGGTGTAAACTCCGCCTCGAAACCGATTTCATGAAGGCCGACATAGCCGATGAACTCCCGGCCATGCTTTAATTCGACAGCATAAAGCCCCCACCCTTTGAGCTCAAACTCCTGCATGATACGCGAGTAAAAGGCCAGAGTCTCATCACGGGTCAACGGTGCGGGAAAATATTTCATCACCCGCGCATCACTGTTCATGGCAACAAACAGCGGCAAATCTTCCGCCTTCCAAGAACGCAATATCAGTCTTTCGGTCTCAGCATATATCATATCCATGATTATTTTATTTCCATATTTCGCACTGCCAATCAGAGGCAGGCCTATTGTGTCTCACAAATATTCCAATGCAAAGTTAATTGAAAAAAACACGATTTTTCGCTAATTTTGTTATACAGTTATGACAGATGTGATGACACCGGAGCAACGTAGCCGTTGCATGGCGGCTATCAAGGGAAAGGATACCAAGCAAAATCAACGAATACAACCTTTCCACATCCTAATTATAAATCAAAATAAGCTATTGGCCCAACAAATAACGCATCCACCCTGTGTAGAGCTATTACTTTATCGATCAAAACATTGTACCATTAAACTTTTTTATTAATTTTGCAGTACAAAGCTTCTCATCCAATAATATGTCTCGTATTAGAACTACCCGATGCTTATATAGCGACGATTTCAAATCATTTATTGAATCTGATCCTTATTCTATACTGGGACGCATCCACAATGCGTTTCATGGGCAGGCATTGACAACAACTGATGAGGCTTGGATTGGCGAAATTGATCTTTTACAGAGAGTTCTTATGCCGTGGAAAAATGAGGAAGCTGAGATAATCTTTGAGTATGATATTCCTCGCTTGAGAAAAAGAATCGATGTCGTATTGATTATACGAGGAATTATATTTTGCCTCGAATTCAAAGTTGGTAAAAAGGATGCTTTACAATCCGACGTTGAACAAGTAATGGACTATGCTCTTGACTTGAAAAATTTTCATCGTTACAGCCACGATCGTATTATTGTCCCCATCTTAATTCCGACAAAACATAAGACTTCCTCAAATACCTTTGCTCCTTCAGTATATAACGACTCAATTTTCAATCCTCTTATTACTGGTGCTAATGGTTTACAGAATCTTATAAAAAACGTTTTACAACATACAGGGGCAAATACTCCTGGCACAATAAAAGATTGGATTATTAGCCCATATACACCTACTCCAACCATCATTGAGGCTGCTCGGTCTCTTTACGAAAATCACTCTGTAGAGGATATAACTCGACATGAAGCCGACAAAGTAACTACTGATGCAACTATTGCCTACATACTTGACATAATAAACCGATCAAAGAAGAACGGAGAAAAAAGCATCTGTTTCGTTACCGGAGTCCCAGGTGCAGGAAAAACATTGGTCGGCCTTGATGTCGCTGTCAAACAGTCTTATCAAGAAGACGGAACATTCAACGTTGATGACGGAGCTGTATATCTTTCCGGCAACGGTCCGCTTGTTGCTGTTTTGACAGAAGCACTTGCACGCGACAACTGCAAAAAATCTAAAAATAAGGGCGAGGATAAAAAACTCTCTGATTCCCGCCGAGAAGTGAGCAAGTTCATTCAAATTATCCACCGTTATAGAGACAATATGCTCGCTAAAATCAAGAATCCGGTAGTTGATGGTAAACTCGAAATTGATCCTTTAAAGGCTGTAAAACTTCAACAAAGCGGTTATGGCGAAGTAGAGCACGTTGCCATATTTGATGAAGCTCAGCGAGCATGGACCCACAAACGAATTGCCGACTATCTAAAACGCGGTGGAACATACGGCAATAAGCTCAAAGTAGCAAATTTTCCAATGTCTGAGGCCGCATTTCTGATTTGGTCACTTGACCAACGAGAGGACTGGGCTACTATTGTTTGCCTTATTGGAGGTGGACAGGAAATCAACACAGGCGAAGCGGGCATATCTGAATGGATAGCAGCCATAAATAATCGCTTCCAACATTGGAGAGTCTACATTTCCGACAAATTGACTGACCCAGAATATGCCGAAGGTAAGGTTACTGAATTGCTTAAGCATAATTCTAAGGTTGAGTATTCCGACCGGCTACATCTTGGCGTAAGTCTCCGGTCATTCAGGGCCGAAAGATTATCAGCGTTTGTACATTCTCTTCTATCATTTAATCCTGACGCAGAAGAATTGTATCAGGACGTCGTTAGTCATCATTATCCAATCGTACTAACCCGCAGCATGGATAAAGCTCGCGCGTGGCTTAGGCAGCAAGCCAGAGGCTCCCAACAAACAGGCATACTGATTTCAAAAGTTTCAGCCCGTTTCAAACCGTTAGCTGTACATGTTTTACCTCAAAGCGAAGATAACGCAGTGCATTGGTTTCTTGAGGATAAAACAGATGTGAGGTCTTCAAACTATCTCGAAGAAGCAGCAACCGAAATACAAGTCCAAGGCCTTGAAGTTGACTATGCTTGTATTTTATGGGATGCAGACATGCGATATGATAATGACAAATGGTCATTCTGGAAATTCAATGGCAAAACGCAGTGGATTCCAGAAAAGAATATTGAGACACAGAAATACATGCTCAATGCCTATCGTGTGCTTCTCACCCGCGCTCGTCAAGGAATGGTAATATGCGTGCCGGAAGGGAATAGAAACAAAACACCCGAAGGATTTCCTGAAGATCCAACACGCCTGCCAACCTACTATAATTCCACATACGAGTATTTAAAAAGACTTGGTATAACCGAAATCTAAAAATATGAATCCCTAGAAAATCATATTACACCAGTTGCAATTCGGCGAGAAGAAGATTGGAGGAAAGGAGGATGGTGTATACTACGTGTATCAAGACATAACTTTTTAAATACAACTAATGAAAGCATTGACATACATTAATAAAGGTCGGTTTGAGGTGATGGAGAAGGCGAAGCCCATCATTATTAATCCAACGGATGCTGTGGTGAGGGTGACTTTGAGCAGTATCTGCACCTCGGATTTGCATATCAAGCATGGCTCTGTGCCGAGGGCTGTGCCGGGCATTACTGTCGGGCATGAGATGGTCGGCGTGGTGGAGAGTGTCGGGGTGGCCGTCTCCAAGGTAAAGCCTGGCGACCGTGTGGCGGTAAACGTCGAGACGTTCTGCGGTGAGTGTTTCTTCTGTCGGCATGGATGGGTCAATAATTGCACAGACCCGAATGGCGGTTGGGCACTTGGTTGCCGTATCGATGGTGGACAGACGGAGTTTGTGCGTGTGCCGTTTGCTGACAATGGGTTGACCGTGATTCCGGATAATGTCAGCGATGAGCAGGCTCTGTTTGTGGGCGATATTCTTGCCACCGGATATTGGGCGGCTAAGATTTCGGAGATCGGCGAGGAAGACACGGTGCTGATTATCGGTGCCGGACCGACCGGGCTTTGCACATTGCAGTGTGTCCGGCTTTATAATCCCAAGCGGATTATCGTCTGCGAGAAAGATGCGATGCGTCAGGAGTTTGTCAGGCGCAATTATCCCGATGTGATTGTCGTCTTGCCGGAAGAATGTCCGGAGAAAACGCTGCAACTTTCGGAGCATGGTGGAGCCGACCGTGTTATCGAGGTCGCAGGAGCAGATGACACTTTCAAGTTGGCTTGGCAAGCAGCGCGACCCAACGCCATTGTCACAGTGGTCGCCCTCTATGATAAGCCGCAGGTGTTGCCCTTGCCCGATATGTATGGAAAGAATCTGACGTTCAAGACCGGCGGGGTCGACGGCTGTGACTGCGATGAGATACTGCAACTTATCTCCCAAGGCAAGATTGACACCACTCCGTTGATAACCCATACATTCCCCTTCTCGAAAATCGACGAGGCATATGACCTGTTTGAAAACCACCACGACAATGTGGTCAAGGTTGCAATCACACCTGACTAAGAGTCCCCCATTTTATGGATCTCAGGAAGCATGTCATAATCATAGGCGGAACCGATAAGACATATCAGGTCGAGTCAATTCGGCCTGACGGAAAGAAATATGCCATTAAATTCAGGAATACCAACAAGATATATTCCTATTCCGCAGACAATGTGACATGGATCCAAAATCCGACATCGCTGGCTATTGACGGCTGCCATATCTTCGTCAATGGCAAGAAAGAAAAGAACATCAAGGCTGTCGATCTGTTCGCTCACTGCGGCAAGACTATCTATGCGATAACCTATGGAAATGACTTCACCAAGCACCATCCCGAAAGCGAAGTCGACATACGTCGTTCATGCCTTAAAGACAATGCCGCCAATGTGTTTGACTATCTGAGGCAGTGTGCCTCGGTCAACACTCTCGGCATCGACAACGATGAGGGAGACAAGACAGAGGGCATATTAAGCTCTATCTATTCCAAGATTGATTTTGTTGATGAAGACACTGCCGCCGCTGTATATCTCAATCCACGAAAATCGATAAAACGCCACCGCACAGGCATCACCCTGTTTCCGTTCGGCTGCAATGCAAGTCAGCAACGCGCCGTAACGGCCGCCCTCTCCAATCAGCTGAGCGTCATCCAAGGCCCACCCGGCACCGGCAAGACACAGACCATCCTCAACATCATAGCCAACCTGCTGGTAGCCCGTAAATCAGTCTTGATTGTCTCCAACAATAATTCAGCGACAGAGAACGTGCAGGAAAAGCTATCCAGCCATGGGCTCGGCTTTCTCGTCGCATCCTTGGGAAAGAAAGAAAACAAAGAAGCATTCATCGCCAATCAACCGCCTCTGAATCCGGAGCTGCCATCATGGTGCAAAACACCGCCAGAACTGAAACGTGCGACAACCGACGTCGGAGCAAGCCTCGATAAAATCAAATCGATCTTTGATCTGCAGGAAAGGCTGGCCTTGTGCAGACAGGAATTGCCGGAAGTAGAGATCGAGAAGTCGCATTTCGCACAAGAAAACTCGTGTAAGTTCACCGACCGTGAAGTCAAGGCCTCATCAGCCAGGATACTAAAGGTCTTAGGACGCATAAAGTCTTATGCCCATAAATACAAAGAAAATCACAAAGGCCTGTTAAAACAGCTAAAACAGCTCTTTGACAAATTAGGCCTTGAACTGCGGTTACGCTTCACACTTGAAATAAAAGAAGAACTCACAGCCGACTCGCTCCCCCGCATCATGAACCTGACCGACTGGCTTTTCTATATCCGGCGCATACAGGAATTGCGCTCCGAAATCGAAAACATCAAAACACGGCTGGCTCAACATGATGCGAAAACTCTGATGCAGACTCTGACCGACAATTCGATGGCTATCGTCAAAGACTCGATTGCACGACGCTATAAGGATGAGCGGCAGATAATACCTACAGTCAGAGAACTGTTCAACAATGGCGAAGCAGTGTTGGACGACTACCCCATCGTTCTGAGCACGACGTTCTCGTCGAAAACGTGTTTCAACAGCGACACGCTCTTTGACTATGTCATTATGGACGAGGCCTCGCAAGTGGCGGTCGACACGGGTCTGCTGGCCCTTACATGTGCAAAAAACGCAGTCATAGTCGGAGACACCATGCAGCTGCCCAATGTAGTGACAGAGGACGACCGCGCCAAGCTCGATGAAATCAGGAAATTCTCGGCCATCGCTGATTCCTATGACGCAGCATCTCACAGCTTTTTGAGCTCAATCCTGGCCACCGTCCCCAATATGCCGGAAACACTTCTGCGCGAGCACTATCGCTGCCACCCTGACATAATAAACTTCTGCAACCAAAAATTCTATGGCGGCAATCTGCTCATAATGACCGAGCGCAAGGACAATGACAGGCATCTGCTCGCCTTGACCACATCCGAAGGTCAGCATTGCCGTGGCCATTACAACCAACGAGAAATCGACGCTGTCAAAATCGAACTGATGCCTATGCTCGACAAGCCCGACGAGACAGGCATCATCGCGCCCTACAACCATCAGGTCGGCCAATTCCGCTCACAGCTGCCTGAAATCGAAGCCGCCACGGTCCACAAATACCAAGGCCGGGAGAAAGCGACCATCATCATGAGTGTGACAGACGACCTGATCACCGAATTTTCAGATGACGCCAATCTGCTCAACGTCGCAGTGTCGCGCGCAAAAGAGAAATTCTGCCTCGTTGTGACAGGCAATCCACAGACATTGAAAGGAAACATCCATGATCTGCTCGGTTACATCAAATATCAGCAAGGCACAGTCATCGAAAGCAAATTGCGCTCGATCTACGACTATCTTTTCTCTCAGATAGCGGCACACAGCACCGTGTCGGCCTATGAATCCGAAAACCTGACCTTCGACCTGATTGAAAAGATCCGCACTTCCTATCCGCGCCTATCCCACATAAAAGCCTTGTGTCACTACCCTCTGAGATGTCTCATCAGCGATGTCTCGGGATTATCTGAACGCGAGGTCCGCTATGCCTCTCACCCGTCGACACATATCGACTTTCTGATCATCAACCGAGTCAGCAAACAACCGCTACTGGCAATCGAGACTGACGGTTACAGCTATCACAACGACAAAACCGAACAATATCAGCGCGACCGCATGAAAGACCATATACTCGAAACAGTCGGACTGCCGCTGCTACGTCTGTCAACAGTCGGCCACAGCGAAGAGCAGAAAATCGTCAAGCGGCTTCTTTCGTGAAACACCGTGGTCTTCAGAAGTCCCGCATAGCAAGCTGACCCTTCATACAGGCCGGTCAGCACCGTTTAATCGGCGTCGGTGTGACGCCACGGCAACATCATCGCCACCACAGAATGTCAGGCAACTATTCAAAAATATCCGTCACAAACCGAAACCAAGGCCACGCAAAGGATGTTATAAAGACATAATATATTAATATTAAGTCACTATTGTTTGTATAACTAAATTTTCAAGGCCATGATTACAGATAATCCAACCCCCGGACGGCTTGGCGCCCATCACGAATCGCCAAGACTGTCGGCTCACGAAGAGGCCAAACAGCTGGCCGCTTATGACGAGACAGAGGCCGCAGCAGGCGCTGCTGTCGAAAACGACCCAATTTTTGAAAACTCACGCAAAGGCAATGTTTCAGGAGCGATGAAATGGGGTCTCGGTCTGATGCTTGCACTCGCTGTTGTCACGGCAGTCGCAGTAGCCATCGGTCTCAGCCACCACAAAAGCGAAATCGACCGTTCGGCCTCGGCCTATGCCACACCGGGAGCCGAATTTGTGCTTTATGGCCGTGGCCACACACCGTCAAGCGGTTTCCGGCTCTCGCCCTTGACATCAGACGGCCGCGTTACGTCGAGCAACGCCCAAGACAAGGCTTCCTCCGGCAACGGCACCACAGCCACAGCCATCAGCCCTGACGGCCGTGCCACACTGATTGCTATTGCCGACCCCTCCACGCGCCTCGTATATCTATTTGATGTCGACGCATCGACAATCTCTGAAAACGCCACACTCAATGAATTTGCCAAACGCGTGGCCGATTCGGGCAAAGAGGTTATGGTTGTCGCCTATACAGACCCAAGCGGCTCTCCGGCTCACAACGACAGGCTCAGCCAACGTCGAGCCAATGCCTTAGGCCAATATCTCGCCACCCACGGAGTCGATGCATCCCTCATCCGTACGGCCGGAAAGGGTTCGACCGACGCATTCGGTTCGGCAAGTCTGGACCGAAGAGCCGAACTCCATATAAATTGATAATACCATCGACCGCAGCGGAGGAGTCACCCTCCGCTGCGGTCTGTAAAAAACGGCAATCCAAAATATTTTTTGGCATTGCTGACCGGACGATCTTTGGCTCCGCCTAAGATTCTTCGTCCGGCAATCCAAAATATTTTTTTGCATTGCTGACCGGACGATCTTTGGCTTCGCCTAAGATTCTTCGTCCGGCAATCCAAAATTTTTTTTGGCACTGCTGACCGGACGATCTTTGGCTTCGCCTAAGATTCTTCGTCCGGCAATCCAAAATAAATTTTGCATTGCCTTTGACTTATTTGTATCTTTGTGCCACAATCAACGTAATCACGAATGATCGAACGCATCGTCATAATCGACAAGGTCGACCCGGTGACCTTCTATGGTGTCAACAACTGCAATATGCAGCTGATACGCAACTTGTTTCCCAAATTGCGCATCGCAGCCCGCGGCAATGTCATCAAGGTCATAGGCGAAGACGGAGAGACAGCCGACTTCGAAAAAGCAATCAAGCAAATTGAAGACTATGTCGAAAAATACAACTCGCTCAACGAGGACACCATCATCGACATTATCAAAGGCAACGCCCCGCGCGAACTGAAACGCGACGATGTCATAATCTATGGCATTAATGGCAAACCGATATCGGGTCGCACGCCAAACCAACAGAAACTTGTCGAAGAGTTCAGTCACAACGACCTCACCTTTGCACTCGGCCCCGCCGGAACCGGCAAAACCTATATAGCAATCGCCCTTGCCGTCCGGGCGCTCAAAAATCGCGAAGCACGCAAGATCATACTGTCGCGCCCCGCTGTCGAAGCCGGTGAGAAATTAGGCTTTCTGCCCGGTGACATGAAAGACAAGATCGACCCTTATCTCCAGCCTCTCTACGACGCCCTCGAGGATATGATCCCACCGATGAAGCTCAAAGAATATATGGAGACAAAGGTAATCCAGATCGCACCGCTTGCCTTCATGCGAGGCCGCACCCTCAATGACGCCATCATCGTTCTCGACGAGGCGCAGAACACCACCCCTCACCAGATCAAGATGTTCCTCACGCGTCTGGGTATGAACGCCAAGATGATCATAACCGGTGATGCCACCCAGATCGACCTTCCGCGCTCAACATCGTCGGGACTGATCCAGGCTCTCAACGTGCTCCGCGACGTCAAAGGCATCGGACGTGTTGATTTTACAAAAAAAGATATCATACGCCACCAGCTCGTGCAACGCATCGTCGAAGCCTATGAACGTTTTGACGAAGACCGCAAAGAGCAAAACCGCGACACTGACAAAGAAAGCGAAGAATAAAATATCATATTCAAACAAACCGACATAATTCACATTTCCAATGGCTACGACACTAACCCGCACTGATTTCAATTTTCCCGGACAGACAGCCGTCTACCACGGCAAAGTCCGTGATGTTTACACCATCAACGACTCAATCATGGTCATGGTGGCGACAGACCGCATCTCGGCATTCGATGTTATCCTTCCCGAAGGCATACCCTACAAAGGCCAGATGCTCAATCAGATTGCCGCTCAATTTCTTGACGCCACCGCTGATGTCGTACCCAACTGGAAAATAGCTGTCCCCGACCCAATGGTGACAGTCGGATATAAATGCGAAGGCTTCAGGGTCGAAATGATCATACGCGGCTATCTCACAGGCAGCGCATGGCGCGAATATGCAGCCGGAGTCCGCGAGATCTGCGGTGTCAAACTCCCCGATGGCATGCGCGAGAACGAGCGTTTTCCCGAGCCCATCATCACCCCGACAACCAAAGCGGAGGCTGGCCACGACGAAAACATCTCTAAAGAAGAAATTATCGCCCAGGGCATCGTCAGCAAAGAAGATTACGAGCAAATGGAGAAATACACACGTGAGCTCTTTGCCATCGGCACACGCATGGCCGCTGAAAAAGGACTGATACTGGTCGACACCAAATATGAATTCGGCAAACTTGCCGACAAAGTGATTCTCATCGACGAGATCCACACTCCCGACTCATCGCGCTATTTCTATGCCGACGGCTATCAGCAGCGCTTCGAGGCCGGCGAGCCGCAGCGCCAGCTCTCCAAGGAATTCGTGCGTCAATGGCTTATGGACAACGGCTTCATGGGCAAAGCAGGCCAGAAAGTGCCGGAAATGACACCTGAAGTATGCCAAGGCATCTCCGAACGATACATAGAGCTGTATGAACATATCACCGGCAAAAAATTTGAAAAAGCTCCCGAAGCAGACCTCGCAGACCGCATAGCACGCAATGTGCTCGACTGCCTTGACCAACTCAAAGGCTGAACATCGAGGTGGAAGTCAGAGCCGAACAAATAAAACCCTACGACGGCAAACGGGCCAAGACCGAACAGGTGCGCGAGATGTTTGACTCAATCGCACCTGCCTACGACTGGATGAACCGTGCGATGACCTTGGGCATCGACAAACGTTGGCGACGGCTGACTGTCGACAGAATTGCCGCGCTCAAGCCCGCCGACATCGTCGACATCGCCACCGGCACCGGTGACCTCGCCGTAAACATGGCCAGACGCATGCCTCAGGCCAATGTCACAGGTCTCGACCTTTCGGAAGGAATGATCGATATCGGACGCCACAAAGTCGAAGCTGCAGGTCTCAGCGACCGTGTCAGACTGATGTGCGGCGACTGCCTGTCGATGCCTTTGCCCGACTCGTCGGCCGACGTAATAACCGTCGCCTTCGGAGTCCGCAACTTCGAGCATCTCGACCGTGGCTACGCAGAGATGCTGCGTGTACTGCGTCCGGGAGGCCGGCTCTTCGTCCTCGAGCTGTCCACACCGGTCAATCCTCTCGTAAAACCCTTCTATAAGCTATACACCCGTGGGGTCATACCCGCATTAGGCCGATTTGTGTCGAAAGACTCACGCGCCTACAGCTACCTGCCCGAAAGTATAGCCGCCGTGCCACAGGGCGACGAAATGCTTCAGCTCATCCGTGACGCCGGTTTCACCTCCACAGCCTTCAGACGCATGACTTTTGGAGTCTGCACACTTTACACCGCAGTCCGTCCCTGAGATAATCACCGAGGCAAACCTCCAATCCTAATTTCATCCAATCAATCCGCAATGTTCCATAGACTATTATCACTACTGACTGTCATATCGGCCATTTCAGCAACCACCATGATCACTTCGGCTCAAGCCTCTTACCGCTCATCGGCAAGCCAGAGCGACGAACAGATTGAAATTCTCGACGGGTGGAACGACAGTGCGCCTTTGACCAACGACTCAACAATCTACGCGCCCGACGGAAGGCGCTGGGACGAAATGCGCCCCGAAGAAGCCGTAGGCTTCGCCCTCGACACGCTCGTTCCTCTGCCCGAACTGCCGAGAGACTTTTTCCTTCCGGCCGTCTACACCCATTTTGAGTTTATCGATACCGTCGGTCTGTGGGATCCCATGTTTTCAGGACGTCCCGAGCTAAGATGGATTGAAGAACATGATGTAATAGCCAAGGATGTCAAAAGGATGCTCTATAATCTCTACTACCGCCACCCCGACAAAGTGCGCTACAACATCACCATGCTCCCACAGGCGCCAAAGCAGTATCACGCCACAATCGACCCGACCGACCACACAGTCCAGATCAAGGAAGTG
This sequence comes from uncultured Muribaculaceae bacterium, assembly GCA_964018265.1. Classification (GTDB taxonomy): domain Bacteria; phylum Bacteroidota; class Bacteroidia; order Bacteroidales; family Muribaculaceae; genus CAG-873. The sequence goes on from CAXHOY010000006.1 coordinate 18,922, forward strand.
CTCGCCGGACCCGTCAGCGAGACAACCCTTGTTGCCGACGAAATCAAACGCCGCCACTGGATACGCAATTTCAATGCCTCTCTCCAGTTCTCTCAGGCATATGTCTCCCCAAACTGGTATCAGGGTGGAAACAACAACCTCAACATGCTCGCCCAGATCTACTACAACGTCAAGCTGAACCAGGAATACCATCCTAACCTCCTGCTCGACTTCACGTCACAATATAAACTCGGCATGAACAGCGCTCCTGACGACTCGCTGCGCAACTACAGCATCTCCGACGACCTGCTCCAGCTCAACATCACCTTCGGTCTCAAAGCCGCCAAAAGATGGTACTACTCGTTCACCGGCCAGTTCAAGACCCAGCTGCTGAACTCCTACACCAGCAACACCCGCACACTGCGTTCGGCCTTCCTCTCGCCCGGCGAACTCACAGCCGGTGTCGGTATGACCTACAACTATGCCAACGCCAAAAAAACCTTCACCTTTGATGCATCACTCGCCCCTATCTCTTACAACCTCAAGATATGCACAAACGATGAAATCAACGAGACACAATACGGCATACGCGAAGGTCACACGACGCTCAGCAAGTATGGTTCGACCGCCGAGCTCAAGCTCACATGGAAGATGACATCCAACATATCGTTCTCCTCTCGCTTCTTCACCTTCTCAGACTACGACCAGATACAGGCCGACTGGGAGAACACGCTCAGGTTTGAAATCAACAAATTCCTGACAACGCAGATATATGCCCACATCCGTTACGACAGCCGCGGAGTGAGAGCCGAAAACTCAAACTGGAAAAAACTGCAGTGCAAGGAAATCCTCTCAATCGGCTTCGCCTATAAATTCAGCTCGATCTGATGACACTCAAGCCGACGGTGATATTGCTGCTTGCGTCAGTGTTGACCTGTTCCAACATGCCGGCCGATGCTTCTCAACCGGTCGGTTTTACGTCCGCACGCGAAATCATCGACAGCCGAGGCTCAGACCCTCTGGCCGGCATTTGGCAACTTGGAGCAGACGGCGCCACGATTGCAGTCCTGCCCACGAGTCCTTCGGCGTCAGACTTTGACATCGTCATCCTTGACTCCCACGACATGTCGGTCATACCCGGCCAAAGCATAGGCCACGCCAGATCGACCGGCAAAGCAGGGATTTATGACGCGTCATTTGTCCGCAGCAATATTCTCGGCAAGAAAACTGTCAGATGTATCATCACCCTGGGCAAGGACGGACGCCTGTCGTTTGACTACTACAAACAGGGCTACAACGTAAAACTACGGCGTCTGCTACCCTATCTGTTCCGTTTCTCGGTCAACCGTCAGGACACTCGTCCGACATCAGTCGATGGAGCAGTGAGACTCTATCCCCCGACCGGACAAGGAGGTCCGCTCATGCTATGAAGCCTCTTGTCATCATCGCCACACTGACTGTCATCGCGGCAGCTCTGCCGTCAGAGGCACAACGTTCAACGCGCCAACGGCTCAAATCAGCTCCCGCCGCCGCTGCAACAGCCAACGCGCCCTATGACACGATATTCACCGAAGCCGACAGCACCGCCTTTGCCTTCAGCGGCTATGAAAAGACCTTGCGCTCGACCCGCGAAAGTTTCTATGTTTCCAATCACACAGACAGCGTCATCGACCGCATCACGGTCGAAGTGACCTATCTCGATATGCAGGGCCGCATGCTCGACCGACGCACAGCCGACATCGACATCACGATCGAGCCTTCAGAGACACGCAAGGCCGAATTACGCTCGTGGGACTCACAAAAAGTGATGTACTACTACCGTTCTCCAAAACCGCGCTCCAGCGCACAAGCGACACCCTACAAGCTCAAAATACGTCTTGTGTCAGCGCTCCGGCGCAAGACAGACTGATCGCATGCTCACCATTTCAGATTTGGTGCGTCGGCAGTGATTTTGTAATTTTGCGTCCCGTAAGAGCGTGACAAATCCAATTGTGCTCAAAAAAAGATTATATAGTATGAAAATAGCCATCATAGCCGCGATGTCAAAAGAACTCGCGCTCCTTCTGCCGATGATTGACGACCATGCGACTGTCAGCGTCAACGGCATGACATTCCATACCGGCCGTATCGGCAACCATGACATCATCGCCACCGAATGCGGCATAGGCAAAGTCAACGCCGCAGCCGGGACGCTCACCCTGATCGAGACATTCCATCCGGCCATTGTCATCAACACCGGAGTCGCCGGAGGAACTGGAGCAGACGCCGGCATCCTTGATGTTGTCATCGCTGACCGCATAGGCTACCACGACGTGTGGTGCGGTCCCGGCACAGAGCCCGGACAAGCTGCCGGATGTCCCCGCCTGTTCACCTGTCCGCTTGCAGATGACATGTTCGACAGCCTCGGTGTCAAGCGCGGACTCATAGCCTCGGGCGATATCTTTGTGAGCCGCCGCGAGGAAGTCGATCATATCCTCAGCGTCTACCCCGAAGCAGTGGCTGTAGACATGGAGTCGGCCGCCATAGCCCACATCTGCCATCTCAAAGATGTCCCCTTCCTTTGCATCCGCGTCATCAGCGACACACCCGGAAGCGCCGACAACATCTCGCAATATGAGAATTTCTGGTCTGACGCCCCGGCCCACACATTCGCCACCCTGACAGCAGTCCTTAACCGGCTCTGATGAAAGACCTGAACCCGATAAAAGGGAAATATTATATCGAAGACCTGATATCACAGGGCGAACACGACCAACAGGACTTCAAATTTCTGATCTCCGACGCACGAAAGATCGCACGGTCAATATCAGCATTCGCAAACCGCAGAGGCGGACGCCTGTTGATAGGCGTCAAGGATAACGGCGTTCCGGCAGGCGTCAGGAACGAAGAAGACATATATGTCGTCGAACAAGCTGCCGCCAGATACTGCCGTCCATCGCAGGAAGTGACATTCACGGCCTTCAATGTCGGACATGGTGTGACCGTAATCAGAGCAGACATTCCTCAGGCCACAGCCCGACCTGTGATGGCGTGTGACACCGACGGCAAATGGAAAGCCTTCTACCGCGTCGCCGACGAGAACATCGTGGCCCATCCGCTCATGGTCAGAGCGTGGCAGCGGAAGACTTCCGCCACTGCCGACGCAGTCATGCTGTCACTCTCCGACTCAGAAAGCCGCCTGCTGCAACTGCTCGACACCACGCCTGGACATTTTAACATCCGTGAGATAGCGCTCAATCTTCACATATCGACAAGTTCGGCCGAAGAACTCATCGAACGCATGGCAGCCATCGACATAGTTGGCTTCAAATACATAGGCCACGGCGAATTTGCGATTTCTCACGCCGCCGGCGACGATGATCCGGAGCCGCATCAATAGTACAACTCACTCAACATGTGGATAATACTTGCATTCCTATCTGCCGCAATGCTCGGATTTTATGACGCGAGCAAGAAACACTCGTTGCGCGACAACGCCGTCATTCCGATACTGTTCCTTAACACCCTTTTCTGCGCCCTGTTGCTGACACCTTTTCTGGTGCTTTCCAACAGCGGCCACATTCCTGTGAACTCCCATTTCTATGTACCGGAGCTTACGATGGCCGAACACAGGCTCATAATCCTGAAATCGGCGATCGTCCTCTCGTCGTGGATACTCGGATACTTCGCGATCAAACACCTGCCGCTGACCATAGCAGGCTCTGTCAACGCCACACGACCCGTGATGACCATAGTCGGTGCGCTTCTTGTCTTCGGTGAAAGCTTGAACGCCTGGCAGTGGGCGGGAGTGACTCTTGGAGTTATTTCATTTTACATGATGAGCCGCAGCGGAAGCAAAGAAGGCATACGCTTCGGCCACAACATCTGGATCTACATGCTCATCGGTGCCGCCGTGCTCGGTGCCGCAAGCGGCCTGTATGACAAATACCTGATGGCGCCGCCCCAAAGTGGAGGCGCAGGAGTCAACCGCATGGCCGTCCAAGGATGGTATAACATCTACCAATGCCTGATGATGGGACTGATGCTGCTGATCATATGGTGGCCGAGACGCGCCCATTCGACCCCATTCAGGTGGCGCCATTCGATTGTGCTGATAAGCATCTTTCTCACCATCGCCGACTTTGTCTATTTCTACGCCCTGACTGACCCCGATGCGATGATTTCGGTCGTTTCGATGGTGCGACGTGGCAGTGTTCTGGTATCGTTTGCCATAGGTGCGCTGATTTTCAAGGAAAAGAACCTGCGGTCCAAGGTCATCGACCTTTGCTTTGTTCTGGCCTCCATGATATGCCTATGGATAGGCAGCGACTGAGAGTCTGTCCCATGGCAATGACCTGGCTATGGAATCGAATGAGGCTGCCCGACAAAATCATAGTCAAGCAGCCTCATTTTTAAGTTATGTATTGTATACGGGCCTTATCTGATGACAACCTTATCGGTCACGTTGCCTTGACGGCGAATGTAGACGCCAGATACAGGTTCAACCACGCGGCGACCCATAAGGTCGAAGAACTCACATTCATCTGAGTTATCGACTATGACAGACTCAATGCCGGCTTCTTCTCCATCTGTCCAGACAATCGCTGATTTGTAGAGAGTGTCACCCACAGCGTTTACACTCTGGACTCCGATCACCCCTAATTCCTCATAGATCACGACAGTATGAAGTGTGCCACTGACTGTGAAATCATAACCTCCGTCCGAGAATTCATATGGCACATTGGACATCGGAGAGTTGATAAGTTCATACATGCTTGGTTTGAAGACATATGGTTCATCGTTGCCTTTTACAAATATGTTATAATACATGTCGATTTTACTGATATTTGCCCCGTCTTTAGCCTCGGTCGGCAATTCAAATTTTATCACACCATATTCATCGAAATCGTCATACTCTTGATAGAGGGTAATAACAGGATTTTCGGGAGCTGCTTCGACAGCCTTGTAATCGCTGATCACAGGTTTGTCAAAGATATCGATGGCATAGTATGACAGATTGCCTTCATTTTCAATGATCGCTCCTTCACTTTTGAGGACTGCATCGTCAGTGAGATAGTCGAAGGTGATATTTTCAGCCGGGCTATAGACTGTATAGCCTCCGTCATAGTATTCCTCATCTTCAATAAACTTGCTTGTGCCGCCGACAAAGAAACAGTGCGAATTGCCGATTATGCCAATATACTGATAGCTGTCGAAAATGGCTTTCCCATCTGAGATCTTACCGGTGGCATAACCAAGGCCGACACCCGGTTGAAGATATATGTCATCACCATCGACAGCGACCCACACTGCAGATTCTCCGGCCGATGATCTCATTATTTTTTTATCTGCCGACACACCTGCCGGCAAATCGGTGAGCGTTGCATCCATCGATTTAACCATAATGTTGTTTACTCCGAACCAGGCCCAAGCTTCATCAGCATCCTCAGGTCCATAGATATTGTAAGTAAGACCGAGCATAACAGGCATATCCTCATCCTCAGCTATATCTCCGGTCGAGGTGAGCACTCCATTTTCGTAGTTGAACGTAAGTTCACTCTCGGAAAACGACGGATAGTAGTACTCTTCGTCTTCGTCAAATTCCAGGCGATCAAAGTTCATACATACAGCCTGACCCTCAAAGTCCCATGGCTCGGTCGCGGGCTGGGGCAGTTTGGCCACATACACAGAGCCTTCACGGTGCTCGAGTTTGAGCCATGAATCGGTCTGGTAAACTCCGACCGGATTTTTCACATATAGACATCCGTCATCTCCTTCGACAATAGCCGTGACTTTGCCCGACACATTCCGCTGATAGATCTCAAAAGCACGCGGGTAAAGAGCAAACTCCGACAGCGAAAGATTGTCGTATAGCTTGCCGGCAGGAGTTTCAATGACGGCATTTGCTTCTGAACGGCTTGCAACTTTCGCCGGCGCACCGAGTCGATGACTGAGTAATTGTTGATTGGCAACAGCATGCGGCCTTAAAACAGGAGAGACTTCTCCTGACACCGCCGACAGAGACATCATGGCGGCAGCGGTAATAATCAATAGCTTTTTCATAATCGGATTAAATTGATGTAAGTAATGTGTAATATGTAATGTGTAATGTTCGATTGTTACTAATTATGACTTCATGATCAATATAACATCAGCATGTGGCTTTTTTCTATTCTTTAGAGCAAAGAACCTCAGTCTTTAGTTCGACAGACGATAACGGCCGCCCATCAGCAATTGTCATTTTGTCATCAATACCCGCAAAATTAATAAAAATATTTTGATTTTACCCCACAATAAGCAACAACACGCATCAGTTTTGCCATTTATTGCGTTACATTTGATTAAGAGTTTATTATGAGACAAACTCTTAGAACACGTCCATACGATATAAGTCAAGACCGGGACATTCAAAAAAATCACGATTATTTATTAAAAATTTGGTTTATAAAATAAACTATACTATATTTGCAACCAAAATCAGGGCGGTAACGCGCGACCGCTCTTTTTATGAAATCAATGGTTTATAAAATAAACCTATTTACAAATCTACAAACCATAAAAATATGGAAGACAAAAAAATCAACGAAAGAGAGAGCATCGAGATCATCACATCGATGATTGCGCGGTCTAAAGAGCGCTATATGCTCAGCAACGGCAACATCATGCTCATGTGGGGATATCTCACTGTGGTAATCGGCGCAGTCGTGTGGGTATTGCTCGCTCTCACCCACAACCCGGCAGTAAACTGGCTGTGGTTCCTAATCTGGATAATCGGAGGCATCTCAACCCCGATTATGGCTAAAAAGGAGGCCATGAAGAAAGGAGTTAAAACCTATACAGACAAAATCATCGATCGTCTGTGGACAATTGTCGGCTTCAGCGCAATCATATGTACATTGTCCTGTCTCGGCCTTTTTTTCGCCTGCGGAGTCGACGCCTGGAGTGCGATGTTCACATTTGCGTTGGTTATAGTGCCATTCGCAGAAATTGCAAATGGGATAGTTCTCAACGAATCATCATATATCTATGGTGGCGCACTGGGTTTGGCTATCGGCATATTTTTGACTTGCTGCATTGCCGGCAAAATGGTGTTGGACGCCTCTTGGGTATTGCCTCTGTTTATAGGGGCATTTGCCTGTATGATGATTATCCCCGGTCATGTAATCAACCATAAAGCACGGAAAAACTCATGAAAGAACTTGATCCGCTGCTGCATTCGCAGCTGAGACTTGCGGTGGTGTCGATATTGATGACTGTCGACGAGGCGGATTTTGTATTTCTCAAGGAAAAAACCGAATCTACCGCCGGAAATCTCAGTGTACAGCTCGACAAACTCTCGTCAGCAGGATATATATCCGTAGAGAAGAGTTTTGTGGGCAAGAAACCACGCACCAGATGCCGGATGACAGCTACAGGACGGAAGGCATTTGAGGAATATGTCGAAACCCTGAGAGAATATCTAAAATTATAAGAGCACCTCTATAATCTACAACTACTACATCTACCATTATTAACGCGCCCATTGAGACAATCGGGCGCGTTGTTTATGCTCTCAAAGGGCTAAAACCGCCTCCAAAAACAAAAAAATCGGCAAAAAGCACAAAATTATTGCCGAAAATTTTGGAGGTTCAAAAAATAGTCGTACCTTTGCAACGCTTTCAGCGAGAACGGGCGCTTAGCTCAGCTGGTTCAGAGCGTCTGCCTTACAAGCAGAGGGTCGGGGGTTCGAATCCCTCAGCGCCCACCACTTCAAAACCTCTCTTGCTTAAAACAATCCCCTTCGAGGGGCGCTTAGCTCAGCTGGTTCAGAGCGTCTGCCTTACAAGCAGAGGGTCGGGGGTTCGAATCCCTCAGCGCCCACTCTAAAATCATTATCACATCAAATATAGCGGTCTTTCTGATGAAAGACCGCTTTTCTTTTAACGCTGACAATCCATATCCCCTAAATCTCAAAAAATTGTGACAATCGACATATAATACAGCTTTTTATCGTAAATTTGCATCAGAAAACAAATTGTACTTGCAATGGAGTTACAAATTTCTGAAAAGGTATATTATATAGGCGTCAACGACCGCACTACCCATAAGTTCGAGGCTCTTTGGCCTATCCCGTCGGGAGTCAGCTACAATTCGTATTTAGTCACCGGCAGTGAAAAAACCGCCATCATCGACGGAGTCGAAGTCAGCCACGCCCTCAATCAAATCGAAGCAATTAACCACCTGCTCGGCGACCACCGTCCCGACTACCTTGTGATCAACCACATGGAGCCGGACCATTCGGGATCGATAGCGATACTGCGCAACGCATTCCCCGACCTGACGATAGTCGGAAACGCCCAGACCATCGCCATGGTCAAAGGCTTCTATGGACTCGACACCAACACACTCACGATAAAAGACGGCGAAGAGCTCGACCTCGGCGGTGACACCACCCTGCAATTCATGATCACCCCCATGGTCCACTGGCCCGAGACCATGATGACGCTGCTCAAAGAGACAAAGACACTGTTCACCGGGGATGCCTTCGGATGTTTCGGAGCGCTCAACGGAGCCGTCGTCGACTCAGCCATGGACACCGACCAATTCTTTCCGGAGATGGTGCGCTACTACAGCAATATCGTCGGCAAATACGGCCAATTTGTGCAGAAAGCCTTTGCGAGACTCGAAGGCGCAGACTTTGACACAGTATGCCCCACCCACGGTCCGGTGTGGCACGACAGGCTGTCTGAAGTGCGTCACATCTATGACACTCTCAGCCGCTACGAAGCGCTCGACGAAGGCGCGACCATAGTCTACGGCTCAATGTACGGCAACACGGCAAGAATGGCCGAAGCGACAGCCGAAGGACTGGCCGCGGCAGGCATCCGCAACATCTCGGTGCACAACGCCTCGGTGTCAGACCTGAGCTATATCATCGCCGACATATTCCGCCACCGCAGACTCGTCATCGCTTCTCCGACATATTCCGACGGTATATTCCCACCAATCGCAGCCGTCATCGAAGCCATGGCCACCCGCGGCCTTAAAAACCGCAAAGCCGCCATACTCGGCGAACACACCTGGGCGCCCAAAGCCGCAAAGGCCATCAACACAGCCCTCGAAGAACTTGGGCTCGAACTCATCTCCGTGCCCATCACCGTCAAACAGTCGCCAAACCGCGACGCCCTCTCAGCCTGCCGTGAACTCGGCTACGCATTAGGCATGCAATAATCCATCTCATCATAAACACCAGCCAAATGTCACTCACACAGCTCACTGCAATCTCTCCGATCGATGGCCGCTACCGTTCAAAATGCGCCTCGCTTGAAAATTACTTTTCAGAGTATGCCCTCATACGCTACCGTCTGCGGGTAGAGGTCGAATATTTCATCGCCCTCTACAACATGCCGCTCCATCAGCTCATAGGCGCTGACCGCGAGGCCGTAGAATCGCTGCGCGAAATATACGAAAACTTCACCGTTGCCGACGCCCAGCGCATAAAAGATATCGAAGCTGTCACCAACCACGACGTGAAAGCCGTCGAATATTATCTGAAAGAGCAGTTCGACGCAAGAGAGCTGTCAGCCTACAAAGAATTCATCCACTTTGGGCTCACCTCCCAGGATATCAACAACACTGCCGTGCCACTGTCGATCAAAGACGCCCTCAATGAAGTCTACATTCCGGCAATCGAAGGGCTGATGGATCTGCTGTCGCGCCAGGCTGCCGAATGGGCAGACATCGCCATGCTGGCAAAAACCCACGGCCAACCGGCGTCGCCAACCCGTCTGGGCAAAGAACTGCAGGTCTATGTCTATCGTCTGCGCGAACAGCTCCAGACCCTGCGTCAAGCCAAAATAAGCGGCAAATTTGGAGGTGCGACCGGCAACTTCAACGCCCACCGTGCTGCCTTCCCCGCCATGGACTGGATTTCATTCGCCGAGAAATTCCTGGCTGAAAGCCTCGGCATAGAACGCGAAGCCTACACCACCCAGATATCCAACTACGACAATCTGGCAGCCATATTTGACGCCATGAGACGCATCAACACCATCGTTCTCGACCTTGACCGTGACATGTGGATGTATATCTCCATGGAGTATTTCAAACAACGCATAAAAGAAGGCGAGGTCGGCTCGTCGGCAATGCCCCACAAAGTCAACCCGATCGACTTCGAGAACTCAGAAGGCAACCTCGGCATCGCCAACGCCCTGCTTTCACATCTGTCGACCAAACTGCCCGTATCACGTCTTCAGCGCGACCTCACCGACTCGACCGTGCTACGCAACGTCGGCATCCCCTTTGCCCATGGACTCATCGCATTTGCATCGACAGTCAAAGGTCTCAACAAACTCCTGCTCAACCGCGAGGCCATCGACCGCGACCTCGGTCAGATGTGGAGCGTCGTTGCAGAAGGCATACAGACTATCCTGCGCCGCGAAGGCTACCCGAAACCCTACGAGACCCTCAAACAGCTCACACGCGTCAACACAGCCATCACTGAGAAGAGCATAGCCGAGTTTATCGACACCCTCGATGTGAACGACGATGTCAAAGCCGAGCTCCACGCCCTCAGTCCGTTCACCTACACAGGTTATTGAACCGGGTCTGACAAAGTCAACCCAGTCTGACACATCCGTATACGCAAGGCTGCGCCTCTCCCTGATGGGAAAAAGGCGCAGCCTTTGATTTGTTTGTTTTATCCTTCTAAAACACAAGCCGGCCATAGGCCGGAAACACACACGAGGCTGTCTGAGCTTTGAGCGTCCGACAGCCTCGCGTCTATTGTCGATCGAGTGATTTATGAAAAAACTCTTAGAGCTGTGTTTCGGGATCGAGGTTGGCAGACTCGATGTCCTTGAAATATTTGTATGTTCCGACCATGAGTTCGGCACAAGCAGCCTCGTCGGCAACGATCAGCGCCTTGGGATGCATCTGCAGCGCAGAGATAGTCCACATCTGGGAGATGCCGCCTTCGACTCCGTGCTTGAGCGCACGGGCCTTGTTATGGCCATTGACGATGAGAAGCACGCTGCGGGCAGCCATGATAGTGCCTACGCCAACAGTGAGAGCTGTTTTGGGAACAAGGTTCACGTCGTTGTCAAAGAAACGCGAATTAGCGATGATTGTGTCCTGTGTGAGGGTTTTCATGCGGGTACGCGAAGTGAGCGACGAGCCTGGCTCGTTGAACGCGATATGGCCGTCGGGTCCCACACCGCCGAGGAATAGATCAATGCCTCCGTATGATTTGATTTTCTCTTCATAACGTGTGCATTCTGCAGCGGGATCTTCAGCGTTGCCGTTGAGGATATTGACATTTTCGGGAAGGATGTCGATCTGGTTGAAGAAGTTTGTCCACATGAACGTATAGTAGCTCTGCTCGTGATCGCGGGGAATGCAGCAGTATTCGTCCATATTGAAAGTCACGACATTGCGGAACGAAACTTTGCCGGCCTTGTTGAGTTTGATAAGCTCCTTGTACATGCCGAGCGGAGAACTGCCGGTAGGACAGCCGAGCACGAACGGATGTTCGGCGGTAGGATTGGCTTCGTTGATGCGGGCAGCAACATAATTGGCAGCCCAGCGCGACACTTCGTCGTAATTGTTTTCGATGATAAGTCTCATTTGGTCAGGTTTTATGAATTAGGTATTGTTTTCTTTTGCAAAGTTAGTATTTTTTTATGACATGCTACCAATGTATCATTGTTGAAGCACAGGCAAAATATAGTCCCATACGAGGTTGAGCTCTTTCTGATACATGTGGGAGTTGGCTGTGAGCACCACCACGGCATCCTGCTGTGGCATGACGACAATAAACTGGCCCAGCGAACCGTCAGCCCTGAAAGCGTCGTGACGGCAACGCCACACCTGGAAACCATAGCCCTGCACCCAGTCGCTTGTCTGATATTCCTCTGGAGATGGGACATACTGCACACTGTTAGGCGATCCTTGCACCGAGCAGATACGCCTCACTGACATGCTGTCGATCCAGTCGGCAGGCACAAGCTGACGTCCATGCCATGATCCCCGGTCAAGCAGCAACTGTCCGGCTTTGGCAAGATCCTCAGTGGTGAGCTGCAGCCCCCACCCTCCGGTGTTCACGCCCTCGTTTGTCTCATCCCACGAAATCGTATCTATGCCCATTGGGGTGAACAGTCTTTCATCGAGATATTGCGAAAGTTTTTTTCCGGTGCGCTTCTGGACAGCAGCCGAAAGGATATGCGAGCCGACACTGTTGTAGCAGAACACCGTCCCGGGCCGGTAGTCTACAGGGTGAGCAAGAAATTCCTTAGGCCAGCAGAGCGTCGAATCGGTTTTTGATCTTTCGCGAAGACCATTGAGGTCAGGTTCGGCTGCATGACCGCATGACATAGTCAGCAGATGGCGCACTTTCATCGCAGCGAGGTTTTCACTTACCGTGTCAGGTACACAATCGGGAAATATGTCGATGATGCGCTCATCAAGCGAAAGCACACCGTCGGCCACCGCCAGACCGACACCGAGCGAAGTGAATGTCTTTGTCACAGAATACAGAGCATGTAGCGAGTCAGGATGGGCTCCATTGGCCCAACGTTCATACAAGACACTGTCATCACGCACCACCATCACACTGTGGAGCTCGATATTGTCAGCCGCGGCCTTTGCCCAGAGGCTGTCGGCGGCCACAGCCAATGCGGGCGGAGTCTCGGCCCGGGGCAGTGACATATCATCAGTTTTTTCATTGTCAGAGTGACATCCGGCTAACAAAAGAGCGGACGCAAATCCGACGATCGGCAGTAAGCGCATATTAATCAACCTGTTTTGCATTGTATCTTGTTTAGATTTATAAGTGAGCGGATATATATTTTTTTACAAACTACGATAATCACACGACACACTGTCGTAGATAACATTACGGTGAGGGAACACGCGATCCATGGCTCCTTGGCTGACAAGATCGTCAACAGTCCCCTCGATGATTGTCGCCGATGTGGCGTCAACCACCCAAAGACGGTCGGCAATAGCCATTGCCGGAGCTATGTCATGGGTAGATAGCAACACTGTTTTGCCTTCAGACTCGGCGAGGCGACCGAGCATGCGCATGATTTCAAGGCGGCTCGCCACGTCGAGAAAAGCCGTCGGCTCATCGAGTATTATCAGCGGTGTCTGCTGCGCGAGAGCCCTTGCAATCATTGTCTTCTGACGCTCGCCGTCGCTGAGCGAACCGAGATAGCGCTCCGCCTTGTCAGATATGCCGACAGCAGCCATGGCCTGCTTCACGATATCGCGGTCGTCCGAGTCAAGACGTCCTAAAAAACCTGTATAAGGCTGGCGACCGAGCGACACAACCTCTCCGACAGTCAGGCCTCCGCCCCCTGTGCGGTCTGTATAGACCAACGCCAGCATGTGCGCACGCTGGCGCGGAGATATCGAGCACACGTCGCGCCCTTCAATCTCCGTCCGTCCGGCAAGCGGCGGCTGAGCTCCGGCGATTGTGCGAAGAAGCGTAGACTTGCCGATGCCGTTGGCACCCACAAGCACTGTCACACTCGCCCGTGGCAGCCTCAGCGAAAGGTCAGACAGAACGACTTTCTCGCTCCGGTCGCGTCCGTTGCGGTATCCGACCGCGAGCCCATATGTTTTCAACACATCCATTGTCAGGAGAAATAAAAGATTTTACGGCGCCGGACGATGATATATACGATCACCGGCACACCGATGACAGGCGTGATGGCGTTGACCGGTATGACTCCCCCGGTCGACGGCAAAACCGAGATCAGCGCACACAGAAGCCCGGTGGCAGCTCCCGCAAGAATTGTGGCCGGTAGGAGAACCGCATGGTTAGACGTTCCGCTTGCGAGACGCGCTATGTGGGGAACGACAAGTCCGATAAAGCCAATCGGACCGCACCAGGCCGTGACAAGAGCCGTCAACGCACCTGACAGCAGAAGCAGCCGGTTTCTGACAGCGATTGTTCTCACTCCGAGATTTTCGGCATAGCGACGTCCGAGGAGCATGGCGTTCAGAGGCTTGATGAAAAGCAATGACAGGGCAATCATCACAAGCCCGAGCCCGGCAAACCATGGCAAGTTATCATTGGTCACGCCATAAAAATTGCCGAGCCCCCATATGACATAGGAATGCACACCTTCTTGCGTGGCAAAGAAATTGAGCAGTGAAATAGCCGATGAGCTCAGATAGCCCACCAATATGCCGACAATCAGCAACATGGTCGAGGAGCGTACAAGCGACGACATCGCCACAAGCAAGCCCATCACCACAAGCGCCCCCAATAAAGCCCCTCCGAGCACCGCACTATGGCCGGCAAAGCCACCCGCGCCACCGATTGCGAGCATCACAATGGCCACACCGAGCGATGATCCGGTCGAGACACCAAGGATCGAAGGCCCGGCCAAAGGATTGGCAAAGGCCGTCTGCAAAAGCAATCCCGCCACCGCAAGAGCCGATCCCGCGACAGCCGCAGTGCATGCCGCCGGGATGCGAGTCTGAACGACAATCACGCGCCACGACTCACGACCGACTTCGCCTCCCGTAACAGCCGACACCACGTCGCCAAGAGGTATATCGACCGAACCTGTCACCAACAGAAGCGGGAACAGGACCACTGCCAACACCGCGAATAAGGCAATCGACGCCACCGGACGGTTGAAACGGGTCTTCATTGTCCGATTTTTCTATAATAATTCATTCCTTCACCGTCTTCAATCAAACCGGGATGGAACATCATGATAAAGTCGCGGAGAATACGCTCGGGATGAAATGCGATATCGTTAAAGATCGGCTTCTCGGACGTGTCGCAGTTATACAGCTCGCCGGTGGTGAATGCCTTGAATTGCGAACTCAGTGGCGATATGTCGAGCAGAGCCGATCTATCGCGCAGAGCGCCATAGGTGCGTGAAATCCAGACATCGGCGTCAGAAGCCCTGTCGATGACCGACGCCACATCGAGCTGAAGCGATCCGGCCGAAGTATCCGAGGCCCATGGATACTGAGCTCCGGCATCCTGAAGCATGTGAGCCATATAGCTCGCACCGCCCGGCACATACCACACTCCCGACGTTACAGTCTCGGTCAGCACCTTAGGCCGCCGGAGACCGGCGCCGGAGACTTTCACACGAAGACTGTCATAATCACCGCACACTCGTTTATAAATCTGCTGTGCACATTGACGCCGTCCATAAAGCTCACCGAGCAACAGTATCCATTCGGCTCTGCCGAGCGGCTCAGTCTCCATATAGTCGGCAAAATCGACTACCGGCACTCCAAGACGGTCGAGCACACCATGACCTGCATTCTCATAGGGAGACACAAGCACAGCATCAGGGTTGACATCGATGATTGCCTCGGGGTCAGGCGACATGGAGTTGCCGATATCCCGGATGATGCCTTCTGCGATAAGACGGGCAACAGTGTCTGACGAAGCATAATAAGAGCCGTCTGCCACCGCTGCTACAGATCCGAGCGCATCAAGCTCGCCCAATGCACCGGCATTAGTCGATGAATAGACAATCGATCGTTCGAGCGGCACCTTGACCACTGTGTAATTTTCTCGGACGCCGTCGGGAAGTTCGCTGTCCTTGCTCACAAGAGCATATGCAGCCAGCAACTTTCCGTCATTCCACGGATCGGCCACTTCGGCCGTGACATAATCACCCCTGTCGACAAGCGTCAGCAGTTCTGACCGGGAAGTCAATGTATCACCGCTGTCGGCCGAACGCTCAGCCGAACCTCCGCACGATGATGCCAGCATCAAAAATGCTGCAGATATTACCTGAAAAATTTTTTTCATATACGCTCAAGATTTTCAAATCTGTATTTCACACCTGTTTTCTCGTCACGCTCCCAATCCGAACATTGCTCTACTCTCCACTCATCCCTGTCTATCACAGGAAAATAGCAATCGGCATCAGACACCGTCTCATCAAAGCTCGTCAGACATAGACGGTCGGCCATGGAAAGCATCTGTGCATAAACATTGGCGCCGCCGATGACAAACACTTCATCGATGCCTTCACACATGGCCACAGCTTCAGCCGGCGACTTTGCGGTCTCGGCTCCCGGAGCGCTCCACGAGCAGTCGCGTGTGATGACGATATTGCGACGTCCGGGAAGCGCGCCTTTAGGCAAAGATTCGAATGTCTTGCGACCCATGATAATCGGATGGCCCATAGTAAGCGACTTGAAGCGCCGCAAGTCGGCACTGACATGAAACAACAGATCTCCGCGACGGCCGATCGCCCCATCGGAGGCAACGGCCACAATTATGCTGACTCGGGTTTTCATACAGACACTTTGGCTTTGATTGCAGGATACGGGTCGTAGCCCTCAAGACGGAAATCATCGTAAGTGAACGCAAAAATATCCTTGACATCAGGGTTCAAGATCATCTTGGGCAGAGGTCTGGGCTCGCGTGTCAGCTGCAGTTCAACCTGTTCGAAATGGTCTTTATAGATGTGTGTGTCGCCGGTCGTATGGATAAACTCTCCGGCCTCAAGGCCACACACCTGAGCCATCATCTGCAAGAGCAACGCATAAGACGCGATGTTGAACGGCACACCGAGGAAGCAGTCGGCACTGCGCTGGTAGAGCTGCAGGCTCAGACGGCCATCAGCTACATAAAACTGGAAGAAAGCATGACAAGGCGGCAGATTCATGTTTGGCAGATCGGCCACATTCCACGCACTTACTATGATTCGCCGCGAGTCGGGATTATTGCGGATATCGTCGACCGCCCGCGCTATCTGATCAATATGGCCTCCGTCATAGTCCGGCCATGAACGCCACTGATAGCCATAGATATGGCCAAGATCACCGTTTTCATCAGCCCATTCGTTCCATATCCTGACTCCATTTTCCTGCAGATAGCGGGCGTTGGTGTCGCCCTTGAGAAACCACAGCAGTTCATGGATTATTGACTTCAGGTGTACCTTCTTGGTGGTGAGCAAAGGGAAACCGTCTGCCAGATCAAAGCGCATCTGATGGCCGAACACCGAGCGTGTGCCGGTGCCGGTGCGGTCGCTTTTATCCACTCCGGTTTCGAGTATTCTGCTTAACAAGTCGAGATATTGTCGCATTTATATTCTTGATTATTTATTAAATTCCTTCTATAACGATCGCGCTGTAAGGCTCAGACGGACAAAAGGCGGCGCAAGCCCCACATCCGACACAACGACCCGCATCGATTTTCGGCAGCCCGCGTCCGTCTTCAACTTCATTGATTGACACAGCTCCATAAGGGCATCGGCGCACACATACACTGCAAGGCGTCGAATTGGCATAAAGCATGCAATTAGACGCCACCACGCGCGCACGTCCGATCACGACCTTACGTTTTTCGTCATCGGTGAGCGCAGTCAAGGCTTTTGTAGGGCACATCTCAGTGCATCTGACGCAGTCGGGGCGGCAATATGCATGATCAAACTTCATCAACGGCACAAGAGCGTGTCTGACACCGAACTGGCCGACAGACATTGTCAACACCCCCGACGGACATGAAGAGACACAAGCGCCACACGCAGTGCAGCGTCTCAGATAATCTTCGCGTGACGATGTACCCGGCGGCGTCACATGATTGACCGGCCGCAACTCCACTCCGCTCCTGACATAGCGCCGGCCAGCGTTGTCGGCTTCGTTGGCTCCGACAGTCCACGCACCGGCGGCAACAAACGCGGCTCCGATAAAACGACGCCTGTCGAATGTGTCGGCCGAAGCCTCGGGCTCATGCCCGGTCACAGCCGAAACCCCGGCATTTCCAACCACTCGACGCATCATCGGCATAGCAAGTTTATGACGGCCTCGACGATATGTGATCGCTCCGTCGCGACAGGTGTCGATGCAATCAAAACACACCACACAGCGCGACAAGTCGACCACATGGTCAGTAAGGTTTATACATTCGGCCTTGCAGACATCCGAACAACGTCCGCAGTCAGTGCACAGGTCCGTATTGATGTCTGGATGATAGAGCGAATAGCGCGACACACTCCCTAAGAGTGTGCCGACAGGACATATAGTGTTGCACAGCAAGCGTCCTCTGCGTGCCGAAAAAAAAGCGATCACAAACAATGTCAATGAGGCCGCTACAAAACCGCCGATGCCTATCGACAACGGCTTTGCCACCGCCACAACAATCCTTGTATAGGAAGAATATGGATCTGTAAGCGCGACAGCAGCCGAAATGCCCATCACCGCACATGCTATCACACTCACCATGACTGCAACACGCACACGACCGCAATCGCGGGAGTATACATATCGTCGGCCGCGTCGTCTCAGAAGTCTCGACGACAAGTCCATAAGTGTTCCCGCAGGACAAACCGACGAGCAATAGACACGGCCGAGGACCAATGTAACTCCGGCCCACAAAACGAGCCACACGAGCGAACAAGCCGCGATGGCCGGAACAATCTGCATCCGCGACAGCAGACACGGCATGCCGGCTATCACAGACACCGCAACGGCTACAGCGACAGCAATCTGGACGGTCACGCGCCCCTTACGATATAGAGCCCCGGATTTCATGACATCGCAAATATAATGATTCTAATCGGATTTAGAGTCCATTTGATAATATATTTAGGCGAGGTTTCATAAAACCGCGCCTAAATCACCGGGCGTAGATTCAGACACACAGACAGCGCCCGGTCCGATTGCCTCGGGACGGGGCGCTGCCAAATATTAATGACAAATATGTCGTCAGAGTTTGAATTTGCGACGGATGTCGTTCACGCGGTCAAGCTTTTCCCATGTAAACAATTCGACCTCCATTTCGACAGGTTTGCCACTATGGACAAACGTTTTCTTCACCTTGCGCGGTGTTCGGCCCACATGGCCGTAAGACGCCGTCTCACGGTAGATCGGTTTACGCAGGCCGAGTGTGCGCTCGATGGAGTTAGGCCGCAAGTCGAACAGTTTGCTGACCTTGGCTGAAATCTCCGCATCGCTGTCGGCGACCTTTGACGTACCAAAGGTGTTGACGCACACACTGACAGGCTGAGCCACACCGATTGCATAAGCAATCTGGACAAGAGCTCTGTCCGCCACACCGGCGGCTACAAGATTCTTCGCGATATGACGGGCGGCATACGCTGCCGAACGGTCAACCTTCGAGGGGTCTTTTCCCGAGAATGCTCCGCCTCCGTGCGCACCGTGGCCTCCATAAGTA
The DNA here is from genome assembly GCA_964018265.1 of uncultured Muribaculaceae bacterium. Classification (GTDB taxonomy): domain Bacteria; phylum Bacteroidota; class Bacteroidia; order Bacteroidales; family Muribaculaceae; genus CAG-873. The sequence continues at coordinate 38,024 of CAXHOY010000006.1, forward strand.
TCTACTATGATCTTGCGGCCGGTAAGACCTGTGTCGCCATGAGGTCCGCCAATCACAAACTTGCCGGTCGGATTGACGTGCAGGATGAAATCATCGCCGAAAATGTCCCGCAGTTCTTCGGGCAACTGTTTCTTGACACGAGGTATGAGCACACGCTCAACATCCGCGCGGATTTTTTCGAGCATGAGACGGTCGGCTTCCTCCTGACTCACATCTTCGGAAGGGAGGATAAATTCGTCATGCTGAGTTGACACCACCACTGTGTGCACTCTCACCGGGCGGTTGTTCTCGTCATACTCCACTGTCACCTGGCTTTTTGAGTCGGGGCGCAGGTAAGTCATCTCTATGCCTTCCCGTCTGATCACTGCAAGTTCCTTGACAAGGGCATGGCTGAGAGCGAGAGTCAGAGGGATATAGAGAGGAGTCTCATTGGTTGCATAGCCAAACATCATGCCCTGGTCACCGGCACCCTGCTCGCGCGCTTTGCCACGCTCGACACCGCGGTTGATGTCGGGACTCTGTTCGTGGACCGCGGACAACACACCGCATGACTCGCTGTCAAACTTCATGTCACTGCTGTTATAACCGATCGTACGGATCACATCACGGGCAAGACCCTGAAGGTCGACATAAGCCTCACTGCTCACTTCTCCGGCTATGATCACCTGACCGGTTGTAACCATAGTTTCACATGCCACTTTTGAGCGTGAGTCGCGGGCGAGAAATTCGTCGAGGACCGCATCCGAAATCTGGTCGGCCACTTTGTCGGGATGTCCTTCAGAAACGGACTCCGAAGTAAAAAGATAATTCATTGCGATATAGTCTATTATTATTTTGCAAAAGATTTACCAAAAGACAATGCAGGCCGATCTCTCACAGAGCGGCCGAGCATGAAACCTAAAAACTATCTTTTGCTGAAAATATCTTTCCGCATAACACCCTCCACAGGGGCAAGCGGGAATAACAATTTTAGCATTTTTTCAAGTGGTTGCAAGCAGCCAAATCTGTCCACTGACCGACGTATGCCGTCAAGTCTTCTGTTTTTCACTGCAAAATTACTAATTCCGATCCATTCATGCAACTTCGCTAAGTTTTTTTCACAATCACAAGCGCGACGGCATAAAAAGGACGCGTTGCCGGAAAAGCCCGATAACGCGTCCATTTAACTTATCATCTGCTATCATTTGATCGACAGCAGCACATCTTCAGAGACTGGATTGCCTTTTTTGTCAGAATCTACAGTTTTCACCAGTCCGACACCTTTGGCATACCACTCGGTGATATTACGTTTATCGTTGCCATTGGGGCCTGTGATCACCAACGTATAGCTCAGTTTCACACAGTCAAATGTTCCGGCGGGAACAGTCACGGTCTCGGTGCCGAGCATTTTGCCCTCCCAGAGATTTGCGCGCATTGTCATAGCTCCTGCGCTGAGACGCAGTGTTGACTTTGGCAATTTGGTGTCTACCGCCATCTTGGGATCGATTTCAAATTCAAGATTTCCTTTCGATGAAATATTCTTCTTCAGGTCGTTGAGATCCATCTCGCTGAGATGTTGGCCTGCGGCATCAGCCGACTGACGTATCATCGACATTACAAAATCCTTGAAATCTTCGGCCGACATCACCACTACTTTTGTGATGTCAGTCTCAGGATTATAGCTGTAATTGCGGTAGTTCTTTACTTCAAGCAGGGGATTTGAAGGATCTGACATCAGATCCTCGACACGCGACGAAATCACGCCATCCTCACCCGTCGAGACTGTCAGGACTGTGGATTTAACTGCCGTTTCGGTCTTTTCGGCGAGATCAGCACTTTTATAGATCAACTCCTGACCCTCGGTAGTTGAAAAAAACTGGGCTGACGCTGCGGCACAGGCCATCATTAAAGCCATAGCCGATAATAAAACTTTTTTCATATGAACAGTTATTTAGAATTTTTCAAGTCAATGATTACAGAAATCATCAGAGATTCACGCAAAGATAAGACTTTTTCATTTAATATCTGTATATTTGCGCAAACAAAAAAACAAATAGACCATGACCTTACGTCACTTCCTTTCAGTCATCACTCTTCTCGCCACATTTGCAGTCAACGCAGCCATACAGCTTCCGTCGGTCATCGGCGACAACATGGTTCTCCAGCAGCAGACCGACGCCCGGCTCTGGGGCACAGCCTCTCCGGGACGCACAGTTTCGGTCACCCCTTCGTGGGACGGAAAAACATACACCGCCAAAGCCTCGTCAGACGGACGCTGGTCAATCAGCATCCCCACCCCCACGGCCTCACGCAACGAATATGCAATCAGCATATCAGACGACTACACCACCCGCCTGCTGACAGGCATTCTGGTCGGTGAGGTATGGTATTGCTCCGGCCAATCAAATATGGAGATCCCACTGCGCGGCTACAACCATCAGCCCATCGACGGAGCTCTCGACATAATCCTGGGCGCACGGGACGACAAACCGCTGAGGATGTTCACAGTCGAAAAAGCCGTCAGCTCGACCCCCAAAAGCGACTGCGGCGGCCACTGGGCACGGCACACACCCGGCGAAGTCGCCCAATGCAGCGCCACGGCATACTTCTTCGCCGACGAAATCAGCCGTGCTCTCGGCAACATTCCTGTCGGACTTATTATTTCGGCATGGGGCGGCACAAACGTCCAACCATGGATATCCCGCGCTTATGCCGACTCTTGCGGGCTCGACACCTCGCGTCTCGACAAGCCCGTAGACCGCACGGTTCCCGATGTCCTGACCCTGCCTGCAACATTGTTCAACGCCATGGCTGCACCCGTGCTTCCATTCACCTTGCGCGGCATGCTGTGGTATCAAGGCGAGAACAACTGCTATGACCCTGCCGAATATGAGAGATTGATGCCGGTCTTTGTCGACTGCATGCGCGCCGGCTTCGGACGCGGTGAAGACATGCCGTTCTACTATGTGCAGGTAGCCCCGTTCGGAGGATATGGCAATGTCGAGCACAACGCAGGCAAACTGCGCGTGGCGCAGTCACACCTCATGAATCAACGTTCAAATTGCGGAATGGCCGTGACTCTCGACATCGGCGACCGCGACTGCATACATCCTTCCAACAAGAGAGATGTCGGGAAACGCCTTGCCTATTGGGCGCTTGCCAAAGATTACGGCAAAAACGACTTTGCCTGGTCAGGACCTATATTCGACCATATGCAATGGGATGGCAAACGCGCCCTGCTATATTTCAAGAACACAGGTGGCGGTGTGAGCCCCCTCGAAGTCGAGCTCGACGGTTTTGAAGCCGCAGGCGAAGACGGCATATACCACCCCGCACGTGCCATCGTCGAATGTGAGACCGGCACACTCGGCATTTATTGCGACGAAGCAGGCGAAATCAAGAAAGTGCGCTACGGCCATAGTCCGTGGTTCAAAGCAAGCCTTTTCGACAATTTCGGGCTGCCCGCTTCGCCATTTGTAACCTCAGGCGAACTGGAATAACCGGCCCTTTATGAACTCTGAATCATCCAGGCAAAGCAACAGACAGAGGTGAGCGACATTGTCCGGAGACAGACACCTCACCGAAATGGCATTGACCGCAGGACTCGCACCGCCAACAGCCGGAAGCTGAGGCTTGTCAGCTACAAGCAAAATGCGGGACACATCAGCTTCAAGCCAGTCGGAGGACACGTTTGCCCCCATGTGGACGAGCACATCCAGACCACCCCATGCATCAAGCAGATCATCTTTAGCACTGTCTGAAACCGAAAGCGGATAAAAACGGGCTCCCGACTCCTGCGCGAGCCTCGCTCCCCCATGCGAGTCAGCCATCACAAACGCGACCTTGCAACCGGCCGAACGCAGTCTACGCACAATCGCACAGCCAATTTCATCGTCTGCGTTGTCGACCAGCACCCTGAGTTCACCAATACCGAGAGAGACTGTCCCCGGCCTGTTTCCCGTCGGAGTCAGTCTTTTTCTATATGCGCCGACCGCAGATCCGCGGCGATGCTCCTCCATTTTCTTTTCAAGATAATTGTCTGCCATAGCAACATCAGTATTTTAGTGCAAAAATAACAATAATTCGGACACAGCGGCGTTAATTATCTGATGAACTTAGCTAAAATCATTATCACACTGTTGCTCTGCGCGTATGCCGCAGTGGCGGGTGAGGCACGCGACTTGAACGACAAGCTCCTCAATCGTCCTTACGCCGACATGCGCCGCTGGCATCTTGGATTTTCAATCGGAGCTCACGCCGAAGACATACGCTTCACCCACAACGGTTTCATCACCGACAACGGCGAGGAATGGCGCATCGAACAACCCGATTATCAACCCGGCTTCTGCGTCAACGGTCTCATAGACCTCCGCCTTAACAATTATTTCTCGCTACGCTTTTCCCCAGGCATGTATTTCGGCAGCCGCGACCTGCGCATGGTCAACATCACCGACGGCGCTACCGAGCGGCAGAACATCAAGTCGACATTTGTCGTGCTGCCCGTAGACCTCAAATATGCCGCATCGCGCTACCGCAACTGCCGTCCGTATATGGTCACCGGCATAATGCCCGCCTTTGACGTGGCAAAAAAGCGAAGCGACTTCATCAAGACAAACGTCTCTGACTTTTATGTCTCCATAGGCTTCGGATGTGACTTCTACCTGCCGTATTTCAAACTCAACCCCGAATTGAAATTCTGCTTCGGGCTGAGCGATGTGCTCTGCCATGACCGCCCCGACCTTGAGGACGATCCCGGCAAACTGAAATTCACCCAGTCGGTCAGCAAGGCCGTTTCAAAAATGATAGTACTGACCTTTTACTTCGAATAGCCAATGCGACAGTCAGTAATAAAAATCATCGCAAGTCTTGCAGCATGTCTCCTGTGCCGGATTGGGGTTTCGGCCCAGACCGACGCACAGTTCTCACAGTACTACGAAGTGCCGTCTTACTTCAACCCGTCTGCAATCGGCCAAAGCGATTTCTTACGCATAAGAGGCGGCATGCGCATGCAGTGGGTCGGCATCAACGGTGCCCCGCGCGACTTTGTCGGTGTAGCCGACATGCCCCTCAAGATCATGAACAAACGCTTTGCGGTCGGACTGCTTTTCGACACAGACAAAGCCGGTCTCTACAGCTCGCTCAACGCCGGAGCCCAGATCGCATACAGCCGCAAACTTCTCGGAGGCATGCTCACGGGAGGCCTTCAGATCGGCTTTTTCGACCAAGGCTTCAAAGGCTCCGAAGTCTATATACCCGACGACGACAACTATCACGAGAGCAACGACGACGCCCTGCCGACACAAGACATCCACGGCACCGCCCTCGACCTTGCCGCCGGTCTATGGTTCACCCACCGGTATTTCAGCGCCGGCCTGTCTGCCACCCATCTCACGTCACCGACAGTCACCATGACCGGAGAGTCGGCAAGCGCAGGAGAGAGCAACCGCGAATTTCAGTTTCAGGCTCGGCGCACTCTATATTTCACCGCACAAAGCAATATTCCGATAAATAACACGTTATTTGAAATAGTTCCCTCGGTGCTGGTCAAGAGTGACTTCAGCTTCACAACAGGAGAAGCGACAATCCGTTGCCGCTACGACAAATTTCTCACATTCGGACTTGGCTATCGCTGGAATGACGCGGTCATAGCCACTGTCGCCGCCGAATTCCGCAACATCTTCATCGGCTACAGCTACGACTACGCCACCTCTGCAATCGCCAAAGCCTCGAGCGGAAGCCACGAGGTGTTTGCCGGCTACCGCATGAAGCTCGACCTCTCTGACAAAAACCGTCACCGTCACAAGAACATACGCATAATGTAAAAAAACATACAATCACCGACTGAATATATGAAAACTGCAATCAATATCCTATTAGCCTATTGCGTGGCGATCGCAGCCACAACGTTAGGCTCATGCGCCACCGGCTCGCGCAACGCCGGCGGAGGCGAGGTGACAGGCATCGCCGCCACCTCGTGGGCCGAGCCCACTCCCTACGGCATGGTGCTCATCAACCGCGGGTCGATTGAAGTGGGCCCGCAGAAAGCCGACAGCGCATGGAACCTACAGGCCGATTCGCGCGGCATTTCGGTCGACGGTTTCTGGATGGACGAGACCGAAATCACCAACAGCAAATACAAACAATTTGTCTTCTGGGTGCGTGACTCCATCATCCGCGAGCGCCTCGCCGACCCGGCTTACGGCGGCAACGAGGACTTCAAGATCGAGGAAGACCGCGAAGGCAATCCCGTCACGCCCCACCTCAACTGGAACAAACCTATACCCTGGCGCAACGCCAACGAAGACGAACAGCGAGCCATCGAGAGCGTCTACCGCACCAATCCCATCACCGGAGCCAGAGAACTCGACGCAGAGCAGCTCAACTACCGCTACGAAGTCTACAACCAGACCGAGGCGGTCAAACGCAAAAACCGTCTCGACCCGCGCCGCCGCGAATACAATACAGACCGTCCTGTGCCCAACGATGTGCCGGTCATCTCCAAAGATACAGCCTATGTCAACGATGACGGAGAGATCATCCGCGAGACTATCACCCGAGGTCTCACCGGCGAATATGACTTCGTCAACACATATATAGTCAACATCTATCCCGACACAACAGCCTGGGTCAACGACTTCGAGAACGCCTACAACGAACCATATGTCCGTCTCTATTTCTCACACGGCGGCTACAACGAATATCCAGTCGTCGGTGTCAGCTGGGAGCAGGCAAATGCGTTCGCCAACTGGCGCACAGAATTCCTGCGCCGCGCACTTGGCCGCGAAGGTGTCTACATCGAGCCTTACCGCCTCCCGACAGAAGCCGAATGGGAATACGCAGCTCGCGCCGGCGTGACCGAAAACATGTATCCCTGGGATGGCGAACTGACCATGAGCGACGACAAAGGCTGTTTCTATGCCAACTTCAAGCCACAGGAAGGCAACTATGTCAAGGACGGGCACGTCATCACCTCTCGTGTCGGGACATACGCTCCAAACGATTTCGGACTATATGACATGGCCGGCAATGTCAGCGAATGGACATCGACGGCCTACACAGAAAGCGTCGGCAAACTGACATCAGACCTCAACCCCGAATATCGCTATGACGCCGCCCGCGAGGATCCTTATAAGATGAAGCGTAAGATCATCCGCGGCGGTTCATGGAAAGATGTCGCCCACAATGTCCGCTCCGATCTCCGCATGTGGGAATATCAGAACGAGCAGCGCAGCTATATCGGTTTCCGCTGTGTGCGCTCACAAATCGGTTTCGCCAAAGGCACACGTTCGGCTAAAGGCAAATAATCTCAAATCACGTCATCATCACTCTTTCACAAGCATAAAATGGGAAAAGTCAAAAAATACCGCAATATCGTCAGCGCCTTCATCAGCAGTGAGAACGGCCAGCGGTTTTTCAACTTCGCATACAGCATCGGTGCAGCCATCGTAATCTGGGGTGCGCTCTTCAAAATACTCCACCTTCCCGGTGGCAACATGCTGCTGTCGATAGGCATGGGCACCGAAGTGCTGATGTTTATCCTAACCGCATTTGACCGTCCGGCCAAAGACTATAAATGGGAAGAAGTGTTCCCCGTGCTGGACTCGCACAACGACGAAGACCGTCCTGACTTCGAGAGTGGATCGGGCGTCGTCATCTCAGGCGGCTCCACAGTCAAGCTTCCGGCAGTCTCAGAAGGACAGGCACGACGTGCCGCCGGCATTCCCGACAATATCAACCTCAGTGAGTCAGACACACGCTCGCTGAGCGAGAGCATCGCGAAAATGGCCGCTGCCTCTGACCAGCTTTCCCGTATGGCCGAACTCACGTCAGCCACACAGCGCTACCTCGACCAGATGGCTTCTATAGCCGAGGAGATGCAACACCTCCGCGAAACCACCGCTGCCCTCAACAACGTCTCAGACGTGCTGCTCGACAGCTACCGCGCCATAACCGAAAACTCGGAGAACATCACCCGCAGCTCACAGGGCTATGTCGATCAGATGCTCGACCTCAACCGCAACATCAGCGGCCTCAACACCATCTATGAAATCCAGCTCAAGAGCGTCTCTTCACAGCTTGACTCGATCGACCGCGTCAACCGCGGCATCAAGGACATACGCGACATGTATGAAAAGAGTGCCGGACAAAGCGCCCGCTATTATGACGAGACCGAGAAGATGACACGCTACATGCAGCAACTCAACTCTGTCTACGAAAAGATGATCACGGCGATGACCGTCAACATGTACCGTCCGATGGGCGCACCTGACAACAACCCTGCCGCCGCCGGCAACACATCAACCAATAACCCTGCCTGAAACTAACGACAAATGGGAGCTAACAACAACAGACTGTCGCCACGTCAGAAAATGATAAACCTGATGTATATCGTTCTGACGGCCATGCTTGCGCTCAATGTATCGAGCGATGTGCTCGACGGTTTCACGCAGGTCCATGACGGTCTTAACCGCTCAAACACCAATGTCGGCCAACGAAACAACGACATCTACGGCCGTCTTGAGAGTTTCGCAGCACAAAACCCTGACAAAGGACGCTCATGGCTTGAGAAAGCATCAGGAGTGCGTCGCGTGACGGCCGGACTCTACGACCAGATTGACTCACTCAAGCTTGCGATAGTCCACAAAGCCGATGGCGAAGACGGCGACCCCGACAACATCATCAACCGCGATGACCTCGAAGCCGCCGCTGTGGTAATGCTCGCCCCCGGCAACAATCTCGGAGCCGGACTGCGCGAATCAATCGACTACTACCGCTCATATATCACATCTCTCGTCCCCGACTCCGTCAAGGCAGCCGGCATACGCTCAGCACTGGCCACAGACGCCGTAACCCGCAAAGGCACCCTGACTCCACAATCTTGGGAAGAGGCAAAATTTGACCAGCAGCCTGTTGTCGCCGCCATCACCCTGCTGTCGAAACTCCAGAACGATGTCCTGTATGCCGAAGGTGAAGCACTGTCGGCTTTGCTTGCGAGTGTTGACGCCGGAGACGTGCGTGTCAACGAACTCAACGCCTATGTCATGCCTCAGTCACGCATCGTCATGCGCGGAGGCAAATACTCAGCCAACATCGTTCTCGCTGCCGTCGACACAACGGCGCGGCCTCAGATCTACATAAACGGCAAACCGCTCGACAACGACCACGGGCTGTATGAACTCAACGCCGGAGCGACCGGCACTTTTGACTATGACGGTTACCTCGAAGTCACTCATGGTGACGGCACATCGACGCGCCACGACTTCAACTCATCATACACAGTCATAGAACCAATGGCCACAGTATCGGCCACGATGATGAACGTACTCTACGCCGGCATCGACAATCCCATCGGCATATCGGTGCCAGGAGTCCCCATGAGCGGCATTTCGGCGACAATGACCAACGGCACCCTCACCCGCAGCGGTGACCATTGGATTGCCCGTCCGGCCAATGTCGGCAAAGACGCCACGGTCTCTGTAACAGCCAATATCGACGGACGTTCAACGACCGTGGCAAACACCACTTTCAGAGTCCGCAAGCTGCCCGACCCGACGCCATACATAGCGTTTAACGACGGTAAAGGCAATATTGACCACTACAAAGGAGGCAAACCCTTTGCCAAGACACTGCTGCTCCAGTCTCCAGGCCTTGAGGCAGCCATCGACGACGGCCTGATCGACACACGCTTCAAGGTGCTGAGCTTCGAAACTGTCTTTTTCGACTCAATGGGCAACGCCATACCTGAAGTCAGCGACGGCGCCTCATTCTCACAACGTCAGAAACAGTCGTTCCAACGTCTCTCACGAGGAAAGCGTTTCTATATCTCACGCATCAAAGCTGTCGGGCCTGACGGCATCACACGTGATCTCTCTCCGATGGAAGTCATCGTCAACTAATCAAGAAAATACCCTCTAACTCATGGCATATATGAAATCGATCAGTAAATACATCACCGCAGCCGCCCTGCTGCTCACCGCCAGCCTGCCGATAGCCGCCCAGACCGAAGACTCCGGCAATGTGGTGCGCCGCCGCGCCGGCTCGGAGCGCACCCGCGACAAGAACGCCACAGAGCAGGGGCCGGTAGTGACCGACCGTATGCAGTCATTCTATGAAAACGACGGTTCATCGACCGGTGACGCCGACCGTCAGTGGATGCGAGTGATCTATCGTCAGCTTGACCTCGAAAAAGACAAGAACGCCCCGCTATACTTCCCGGAAGAACCTATCGACGGCCAGGAGAACCTGTTCCGCATCATAATGCGTCTTCTGGCCAACAATCAGGTTGCCGCATATGAATACCTCGATGGCCGCGAAGTCTTCACAGACCAATATCGTGTCAAAGTGCGTGACGTGCTCGACCGCTTCCACATCCTCTATACAGATGCAAAAGGCTCAAGCGAACGCAATCCGCGCTTCGTCATCGAAGAGAGCGATGTGCCGGCCAACGAAGTTCTCTCCTATTACGTCATCGAGCGTTGGGAGTATGACACACGCCACAACCGTCTGCGCCCTCACATCGAAGCTATCTGCCCTGTGCTCCACCGTTCGGGAGACTTCGGCGGAGAAGCCGTGCGTTATCCGATGTTCTGGCTGAAATTTTCAGACATACGTCCCTGGCTCGCCCAGCAGTCGATTTTCACAAGCGACGACAACAACCTGCCGACATGCAACTATGACGACTATTTCAACCTCACGATGTATGACGGTGAAATCTACAAGACCCGCAATCTGAAAAACCGCTCGATGATGCAGCTTTATCCCGACGAGGATGCCCGCAAGCATGCTCAGGACAGCATTCAGGCATCCCTCGACTCGTTTGAGAAAAAACTATGGGTGCCTTCAAGAGAAGAAGTCATAGCCGCGCGTGAGGCTCGTGAGGCTGCGGCCCGCGGCGACTCCACGACCGTCACCGCATCAGACAAATCGGCAGACAAGGCCGTCCGTTCGACCAAACGATCGACCAAACGCAGCTCAAAGAAAGTCAAAGAACCGAAACAGCAGAAGGCCAAAGCAGCCTCATCGGCTACACGTTCTGTAAGAAACAGACGCCGGTAAAAAAACGGTCAAACTCATCCACGGTCGTCTTCTCATGAAGACGGCCGTTTTTCATAGGCTGTCATATGCCGGGATTGAGCGCAGAAAGCGATAGTGGCCGTCGGCTGCATCAAAGCGACAGCAATAATGACACAGCCCATTGCTGACAATCAGATATGGAGCTCCGATGACACTGTTATAGCGGGCAATCTGGTCAAAAACAGACTGCGAAATGCTCACAGACGGTGCTTTATACTCGACCACGACAAGCGGACGCCCGGTGCGTGAATAGACAATGGTGTCACAACGGCGCGCCGTAGCATTGAGTTTGAGACTCACCTCATTTGCCATCAATCCACGCGGAAACCCTCGCTCGGCGATCAGATAATTGACAAAATGCTGTCTGACCCACTCTTCGGGAGTAAGAGCCACGAACTTTCGCCGCAATATATCGTATATGCGGTCAATGCCGTCTTCGCCTCTCGACAGCCGATGGTCAAAAGCAGGGAGATTTAGTGATTGGCTCATAATTTCGCAGACTTGTTTGCCGTGGCAAGCTATTTTTTGTATCTTCGCTACAAATTTACAACAATATTTCCATCCGCCCATGGCTGCTCCCGCCGTTACATACGATTCGCTATGCCGACAACTTGCCAACCGACAGTATTCGCCGGTCTATCTTCTTCATGGTGAAGAAGGCTACTACATTGACGAACTCGTGAGGCGCTTCGAGCAAATTCTCAACGAAGAAGAACGCGAATTCAACCTCCATGTCGTCTATGCTCCGGAGACCGAACCTGCAGCCATCATGGACCTCTGCATGCAATATCCTATGATGGCCGACCGACAGGTTGTCATCGTCAAAGAAGGTCAGGCCGTGCCTACCGCAAAACTCAACCAGCTTCACCGCTATGTGTCATCGCCGTCTGCGACCACGATGCTCGTGATATGCTGTCGCGGAGCTCAGGCAAAAGGCAAAGAACTGCTTGCGGCTGTCAAAGCCAACGGAGTCAATTTCGAGTCAAAAAAACTGACTGACTACAATGCCCCGGCCATCATCTCAGACTTCATCAGGTCAAAAGGACTCAAAGCCGACCAAAAGGCTCTTGAAATGCTGCGGGACTTCGTCGGCACAGATCTCAGCCGCCTCTACAACGAGATCGACAAACTAATCACCGCCCTCGGCCCGGGAGCGACTGTGACAGCCGAAACCGTCGAGAAAAACATCGGCATGAGCAAAGACTACAACAACTATGAGCTTGTCGATGCAATAGCCGTGAAAGATTTTGAAAAGACATTCAGAATCGCCGAGTATTTCAAAGCCAATCCAAAAAACAACCCGCTCGTGCTCAGCGCAGCGACGATTTTCGGTTTTTTTGCCGATTTACTGGCAGCCTACTATTGTGCCGACAAAAGCGACAAAGGCATGATGGACGAACTGAAACTGCGCTCCTCATTCCAACTACGTCGTTTCCGTGCAGCCATGCAGCGCTATAACGCCTTCCAGATTATCGAAATCATTGCCGCCATCCGTCGCTACGACGCCATGAGCAAAGGCGTCGGCTCGCGACAGACCGACCACCAACTGTTCCGCGACCTGCTGTTTCACATCCTCACAGCCCCCGGCAACATCAAGTTCTGAAGCGATAGACCCACGACAACGATACACGCTCTATCTTCAGCGGATCGGCATCCTTATTCCTGATAAAACGGACTGTCATTTCAACGCAAAATAACTTTTGTCGGATTTTTTTGCATAGCGTCAAAATCGAGACTTTCAAGGTATGAAAAAATCTCGTCAAGGCGATAGTAGTAACGCTCCATGTTGCGTTCCGGAGCATATTTCCATTCAAACATCATCCACTCCGCTCGTTCCATAAAAATCGACTTTAATTTTTCATAATTATCCGGTGACACTATTCGGCACACCGTCAATCCTTCAAAAAACCAATTGGCACCTCCCATTGGAGTGTCTTTTTCCAAGGTCAAATATGGCTGTATTTCGAGCTTGTAATAGTCATCCAGCGTTTTAAATCTCTCAAACACCAGTTTGACAGTTTCGGTGACTGCATGGATTAGCATTCTGGATGTTTCATCATAGTCTGACCCGTCACATTTGATATCAAAAATATCCCCTAATATATTCGCATTGCCTTTCCATCCATATTCATATGGACATGTAAAATATAACGGATTGTTTCTCTGATCACGAAGTGTGAGAGTGCTGAATTTTTCAAACCACTTCACTACTATGTCATAATGAAACCCTATGGTAGGGCGGACAGAGCAATAGCCGTATTCCGTCCAGTGGTCTAATTTTACTTTACGGATTCCCCCGTTAAATTTATAGATGAGACTTGAGTCGGTCTTCCTGAACTTGTAGTCCTTGAAAGCTTCTGTCTGCAATAAGTCTTCGATTAATCTTTCGAATAAGGCCATATTAATGTTTTGTGATATTTATGGATATTTGTTTTTTCTGATAAATTCTTTAACCCATATTCTGTCATTTGGTTTGAGACCAAATTGGTCAATTGTACTTCTTACCTCAAACCAACCGCTATTTTCGGTTATATGAACTTTTGCAGTTCATTGTCCCTTGGTTAAATTAGTACTACCTGTTAATTTGGTTTCTACATATGTATATGATCCGTCGCTGTTTCGTATCAATTGATCAGGCTTTGTCCTATTACCTTTAACATTCTCTTTTTCATTGATATGGGAATTGACAGCCGCACCTACATCATAGATTACATTAGCCGCATCCCAAATTACATCTATGAACTCGCCGCACGGATAGATGTTGTTTATTGGGTCGCCGCCGCAGTAGGTGTAGGAGTTTAGCCAGGGGTAGTCGCCGGCCTTGGGGTCGGGGCGCTGGAAGAGACCGAGTGTCGGCAACTGCATGCGCGCCTCGAAGTCGTAGTGAATCAGATGGAGGTCGGTCTCCAGTTCCTTGCCGCTGTACTTGAAGCGGTTGGCCGACGGATTGGTCGAGGTTGCCTTCGGCAAACCATAGGGATAGTAGTCGGTCTGCTGCACGACCCTATCTATAAACTGGTTGTAGACTGCTCTGACATTGCCTAATATGTTGTTGCGTCTAAATAAGTCAGAAACCATTGATTGGACTATATGAATGTTAATGTCTGCATAGAACCATAAGATTTTGATTATTCATACATTAGATAACTATCGAGACATTTCATTCCCCACACTGGTTTGGCTGTATCCTTATTTTCATTTTCCAAATAGCTCAATACAATAGTCCTCACACTATCGGCTTTCCATTCATACCTATGAATGATTGCTTCTGGCACATCCCTCAATACATATATGTCTTCTAATGGTGAATATTCAACTCCATAGTAAACGCTGTATACTTCTTCTTGTATGGGTTGACCTCTTCTTTCTATAACCTGATTTAGAGAAAGGTCTTTTTCCGGGAGTAATCTAAGTGGACTATAATTATCCCCATATTCCAATATATAACCCCAAAATGGTTGCTCTCCCTTAAAACAATCATTGGCAAAAAACAATACAATATCCTTATTATCTCTTGCCCACACGCATTTATGGACAATCAATAGCGGGATTCTCCATAATGTATCGGGGAAAACGTCGTAGGACATGTCAATATGTTTATCTGGATTTCTACTTTCAACATATCTTCCGTATCTAAACGAATCAGTATATTCTTCTATCGGGTCACCCAATTCTGCTTTTATCTGAGATAGATTTTTGGCATTTTGCTTCAATTCCTTCGTTAATGGAATTTTGGAATTTTTTTGAATATTATCAAACGCACACTTGAATGCTTCTGTATCGAAACATTTTTTATTGTCCTGTGTTCCGCGATTGCATCCACTTACAATTACGAGACTAAACAATATACCAATTATTGATGTTGGGCTTAACTGAACGCTCATTTTTTCACTTTTTAGGTGGTTCGGGTCTTGTATCATTATTAATTTTATATACCGTCACATCTGGTATAAAACGGCTTATAACAGGAAAATTGCGCATTATATCGTCAATTCTGCGTTTCTGCACTATTGGAGTAAACAATTTATCTGAATGACTTTTACTTACAGTCCGCCCCGATTTATGCGTGGGCTCTGCCATTATATCATTTTCCCATTCAGCAGGTATAGAGCCATCCTTTTCATACTTATCACTTAGTCCCAACATATGACCAAACTCATGAGACATCGGCGAGTCTGATTTCAAACTCCGGCCTTCTCTTCCAATACCTCTGATATAGCCATGATTCGTGTCTATGACATTGGATCTTTTGTCATATACTTCCATGTAATTGTTAACACCGTTGTAATCCACCTGTTCATTTCCCTTAACGCGTACATCCACGTCCCAGTTCACATCGTACGTCTCTCCTTCGTAGGAAAATTCTTCTATTTTTCCCCACATTTCTTTGATATCATCTTTAAATAAACGAGCTATTTCATCAGTCGCTTTAGGCCCCATCAAATAAACAACCGCGAATACGGTAATCATCTTTCCATCAAAAAGTATAGTCGCGTCCTCACCGCTCGGGTCAACTTTGTTAATCGGGTCGGCGGCGCAGTAGGTGTAGGGGTTGAGCCAAGGGAAGTCGCCGGCCTTGGGGTCGGGGCGTTGGAAGAGACCGAGCGTCGGCAACTGCATGCGCGCCTCGAAGTCGTAGTGAGTCAGATAGAGGTCGGTCTCCAGTTCCTTGCCGCTGCACTTGAAGCGGTTGGCCGACGGATTGGTCGAGGTTGCCTTCGGCAAACCATAGGGATAGTAGTCGGTCTTCTGGACGAAATTGTAGTTGAACTGGTCAAAGACCGTCCTGACATTACCCTGATAGTCCCTGATGTAGAAATTAGCCTCCATCGTCCAGTCAAAATAGCCCCATGGCAACGACACACGCTCTATCTTCAGCGGATCGGCGTCATTATTCCTGATAAAACGGAAGGGACCGATATCATAGCAGAATTGAAAGAAGCATTCCATGGGGATTTTACGATTGGGTTCGGGAGCAAAGATAGTGCATAAAGGCGTCGGTTTCCAAATATTTCGGTGTAAAAGTGATTTGGATCTGCGTTTTAGCAAGTGTTTCGGCAAGAGTTATCAGGGCGTGAATATGGTCATGTGTTGTGGCGATGCTATAAAAAAGCGACCGGAGCCACAAACATCAACGCTTGCGACTCCGATCTGACGCGCCAAGAATCCTTGTTTTTAATCCCTATCCTAATCCCTCGACGCGTGTGGGGTAATTACATTCCGGGAGGCGGTCCCATCGGACCTCTGCCACCGCCAGAACCACCGGGGCCAAATTGGCGGGCATTGCGGTCAGCAGGCTGTTTGCCATTGCCGAATGTATTGAATTTGTATGCAAATGAAACCATGAAATATCTTGTGAGCGAGTTGAACATCTGGTCGTCGATATAGTTTGCTGTGATCGAACGGCTGATATTGCTCTTCTGCTGAAGCAGGTCATAGGCTTTGAGCGAGATTGTCGCGGCCTTGTTGCGCATGAACTGATATGAGATGGTTGCGTTCCACATCCACTGACGGGTGTCATAACCGGCTGAATATCCGCTTGTGCCGGTGTAATTGAGATCTGTATTCAGCACGAGTCCGAAAGGCGTGTAATATGTGCCGTATAAAGTCGCTCCATAAGAGTGGACTGTGTTGCTGCCTGACATCTGGAGTGTGTTTGTGACATGACGCAACGAATAAGACGGTCTTATTGACAACTCGGCATTGGCCGGACGCCACGCAAACGTGAAGCTTTCGTTAAATCTCAGGCTACCTGACACGTTGCGGAGGTTGTTGTTGAAACCAACCGAATGATCGTACATGGCCATGATATGGTTTGTGAATGTAAACGATTTGTTTCTGAAGGGGAAAGAAATCATGTTCATCAAGCGTGCGTTCCACTCGCCATTGACATTTTCATAAGTCGTTGTCGACCCGCCGGTCTCTTTGTTGAAGTAAGAACGGGAGACAATCGAGTTCTGCATAACCTGGACATCGGCCATGGTCATTATCGAACGCTGGGCTTCAGGGCTGAAATCACTGTAGCGCAGACGCACATTGTGGCTGAATGTCGGGTCGAGATCAGGATTACCCACGACAATCTGGAGAGGATTGCTCATATCGGCCACGGGCTGTAGCTGAGTCATGGTCGGCTGCGAGCTACGGCCCATGTAGTCAACACTGAGAGATTTTGTCTTTGACGGACGGTAGCGGTAGCGCATATAGGGGGCAAAATTCCAGACCCAACGTGTCGGTATGGTCTTGTTTTTGTCGGTGAGACTTATCGAACGTGACATCTGGGGGACGGCAGACACGCCGACATCGATATTACCGGTCTTCGCCACATGTTTATAACCCACCCTTATGTCCTGGCTCATATAATCGTTGCGGAACTGGTTTGAGAGGTCGTAGTTGAATTCATAACGCGAGCCGATGACCGGATCTTCGAGCCATCCATCGGGGAAGAGGACGGGATAATCATAAGTGAAGCGGTCAGTGTTGTTCCAACGATATGAGAAACGATAGGCCACGGTGATAAAATTTCCTTTTTTCACGTCTCCGATCGGCTCTGTCCAAGACAGACGAGCGGTGATGTTGTTTGACCAAGTGTGGTTGTCGGTATAACGGTCAGTCAGATCTATCGAGTCATTGAAAAGATAGAATTTATTCCACGAATAAGAGTCGCTTTTCTCCCGCACGTTGCTCACACGGTAGTTTGCAAAAACCGAGAAAGAGCGGCCGGGCTTGGAGCGGAACTTGTGATTGTAGATCAGCATACCTCCGAACTCGAAGGAAGAGCCCTTTGTATGGTCATTATTGATGCTCTTCACGACTTCACTCAGCATCGGATCGCCTGCGCGCGTGAGCGAGCTGTCACTCGAAAACGAGTTGTTGTAGTTGAGCGAAATGTTAGGACGGAACTCGAAGGTGTTGAAAGAGTCTGGATTCCATTGAACGCGAAAATCCGCGCGGAAGTTGTGGCCCTTGTCACGGGCGATCTTCTGTGAGTTATAGTATGAAGATGAGTCGGCAAACAGATATTGACGGTCAGACTTCTGATATGTATCCCGGTCTGTCTGAGTATACATAACGCTACCGCCGACACGGATAATCTCTTCTTTCCCGACATTGAAGTTAACGCCCAGGCCTTGTGAAGACATCAGTCCGTTGTTGCTGCCAAACCGGCGGAAACGGCCCGAAGTACCGTCGGTAAACGCCGGATCATTGACATTGTTGCCGCCACCGAAGATTGAGAACTGGTTGCCATTCCAGAAACGATTTGCAAGAAACGAACCTTTATATCGGTTGTCAGTGCCATATCCGACCTCTGCATTTCCGACCCAGCCGTTGTTCATGCCTTCTTTGACAGTCAGATTTATGACCGTCTCTTCCTCTCCGTCATCCACACCGGTGATGCGTGCAAGGTCGCTTTTGCGATCTACGACCTGGAGTTTTTCAATCATATTGACCGGGAGGTTCTTTGACGCCACTTTAGGGTCATCGGCAAAAAACTCCTTGCCGTCGAGCAGAATTTTTGTAACCTGCTTGCCGTTAGCCGTGATTTTGCCCTCGGAGTCGACTTCAACACCCGGAAGGCGTTTCAACAGGTCTTCGACGACTGCGTTTGGTGCAGTCTTATAAGAATCAGCGTTAAACTCGACAGTGTCCTGCATCACCTTTACGGGCGTCTTGATGCCGATCACGGTTGTTTCGGCCAACATTATAGAGCTCTCATCAAGGGTGATAGGCTTTAGTGATAAATTTTTGTCAGCGACAGTAACGTTGAGATACCGGGTGTTGTAACCAATATAGGAGGCTTCAAGTATATATGAGCCTTTGTTAACGTTCATCAATCGGTAGCGGCCGTTCATGTCGGTGACCGATCCTTTTACCTGTGTGCTGTCGCGGGGTGTCAAAAGTCTCATGGACGCCTGAATCATCGGTTCACCGGCGGCGTCGACAACCTTGCCAGATATCTCATAGGCAAATGCGCCAAACGAGCTCATGACAATAAGCATGATCGCGCAAAAAATCTGTCTGATGTCAATAATCTGCATTAGTTTTTTTTGAATAACAGTGAAAAAAATTGTCCTTACAGAAACTTTGACACGAAATTACTAAAAAGTTTAAGGCCAAACAAGCCGCTAAAGGCGTATAGAGGCCAAACATAGACGAAGCGGCGGATTCTATAGACGAAAAAACGGTCACAGGTGATGACCATTTTTCAGGGTTGACTTGTTATTATCATTAGAGATATAAAGAACAAGACTATGAAACGTATCAGTCCATCAATCATACTTCCGGCACTCACCGCGATTATGACTTCATGTAGCGGTATGCTGATGTCGACAGACTTCGGCATCGATGACTACGGGCCCTCCAACAACTGGTACTGGTCTCCCTATAACGGTTATTTTGACGGACCGACAGGGTTCTATGGCCCTACATGGGGCACACCACCTCCACCACCTCCGGTCGTGGTCATGCCTCCAAACAGGCCAAACCAGACTCCCCCGGCAAACGGTTCAAACAGACCTAACACAACCCCGCAACGTCCGCCGGCTTCAGCCCCGTCGGGCACACAGCGCCCGGGCAACATGGGACAAGGGCCTGCGCAAAGCACAGGCACCAACACCAGCGGCAGCAGCGGCACTCACCGCGGCCGATAGCCCGCCGCCTTAACCGTCGGATCTGATTGCCCGGACAGGCTCTTAAACTCGGTGAATATCATCCATGCGGTCACGAGAGTGGCAATCACATCAGATCCCGGGAATGAAAGCCATACTCCATTGAGTCCGAAATAATCGGGCAAAATCATCAACAGCGGTATCAGGAACAATACCTGACGCGTAAGGCTGAGGAATATCGACTTGCCGACGCAGCCTATGCTCTGAAAAAAGGTGGTCGCCACTATCTGGAACCCGACAACCGAGAATGCGAGCAATGCATGGGTGAGGCAACCTTCGGTGACATCGACAAGATAGTCATCGGAAGTGAAGGCCATGGCTATCAGACGCGGGAACATCAGGCCAAAAGCGCTTCCGGCGGCACACACCGCCGTAGAGAAAATCACCGCAAGCTTGAATGTGCGGCGCAGACGTTCCATATGGCCAGCCCCATAGTTATATCCGATAATGGCCTGCATGCCCTGACATGTGCCGAGGATTATCATGATGATAAGCGAGGTGTAGGTTGTGAATATCCCGGCAGCCCCTATAGAGAGGTCGCCGCCATAACGGGCCAGAGAATTGTTGATTATGACATTTATGAAACATGAAGCGGCATTGACAAGCGCAGGCGCCGCTCCGATCGACACAATCGCTATCACAACGCTCCAACGCAGGCGATAAATGCCTCTGACAAAATGGAGGGTCACATCGCCGCGCATAAAGTGTGACATCACGAAAATCATCGATATTGTCATTGCTATGTCGGTTGCAATGGCCGCACCCTTGATGCCCATGTCAAGCCCGAATATGAAAATCGGAGCGAGTATGACATTAGACAAGGCGCCTATGATCATAGTGAACATAGCCCGTTTTGGATAGCCCGAAGCGCGCATTATGTTATTGAAACTGAATGCGAGATTTGTCATCAATAAACCCGGGAGCAACCAGAGGATAAAGTCACGCGCATATGGCAGCGTCACGTCACTCGCCCCGAAAGCCCGCAATATCTGATCGATAAACAGTCCGAAGACAGATATATATAAGGTAGCATTGATCACCAACAGCACCAACGAATTGCCGAGTATCTCGGAGGCCGCGGCATAGTTTTTGCGTCCAAGCATAATCGAGACTCTGGCTGTGGCGCCCGCACCAATCAGCACCCCGAGCGCCGTTGCAAGATTCATGACCGGAAACGTTATGGCAAGCCCGGATATGGCTTCCGCGCCTACACCTCGACCAATGAATATGCGGTCGACAACGTTATAGAGCGACATCACCAAAAGCCCGACTACAGTCGGCAGGCTATATTGCCACAACAACCGTCCGACAGGTTTTGTCTCAAGGTCGTTAAGTTTTTCTTTTATATCAATTTCAGACATATCACAGCTATTATTTAAGTGAAATCAATAACCCGGCTCAGATCCGACAAATCACAAAATGAGCGGAAGAGGCAATCAGCCGGTTCCGCTCAAAGTGTGTTATTTATATTAAGAATATTATTCTGCTGCAGCGGCCTTGGCGCGTTCGTAATACTTGCGAACATCTACGTTGGTTGCCGCACCGTAAGAGGGATAATCCTTGATGATGCGTTCGTAAGCCTTAGCTTCAGCTGCGAAATTTTTCTGTTCACGATATACATTGGCCATCTTGACAAGGATAAGCGGAACGAGCTGGGGGTTTTCGTCAGCCTCGCTGATAGCTTCGTCATAAGCCTTGAGCGCAGCATCGTAGTTCTTAAGGTTTACATAGCAGTCGCCTTTGAGAGTCTCAATGCCGGCAGCCACGATCTCATCAGAAGCAGATGCATCGTCGAGATACTTGACAGCGTCGTCATATTTACCTGCCTGATAGAGGCGGATTGCGACTTCGATTTTTGCACGGTCACCGCTCTTTGTGCCGTGAGTTGCTGCCTGCTTGTACAAGTCGAGAGCAATCGAATCGTTCTGTTCAACTTCGGCAAGCGCGATAGCCTGATCAGCCTTAGCCACCTGAGAGTTACGGACCATATACCACACAAGAACACCGATCAGGACCACAGCCACGGCAATAAACAGACCGGTGAGCTGCTTGCGGTATTTCTTAGTCTTGGCAACAAAGTCTGCTTCTTCTTCGATAACAGGCTTTACATTTTGTTTGTTATTTTCCATTGGATTATAGTGATTTCGTTTATATCGTCATTATGCGGGCCGCTTGCGCAAACCCGGCTTTTGAACTGCAAAAATAATGTATATCTCTCACATATAAAAATTTTTTCACTTCATTGTTGCAAATTTCCGCATCCGAAAGCCTTTAACAGAGCGGACGAAACATCCCGGAAGCTATTTTTAGAAAAAGTTTAAGATATTTTCAGGAAACTTGGCCGGTAAATTTTGTTATCAGTATTATCTTTGCAGACAAACAAAATCAACAGCGACAGCCATGAAGCAAAAAAATATCATTACGCCTATAATCGAAGTAAGTTATGACGAACTCGACGGCCGCCAACGCAGGCTTGTCGACGTCGCCCGCAAAGCAACCGAACGCTCATATGCGCCCTACAGCAAATTTCATGTCGGCGCGGCAATCGAGCTCGACAACGGAGAAATCGTGAGCGGCTCAAATCAGGAAAACGCAGCCTACCCGTCGGGCACATGTGCCGAACGCACGGCAGCCTATTATGCTCATGCCACCTATCCAGACGCAAAATTCAAGGCTATCGCAATCGCTGCCATCGGCACGGATGGCAAGGAAATCTCTGATCCCGTTGCACCGTGCGGTGCGTGCCGTCAGGCTCTTCTCGAATATGAGACCTTGGCAGGAGAAAACGTAGAAGTGATACTCGTAGGTTCAAGAGCCATCTACATTCTCCCGTCTGTCCGCTCAACCCTGCCGCTGGCGTTTTTTGAATTTTAGAGCATGGGCGTACAGTTGTACGTCACTCTTAGTCTCCGTTCGGGTAAGATTTTGGGCGTTCAAATCAAGCCTTCGGTCTTCAATTCCGCTTTTAGCTCATAATACTCCTGAAGCATCAGCTCATTTTGGACGTTGATATCCGTAAAATCAAAGACTTTGGCCGGGGGTGTCACCTGTTCAAAGTTCCCAAATGAAATTTCTATTGCATCACCTTCAAATAGCGGTGCAGAGTGCCATTGATAGGTAAGCCCTGTTTTATCCATTCCACTGATATTCAATCGGAATCTTGAACTTTTATTCGAGATTTCAACACTTATTACAGGCAACGGTAAAGTCGCGTAATATATATCGCCATTATACTTTATACAGAAACCTCTCACCTCCACTATAATAAGCCTCTATCCATCAGTATCCGTTCAATTTCTTTGAAGCGTTCCATTTTAGACTTCGGCCCGCAAACGGCATTCAAAGATGACTGATAAGAGCAAGAAGACTCTTCCTGAACAGAGGACACTAATCCAATTTTAACAATCGAGTTCTCCTTGATTGGCTTTTTGAACTTCCATTCCTTGCGAAGGCCTGACAGTTTATCAACCTCGCATACTGTCGACATCACCGTTGGATGATTAAGACTTGTAAATACAGCACAAACCTCGGCATCCGGATACCCGATTATAAATTTTTGGTCTTCGTATTGAATTTCAAGCGCCGACATATTTATGAACATTTATGAGTTTCATATGGAGGCCAATATCCTTGCACTAAACAGAATTGCAAGCAAATACTACAACCATCCGGAATTGGCGTCAAACATTTCAAGTAGCGTTCTTGACAATAATGATATATCTCCGACTGGTTTCCAGTTTCCCCTTCTTCATTTTCATTAGAATTGGAAACACACAACCAAACCTCATACAAGAAAACTCCAGCATAAAGCACACTTGCAACACTTGCAACTATTTCTCCAGCAGGCGTCGGTTCTCCAACTGCAATAGTCCATACAGTTGCTAAGATTTTACGACATGTAGCCCCAAACGTTTCTCCGGACTCCTCGCTTCTGCTTAAAATTGGGACACGGGAAAATCTCCGAGTCGGCGTTAAAGCCATAACACCCTGAGACTCCAAATTTTGTATTTCTCGAAATCCGTAATACAGAACCGCCGTAACATTATACAGCCTCAACTGCTGATGTTTTGGAACCATAGCCTTAATATCCTTATTAATAGCTTCAATTACCCTGTAAAATTCATTATATGAATTACATTGATAGCAGTTCTGAATAATCCTATTAATAAATGATATTTGTATATCTGTTAATTCTTTCATACCTTTTGCAAACTCTTCAGGAGTCAATCGATATGACACAAGAGTTTTTTGCGAGGAACGTGATTGCAATTCAGGATAGACAAGTGCAAATTTTTCATAAAATTGATCTCTAGAAGCAACATTAGTTCCATCAGAAAAATTAATTTCATTTCTGTGAAAAAAAAGAATAGCATTGTTTATCTTGTTCGCGACACAAACTCCTAATTCTTTTGACGATTCCGGGATTTCCGACAACGAAGCATCCACATCATCAAATCTGTCAGTGATTCCGCATTGAGATAGCAGAAGGCCAAGCACAAAACTCAACAAAAGGATTGATGGGTATCTCATAATATAACTCAATTATTATTTTACATGCGCGATTACGGTTAAACTATGGAGCGGCTGTACCTTATCATTAGAAATGATATGTATTTCTCGTTCCATATAGCCTTCAACATCTACTGCAATAGTAGCCGATATTGTGGCACTGCAATGTGGATTAATCACTTGCGGGCTTGGCTCCGCCAATTTTATACAACTACACGAAGGGTAAATCATAGCGATTTCTAAAGGTTTATAACCAATATTAGAAATTGAAAAGGAAATAGGATAACTATTAAATATGTCACATGTCCCCATGTCAATTACCTGAGAGGATAAGTCTAACACTGGAGCACGGTCCCACGTGTATGAAGGGTCTACCAAATGATTGGCATATAAAAACTCTTTGTGAAATCGAATGAAATATATTGCAGAATCGCAAGATAAAAACTTACTAGCTGCATGTCTTGCATTTATTGTATCTCCCTTAGCCAACAAACGGCTGGCCTTTAGATAAAGCAAGTATGGGTTCTCAACTATCTGGTACAATGAATCGATATTTATTGATGTCGAATCTTTGCGCGTATAATCTAAATACATCCTAATTGCAATATTTGCATATCGAATAAATGAAAGTTTATCGGAATTATATCGCCGGTTATAATGAAAATCTAAATTAGCAGCATCATTCGATATTGCATCCTCGATGTACAACATACTTTCTCTCGAGAAGCCAGGAATCAGATCAATTAAATTGCCTGAAGAAGAAAAGACACAAGTTAATGGTAACACTTCCGGAAGCAATAATTTTACGTACCATAAGTTTTCCGGTTGTGTTACGTCAACAAAATTGCATACAACATTTGTTCTCTTTGATATAGGGGAAAAACGACACATAAAATCTTCAATCGAACACATGGAAGAATCTATCAAAACAATGCAAAAATGCAATCGATTAGAATCCGCAATTTGCACAGTTTGTTCAAATTGCAGATTTTAAAAAAAAACGTGGCTTTGAGTTTCCAAAACTACATGAGTTTGCCAATGTAATAGCTCCGAACAATACAATAACTATGTTTATGAGTTTGCCCATACGAATTTAACCTATGTGCAAAAATAATCATATCTTTTCAATTAGCAATTTTTAATTTCAGTTAATACAAACGTTAGTTGAATTTTTATTTATCCACACATGCCTAGTAACATATAACGCGAAGCCAAAGAAGCCTTTGACAAATTCAGGTTTTAAAGTCTTGTCACGGCAATTCCGCTATGGTCAACAAAAAGACTTTTCCTAAAATACACTTTGACAACCAGAAATTTAACCCATCCAATCGGAATGACACATTCGTCCGCTCTCTTAATTCCATTGCAATATTTACTATTACAAGCACAACACAGTATGTAGGCGCATAGCTTTCTTTAACGAGCCCTTCAATCGAGCAATCCAGATCTCTAAAATTTGTCAAATGCAACTCGTAGGTTCAAGAGCCATCTACATTCTCCCCTCTGTCCGCTCAACCCTGCCGCTGGCGTTTTTTGAATTTTAAATCATACTAAAAACTAATCCGTTTTTAGAGTATGTTTACTTTTAACTTTATGAAATCTTTATAAGACTTTTCGGCCTGTTTTTAGATTTCATTCAGTCGTTATGGAACCCCATAACTCCTTCATTCAATCTAAAAACATACTCGCAATGTCAATATAAATCTTAACATAAGCCAAAAATAAACATACTCTTAGTCTCTGCGCTCAATGTGGGCGCCGAGGGCGTTGAGACGGGTGTCGATTGCCTCGTAACCGCGGTCGATCTGGCCTATGTTGTCGATTATGCTTGTGCCTCGCGCAGACATGGCCGCGATAAGCATCGCAATGCCGGCACGTATGTCGGGCGAATGCATGTGGTTGGCCCTCAACTCAGGATGATGGTCAAGACCTATGACCACTGCGCGGTGGGGATCGCACAATATGATTTTAGCCCCCATTTCAATGAGATGATCGACGAAAAACAGACGCGACTCGAACATCTTCTGGTGGATCAGAGCCTCGCCGCGACACTGCGTCGCCGTTACGAGCATCACAGACAGCAGATCTGGCGTGAGTCCGGGCCACGGCGCGTCGGCCACTGTCTGCACAGAACCGTCGAGGTTTGACTCGATTTCATAATGTTCTTTAGCGGGGATATGCAAATCATCGCCGCACTCGTCAATCGTTATGCCGAGACGGCGGAAACATTCGGGAATTATGCCGAGGTTGGCGCGCGACACATCCTTGATGGTAATCGAACTGCGTGTCATGGCCGCCATGCCGATGAAACTGCCGACCTCGATCATGTCGGGTAACACACGGTGGACAGCTCCGCCGAGACTTTCGCGACCATGAATGGTCAGAAGATTAGAACCTATGCCCTCGATCTCGGCACCCATCGCCACCAACAGGCGGCAAAGTTGCTGCACATATGGCTCACATGCGGCATTGTAGATTGTCGTCGTGCCACGGGCAAGAGCCGCAGCCATGACGATATTGGCCGTGCCGGTCACCGATGCCTCGTCGAGAAGCATGTATGATCCCATCAAACGGCCTGACGGAACTTCGAGCTTATAGGCGCAGCTGTTGTCGGCCGGTTCGAAACGCGCTCCAAGGCTGACAAGGCCTGTGATATGGGTATCGACCTTGCGACGCCCGATCTTGTCTCCACCCGGCTTCGGGAACAAGGCTTTGCCAAAACGGGCGAGAAGCGGGCCCACAATGAGCACAGATCCTCGCAGCGACGCACAACGGCTGACAAACTCGGACGTCGATATATAACGGGTGTCTACATCGTCAGCCTTAAAAGAGTATACACCAGCACCAAGCGCCTTGACCTTGACTCCCATATCGCGCAGAAGGCTGATGAGATTGCGAATGTCGAGTATATCAGGCACATTATGGACTGTCACCTCAGACGACGTGAGAAGTGTGGCGCTGATGATCTGCAGCGCTTCGTTTTTGGCCCCCTGCGGAGTTATCTCACCGCTCAGTCTGTGGCCACCTTCTATAATAAATGAACTCATCGGAAAAATTAAAGAATTTAAGACTACAAATATTCTACTTCGGGGCGAAGAGTCACGCCCCACTTGGCAGCCACATCAGCCGAAATTTCGGAAGCGAGCGTTGCGATCTCGGCGCCCGACGCCCTGCCGCCGGGATTGACAATCACCAATGGCTGCTGAGGCCAGAGGGCCACATTGCCGGCCTTATAGCCTTTCCAACCCGACCGGTCAATGAGCCATGCGGCAGAAAGTTTATAACAAAGCCTGCCATCAGCGGAGTCTTGCCGATATGCCGGCACATCGCATGCCATCAGGCCTGAAGCTTCGGCTTGAGCGACCACACGTTGATAAACATCGGCATCCACCACAGGGTTCATGAAGAAACTGCCGGCGCTTGGCATCAGCGCCGGATCAGGCAGTTTGGCCGAACGTATCTCCGACACCGCGCGACGCATATCGGCAGGCGTCAGCGAGCTTGCATCCTTGGCGACCGCTTCGCCCAAACGGCCATATGAGAGTACCGGATGAGCGAGCTTCGACAGTCTTACCATAACGGCCACCACTATCATGCGGTCTTTCACGCCACCGTTTTTCAACACCGAGCGTCTGTAACCATAAGCCAACCCGTTGCGGTCGAAGGTAACGACACAATCTTTTTGGCGGTCGTAACACATCACTTCCGAAACCACGTCACCGAACTCTTGACCATAAGCCCCAGGATTCTGCAACGCGGCCGCTCCGACTGTGCCGGGGATCTGCGACAGATTCTCAATGCCCCACAAGCCATGGTCTACGGCATACGCCACAAGGTCGTCAAGCCTGACGCCCGCACTGGCCCGCAAGATCACTTCAGACTGCCCTTGCGACAGCAATTCGATGGTGTGCCGTCTGCATACCAACAAGCCGGCATGCAGAGGATTGCTTACAAAAAGAACATTACTGCCGCCCCCCAACGGCACAAGCCGCCGATTGACCACATCTGCATACGCGCTATCTGTGAACAATTTGTGAAGATCACCTTCATCATCCCACTCAATGACATAATCGGCCGTCGCATCGACAGCCATTGTGCTGTAGCCTCTCAGGCATGGTTTTTCTATTAGTCTGAGCATTTCTATGGAAGTTTCAACAAAAAGTAATAACAATCAATAGCCCCGTAAAGTTACATATTATTTTTATGCCTGCGAAATCGCACACTGACAATTCAAGACAATCCCCACAATCAAACCGGTCAAACGGGATTGTCAAGTCTCCAGGATGCCGCAGCACGGCCTCTAAAAAAGCGGATGCAACCTCCTGATAACAGGCGATTGCATCCGTCGTATGATTTTATATGTCAGGCCTGATTAGAGCTGGGGACCTGCAGCAACGAGAGCCTTGCCGGCTTCGTTGTTTTCATATTTCTTGAAGTTCTTGATGAAACGTGCAGCGAGGTCTTCAGCCTTCTTGGTCCACTCTTCGGGATTAGCGTAAGTGTCGCGGGGATCGAGGATCTTGGGATCTACGCCGGGAAGTTCGGTCGGGATTTCGAAGTCGAAGATAGGCAGCTTCTTGGTGGGAGCTGAGAGGATAGCGCCATCGAGGATAGCGTCGATGATGCCACGGGTGTCGCGGATCGAGATGCGCTTGCCTGTACCGTTCCAGCCGGTGTTTACGAGATATGCCTTGGCACCGCTCTTTTCCATCTTCTTGACGAGTTCTTCAGCATACTTGGTCGGGTGGAGTTCGAGGAAGGCCTGACCGAAGCAAGCAGAGAATGTCGGGGTCGGTTCGGTGATGCCGCGTTCTGTACCTGCGAGCTTGGCTGTGAAGCCGGAGAGGAAGTAGTACTTGGTCTGCTCGGGTGTGAGGATAGATACGGGAGGAAGCACACCGAATGCGTCAGCTGAAAGGAAGATCACGTTCTTGGCAGCGGGACCGGCAGAGATGGGGCGAACGATCTTTTCGATGTGGTTGATGGGGTAGCTTACGCGGGTGTTTTCGGTCACGCTCTTGTCAGCGAAATCGATTTTGCCGTTAGCGTCAACTGTAACGTTTTCGAGAAGAGCGTCACGGGTGATGGCGTTGAAGATGTCGGGTTCGCTATCTTTGTCGAGGTTGATAACCTTAGCGTAGCAACCGCCTTCAAAGTTGAAGACACCGTTGTCATCCCAGCCGTGTTCGTCGTCACCGATGAGGAGACGTTTGGGGTCGGTTGAGAGGGTTGTCTTACCTGTGCCGGAGAGGCCGAAGAACACTGCAGTGTTTTCGCCGTTGAGGTCGGTGTTTGCAGAGCAGTGCATTGAAGCGATGCCCTTGAGGGGAAGGAAGTAGTTCATCATAGAGAACATACCCTTCTTCATCTCGCCGCCATACCAGGTGTTGATGATAACCTGCTCGCGGGTTGTGATGTTGAACACAACTGCAGTTTCGCTGTTGAGGCCGAGTTCCTTGTAGTTGGTGAGTTTAGCCTTTGAAGCGTTGTAGACGATGAAGTCAGGAGTGAAGTCCTTGAGGTCTTCTTCGGTCGGACGGATGAACATGTTGGTCACAAAGTGAGCCTGCCATGCCACTTCGACGATGAAGCGGACAGCCATGCGTGTGTCTTTGTTAGCGCCGCAGAAGCCATCGACTACATAGAGTTTCTTGTTAGAAAGCTCGTCGACAGCGAGTGTCTTGCAAGCGTTCCATGCTTCCTGAGAAGCGGGCTTGTTGTCGTTTTTATATTCTTCAGTTGTCCACCAAACGTTGTCCTTGGAGTTTTCATCGAGTACGATGAATTTATCTTTGGGCGAACGGCCAGTGTAGACTCCGGTCATCACGTTGACTGCGTTGAGTTCGGTCAGCACGCCTTTTTCATAACCTTCGAGCGAAGGAAGAGTTTCTTCTTCGAAGAGCTGCTCGTAAGACGGGTTGTAAACCACTTCTGTAGTACCCTTGATGCCGTATTTAACGAGGTCTTTCTTGATTTCCTCTACACGGGCTTTTTTGATTTCTTCAATGTTGCTCATTGTTGTAAATAAACTTTAAATATGAAAGTTAGTATTAATTATTCCTTATCGTATTCCTCGCAAAATGCTTTGCTCGGATTGTCTTTTTAATCAAGTGCAAAGGTACGAATTTTTTCGTGTTCCAAAAAAAGAATTATGGAAATTTTTCCCTATTAATTATTTTTAGCTTTTGGTGTTATCGCAAACCCCATATTAGACTCAGAAGCCAAAACAGAAACAAGCCGGTGCAAGTTCATCCTATCATTTCCTAACCAACACATTTTCAGAAAATTTAAGAACCACATGACAAATATCAATAATGAAGCAACGGAATTTGCCGCGACAACAAAGCTCCAGCCATCCCTAATGTTGCCGACTGATAAATTTTGAAGACCCAATATTTTCATTTAATTTCGCAGTCATAACTTACCTGCATCACCAACAAACCTTAAACTAATTTTAAAAATCCATGAAATTCAAAACCAGAACTGCAACATGCCTAACAATACTCAGCGCAATGGCGTGTAACGCACAAAACATACGTTTTCTTTATGATTCTGCCGGAAATCGGATAAAACGTGAAATTGTATTTGAGCGGCAATCAAAAACACAAAAATCTTCCATAAATACACATTCAGTATCATTATCCAATAAAGACATAAAAATCACTTCAAGCCCAACAGATGGCATGTTAAAAGTGGATATTTCCGGAATAGGGAAAGATGACAAGTGTATTATTTACATACATAACGCACTTGGTATTGAAATTTACTCAAGTACATATATATCAAGCACTCTAGAGCTGGATCTCAGCTCGCAGCCAAGAGGCATATACATTTTATCCATAATGATAAATGGCGATTTCTCATCTTGGAAAATTTCAAAAATCTGATAAGCAAAGTAATTTATGACACATAAAATATTAACCTTTCTTATAACTTCATTACTTGTAACGATTTCTACAGTTGCCGCAACAGAAAACAACGACGAGGGCAAGCGTGGGATTTTCGCCAATTGGACTGACGAACAATACAAGAGACATGACGATTCTATAATTGCCACATTATACGCACCAGTCATAGAAAATAGCATCGACAGCATCGCACTCAGCATTCGCAAAAGTCCAACAGATGCATCACTTATCAAAGAAAAAGTCCCCTATTATCCAACAATTGCAAATATCGATAGGTCAAAAGCTGTGGGGCAAATAACCATTAACTCTGACATCTCCCCGTCCGGAGCAAAACTATATAACGTACCAATTCAGGTATATCCCGGCGCAAGAAACTTCTCGCCACAAATATCGTTAAATTACAACAGCCATAATGGCAACTCTATCATGGGGGTCGGTTGGGATTTATCCGGAGTTCCAATGATTAAAAGAGCTGGCAAAAGCGTTTATTTCGACAATAAAGCACAAGGGGTTGTTATGGACAACTCCGATGCATTCGTACTTGATGGGGTGCGATTAATCAAGACTGATACGAACAATGACTGCATAATTTACGAGACCGAACATGGCAATATTAAAGCCATTGGACATATAACTGATAGCATTATGAACTATTTTGAAGTCTTTTATCCGAATGGAGACAAAGGCATATTCGGGCTATCAAACAACACAAAAAATCATCATTTTTATCCAATCGTATCACTAACCAATCTGACAGGCAGTACCATTTCCTATAAATATACAAACTCCGACAATCATTACCATTTAGAGCGAATCTCCTACAATGGAGCCTCAGTAGAATTCAAATACGTTGCACGAATAGACACAATCCTCTCTTATTCCGGAGGATTAAGGATTATCGAGCCATATCTACTTAAAAACATAACGACCAAATTAGGAAACACGACCTTAGGATCGTACTCTTTGAATTACATCTCACAAAATTCAATTTCTCTGCTCTCGCAAATTGATTTTACAGCAGGTAACGCCTCGCTTAACCCACTAAAATTTCATTATGGAGAAGGACAAAGTTCAAATTCTCTTTCAAAAACCACTACACAACTCTCTCAATGGTACACTTCGGAAGATCCAAACATGATCAAAGTCTCAAAGGGAAAATTTGACTATGATTGTGGCGCTGAAGGTTTGATTGTTTTGCCAAATAAAAATCCATATTACAAGCATTATCGCCATTCAACTCTTTTTCGTCACTCCCAAAACAGATTCGACAATTTATTTAGCGGCGATGAAAAAATTTTTTTATACACAGGTTTAAAAGATAATTGGGCAGATGCAATACCTGATTTTTACACAGGGAAAGGCTTCATTGACATCCTGTGCGCTGACATTGAAGGGCAACAAGAAGACCTTGTAATAAAAATAAACAACAACGTCATCAATGATAAGGATCAAGTAACCTTTAAAGTATATCGCTCCAATCTACACACTGGTCTTTCAGAACTTTACACACGTACATACAACTTTCCAACCGTATTCACCGATGCCGATGGAGGTAAAAGCATACAACCAAAATCTTATTTTACAGGAGATTTCAATGGAGATGGCAAAATTGAAGTCATGGCTGTTTCCGTCCATCAACCATTTAACGACACATCCAAGCCATCAAAATGCTATGTCTTTGATTTAAACAAAAACAACATCCTTTTCGAAGGCCATCTATTTGCCTACAATGTAGAATTTGTTGGGACAGAACAAAGTAACCCTGTTGACGCCGCAAACAACTCCGACAGACTATTTGTCTTGGATTATGATGGTGATGGCAAGACCGACATCTGCCATATCAATGAAAATGGAATCGACATTTATACATTTGACACCATTGACAACAATCTTACCGCACACAAAGTATCAACATACGGAGGCTTAAAGAGAGAATATCTTACCACTCAGGACATCGCGATTGGAGACTTCAACGGTGATGGTTTAGTCGACATCTTAGCCTCCAACATAAAAAGAGGCAGGTTTTCACCCTGGACAACACACAACTCCATAGGTAACGGTCAATTTGAAACGTCCAATTTTAATGGACCAAACTTATCAAGCAATGACAATGTTGAAATTTTAACGCAAGATATAAACGGAGATGGTTTGACAGACCTGATATTAAGCAAAGAATCCCAATTCAGTATATACTTGGCCAACAGCAACCGTATTTCATGGTGTTTATGCGAAGAGTTCGACACGCCAAAATCCATAATAATCCCCACAAGCCTTAACTCACACAACTGCTACACTAAATTATTATGCCTAAAGGATAACGTCGTCACTAAATATGCCTTTTCCCGTGATGACCAAAAGGAAAACATGTTGACTGCAATGACAAACAGTTTCGGCATTGTGGAACATAACGAATACAACTACATAAACGATGAAGGAATTTTAAACTCACTATATATAAAAGGCTATGATGCAAAATTCCCGTATGTAAATATACAGGAACCAATTGCCGTGTTAACATCGTCTTCAAAACACATGAATGGGAGTGAGATTGACAATATTTCATTGACCTATAAAAATGCAGTAATAAACAGACACGGCCGGGGCTTCTGCGGATTTGAAAAAATCACCATCACAAATCGCAGAGGTCACACAAGCACACGTGTTTTCGACCCTTATAACTTCGGAGTCCTCAAACAAGAAACAACCCCTGCAAAGGAAACATATTTAACTTATAATACAACAATAACTGAAAACAAGTTAGCGAAGATACGACTCACCAACAAAACCACAAATGATCTCCTTAACGAAATAAGCACATCCACGGAATACGTATATGATCCTTACGGCAATCCGACGTCGGAAATTACAGCATACTCAGACAGCACAAACATCAGACAGACATACACATATTTTTCAAACGCAACCGTCGGAGACGGCTACTATCTTGGCTTTCCCAAAAACATCAACAAATATACAACCCTAAACGGGGTACAATACATCGAACGCACCTACACTTCATCATTATACAAACCGGGATTGCGAGCCAACCTAAACAAACGCAAAAACACCGCAACTGCAGAACGATCGTCTTACACATATGATGATACAGGCAACATTATCACTGAGACAAAAACGATGTATGGGTCTCCCAACAAAAAAACAACAAAATACAGTCATGACGAATTTAGTCGTATAACTCAAATCACATATCCTGATGGCAACACAACTTCCTACACATATAATTCCACAGGACAGACATGCAGCATTACCGACACACGCGGCAACATTACAAACATAACATATGATGCATTTGGACGAGAAACATCCATAAGTTATCCAGACGGCACCACTTCAACAATAACATATGCTTGGGCTGAGGAACCATCCGAAGGACTCTTTTCCATCAGCCGTATAGAACGCGACGGTTCAAAAAATATTATTGTTTACGATGGATTAAACCGGGAAGTGCGCAATAGCACCACCTTGGTAGACGGCTCGGTCTCCAACATTGACAAACAATACGATGCATTCGGCAACTTAAAGAAAGAATCTCTGCCATTCATCGGCACGTCAGCCGTATTTTGGACAAATTATTCATACGATATATATGATAGACTTTTGTCATGCACGGAAGCATCAGGACGCAAAACTACATACAGCTATGGAGCAAATACAATCACATCAGTACGGGACAACATTTCAAAAACCACTGAATACGACGTACTCGGCAATGTCATATCGGTAACTGACCCCGGAGGCAAGACAATATACAACCTGAGCGCAGACGGTCAACCAGTATCTATTATAGCACCCGGTGGCATAACCACCCGTTTCTCATACGACGTTTATCGTCGCCGCGTATCTCTCAATGACCCAAGTCATGGATTAACGACTTTTGAATATGACTTTGACGGCAATCTGAAAACCATAATCAACGCCAATAGGGGTATCATCAGATACAAATATGACACTCACGGTCATCTAACAAATAAAGAATTGCCAGAAACCACTTTCTCTTACGACTACAATTCTTATGGTCAACCTTTAGAAATCACCTCAACAGAAGGATATTCGAAAAAATTCACTTACGATAATTTCGGGCGTGTCTCAATGTTGCATGAAACGAAAGGGGCTAGGATCTGGTTGAAAAAACATTATTCATACGCTAACGGCAACATAAAATCGATCATCCATGAATCTCAAAACGGCGTTCTTGTCACAGAATTATACAATTTTCGCAACGGTCACCTTTTCGCACTACTCGCAAACGACAATTTGATTGTTGAAGTAACCAAAGCCCATCCATATGGTTTCCCAACCGAAATTGATTCAAACGGCTTCAATCGCAAATATAGATACACCGCCTTTGGATTACCAACCCGCAGAACCGCGTCTGACGGATACCAGACTTTTCAGGATTTTTCCTATAAATTTGATTACAACTCACCTCTATTAATGTCAAGGACAGACGAGACAAGGGGCATCACGGAGCACTTTGAATACGACAATCTCAACAGACTAAGTTCATATGGAGAACACAAAATTTCTTATGACGACAACGGGAACATCACCCATAAAAGCGACGTAGGATCTTTCTCTTACGATATCGAAGACATGCCATATGCAGTATCTGAAATAGAACTGTCGAGCGACGCCGTGCCATCGATGACTCAAGATGTCGAATATATGTCAACCGGACTCCCAAAATCCATAACCGAAGGGAATAATACTTCCGTATTTGCATACGATGAAAACAATAACAGAATATGGATGAAGCGGACAGAGGACAATTGGTATACCTTCAACACCTTTTATCTTGGTGGAAGCTACGAGTACTACGAGACACCATCGTCTTCGTTAGAAAGGGTCTACATTGGAGGTGACTATTATAGTGCTCCAGGCGTGTTTATACGCACAAATCAAGGGAAAACCATGACATACCATCTACTGCGGGACTATCTTGGCAGCATAACAAACATCTTATCTTCGGAGGGATCAATGATACAAGAACTCAGTTATGATGCATGGGGCCGGCTGCGCGACCCAAAGACTCTGAAGAACTATGCTCCGGGAGAAGAACCTGACCTTTTTATAGGACGAGGATTTACCGGACACGAACATCTGACACATTACGGGCTTATAAACATGAACGCCCGGCTCTATGACCCCGTGTCGGGGCGTTTTCTCTCTCCCGACCCATACATACAAATGCCCGATTTCAGCCAGAATTTTAACCGCTACTCTTATGCGCTCAACAACCCGCTGTGCTATGTTGACGAAGACGGACAGTTTTTCTGGGCAGTCGTAGGCATAGCAGCAGGAGTTTCGGCTGTAATAAATGTAGCCACACACTGGAAGGAGATAAAATCAGCCGGTGGAGGTTGGAATGCCTTTATGAAAGGCGCGGGATATTTCCTCAATGGCGCGGTAGCCGGTGGTGTCGGAGCAGCAGTGGGCATCGGAGCAGCGGTGGGTTTTGGCGGAATGCTCACAGCCACAGCCGCCGGTTTTGCTGCCGGCACGACCGGATTTTATGCCGGAGCAGCAGCGGGTGCGATAAACGGTGCCACCAGTGGTTTCATAATGAACACCTCAAATGCACTATTGGAAGGCGAAGGCTTTGGTTCTGCATTAGACAAAGGTCTTTTTGGAGCTGCCACCGGTGGTGTCATGGGTGGTATCACCGGCGGGATTGCCGGCGGGATTCAAGCTTACCAATCCGGGAATAATTTCTGGACAGGCCAAAGTCCAAAGATACAAAACAATACAATCAAGTTAGAGTACAACCTGACAACCACTCAAAATCAGGACACCTACTCGGGATATTATGGAATAGACCAAGAAACAAAAGAAGTACATTACGTTGGAATAACGAAGCGCCCGCCCGAAGTCAGATTTAACGAACATTTAAATTCAGGCACGAATAGAGCATCTCTGACATATGTTGTCGACCAAAATACCGGAAATCTTAGCAAACTAAATGCGCGCATTTGGGAACAAAACGCAATCAACCAATTTGGTCTAATGAAAAATGGGGGTGCATTATACAATTTAAGGAACGAGATAAGCCCAAAATACTGGCCAAAATACAATATTACAATTCATTTTTAACAACCAAAACAATGGCAAAGAGAATAGTAACTAAGATTGGTGATGTGTTCTGTACGGAGATTGATGGGAAATATAAATACTTCTTTCAATACATTGCCAACGACATGACGCAATTGAACAGCTCTGTAATCCGCGCATTCAAGACAAGATATCCGATTAATTACACTCCGGTTATTGAAGACATAGTCAAGGACGAGGTTTCATTCTATGCCCATACAGTCCTTAGAGCCGGGATCCAATATAACGCCTGGTATAAAGTCGGCAAATCCGCAGAAACCGGAATCGACGAACTGAACAAGGTTATTTTTAGCCTCACCTGCTTTAATCTTTATATCCCTCCAAAACTCATCCCTGTAAATCCTTTGGAAAACTGGCAAATATGGCACATAAATGACAAATTCATTGAAGTCGGTAAACTTCCGGAAAAATATCATGAAATAGTGGAACTCGGCATAGTAATGCCATATAATCAAATTATAAACAGGATAAAACATGGGTATTATACCGCAGAATTGGACTATTACGACATCATCAAACGCATACCGTTGCCTTATGCTGACAGTTATGTGAAGGAGGAAGCGGACGACAAAACCGTATATTATCATTTCTTAGGACAGAATGTCATAAGAGAGTTGATTGTAGAGAATGGCAAACGCATCAGACTGACATCTGAAAAACCTGATGCGGGTGGTCATACGATGCGCAAAGAAATATTTTCCGACACTGTCTGGCATTTCAAAAATTTCATTTCTGAGGAAGAATTTGAAAACGCATGGGAGGGTAAAAAACAATAACGCAGCAGCGACAACGACCTTACACCAATGGCAAAGAGAATAGTTACAAAAATCGGGAACGTGTTCTGCGTGGAGATTGATGAAAAATATAAATACTTCTTTCAATACGTAGCCAACGACATGACGCTTTTGAATAGCTCAGTAATCCGTGCATTCAAGACAAGATATCCAATTGACTACACTCCGGTTATTGAAGATATAGTCAAGGACGAGGTTTCATTTTACGCCCATACAGTTCTTAGAGCTGGAATCCAATATAACGCCTGGTATAAAGTCGGCAAATCCATGGACATTGGTGAAGATAAACTAAAGAATGTTGTCTTTGCTAACACAAACGACCAGATATATGATCCCCCAAAAATAATTTTTGTCGATCCCATGAAAAACTGGTATATATGGAAACTAAACGAGCCTTTTATCGAAATCGGCATATTACCAAAAGAATATCATAAAATAGTTGAACCTGGTGGAATAGTTCCATATGTTAATATTGTTACAAGATTAAAATACGGTTATTATCAATCCGATAGGGACTATTACAACATCATCAAACGCATACCGTTGCCTTATGCTGACAGTTATGTGAAGGAGGAAGCGGACGACAAAACCGTATATTATCATTTCTTAGGACAGAATGTCATAAGAGAGTTGATTGTAGAGAATGGCAAAC
Organism: uncultured Muribaculaceae bacterium; assembly: GCA_964018265.1. GTDB lineage: Bacteria > Bacteroidota > Bacteroidia > Bacteroidales > Muribaculaceae > CAG-873. Next base: position 76,734 of record CAXHOY010000006.1, read on the forward strand.
GCATCAGACTGACATCTGAAAAACCTGATGCGGGTGGTCATACGATGCGCAAAGAAATATTTTCCGACACTGTCTGGCATTTCAAAAATTTCATCTCTGAGGAAGAATTTGGAAACGCATGGGAGGGTAAAACGAATAACGCAGCAGCGACAACGACCTTACATTAATAGCAGACTGAGGCGATGGACTTTGCCACAACTAAAAAAGTATAGACCAATGCCGGCATGAGGTCAATCATGCGCACAGCCTTCGATGAAAAGCACCCCTTTTAGGCGTGACCTTCCGGTTTCGTGTCATCTCATCGAGACTTGTATCCGTGACTTGTTTTCGGTACGATTTTCTAATTAAAGAAATTTTTATGTAATTTTTGGATAAATGGTTGCGCAATGTCCGAAGATTATATAATTTTGCAGTCGAGCAGCCGGATATCAAAGGACTGCCATATAAACAGACAAACATAACTCAAACACATTAAAAATATATCAACAATGTCAAAAGTAACAGTCGTAGGCGCCGGTAACGTAGGCGCTACATGTGCAAATGTATTGGTGACCACACAGGTTGCTGACGAAGTAGTTCTCCTCGACATCAAAGAAGGTGTCAGCGAAGGCAAGGCAATGGACATCATGCAGACCGCCAACATCCTCGGTCTGAACTCACGTCTGAAAGGCGTTACCAACGATTACGCCATGACCGAAAACTCAGACGTTGTCGTGATCACCTCAGGCATTCCCCGCAAGCCCGGCATGACCCGCGAAGAACTCATCGGTGTCAACGCAGGGATCGTGAAATCAGTGACTGAAAATGTGCTCAAGCACTCACCCAACGCGATCATCGTCTGCGTATCAAACCCGATGGACACAATGACCTATCTGATCCACAAGATCTCAGGCCTTCCCAAAAACCGCATCATCGGCATGGGCGGCGCCCTCGACAGCGCACGCTTCAAATATTTCCTGAGCATGGCTCTCAACGCCAACGCCAACGAAATCGAAGGCATCGTGATCGGCGGCCATGGCGACACAACCATGATACCACTTACCCGCTATGCAGCCTACCGTGGCATCCCCGCTTCGACCCTCATGCCCGCTGAACAGCTCGAAAAGGTTGCGGCAGACACAATGGTCGGCGGCGCTACCCTCACCAAGCTCCTCGGCACATCTGCATGGTATGCACCCGGTGCAGCAGCAGCTCAGGTTGTAGGCGCTGTTCTCGGTGACCAGAAGAAACTCATCTCATGTTCAGCACTCCTCGAAGGCGAATACGGCGAAAGCGATCTCTGCATCGGCGTTCCCTGTATCCTCGGCCGCAACGGCATCGAAAAGATCGTTGAATTTGACCTCAACGACGAAGAAAAAGCCCTCTTCCACAAGAGCGCAGAAGCCGTTCACAAGACAAACGCAGCCCTCGCCTGAGGTCTGACTCAAGACGGATAAAGGAGCAGACGCCTAAGCGGAAAAACAATCCGTCGGGCGTCTGCTTTTTCCACCTCTAAAGGGGCATCTAAACAATACACTACCGAGACAAGTTATAAAATAGAGATTATTATACCGGGCGCACTACAACGCTCGAAACAATAGATGCAATTAATACAAACCACACTCAGCTACCAAATTTAAACGTACAATGAGAAAGCCTATTTTCACACTTACGGCAGCCGTGATGACCGCCGGCATGCTTTTCAGCTCATGTGCAGGGAACAAAGACAGTCAAACCCAGCAAAACGAACAGACCGAAGAGGTTGCCGAAACACCGATTATCGAACCCGAAGAAGATACATCCACAATCACCGCTGAACAGAAGGAAGCCTTGCTGGCGTCTAAACTCGTGAGCGCTGACGACTTCAAGCATACTATCTTCATCGACTTCAACGCCACATGGTGCGGCCCGTGCCGCCAGTTCGCCCCATTCTTCAAGGCAGCGGCAGAAAAATACGGCGACCGCGCAAGCTTTATCGCAGTCGACACCGATGAATATGGCGAAGTCGCCAATGCATTTGGAGTTCAGAACATCCCGACGATGATCGCAGTTCAAGCCAATGGCAAATGTGTCGTCTATGTAGGCATCAGCGAACTCGTAGGCGACGGAGCATTTGACGCCATTGTTGAAAAACTTCTCTAACAGAGAGTTTGCTCCGCAGCAAAACCCAAACACAAATTCCTAAAAGACAGAATGAAAGAGAGCGAAATCATCGAGAATATCAAAAATCGCCTTGGCATCGAGCGGCTCAACGCCATGCAGCTTGCAGTCAAAGCCACAAAGTCGCCCAAACTTATATTGCTCGCACCCACAGGCAGCGGCAAAACCATAGCCTTTGCCATCGCCATGCTTCGCTCTCTAAGAAATCCCGACGGCCGTGTGCAGGGTGTCATACTGGCACCCTCACGCGAGCTCGTCTTACAGATTTACGATGTGGTGCGTCGTCTGGCCACCGGACTTAAAACCGTCGCATTCTACGGCGGTCACTCCATGGCCGAAGAAACAAACAGCCTCAGCCAGACACCCGACATCATTGTTGCGACACCGGGCCGCATGCTCGACCATCTGCAGCGCCATAACGTAGACATCTCGCCGGCCCGCTCGCTTGTCATCGACGAATATGACAAATCGCTCGAACTGGGATTTCTCGACGAGATGGGCAAAATAGTCAAACGCCTGAAATCGCTCTCCAACATCACTCTGACATCTGCGACCGAACCGACAGAGACACCCGAATTTCTCGATCTCACCGGCGCCGAAACCATCGACTGCACCAGCGATGGCAACACAGCTCCCGCTCCACGGCTCAACATAGCCCGCGTCGAAAGTCCTGCCCGCGACAAGGCCGACACATTGATCGAATTACTGCGTTCGCTGCCCAACGGGCGCGTGCTCGTCTTTGTCAACCATCGCGAAAGCGCCGAGCGCACCCGCTCACTGCTCGTCAACGCCGGACTGCCCGCCGGCCTATATCATGGCGGACTCGAACAAAATGACCGTGAAAAGGCCGTGAGAATGCTCGAGAACGGTTCGCTCCCGATACTTGTCACCACTGACCTCGCATCCCGAGGCCTCGACATTAACGACCTCAGTGCTGTCATACACTACCATATGCCTGTCAGCCCTGAGGCATGGACCCACCGCAACGGACGCACGGCGCGTGCCGGAGCAAGCGGCGATGTGTTCATAATCACGTCTGAAGCAGACAATATACCCGAATATGTAGTGTGGGACCACGACTATTATCCCTCCGGCAAAAGCGACAACCCGCTGCGAGCCAAATTTGTCACACTGCATTTCAATGCCGGCAAAAAAGAAAAAATATCACGTGGTGACATCGTCGGGTTCCTGTGTCAGAAAGGCGGGCTCACGGCCGACCAAATAGGCAAAATCGACGTCAGCGACCACCAGATTCTCGCCGCAATCGCCGCAGGGAGTGCCAGAGATGCCCTCAAAGCAATCGCCAACGAAAAAATCAAAGGCAAAAAAGTCAGGATTTCGATTGTAAAATAATTCGGCCCGAAGGCCAAGCACAATCAAAGATCCAAGGCAGACAGTTGCCGAGCGGAGCTTTGCTGCGTGTATAATTGCCTCCTATGAATGCCAATGAATGCCAAATAAATTTGGCATTGCCCTTGCTTATCCTTACCTTTGTGACAGAAAACAGCATCAGATGCAAGACCAGATAAAAACACCACTTATAGGCATGACCCTCGAGCGGCTTCGATCGGTGGCCGCAGAATTGGGGTTAAAACCATTTGCTGCGGGACAAATCGCAGCATGGCTCTATCAGAAACGTGTCACAGACATCGACTCTATGACCGACCTGTCGAAAAACGCCCGCACTTCACTCGCAGAGCGTTACTGCATCGGTCGTGAGGCGCCTAAGGCAGAAGCCCGCTCGACCGACGGCACATCGAAATATCTCTTTGAAGGCGTAGGCGGCCGCGACATCGAGGCCGTATGTATTCCAGACCGGGACCGCGCCACAATCTGCGTGTCGTCACAGGCAGGCTGTAAAATGAACTGCCAGTTCTGCATGACGGGACGCCAAGGCTTCCACGGCAATCTGAGCACAACGGCCATCATCAATCAAGTTCTATCCATTCCCGAGTCAGAGAGCCTGACCAACATAGTGTTTATGGGCATGGGCGAGCCTACAGACAATCTTGATGCCGTGCTCGACGCCATCGAAATCCTGACCGCACCGTGGGGTCTTGGCTGGAGCCCGAAGCGAATCACGGTGTCGTCAATCGGCAAATTCAAAGAACTGAAGACCATACTCGACCGCACGAAAGTCCATATCGCCATCAGCGTTCACTCTCCGATAGGCGAGCAACGCGAAACACTTATGCCGGTCGAACGCGCATATCCCGTCCGGGAGATTTTCTCATTGCTCAAGGGCTATGATTTCGCTCATCAACGACGCCTGTCGGTCGAATATATCATGTGGCGCGGAGTCAATGACACAATCCGTCATGCCGACATGCTCGCCCGACTGATAAAAGGGACGTCGGCCCGAGTCAATCTCATCCGCTTCCATGCCATTCCCGACTGCGATCTGCAGCCATGTTCGCCCAAGGTGATGGAAACCTTCCGCGACCGGCTCAACGGACTCGGCGTTACCGCCACTATCCGCGCATCGCGCGGCGAAGACATTATGGCCGCCTGCGGCATGCTTGCAGGACGCGCCCGCAAGACAACAGACCAACCCAAGCAGACAAAAATATGAATAACCGCAAGATAAGGGTCGCCATCACCCACGGCGACATCAACGGCATCTCTTATGAGGTGATACTCAAAGCGCTCGAAGACAACCGGCTCCTCGAGCTATGCACACCGGTGGTATATGGTTCGGCAAAGATCACAGCCTTCTACCGCAAAAATCTCGAACTGCCTCAAATCAGCTTCAATCAGGCAAACGGAGGCGACGACATCAAAGACGGAGTCTACAATATGATAAATGTAGTCAGCGAGGACACAAAAATCGAGCCCGGGGTGTCGTCAGACATTGCCGGCCAGGCAGCTTTCGCAGCCCTTGAGCAAGCTGTAGCCGACCTGAGGTCGGGGCATGTCGATGTGCTTGTCACCGCACCCATCAACAAAAAGAACATACAGAGCGATACCTTCCACTTCCCTGGACACACCGAATATCTCGAGGCTTCTCTGGGCGAGGAAGGAGACAAGGCGATGATGATACTCTGCAACGACAACATGCGTGTCGCGCTGGCCACAATACACGTGCCGCTCACAAAAGTGGCCGAATCCCTGAGCCGCGACCTCATCTTCGAACGCATCCGCACCCTCAACGCATCGCTGCGCCGCGACTTCGGTATCCCCACCCCACGCATAGCCGTGCTTTCGCTTAATCCACATGCCGGCGAAGACGGGCTACTCGGCAATGAGGAACGCGACATTATAATCCCTGCAATCCAGGATGCCAAAGACAAAAAAATACTGGTATTCGGCCCTTATGCCGTCGATGGGTTCTTCGGCATTGGACGTTTTGTCAAGTTTGACGGCATACTGGCCATGTACCACGACCAAGGTCTCGCGCCGTTCAAAGCCCTGGCGATGGACAACGGCATAAACTTCACAGCCGGACTGCCGTATGTGCGTACATCGCCCGACCATGGCACAGGCTATGACATAGCCGGCCGCGGAGAGGCTTCTCCTGAATCCATGCGACAGGCCATATACGCCGCCATCGACATCTACCGCAACCGCGAACGTGAGGACAACGCCACCCGCCATCCCCTGCGCCGCCACTACTACGACAAAGGCTCCGACAACGTGAAACTCGATCTCACAAGCGAATAAGAACCGGCACAACACCTCCACCATGAAAACATCCCCATTATGCCTTGGCATACTGACAACCACAGTCCTATCTTTGTGTTCGTGCACGTCGGTCAAATCCGAACCGGTTCAGTCCCAAAACGAGCCTGTCAGTTTTGCTCAGGTAAGACTCAACGACAATTTCTGGCTTCCTCGCATTCAGCAACATGCCGAGGTAACGCTTCCCGCATGTCTCAACCAATGTGAGCATGAGACCGGACGAGTAATGAATTTCGCCATTGCCGGAGGCTTGGAAAAGGGCGAATTTCAGGGTTTGTTTTACGACGATTCCGACCTTTACAAAATGATCGAAGGCTGCGCCTATTCACTGACCAACAATCCGAATCCGGCGTTAGAGGCCCGCATCGACAGCATCATCACCAAAATAGCGTCTGCACAGAGAGACGACGGATATATCAATACATATTACACGCTCGTAGCACCACAGAGCAGCTGGACCGACATGGACATGCACGAGATGTATTGCGGCGGGCATCTTATAGAAGCGGCCATAGCCTACTATAAGGCCACGGGCAAACGGCTTCTGCTTGACACAGCGATAAAATTTGCCGACCACATAGACGCGACCTTCGGAGAAGGCAAACGCATGTGGATACCGGGACATGAAGAAATCGAACTTGCGCTTGTCAAACTTCACAGACTCACCGGCGAAGACCGCTATCTGAATCTTTCCAAATGGCTTCTTGACCAACGTGGACATGGCCACGGAGACTGGACCGCCAAGGGCGTCATCCACGGCGCAGCACAGCGACAGGACTCGGTTCCGATCAAGGATCTGAGCAAAATCTCGGGACATGCCGTAAGAGCCATGTATCTGTTTACAGGCATGGCCGACACCGACCAGGCTCTCGGCGACAGCACCTACCGTCAGGCACTCCATCGTCTATGGCACGACGTGGTTTACACCAAAATGTATGCGACCGGAGGTATCGGATCGTCGAAACACAACGAAGGCTTCACCGAAGACTATGACCTGCCCAACGACGAAGCTTATTGCGAGACATGTGCGTCCGTGGGCATGGTTATGTGGAACCAACGCATGAACATGCTCGAAGGTGACGGCCGGTATATTGACGTAATGGAGAGAGCGATGTATAACGGAGCATTGGCCGGAATATCGCTCTCGTCAGACAGATTTTTTTATGTCAATCCTCTTGAATCAAAAGGCGACCATCACCGCCAGCCATGGTATGGCACAGCATGCTGCCCAAGCCAGATATCACGTTTTCTGCCATCAGTCGGAGGTTATGTCTACGCCCTTAGCGACGGAACAAGCCCCGTTGTGTGGGTAAATCTCTACATAGGCAGCGAGACGAGCATTGACAGCTCACAAGGCAAAATCACCATTAGCCAGACTACTGACTATCCTTGGGAGGGCATGGTGAAAATAGCCGTCACACCTGACACCGGAGACCAGGAATTCACACTGCGTTTGCGTCTGCCGGGATGGTGCAAGAGCCATAGTCTCACGATCAATGACAAGAACTACACCGTCGAGCCGCGGCAACAATATCTCGACATCACGCGGCGATGGAACGCGGGCGACACAGTTCGGTTCACAATGGACATGCCCGTAGAGATCGTCGCCGCCGATCCGAGAGTAAAGGCTGATACAGGCAAACGCCACATAGAGCGCGGCCCGCTGGTCTACTGCATTGAGGAGACAGACAATCCAGAATATGACAGGATCTCACTCAGCCCGTCTACACAGTTCACCCTTACTACAGCCGAAGGTCTTACCGACGACATCCGTGCCATAAAAGCCGACAACGGCAACACGTCCTACACCCTTGTTCCATACTACTCATGGGACAATCGCGCCTCCGGACGCATGAAAGTATGGCTTGACTATGTGCCGTAAGAATCCGGCTGATTTTCTCCGTCAAAATCCGGTGCATTAAAAATAAAATCGCTAAATTTGCCCCTGAATTTCAAGAGGGTGGCTTTATGCAGCTCCCTTGAGCAAATAAACAAGAGAACGCAAACAAAAATCAACCTAAATTTATACATCCCAACCAATCATGTTAGACAAGACCAACATCAAGACGCTTGACAAGGTTGTCGTGCGATTTTCGGGAGACTCCGGAGACGGCATGCAGCTTGCAGGCAACATCTTCACTAACATCTCAGCAGGACTTGGCAATCAGGTGTCAACATTCCCTGACTACCCTGCTGAAATCCGCGCGCCACAGGGTTCGCTGAGCGGAGTGTCAGGTTTTCAGGTCAGCGTCGGCACCGGTGTCCACACTCCGGGCGACAGCTGCGATGTGCTCATAGCCATGAATCCTGCCGCTCTCAAGCAGAACGTGCGTTTTCTCAAGCCCGGCGGCGTGATTATCGTCGATATAGACTCATTCAAGGAAGCAGACCTCCGCAAGGCTCTGTTCGCCACCGACCGTCCCTTTGAGGAACTCGGCATCAAAGCACAGGTCGTCGAAGTGCCAGTCACCTCAATGACCAAAGCCGCGCTCGCCGACAGCGGTCTTGACAACAAAGGCATCCTTAAGTGCCGCAACATCTTCGCTCTCGGCCTTGTATGCTGGCTGTTCGACCGTCCGCTTGAAAGCGCCAAACGTCACCTTACAAAAAAATTCGCCAAGAAACCGGCCATTGCCGAGGCCAACATAAAGGTGCTCGATGCCGGCTACAACTATGGCCACAATATCCATGCCTCAGTCTCGACCTACCGCGTAGAGACCGAGGATCCTCGTCCGGGTGTATATACAGACATCAACGGCAACACCGCAACCGCATGGGGTCTCATCATGGCATCGGAGAAATGCGGTCGTCCGCTCTTCCTCGGATCATATCCCATCACTCCGGCCACCGACATCCTGCATGAACTTGCCAAACGTAAGGACCTGGGCGTAAAGGCCTGCCAGATGGAGGACGAGATAGCGGGAGTCTGCTCGGCCATCGGAGCCGCATTTGCGGGCAATCTCGCCGTCACCTCAACCTCCGGCCCCGGGCTCGCCCTCAAGAGCGAAGGCATCGGACTTGCAGTCATGGCCGAACTGCCATTGGTTGTCATCGACGTACAGCGCGGCGGTCCCTCGACAGGTCTGCCGACAAAGACCGAACAAACCGACCTCATGCAAGCCCTTTATGGCCGCAACGGAGAGTGCCCGGTCGCAGTAGTCGCGCCCGCGTCCCCGACCGACTGCTTCACCATGGCTTTTGAAGCCTGCCGCATCGCCGTAGAGCACATGACACCTGTGATCCTGCTCAGCGACGCCTTTATCGGCAATGGTTCGTCGGCATGGCGTGTGCCACAGGCTGACGAATATCCCGCGATCAAGACTCCCGATGTGCCCGCTGACAAACTCGACGGATCATGGAAGGCGTATGACCGCGACGATGTTACAAAGGTAAGATACTGGGCCATCCCGGGCACAGAAGGCTGCGCACACCGCATCGGTGGTCTTGAGAAGGATGCCGTGACCGGCGGCATATCGACAGATCCCGTCAACCACGAAGTGATGGTCAACACCCGTCGCGAAAAAATCGCCCGTATCGCAGATGACATACCCTCACTCGAAGTCATCGGTGACTGCGACGCAGACACCCTGCTCGTAGGCTGGGGCGGCACTTACGGCCATCTTCACACTGCAGCCGACGAACTCAACGCCGCCGGACGCAAGATGGCTTTTGCCCATTTCCGCTACATCAACCCGCTTCCGGCCAATACAGGCGAAGTGCTCCGCCGCTATCGTCGTGTGATAGTCGCCGAACTCAACACCGGGATGTTTGCCGACTATCTGCAGGCAAAATACCCCGACGTCGAGATCAAACGCATCAACAAAGTACAGGGCCAACCCTTCATGGTCAAAGAAGTGGTGGACAAGGTAACAGAATTTATGAAATAAGTGTCATGGAAGAAAACAGACAATATACAGCAGCCGACTACAAGAACGAACTCTCAGTGCGCTGGTGTCCCGGCTGCGGCGACCACGCCATTCTCAACACTCTCCACAAGGCCATGGCACAGCTCGGAGTGCCACCTCACAAGACGGCCGTGATTTCAGGCATCGGCTGTTCGTCACGTCTCCCCTATTACATGAACACATATGGTTTCCATACCATCCATGGACGCGCAGCCGCCATCGCCACGGGCTTCAAGGTCGCCAATCCGGAGATGACCGTATGGCAGATTTCAGGCGACGGTGACGGTCTGGCTATCGGTGGCAACCATTTCATCCACGCCGTGAGACGCAATGTCGACATCAACATGTTGTTGTTCAACAATAAGATCTACGGGCTCACCAAGGGTCAATATTCACCGACATCAGCCCGCGGTTTTGTCTCGAAGTCATCACCATATGGCACCACCGAAGATCCGTTCATACCGGCAGAACTCGTCTTTGGCGCACGAGGCAACTTCTTCGCCCGTTCGATTGACGTCGAGCTCAACACATCGGTTGAAGTTCTCACCGCCGCTGCCCGTCACAAAGGAGCTTCAGTAGTCGAGATCCTGCAAAACTGTGTGATATTCAACAATGGAATTCACAATCCGATCACCGACCGCTCGGTTCGCGCAGACCGCACCATACATCTGCGCCATGGTGAAAAGATGTTGTTTGGCGCCGACAACAACCGCGGTCTCGTTCAAGACGGCTTCCTTCTCAAAGCCGTTACCTTAGGCGAAGACGGATATACGATCGATGATGTGCTCGTCCACGACGCACACTGCGAAAGCAACTTCCTGCACCAGCAACTCGCCATGATGGACGGTGACAAACTTCCGCTTGCAGTCGGTGTGATCCGCGATGTCGCATCTCCGACCTATAACGAAGGGGTCACAATGCAGATTGAGGAGGTCCGTGCACGCAAAGGCTTCGACAGCCTCCGCGACATGATTCTCGCAGGCGAGACATGGACTGTCGAATAAGGATATAAAACTTAAAATCTCACGATAAGGCTCAGGCGGCTTTCTTTGCGAAAGCCGCCTGAGTTACATCAGGGCTATGCCCCATGACACACGGATGGCCATAGGTCTGAATTAATGTTAAAAATTATTAACAATTGGGGGGGGTAATTATAATTGAAAACAATAACTATATTTGCAAAAATTAAATTCAAGTTCATGAAAGTCACCCGTTTTATCATTGCCAGTATAGTCTGCGCCGCGTTAATAGCTACATTGAGAAACGCCATATCCCTGCCATCTGCGGCAATCCCGGTTATAACCATCTTATTCACGATACTTCCGGCAATAATCGCACTTTGGTCGGAACGCACACGGATAACGATATTCTGCAAGGAATATCTGTCATTGAAACATACATACCGGCGCGCAGTCATCACTACCGTGGCAAGCACAGCGATAGCGCTGCCCTTGATCATGATTGCAATTGTCGGCATAGCGGGCGACATCGCAGGATGGACTCCGGCAGGATCACTTTCGATTGACATCTATTCCGCATTAGGATTATTCACCATCAGCACCACTTCGCTTCCGGCTTATATCGGAGCTGTGATTGTCAACATGATTGTGGTGATGATTGCGGGGAGCGTTATTGGAATAGTAAACACAATATTTGAGGAAACAGCATGGCGAGGTTTTCTCAACCGGCATCTGGGACCGAACAGAGTATCCAAAGCTGTGATCACCGGCTCAATATGGACTGTCTGGTGGCTTGGCATGCAAATAATTCCTCTGTCTGTAGAGGCAACCGTTTACACATTTGCGCTAAACATCCTGCTGTCTTACTATCTTGACGACATCGCAGACAAAACCGGTTCGGTCTGGGCGAGCAGCATGACCAGAGGAGTCGTCAACATGGCCATATTCAGTCCGATGTTCCTTATCAGCGACAGCAATATCAACCGCATCATAACAATTGCCGCTGTCGCAGTCATGATCATGATCCTGCCCAAGCTGCATGCTAAGAAAAGACAGATTGCAACGGCATAAGACTATATATTCTTACACCGGTTCTCCATGGACAAACAGGACAGTTGAACACACAGAGACGAGTTTCTGTGGTATATTGCTTGCAAATTAAAAATATTTCACTATTTTTGCCGCAAGAACAATCATTAATCCACCACAGAGCCACTCAAACAATGAAAAAACTTGCTTCTGCACTTGCCGTAATCTGTACATTTTCCCAATTATCCGAAGCTAAAATCATCATTTCAGAAAACTTCGATAAATTTACTCAAGGAAACGAAAGCTCGTATATCCCCGTAAGCCAACTCGACGGACTCACCGCTGCACCCGGATGGACAGGGGCGGAAGTAAATCAAGCCGGCGGCTGCGCTTATCTCGGAGTCGGAGGATCACTTACAACCCCACCTGTCGACCTCTCAGGCAACAACGGCAACTATATCGTCAAATTCCGCGCCAAATCGTCAACGCCGGGAGCGCTCTACTTCATCATGGACTCCAACATGAGCTATTCGGTCGACTACCTGAGCGATGAATGGAAAGAATATTCAATAGCCCTGAGCGGTGGGGTCAACGGCTCAACTGTCAATTTCCTGTCGACATACAACGACCTGCTTATAGACGACATCGTCATTGACGACGGTGGCATCGCCATCCCCCACGCTCTCGCGGCAAGCGATTTCACCCGCGAGTCATTCACCGCCAACTGGGAGGAAGTTCCCAATGCCGAGTCCTATATACTTAATGTCTACACACTCGAATATGACAACGAGACTACGATCTTTTCGCCCAACCACATCCTGAAGAACAAGGAAGTGAAAGGGACAAGCTATGTCGTAACCGAGGGCGTGTTTGACGAACCGTACTACTACACCGTGGCATCAAAGTCAGGAACGACAGTCTCAGATCCGTCGTCAATAATCACCGTATCACCGACAGAAGTAAGCACACCCCAAGCGCTCAACGCCACAGAGGTTTCGGCGGACAGTTTTACGGCCAACTGGCTTGCTTCAGATATTGCAACAAAATATTATGTACATGTGCTCAAACATCACGTTGCCGACCACGCGGAAACTTACAGCATCATAGACACCGATTTCTCCGAAATAGTATCAGAAGGGACCATCGACAAGCCTCAGCGCGAACTCGAATATCTTTTTGACGGAGATTGGTCAGCCAACATGCCAATATTAGCCAACGGCATAATAGGCATAAACAACCAGGACATCAACCTCTTCGGCCAAGCCTTCCTGCAATCGCCGCTCCTTGACCTTAGCAAATGTGGAGGCAGCGTCAGCATCTCGTTTGACGCATTCGGTCGCAAAGGACTGTCAAAAGCCATGGTCCGCATGGCCAACGTCGGCAACACCATAAGCTTTGCCGACACACAGGAGTTTGAGGTCACAGAGCAAAGCGCCCATCAGTCATTCACGCTTTCAGGCGGCTCGGTCTCAAGCTACGTAGTCATCACGAGCGAAGAACCCGGCATGATGTTTATCGACAACCTGAAGGTTACCGTCGAACTTCCGGGCGGAGCATCGTTTGTGATGCCGGTGCGCACAATAGAGTCAGGCGAATGCCAGACGGCTGTCAGCAAGCTCAACGCCACAGACAGTGATGTCATCGCCTATTATGTTGTCGGAGCATGGTCAGTGCGCCATGGAGAAGGCGAAGTGCGCCAGATACCCGAGGTCCTCAGCGATCCGTCGGATATCATCAGGGTAAGCCGTCCTGCGTCGATAAGCGACATCAACAGCGACCGGTCGGAGGCATATGTAAGTTCATCACCCGGCACAATCACGATATTCAATCCGTTATGCGAAGCTGTGGCAATCTACACAGCCGACGGCCGCAGATTATCGGTCGGCACAAGCATGGCCGCTACAAGCGACTACTGCGTTGCGGCAGGCATGTATATCGTTACAGTCGGCAAGCGCGCGTTCAAAGTGTCTGTCGGACGCTGAGGTGTAGCTTCATAATAATACTTTCGCAGGGAGCCGGGCAAATAAATCTGCTCGGCTCCCGACTTATTCGTATTTGTGGCTTTGCCCGAAATACTTTCGCTCGGCCAAGCAAATAAATTTGCTCGGCTCTCGACTTATTCGTATTTTTGCAGACTATAAATTTGTAATTATGTCACGCAATAACGAAGAAATAAGCGGGTGCACACTCTTAGGCAACACCGGAGTGAAGTATCCCACCGAATACGCTCCCTCGATACTCGAGACATTCAAGAACAAACATCCCGAAAATGAATATCTGGTAACATTCAATTGTCCGGAGTTCACGTCACTGTGCCCCAAGACAGGTCAACCTGACTTCGCTCGCATCATCATCAACTATATTCCGCGCGAAGATATGGTAGAAAGTAAAAGCCTGAAGCTCTACCTGTTCAGTTTCCGCAACCACGGTGACTTTCACGAAGATTGTGTAAATATCATCATGAAAGATCTCATCCGAGTGATGAATCCGCGCTATATCGAGGTCCTCGGCATCTTCACACCACGTGGCGGCATCTCCATCTATCCTTTTGCCAACTATGGCGATGAAGAACATCAGGACATGGTGCGCAGCCGTATGCTCGCTGCCTTTGAATCAGCGGCCTCACATTCATAAAACAATACAATCATGGAAAAAGACGCGCTCATCGTACTGTCAGGAGGCATGGACTCTGTGACCATGCTCCATGAATATGCAAGCTCGATTGATCTTGCGGTCACGTTCAACTACGGCTCCAACCACAATATGCGCGAGATAGCATGTGCGCGCCGTCAGTGCGAACGCCTCGGCATCGAGCTGATAGAAATCGACCTTTCGTTTATCGGACGCTACTTCCACAGCTCACTGCTTGAAGGCGCAGAGTCAATCCCTGAAGGCGACTACGACTTTGACAACATGAAGTCGACGGTCGTGCCCTTCCGCAACGGCATCATGCTTTCGGCAGCGGCAGGCCTTGCCGAAAGCCATGGTCTGAAAGCCGTCATGATCGCCAATCACTCGGGTGATCACGCCATCTACCCCGACTGCCGCGAGAGCTTCATCAAGGCTATGGGCGCGGCCATATCAGCCGGGACTTATGACAATATCGAACTGCGCGCGCCTTACACCCTGCTGAGCAAAACCGAAATCGCTCTCCGCGGCAAAGCTCTCGGAGTCGACTACGCCGACACGTATTCGTGTTACAAAGGCGGTGAAGAGCATTGTGGCCGCTGCGGCACATGCATAGAGCGCCGTCAAGCACTCGCAGAAGCCGGCATCGAAGATCCGACTGTCTACGAAAACTAAAAAACCACACCATCACAATGGACATCAAACAGTCAATGCGCGACATCCTCAACGCCGAGAGCGCCGCTGTCGCAGCAATCCCCGTCACTGACGACTATCCCCGCGCAGTCGAGGCTATCATAGAACGTGTTCACCGCCGTGGAGGCAAGCTTGTCACCACCGGCATGGGTAAAGCCGGCCAGATCGCCATGAACATCGCCACAACCTTCTCGTCGACAGGCACCCCGTCAGTGTTCATCCATCCTTCAGAAGCCCAGCACGGCGACCTCGGCATTCTCCAGCCCAACGACATCATGCTGATGATCTCCAACTCGGGCAAAACCACCGAGATAGTCGACCTTGTGGCTCTGACAAAAAACATCTATCCCGACATACCCACAATCGTGATTTCGGGCAACGCCGACTCACCACTGGCCGAACTCGCCGACTATGTACTGCCCACCGGCGGAGCTCCCGAAGTGTGTCCTCTCGGGCTGACCCCGACAACATCGACCACCATGATGACTGTCATCGGTGACGTGCTTGTCGTCAATGTCATGAATTCGATAGGCTTCACACGCGAGCAATATGCCAAACGTCATCACGGCGGTTATCTGGGACATGCCGCCCGCGGTGCTTTTGATGTAAAAAAGACTGCAGAATGAAAAAAATAATCTGCATCGGTGAGTGCGCTCTCGACATCGTCTTCGACAGCAAGCAACCGGCCGGATCAATGCCGGGCGGCCGTATCGTCAATGCGTCGGCCATACTTGCGCGCGAAGGCCTGCCGGTACGCCTTGTCAGCGAACTCTCCAACGATCCGGTTGGAGAGATAATATCATCCTTCCTGACCGATGCCGGAGTCGACTGCGGTTCAGTCGACCGCTTTACAGAAGGACTCACGCCTGTCAACATATTCACCCCCGACGGTGCCGGCGGAGTGAGTGCCGTGACCCGTTACGAACAATATCCCGACGAATGTTTTGATGTCGTCTGGCCACGCATCGACGAGGGAGATATTGTCGTCTACGGAGGCTTCTACGCGCTCGACCCGCGTATGCGTCCACGCATGTCACAATTGCTCAGCCACGCAGCCGAGCGCAAAGCTGTGCTCGTATACCTGCCGGGCTTCCTTCCATCACGCGAACCTCGCATCACCCGCGTCATGCCCGCCATACTCGAAAACCTCGAATATGCTTCGGCAGTCATCATGCGCAACAATGACATCGCCACAATCTTCGGAACTGACGATGGAGACCGCTGCTATCACGACCACATCAACTTCTATTGCCGCTCACTCATCAACATCGACACTGCCTCGCACCGCATCTGCTACTACAGCGGAAAAGAAATGACAGCCGTTGAGATTCCGGAGAGCGTATGCTGCTCGATGATGTGGAACGCAGGCGCAGTGGCCGGTGTGGTCAATGCCCTGTTTACAAGCGACTCGTGCCTCGGTCAGCTCGATGCTCCCGACGAAGACTTCAGACGCAAAGTGACCGGTACAGCCGCCACAATGGCCCGACAGGCATCAGAAGCACTGACCGCAGAGTGGCAAAAGCTTCATTGAATCAGCCCCGCCTCAACAAACAAATTTCCGAAAACAACCTCTAACCCCACATTGTTTAGATAATATGTCCACCGCACTCTCACACAGCGCCCCCACCGGCGCCCTTCCCAAAGTCGACGGCATGACCGTCGCTATAGTAGCCGCCGAATGGAACGGCCACATCACAGGAGCTCTCACTGACGGCGCTCTCGAAGTTTTTCGCCGCGAAGGCTTTGATGAATCCCAGATCAAGGTTTATCATGTGCCCGGAGCCGTCGAACTGACATTCGCCGCCTCTCAGCTCATCGAGACATCGGCATTCGATGCCGTGATTGTCTTCGGTTGCGTGATCCGCGGGGGCACCCCCCACTTCGATTACGTCTGCCAGAGCGTGACCCAAGGCATAACTTCACTCAACGCAGACTGCGACACACCTGTGATCTTCGGAGTCCTGACCGTCGATACAGAGCAGGATGCCCTCGACCGTGCAGGCGGCAGCCTCGGCAACAAAGGCTCGGAAGCCGCTGAAGCCGCAATCAAGATGCATGCTTTCGTCAATGAAGTGAAAGAACTCTAAGAGCGTGTCTGAAATCAACACAACACTTATGCCCCGCATAAAACCTATACTCATAACCATCTTTATGCTAATCCTTGGCGCATGCAGCGACGGGGATTCCGACAAGCTCGCGCTCGCTGAAGAAGAATACGACGCGGGCAGATTTGAATCTGCTAAAAAACTGGCCGAAGAACTATCGTCCGATGCACGGATAGACACTACAGACGTCAGACGACTCTGCCGTCTCTCCATACTCAGCGTCAAACTCGCCGAACAATTCGACGAACAGAGCAACCTGGCCAACGCCATGCGTTGCATGCAGACAGCCATAAGCCGCAATCCGGACACGGTCGAAGCATTTATCGAAAGCCTGACCATCGAAGACCGCACACGCTCGGCCATGATCAGCCAACTGATGCAATCTATGGGACAAGCGTCAGACTCATTAACAATCAGCGACTACGAAGAAAATGGACAACCTTGACTGGCGCGATATACTCGGCGCGACGCTCAGCGACACAGACCGTGCGCAACTCGACGAAGAGGCGGCAAGACAGCAAGCCACAGAAAATAAAAGCGAAGACGCCCAACGCGCTCCGCTCGAAGTGATTGTCGAGCGCAAAGGTCGTGCCGGCAAGACAGCCACGATCGTATGCGGGTTCACAGTCAGCGATAGCCGACTGAAAGAAATTGCAACCGAGCTACGGCAATCACTTGGCTGCGGCGGATCGTCGCGCGACGGCGAGATCCTGCTTCAGGGCGAACGCAAAGAGGCTGTAGCCAAAATCCTGAAATCAAAAGGCTATAAAATCAAAGGATGCTGACGCATAGTCAGAGACAGACAATTGTTTTACCTGAAGTTGAATTCATGCGGCAACTTTGAGCGTTCAGCTCTGCGCTTTCATCAAAATTTCGCTAAAAACCTGCGGATAAATAATGCGAAGGATTGGCATCAAATGAGCGCCAATTACAGCATTAACATTTATTATATATTTTAACATTTCTAAGAAAGCATTGTGAAATGTCAACATATTAAGTGTTTATTCACCAATAAAATTTTGCAAATCGGAAAATAATATCTTATTTTGTGGTTCAAAACCAGCTAAACCAAATCATTTCGAATAAAAACAAGGCCTTACATACGTAAAATTTTACATGAAATCTAACCGAATTTTTAATTTTTTTGTTGTTCTTCTCCTCACCATGACAGCGTGTACAGGCACCCAACACGACGAGAGTCCGATGGGACAAATGTGCCGCAGACTATTTCCACAACATGCTGATTCTTTTGTGTTTGTCATTGAAGCAGACAGCACCGGGACCGACAAATTCTCGCTCGAATCGGCCGATGGCAAGATTGTCGTCACAGGCAACAACAACAATTCACTTGCCGTGGGTCTCAACCACTACCTTAAGAACTTCTGCGACGCATCAGTTTCATGGTATGCGGCCGATACGGTAATTATGCCCGAACAATTGCCCGTCATTCCCGAAAAAATCACAGGCGAAGCGAAAGTCGACAACCGGTTCTTCCTCAACTACTGCACATTCGGTTACACGATGCCCTACTGGAAATGGAACGACTGGGAACGTCTGATCGACTGGATGGCACTCAACGGCGTCACAATGCCGCTCGCAATCACAGGTCAGGAATCAGTGTGGTATGAAGTATGGCGCGAGATGGGACTCAGCGACGAACAGATACGCAACTACTTCACCGGTCCGGCCCACCTGCCATGGCACCGCATGTCGAACGTCGACTACTGGCAAAGTCCGCTTCCCGAATCATGGCTCAAAGACCAGGCCGAACTCCAGAAAAAAATACTTGAGCGTGAACGCCAATTTGACATGACCCCGGTGCTTCCCGCATTCTCAGGCCATGTGCCCGGCGAGCTCAAAGAACTCTATCCCGAGGCTAAAATCCACCAGATGAGCCAGTGGGGCGGATACGAAGACAAATACCGCAGCCACTTCATCGAGCCTATGGACTCACTCTATGGCGTCATCCAGAAAAAATTTCTTGAAAAACAGACCGAGATGTATGGCACAGACCACATCTACGGCATCGACCCCTTCAACGAGGTAGACTCACCCGACTGGAATGAAGACTTCCTCGCCAACGTGTCGAAACGCATCTACGGCTCAATCGCCGAAGTCGATCCGGAGGCCACATGGCTCCAGATGACATGGATGTTCTTCCACTCGAAAGACAAATGGACACAGCCCCGCATCGAGGCATTCCTGACGGCTGTTCCCGACAATAAACTGATACTCCTCGACTATTACTGCGACCACACCGAGATCTGGCGCGACACCGAGTCATACTACGGCAAGCCCTACATCTGGTGTTATCTCGGCAACTTCGGAGGCAACACGATGCTCGCCGGAGACATCGACGAGACAGACAGCCGCATAGACCGCGTGCTATCAGAGGGCGGAGACAACGCCATCGGCCTCGGAGTCACCCTCGAAGGCATGGATGTCAACCCCCACATGTATGAACGGGTGTTTGACAAGGCATGGACAACAGCCGCCGACGCTGACACCTGGGTCGACACCTGGGCGCGCTCACGCGGAGGCAACGAGGACCAACTTGTCATCGAGGCATGGCGCCTGATGCACGACAGCATCTACAACCATATGGCCACATGCGGACAAGCCGTGCTGATGAACGCGCGTCCGATGCTCGTCGGCACAGACAGCTGGAACACCTACCCCGACATCTTCTATGACAACTCGACCCTATGGGGCATCTGGCAGACACTGCTCGCCGCAGAGGTCGACAGCGTCAATCCGGGTCACAACTTCGACGTTGTCAATGTAGGACGTCAGGTGCTCGGCAACCTCTTCTCCGAATTCCGCGAGTCATTTACAGACTCATATAATAAAAAAGACATCGAAGGCATGAAGGTCTGGGCAGCCCGCATGGACTCGCTCCTGCTCGACACCGACCGTCTGCTTGCGACCAACGAGACATTCTCACTCGGCAAATGGATAGCCGACGCCCGCGACTTCGGAGTCGATGAAGCCGAGAAAGACTACTACGAAGAGAATGCCCGCTGCCTCATCACCGTATGGGGTCAGAAAGCCACACAGCTCAACGATTATGCCAACCGCGGCTGGGCCGGTCTGACCTCTTCATTCTACCGCGAACGCTGGCGTCGCTTCACCGATGCAGTGATCGCTGCGGCCGAAGCCGGCAAAGCCTATGATCCGAAAGCCTACTACGACGCCATCACCGACTTTGAAGAAGAGTGGACCCACGGCCACGACAAGTTTGACATTGTCTCAGGCGAAAACCCCGTCACAGTAGGCCGAGAACTGGCAAGCCGCTACGGACAATATTTCAAATAAAACAATTATTAACCCTAAACCCATTTAAAAACGAAACAGACAACCTCACTCCTCGCCCGTCACAGGCAAACTTAAAACCAAATTAATACCTCCTAAAATCTATCAAACAAAATCTTATGCAAAAACGACAGTGCTTTTTAAGATTATGGAGCCTGGCAGCGTTGCTGAGCCTTTCGGCAGTCAGCATCTATGCAGAGCCCGCTCCATCTCCACAAGCCGCCACGAGCAAGGTTCAGGGTCAGGTCGTCAAAGTGACCGGTATCGTCGAGGACGAAACCGGCGAAGGACTTCCCGGCGCCTCAGTCAAGCTTAAAGGCAGCTCCAAAGGTG
The DNA here is from genome assembly GCA_964018265.1 of uncultured Muribaculaceae bacterium. Taxonomy (GTDB): domain Bacteria; phylum Bacteroidota; class Bacteroidia; order Bacteroidales; family Muribaculaceae; genus CAG-873. The sequence continues at coordinate 97,515 of CAXHOY010000006.1, forward strand.
TTATGACCGACATCGACGGTTCGTTCTCAATCGACGTACCCAAAGGCAGCGAACTTGAAATCAGCTTCCTTGGCATGACATCACAGACAATCAAAGTAGGAGACCAGACCAACTTCACCGTACAACTCCGCCCCCAGAGCGAAATGCTTCAGGAAGTGGTGTCGGTCGCTTACGGTAAGCAGAAGAAAGAGTCAGTGGTAGGTGCGATCTCTACCATCGACGCAAGCTCACTCAAGGTGCCCGTCGGCAACCTTTCGTCGGCCATCGCCGGTAAGATCGCCGGTGCGGTGGTTATGCAGCGTACGGCAGAACCGGGAGCCGGAGCCGACTTCTGGATCCGCGGTATTTCATCATTCGGTGCAAACAACCGTCCTCTTATCCTCGTCGACGGTGTCGAACGTTCTATGGACCTTGTCGATCCCGAAGACATCCAGACATTCTCAATCCTCAAGGACGCAACAGCGACAGCGCTCTACGGTGTGCGCGGTGCCAACGGTATCGTGTTGATCACCACCAAGCGTGGTGCTGAGTCAAAGCCCAAAGTAAGCGCCAAGGTTGAATATGGCTTCACCGATCCTGTCAAGCTTCCGAAGCTCGCCAACGCCGAACAGTGGCTCAACTACTACAACGACATCGAGCTCGACGCTTCAGGCCGTGTGCAGGTACAGCCCACTGAAATGGCGAAATACATCAACAATGTAGACCCCGACCTCTATCCTAACGTAGACTGGATGAACACCATCTTCAAGGATCATGCGTCTTCGACCCGCGTCAACCTGAGCGTCAGCGGTGGTACACCCGCAGTGCGCTACTACGTCGGCGGATCGTTCTACACTGAAAGCTCAATCTTCAACGTGCAGAAGAACGACATGTATGACGCACAGATGAACTACACCAAGTACAACTTCCGTGCAAACGTCGACATCAACATCACCCGCACCACCGAGCTCTCACTTTCGCTCTCTAACATCTATGAGTCGAAAAACCGCCCGGGATATTCGCTGGCAGACATCTACACATGGACAATCCTCACCACTCCGGTGTCGACCCCGACCATCTTCTCTGACGGCACGGCAGCCTTCCCCCAGAACGGTTACAACCCCTACTACATGTTGAACCAGAAAGGCTACAGCCGCGACTTCTACAACACCTCGCAGTCACTTATCTCATTGACCCAGGACTTCTCTGACATCATCACCCCCGGTCTTAAAGCCACAGTGAAATTTGCATGGGACGCCCACAACGAGAACACCCTCGACCGCACCATCACTCCGGGTCAGTACTACATCGACCGTAACGCCGACGGTGGCCGTGACGAAGACGGCAACCTCATCTTCCACGAGAAGAACCCCGGTAACAACTACATGCAGCTCGCCAAATCAAACCGCGGTAACCACAACACCAACCTCGAGGCCGCTGTCACCTACGACCGCACCTTCAATCAGGTTCACAGCGTGAGCGCGATGTTCAACTTCAACATGCGCGAATATACCGATGACTTCCCCGGCAGCTACATCGCAGCCTTCCCGAAGCGTAACATCGGTATCGCCGGCCGTGCGACATATAACTACGACAGCCGCTACTTCGCCGAGTTCAACTTCGGTTACAACGGTTCGGAAAACTTCGCTCCGAAACACCGTTTCGGCTTCTTCCCCTCGGTGGCTCTCGGTTATGTAGTGTCAAACGAAAAATTCTGGGAACCTCTGACAAGCACATGGAACCTTCTCAAACTCAAAGCTTCTTACGGTGAAATCGGTAACGACCAGATCGGCGGCAGCCGCCGTTTCGCGTTCAACACCGAAATGGCAACGGGCCAGCCCGGTTTTATCTGGGGTACTACCTGGTTAAACCAAGCTCCCAACGGTGTCGCAACAGGTGTCCCCGGCAATGAAGACGTGTCATGGGAAAAAGCGATCAAAAAGAACATCGGTCTTGAACTCGGCTTCTTCAACTCATCGCTCAACCTCAACGTCGACTACTTCTATGAAAAGCGTTCGGGCATCTTCATCCTTCAGCAGTCAGTGCCGACAGTCGTAGGTAACAACGTGCAGCAGTATGTCAACCTCGGCCGCATGCGCAACCAGGGTATCGACGCATCACTCGAATACAACAAGACATTCGGCGACTGGTTTATCTCTGCCCGCGGAACATTCACCTACAACCGCAACAACAAACTCTATGATGACAAACCCACCCCCATCTGGCCATACCAGAGCGAGGCAGGTTTCGCATACCTCCAGCAGCGCGGCCTGATCGCCCTCGGCCTCTTCGAGTCAGAGGAAGACATCGCCAACAGCCCGGTTCAGAACTTCGGCGGTGACGTACGTCCCGGCGACATCAAGTATAAAGACATCAACGGTGACAACGTCATCGACGAATATGACAAGGTTGCGATCGGCTACACCTACATTCCCGAAATCAGCTATGGCTTCGGTGTCAGCGCACAATGGAAAGGCATCGACGTGTCAGTCTTCTTCCAGGGCGTAGGCAACATCACCCGTCAGATCGGCGGCGCATCATTCTACGGTGCATCAGAAAACATCTGGGACAAGGGTCAGATCTTCGCAGAGGTTGCAGACAACCGCTGGACAGTCGACAATCCCGATCCCAACGCAATGTATCCCCGTCTGTCAGTGACCAAGGTCGCCAACAACCAGCAGGCATCGACCTACTGGCAGCGTGACTGCAGCTTCATCCGTCTTAAAAACGCCGAAATCGGCTACACCTTCCCCAAGAAATGGTTTGAAAAAGCAGGCATCTCCAATGTGCGTCTCTACCTGACAGGCAACAACCTGCTCACATTCAGCAAATTCAAACTTTGGGACCCCGAGCTTGAAACATCAAACGGCACCAAATATCCGCAGATGCGTACGGGTGCTGTAGGCCTTAACGTTAACTTCTAATCCGTAAAAAAGAATATGAACAAGATAAAACTTTTAGGTCTTGCCTTGATTTCGTCGGTAGCACTCGCCTTCACATCGTGTGACGACTACCTCGAAGTGAAGCTCAACGACCAGATGACGCTCGACGAAGTGTTCAGCAAACGAGCCTCGACACTCAGCTACCTGCGTCATATCTACAGCTACCTTCCCGCAGAACACGAATATCAGGGATCGAACACCTCTACCCGCGGCGGTGACGGCGCTGTCGGCACCGCAATGGCCGACGAGGCAATGTTCTCGTGGTATCAGTGGGTGACCTACCTCGACTTCCGCACCGGCGACAACTCGACCTCGACCTGGGCCTACAACATCTGGGCTAATATGTACACCGGCATCGAACAGGCCAGCATCTTCATGGAAAATGTCGGAAGATGTCCTGACATGACCGCCACAGAGCGCACAGAAGCCCTCGCCGAGGCCCGTCTGATCCGCGCATACTGCTACTTCCAGCTTTTCCGCCGCTATGGTCCGGTATTTGTCTGGGGCGACCGTCGCTCAGAGCAGACCATCAAACCCGAGGATGTAGACCGCCACACCGTTGACGAGAACCTCGACTTCATGATCACAGAGATCGACAAGGCTATCGCAGACCTGCCCCTCGAACTCGAAGACATGACAACATTTGCAGGCCGCGCAACCAAAGGCGCCGCTATGGCATTGAAGTCACGCATACTTCTCTACGCTGCCAGCCCCCTCTATAACGGCTGTGACCTCTACAAAGGCCAGATGGTCAACAAGGAAGGCAAATATCTCTTCCCGCAGACTCCCGACCCCAACAAATGGGAACTTGCAGCACAGGCAGCCAAAGCCGTGATAGATCTCCCTCTCTATTCACTGGTTGAAGATCATACTACCGGTGATCCCGTAGTCGACGGCTGGAAGGCTTACACCGACATCCAGAACAAAGAATGGAACAATGAGATCATCTGGGGCTACTGGCCAGATTACGTAGGTGTAACCTATGGCATCATCTCGTTCAACCGCCAGCGTATGCTTCCTCCCGGATTGGCAAAGAACTCAAACGGCGGTTACTGCGTATCGATGAAACTTGTTGACTCGTATCCCATGCAGTCGACAGGCCGTTACCCCTATGACCCTGTCAAGGGCTACAAGCTCGACTCAGACGGCTACTTTGAAGTAGACCCCGCATCGGGCTATGAAGAAGGCAAGGACAAGGTCAATCTCGAAAACAACTTCGTTGCCGGTTGGGAACACCCGATCGAAGGTCCGAAATTCGGCGCAATCAAGGCACACAAGAGCTGTGTAGGCCGCGACTCACGCTTCTACGCAACCGTACAGGCCAACGGCTTCAAGCACGTCAACAACTTCCTTGTCGGCGGCAACCAGGTCGTGACCTTCTACACCGGCGGCACATCATCGTTCAACCCCAACGACTGTGTCAAGTCAGGCTTCCTCTTCCGCCGCTTCCTCCCCGTCGACCTCGACTATGACAACGGCAACTACGGCACATATTTCTGCTGGTTCTTCCGTCTCGGCGAAATCTATCTGAACTATGCAGAAGCATGCAACGAAAAGCCCAACCGCGACGCAGCTGAAGCGCTCAAGTATCTCAACAAGATCCGTAACCGCGCAGGCCTCAACAACATCGAGGACGCATATCCGGAATACAACTTCATGACCGACCAGAACGCACTGCGCCAGATGATCCGTCACGAACGTATGCTTGAACTCGTATTCGAAAGCCACCGCTACTATGACTGCCGCCGCTGGATGACAGCGACCAAAGAGTTCACCAACAAGAACTGGTCACTCGACCTGATCGCCACCAACTACGAGTCGTCATGGCTGCGCACCACACGTGTATGGGCCGGTAAGGATAACAAATTCACTGAAAAGAACTATCTCTTCCCGATCAACCAGACACAGCTGAGCGAAATGAAGAACATCACCCAGAACTACGGCTGGTAATCAAACATCGTAATACAAAACAAGACAATGAAGAACAAATTATATCTATCCCTTCTTGCCGCATGTGCAGTCGGCTTCTCGGCCTGTCATAGCGACATCGACAACTTTATGGTCGATGACACTATCGGACTTCTGAAATCAGGCGTTGTTGAAGTTGAAGTATTCTCAGGCGTAGAAGACCCTCTGAACTTCTATGCCATCAAGGCAGGCAAAGGCTTCCAGCATGCTGAAGTCAGCATCGCTGTAGACGAGCAGGTGCTCACAGACTACAATGCAAGCGCTACCGAACAGTATTCAGCTGTACCGGCCGAATGCTACACAATCAGCGTCAGCTCACTGTCATTCTCGAAAGATGACTACAAGAAACCGTTTGTGATCAGCTGGAACCGCCAGGCACTTGCAACGGCACTCGAAGCTGATCCCAACATCGTGATACCTGTGAAGATGACGGTAGCCGAGACAGGCGTCTCGGTTGACGAAAGCCGTCTGACCGCCCTTATCAAACCGAGCATGTCGGCACCGACAATCTCGTTTGAGGAATTTGATTACACCACCGGTCTGACTCCTACCCGCCGCAGCGCGACAGAGGAAGATGTCTATAAGGTGATCAACGCCAACTTCATCGCCCAGGACGACATCGAAATCGAGCTCGCTCTCGATCCGACCCTGATCGACGACTACAATGAGTCACACGGAACGAGCTACAAATGCATCCCCGAAGACGCGTTCAAAATCGAAAGCTATAACTGGACTCTCAAGAAATATCTCAACAGCGTCCGCTACAAGTTCACTTTCATCCGCGAAGCTCTTATTCCCGAAGAAGGTCCGTCGAAGTTCGGCAGCTATATGATACCTATCCGTTTGGTGTCAGCCAAGACAGGAGACGTGAACTACAACATCGCCGAGGGCAAGGACTTCATGCTCTTCACCGTTGATGTAGTGGCAGCCGAGATCAGCAAGGCCAAATGGACCATCGTCAGCTGCAGCGAGGATGCCGACATCAAGAACGACCCGACAGAAGCCAACGCCAAGAGCGACTTCGGCCCTGAAAACCTCATCGACGGCACGACCAACAAGTCATGGCGCACGATCTGGACTGACAATGTCACTATCAACTATCCTCTTGAAGTTGTGATCGACCTCGGCGTAGAACGTACACTCTACAAGATCGGCTTCGACAACCCGACCGGCGCCAATCGCCGCTATGCCAACAACAAGTCAGGCCACTTCGAAGCAAGCCAGGACGGCGTCACCTTCACCAACATCGGCACATGGGAAGCCCGCTCGGCATCCGTAGCCAATGTTACCGCAGAGGTTACACCGACCAACGCCCGCTATCTGAAATTCGTGATCGACGAGGCATTCAAGCCCGGCATCAAGACATCAATTGCAGAAATCAACCTCTGGGGCGAATAATCGCTGACAGAGCCAACACAACAGGCGGAGCCGCAATCGAGTGATTGCGGCTCCGCTGCTGTTAAACGGTATCGCATGCCGGAGCGGATTTTTTTTGCGCTGAGAGAGAGCAAAATATTTGTAGATTAGAAAATTATTACTACCTTTGCGTCGCTAAACAGACACCATGTCTGATATTAATTAACTTTATTATTAACTTTTAAATGACTGAATTAAAAAATTCACCCCTCGCAGACTTCGATTGGGAAGCCTACGAAAACGGCGAAACCGCCGGAGAGAAGAGCCGTGAAGAGCTCACCAAAACTTACGACGAATCTCTCAACACCGTCAAAGACAAAGACGTAATCGAAGGTACCATCATCTCGCTCAACAAGCGCGAAGCAGTGGTTAACATCGGCTACAAGAGCGACGGTATCATCCCGATGAACGAATTCCGCTACAACCCCGACATCAAGGTCGGCGACACAGTTGAAGTGTTCATCGAAAACCAGGAAGACAAGAAAGGTCAGCTTATCCTGTCTCACAAGAAAGCCCGCGCATCACGTTCATGGGAACGCATCAACGCAGCTCTCGAAAACGACGAAATCATCAAGGGTTACATCAAATGCCGTACAAAAGGCGGCATGATCGTCGATGTGTTCGGCATCGAGGCCTTCCTCCCCGGTTCACAGATCGACGTCAAACCCATCCGTGACTACGATATGTTCGTTGGCAAGACAATGGAATTCAAAGTTGTCAAAATCAACGAAGAGTTCAAGAATGTTGTCGTATCGCACAAGGCACTCATCGAAGCCGAGCTTGAACAGCAGAAACGCGAAATCATCTCCAAACTCGAAAAAGGCCAGGTGCTCGAAGGTACAGTCAAGAACATCACCGCTTATGGCGTATTTATCGACCTCGGCGGCGTAGACGGACTTATCCATATCACCGACCTGTCATGGGGTCGCGTAAACCATCCGAGCGAAGTAGTCGAACTCGACCAGAAGCTCAACGTGGTTATCCTCGACTTCGATGACGAGAAGAAACGTATCGCCCTCGGTCTGAAGCAGCTCATGCCCCATCCCTGGGATGCCCTCAGCGCAGACCTCAAAGTCGGCGACAAGGTCAAAGGCAAAGTTGTTGTCATGGCAGACTATGGTGCATTCCTTGAAATCGCACCGGGCGTAGAAGGTCTTATCCACGTAAGCGAAATGTCATGGTCACAGCACCTCCGCAGCGCACAGGACTTCATGAAGGTAGGCGACGAAGTAGAAGCCGTAGTCCTCACTCTCGACCGCGAAGACCGCAAGATGAGCCTTGGCATCAAACAGCTCAAGAACGATCCCTGGGAAAACATCGAGACCAAATATCCTCTCGGTAGCCGCCACACAGCGAAAGTACGCAACTTCACCAACTTCGGTGTGTTTGTTGAAATCGAAGAAGGCGTCGACGGTCTCATCCACATCAGCGACCTCTCTTGGACCAAGAAGATCAAACACCCGAGCGAATTCACTCAGATCGGTGCCGACATCGAGGTTGAAGTACTCGCCATCGACAAAGACAACCGCCGCCTGAGCCTCGGTCACAAGCAGCTCGAAGAAAATCCCTGGGATGTATTCGAAACTGTATTCACAGTAGGATCAGTTCACGAAGGTACAATCGTCGAAATGCTCGACAAGGGTGCAGTCGTAGCTCTTCCCTATGGTGTTGAAGGCTTCGCAACTCCGAAGCACCTCGTCAAAGAAGACGGCTCACAGGCCAAGGTTGACGAAAAGCTCCAGTTCAAGGTAATCGAATTCAACAAGGACAGCAAGCGTATCATCCTTTCTCACAGCCGCATCTTCGAAGATGAAGCTCGTGCAGAAAAGACAGCAGAACGCAAAGCACGTCGCGCAACCAAGAAGCAGGAAGAAGCTCCGGTGATGAACACACCGCTCGAGAAAACAACTCTCGGTGACCTCGAAGCTCTCGCTGCTCTCAAGGAAAAACTCTCAGGCAAATAATCAACAATAAGACCTGAATCCTCATAAATCGGCTTCTGTCAGTCTGACGGAAGCCGATTTGCTTATATAAAATGCGTATTCTGTGAAATATAAAGGCAGTGGAAACATTGATGCGTGTTTTTAGACAGAAGGGCAGAAGTAATATTGATGCGTTTTTTTTAGACAGAAGAACAAAAGGGCTGAAGCAACATTGATGCGATTTTTAGACAGAAGAGCTTTTGTTCAACCTCTCCAAGGTTGTTGCGCGGTGGAAGGGGTGCGGTCCTCACGTAGGCTTGATCTCCGACCAATCTCTACATGAGGTTGATCAGGGGCATCGTCTCCGACGATGATCCGACTCGCTATTCTCAATTTCCGAAAGGCGCCCCGCTATGCGGAGCTTTGGACGCGAACGTCGCTCGGACCTATGGCTGCGTCTGCTACGCAAGACTTGCCATAGGCTAACAACAGCGCCCCGCTACGCGGAGCCAGGCGCTACGCGCGGCCCTCATACTCCGCTCCCATAATGCATGCGCTTTAGAGATGCAAATTCCGCAATAGCGGGGCAAAGCGCGTCACTCGGCCATCATACTCCGCTCCCTTAATGCATGCGCCTTAGCGATGCAAACTCCGCGTTAGCGGGGCAAAGCGCGTCGCGAGTCAATCATACTCCGTACCCATAATGCATGCGCTTTAGAGATGCAAATTCCGCGTTAGCGATACGCCCCTTCTGAATTAAAAAATGATAATTGTCACCGCGATTAATCGTTGGAGACCCTTTTGTTCAACCTCTCCAAGGTTGTTGCGCGGTGGGAGGGGGTGCAGTCCTCACGTAGGCTTGGTCTCCGACCAATCTCTACATGAGGTTGATCAGGGGCATCGTCTCCGACGATGAACCGCCTCGCTATTCTCAATTCTCAATTTCCGAAAGGCGCCCTCATATGAAATAATAAAATAGAGACATAAGAACATAAGAAATATAGGAGATGATAGACAGAAGAACTGAAGGAGATTTAAACCTAAATAAGTGTGACATACCGGATTAAGAGTGATGTGTAAAATTCAGAAAAGTGTGACTTGCAGGGAGTCTGATTTGTGGGCGACACCGGGGGCTTTGGGAACTTTGGGGTCGGCGGATTGTTAATATTTCAAACTATGATGGGATTTGAAACTTCAGATATAATTGTGGCGTTGCTTCTGACGCTTGCTGCCGGATTGTCGACCGGCATCGGTGCTTTCGTGTCTTTCTTTACCAAACGTGAGGACACACGCTTCCTGTCGGCGGCTTTAGGTCTTTCGGCCGGAGTGATGGTCTATGTATCGTTTATGGAGCTTCTCCCTGAAGCCTTCAGCGCTATGGAGGGCATCGCAGGCGGACGTGCAGGACAGGGCACTGTATTGGCTGCATTTTTCGGAGGGATCGGTCTGATAGCGCTCATAGACCGCCTTGTGCCGGAAGATGAAAACCCGCACGAGATGCACAGCCTCGATGAACTCAGCCATGCGTCACACCACCATTTGAAACGCACAGCGCTGATGCTGTCGATGGCGATAGGCATCCATAATTTTCCTGAAGGGATGGCGACTTTTATATCGGCTTTGGACGGCCTTGATGTGGCTCTGCCGATCGTAGTGGCGATAGCTATACACAACATACCTGAAGGCATAGCCGTGTCTGTGCCTATATACCACGCGACAGGTAAACGGTCGAAAGCTCTCGGTTATACACTTCTGTCGGGACTTGCCGAACCGGCAGGCGCATTGATAGGCATGGCATTTCTGCTACCATTCTGGTCTCCGACAGTCAGCGCATGCTGTCTGGCAGCGGTCGCGGGTATAATGGTCTACATATCTTTTGACGAGCTGCTGCCGAGCGCGGAGCGCTACGGCCACCATCATGTCGCACTCGCAGGCGTCATTGGCGGAATGGCTATAATGGCAGCATCCCTGCTGTGGCTGTGATTATTTCAGGAAAACGAGATAGACTGCCGCAATCAGACAGCCGAAAGCGGCAAGATGGTTCCACTGCATAGGTTCGTTTCTGAAAAACAATAGAGTGAAGATGATGAATACGGCCAAGGTTATGGCTTCCTGCATGACCTTGAGCTGAACAAGCGAGAAATGGCCTCCATTGCCAATATATCCGGCCCGGTTAGCGGGAATCATGAAGCAATATTCGATCAGGGCTATACCCCATGAAATGAGTATTATGATGTAGAGCGGAGCGTCAGCGCCAATCACTTTGATCTGCTGCAACTTCAGATGTCCATACCAAGCGAAGGTCATAAAAACGTTGGCGATCACAAGAAGGGCGACAGTCATCCATGCATTCATAGCTGTTAATTTTTGTTTAGCGCTGCAAAATTACAAAGCATGACGTTAAAAACACATCGCTTTAACATTATTTACGATGGCATGATGTAACAAAAGCCGATATTCTGCGTCTAAGAGACAAACAATAAAGACAACAGCAATCTACAAAAACATTTAGACCACAAGCCGCGAGGCCGACAATCTACAATCTACACAACAGACAGACTCATTCTTCTCTCTCCTCCTCTTCTCCACCGACTTCCATGACATCGCCCCAAAGCCTGTGACTTTGGGGCGATCAGTTTTTAAGACGGAGAGCAGCCGGAAGACAATCTTATCAATCGGCGGGGTATGCCGCTATGAAGATACGTCGGGTGTAGAGATCTTGGCGTGCGTTCCTCAGGTCGCGGAGCGACACGCGCGCGACGATGTAGTTATAGCCCGGAGAGGAATATTTTTCGTAAATCTCCCCGAATGTGATCATATCGAGGTCGTCAGGGCGGTTGTAACGTATGTAGACGCGAAAGTCGATGTCGTCGCTATAGACAGGCAAAGAGTCGGAGTGACGCATTTTCTTATATTCGTAGCGATAGTCATATAGACAGGCCGTGATGTCGGATAAGACAGCCGACGATGTCGGACGTGCACCTGCTCCGCGTCCGAACATGAACTGTTTGTCATAAAAGAGCCCTTTGATGACAACTCCGTTAAATTCGTCCTCGACCGAATAGATATACTTGTTGCGCGAGATGAGCTGAGGGATGACACACATCACAAGGCGATTGTCGGGGAGTTTCTCGACATGGGCCACAAGTTTGATGCGCCGGTCTTTCTCCCGGGCAAAGCGGATGTCGTTGTCGTCCATGTGAGAGATGCCATAGGCGAACACACGGTCGGGATCGACATAGACACCGAATGCATGCACGCCGATTATGACGAGCTTGGACAGCGAATCCCAGCCGTCGAGGTCGAGAGTAGGATTACTTTCGAGGAAGCCTTCCCGGCGCGCGAGGTCGAGCGCATCGACATGCGACATATGCTCATTGAAGATTTTTGAAAGTATGAAGTTAGACGAACCGTTGAGAATGCCTTTGACAGAAATGAGCAGGTCGTTGTCGTAGTATTCCTCAAGGTTGCGTATGACGGGTATCGAACCGCAGGCAGAAGCGTCGTAGAGCAAAGTAGCCCGATAACGCCGCTGCATCTCGATCAGCTCGGGCAGGTGACGCGAGAGCATCTTCTTATTACCGGTCACAACAGGCAAAGCCCGGCGCAGAGCGCGTGTCACGATTTCAAACGACGCATCGGCATCGTCGATGAGTTCTACGATGAAGTTGATCGCGGGGTCGTTGAAAATATCGTCGGCATTATCTGTGAAATCAGCATCGACACCCCGGTCACGGCTGATGTCGCGCACACAGATGCGCGAAATGGAGACGTTGTTGTCGGGAATGACACCAAGCAGTTGGTAAAGGCCACGTCCGACTGTGCCGAAACCGAAAAGACCTATATTGAGTTTTTTGCTCATCAGAGAATGTTCCTAAAAATAGAGTTAAGTCAGAGAGTGGAATTATAAAAGTCCCGGATTATTTCATCGAGACGCTGATGCTCAATGAGGAAGCCGTCGTGGGCGAAATCCGACTCAATCTCGCGGTAAACGGCCGCGGGAATCATGCCGGCCATCTCACGATGGTAAGAAGGCGGGAACAGAATATCCGAACTGATGGCGACGACCATGCAACGGGCTTTGACCGAGGCCAAGGCAGCGTGCGCACCACCACGCCCGCGCCCCACATCATGGGAATCGGCAGAGCGACACATGCGCATATAGCTATAGGCATCGAAACGCCTGCACAGCTTCTCACCCTGATAAGCCTGATAACTATGCACCCTGCGTACAAAGGGATCCCGCGATGGATCGGGAGCATCGTCCTGGGTCATGTCAAAAGCCGCCTGTCCACGGTAGCTAAGAAGACCTATGGCGCGTGCAGCGGCCAATCCGGCATGTGCGGCGTCAGCACGAGGCTCACCATAAGTGGCATCGGCCTCTATGGCCATAATCATGGCCTTGTTGATAGCCGCGAGCCACGGGCGGCAACGATAGTCGGTGGCGATGAGCACGGCCCTGTCGGCGATGTCAGGCTCGGAGACAAGCCACTCTATGGCCTGGAAGCCACCGAGCGAAGATCCGATGATCGTGGAGATATGCTTTATGCCGAGATGCGCTGCCAAAAACCTGTGACACATGACCATGTCGCGAACCGTGACGTCGGGGAAGTTATCGAAATATGGCATCCCCCCGTCCGCAGGATCGGGAGACATGGGGCCAGTGGTGCCATAACAAGAGCCGAGGACATTGGCGCAGACCACAAAATAACGGTCAGGATCGAGAAAGCGACCGTTTTCGACCGTGTGAGGCCACCAGTCAGCGACGTCAGAGTCAGCCGTGAGGGCATGCATCACCCAGACGACATTGCTGCAGTCTGCGTTCATCTGGCCGTAGGTGTGATAGGCGACAGTGAGCGATGGCAGTATTTCGCCCGATTCGAGTGCGACCGGAGCCGGATGGTTATAGTATCTTATCATATTGACGTTCAAAGTGAATTAATGACATCTTCGAGCATATCGGGCGTCAGATTTATGTCGGGCCCGAAAACCTCACGGACGACAAGGGCGGCATCAGCCACAAAGACCTGCGGAATGCCCCAACGGGCGAAAAGAGAATATATGGCGCGGTCAGACTGAGGAGAGTATGGCATAGTCATATCGTGCTGCTGCCAGAATTTCCCGATCGACTCCTGAGACTCCTCGCGGGCGATGGCTATGAAATGTGCGTGTGAGCCAACTGAACGACTGACAGCATCGATGACTGGCAGTTCGCGCTGACAGTCGGCACATGATGTATTGAAGAACACTATGACAGACGGGCTTCCGGCCAGATCACCGGTCGAGAGTCTCGCACCGTCGGACAGTGTCAGCGAGAACTGCGGCAGACGGTCGCCCGGCGCCACAGATGGCGCAGTGTCGGGAACGTCGTCAGTGACACATGCCGGCAACACGAACATCAAAGGCACGACGAAACAAGTTCTGACTGCTGACGCCAGACCACGGGCTAACGTCGGGATGAGTTCAATAAGGTAGTCAAGCATATGCGTGTGAGCGAAATATATTTCAGGAATAGAGCATCGTGGGCCGACCGGGAGAGTCCGGTACGGTCGGCCAGATGCAAATATAGTGTTTTTTTATATCTTTTTGAGAAATAAAGCGTAAATTTGTCTTGAATATTGTTATCAAGAGAGTCAACAACATCAAGGAATGAAAGACCATATCATATCAACCGAATTCAACGAACGAGCAGTACTCGTCGGACTCGTGACGCCACAGCAAAACGAACTGAAGGCCACAGAATATCTGGCCGAGCTTGCATTTCTGGCCGACACCGCCGGAGCTGAGACCGTGCGCACCTTCCTTCAGAAACTCGACTACCCCAACCCGAGGACATTTGTGGGCAAAGGCAAACTCGAGGAAATCAAAATGTTTATCGAGAACAACGACATAGCGATGGTGATCTTCGACGATGACCTGACAGTCAAACAGGTAGCCAACATAGAGCGTGAGCTCGGGGTTAAAATCCTCGACCGCACGAGCCTGATTCTCGACATATTTGCAAAACGCGCCCAGACAGCCAACGCCAAAACCCAGGTGGAACTGGCTCAGTATCAATATCTGCTTCCACGCCTGACCCGAATGTGGACCCACCTTGAGCGCCAGCGCGGCGGCATCGGCATGCGCGGTCCTGGTGAGACACAGATCGAGACCGACCGACGCATCATACTTGACAAAATATCACGACTGAAGGCCGAACTTGTGGCGATCGACAAACAGAAATCGATGCAACGCAAAAACCGTGGCAAGCTGACCCGTGTGGCCTTGGTGGGATATACCAATGTCGGCAAATCGACCCTGATGAACCTGCTGAGCAAGAGCGAGGTGTTTGCCGAGAACAAGCTCTTTGCGACCCTCGACACGACCGTCCGCAAAGTCATCATCGACAATCTGCCCTTCCTGCTGACAGACACAGTCGGCTTCATCCGCAAACTGCCCACCCACCTTGTCGATTCGTTCAAATCGACACTCGACGAAGTCCGCGACGCCGACCTTCTGGTTCACGTCGTCGATATCTCCCATCCTAACTTCGAGGAGCAGATAGAAGTTGTCGACAAGACATTGCGCGAAGTCTGCGACGGCGCCGACAAGCCCATGATACTTGTCTTCAACAAGATTGACGCCTTCACCTACACCCCCAAAGACGCCGATGACCTGACTCCCCGCACACGTGAAAACGTCTCGCTCGACGAACTCAAGGAAAGCTGGATGGCAAAGATGAACGACAACTGCGTCTTCATCTCCGCTAAAAAAGGCATAAACATCGACGAGCTGAAACAAAAAATATATGAAAAAGCGCGGGAAATCCACATCGCACGTTTCCCTTATAACGACTTCCTCTTCCAGAAATACGACGAGGAATGAGAGGAGTCCTGACATTTTAGCAAGCGCTTATTTCTAAAAAAATTAGAATACCGCTTTTGAAATAACAAAAAATTTCAAAAGCGGTTTTGTTATTCTGAATTTTATATCTATATTTGTGAGATAATTACGGCAAACCAATACCGTCACAAACCTGAAACAAACATAGAATAATAGTAACAGCTTATATTCCATGAAAAGAATCCCATCTGCGATTTTATCATTAGCATTATTCGGCGCGTCGGCAACAGCCGCGCTGCCACAGTCAATCGATTTGCTCGTCGTCGGCGGCGGCGCCAGCGGCATGACAGCCGGAGTTCAGGCAGCCCGCATGGGCACCAATACCCTCGTCATCGAGGAACAGCCCTGGTTAGGCGGCATGCTGACGTCGGCCGGTGTATGTTGCACCGACGGCAACTACCGCATGCGTGGCGGCCTTTGGGGCGAATTTCTCAACAAACTCGCCGAACACTACGGTGGCTTCGAAGCGTTGAAGACCGGTTGGGTCAGCAACGTGCAGTTCGAGCCTTCTGTCGGTCAGGGCATTTTCCGCCAGTTTGCAGACGCAGAGAAAAACCTTCAGGTAGAGACCAATGTCGCCATCATCTCAATCGGCCGTGACCACGGACGCTGGATAGCCACCGTCCGCGATGCAGACGGTAGTCTGAAAAACATCGAGGCCCGCATGGTGATCGACGCAACCGAGCTCGGCGATGTGGCCAAGATGGCCGGAGTCAAGTATGACATCGGCATGGAGTCGCGCAATGTGACCCACGAAGACATCGCGCCCGAACATGCCAACGACATCATCCAGGACCTCACCTGGGTGGCCGTGCTCAAAGACTATGGCAAAGATGCCGACATGACCATTCCGTGCCCCGAAGGATACAACCGTGACAACTATGTATGCTGCTCGTTCAACGATCTCTGCACAGAGCCCAAGGAACCGGACCGCATGCGAGTGCCTGAAGTCATGCTGACCTACGGCAAGCTTCCCAACGACAAATATATGATCAACTGGCCTATTTCGGGCAATGATTACTATACCAACGTCATCGAGCTTGACCGCGACGCCCGTGAGGTAGAGTTCAACAAAGCCCGTGAGTTCACCAAAGGCTTTATTTATTTCATCCAGAAGGAACTCGGCTTCAAGAATCTCGGACTTGCAGACGACGAATTCCCGACAGCCGACAAACTCGCGCTGATCCCCTATCACCGCGAGAGCCGCCGCATCCATGGTCTAGTGCGCTTTGACCTCAACGACATGGTTGATCTCTATGACCAGCCCGACGCCCTCTACCGCACAACAATCGCAGTCGGTGACTATCCTGTGGACCACCATCACGCACGCTATAACGGAGCTGATACCCTTCCCAACCTGTTCTTCCACGCCGTGCCGTCGTTTGGTGTGCCCCTCGGCACCATCATCCCCAAGGATGTCGATGACCTGATTGTTGCCGAAAAATCCATCTCGGTGTCAAACATCGTCAACGGAGCGACGCGTCTTCAGCCTGTAGTGCTTCAGCTGGGTCAGGCCTCAGGCGCATTGGCGTCTTTAGCACTTGCAAGCGGCAAAGACGTCAAAGACATCCCGGTCCGCGACGTGCAGAAGGTGATACTTGACGCCGGAGGCTATATACTGCCCTATCTCGACGTCGAGCCGAGCCACTCGATGTTCAAGCCACTGCAGCGCATCGGAGCTACCGGCCTGCTCCACTCAACGAGCAAGCGTGTCGAATGGAGCAACCAGACATGGATGAACATCAACCAGCCTGTGCTCGCATCAGACCTTCAGCGTCTCTATGACTTCTATTGCATGGAATCTCCCTATGAGGGCAACGCCGAGGTGACATGCGCCGACGCACTCGCCGCAATCCAGGCGATCGCCGAGGCTCAGGGCGACAAGGTCGGCAAGCTTGACAAGACAGCGCGCACACTCTGGAAAGAGCACAATCTAGGCAAGTTCAACCGCAAGTCTGTGATGACACGCGGTCAGTATGCAGTGCTGGTAGACAATGTCCTCGCCCCGTTTGACGCCTATGCAGTCGACATCAACGGCATGACAATCAAAAAATAACAATACAAACTTTAATCCTCAAGACAATAAACCATAATGGAAAACCGCCGCGACTTCCTGAAAAAAATAGCAGTAGGCACAGCAGCCGCAACGGCTGCGGTCGCTGCACCTGCCATTCTGACAAGCTGCCAGAAGGCAAATGCCCAGGTAATTCACAAACGTAACAACCCCTCTCAAACCGCGACCGACCTCACCGGCGAACATGCCGAACTTCTCATCAAAGAGAAAGGCCTGCCCATCACCGGCACATTCCTTGACGAAATCTCACACGATATACCCCACCAGAACTGGGGAGAGGCCGAGTGGGACCGCGATTTCCAGAACATGAAGGCCTTCGGTATCGACACCGTCATCACCTGCCGTTGCGGCTACCGCAAGTTCGTGACCTATCCGTCAGAGTATCTTCTCGGCAAAGGTTGCTATATGCCCTCGGTCGACCTTCTCGACATGTTCCTCCGTCTTGCCGACAAATATGGCATGAAATATTATCACGGACTCTATGACTCAGGCAAATACTGGGATACCGGAGATATGACGTGGGAAGTCGAAGACAACAAGTATGTCATCGACGAGGTATGGGAAAAGTACGGATCGAAACACCCGAGCTTCCAGGGATGGTATATCACAGGCGAGATCAGCCGTGCGACCAAGGGCGCGATTGACTCGTTTATAACCATGGCAAAACAGTGTAAGGATGTGTCGGGCGGCATGCTCACGTTCATCGCTCCATGGATCGACGGCAAGAAGGCCGTAGCAGCAGCCGGAGCGGCGCTGACCAAAGAACAGGGAGTCTCTGTGGAGCAGCACGAAAAAGAGTGGAACGAAATCTTCGACGGCATCCACGATGTTGTCGACGCATGCGCCTTCCAGGACGGCCATATCGACTATGACGAACTCGACGCGTTCTTCTCAGTCAACAAGAAGCTGGCAGACAAATATGGCATGGAGTGCTGGACCAACGCCGAGTCATTTGACCGCGACATGCCGATCAAATTCTTCCCGATCAAGTTTGACAAACTGCGCATGAAACTCGAAGCGGCCAAGCGTCAAGGCTACACCAAGGCACTCACCTTTGAATTCAGCCACTTCCTGAGCCCCCAGTCGGCTTATCTCCAGGCCGGCCATCTCAATGACAGATATTGCGAATATTTCGGCATTGAGCGTCCCAAATTTGTTTAATAAAAAAGTAACCATCAACCTACGATACAGATTATGAACAATCGTCGCGATTTTCTCAAAAAAGTGATGGCCGGCACCGCAGCCGCAGTGGCCGCCCCTTCAATCTTAGCCGGAGAAGCAGCAGCTTCCGCCGTCAAATCATCAACTCCCGCACTCACAGGCGACAAAGCCGAACTCCTGATCAAGGAACGCGGACTTCCGATCACCGGAGCCTTCCTTGATGAAATCTCACACGATATCCCCCACCAGAACTGGGGTCTTGCAGAATGGGACCAGGATTTCCAGAACATGAAGGCCATCGGCATCGACACCGTCATCATGATCCGCTCCGGTTACCGCAAGTTTATCACCTTCCCCTCAGAATATCTTCTCAACAAAGGATGCTACATGCCCTCGGTCGACCTTCTCGACATGTTCCTGACCCTGGCCGACAAGTACGGCATGAAGTTCTACTTCGGTCTTTATGACTCAGGCAAGTACTGGGATACCGGTGACATGAGCTGGGAAGTCGAAGACAACAAGTATGTCATCGACGAGGTATGGGAAAAATATGGTTCGAAACATCCGAGCTTCCAGGGATGGTATATCAGCGGTGAGATCAGCCGTGCAACCAAGGGAGCCATCGATTCGTTCCACACAATGGCAAAACAGTGTAAGGATGTTTCGGGCGGCATGCCGACCTTCATCTCACCGTGGATCGACGGCAAGAAAGCAGTGGCAGCCGCCGGAGCGAGCCTGTCGAAGGAAGACGGAGTGTCAGTCGAGGCTCATGAACGCGAATGGAACGAAATCTTCGACGGCATCCATGATGTAGTCGATGCATGCGCTTTCCAGGACGGACATATCGACTATGACGAACTTGACGCCTTCTTCACAGTCAACAAGAAACTCGCAGACAAATATGGCATGGAATGCTGGACCAACGCCGAGTCATTTGACCGCGACATGCCGATCAAATTCTTCCCGATCAAGTTTGACAAACTGCGCATGAAACTCGAAGCAGCCAAGCGCGCAGGCTATGACAAGGCTATCACGTTTGAGTTCAGCCACTTCATGAGCCCGCAGTCAGCATATCTCCAGGCCGGACACCTCTATGACCGCTATTGTGAATACTTCGGCATCGATGTACCCATAAAAGCATAAGCGCAGCGATATATGAAATTATCGAAACTGTTATCAGCAGCCATCATAGCAGCCATGCCGGCAATCACCGGCATGGCTGCCGAGCGTAAAGCCGACACGGCTATCTCCGAACGACCGAAACTGATGTGGATTGACCTTTCAGCCAACTGGGAACGTTTCAGCCATGCAGACTCAGTCAAATACTACGTCAAGAAGTGCCGCGACGCCGGTTTCAACACACTTGTCGTCGATGTCAAGGGCACAGGAAGCGCAGTCGCCTATCCGAGCGACATCGCCCCGCGTCTGAAGGAATGGAAAGGAGTGACCCGCGATGACGATTATGACTTCCTGCAATTGTTTATCGATGAAGGCCACAAATCAGGCATGGAAGTCTATGCTTCGTTCAACATCTTCTGTGAAGGTCACGGCATCTTCCACCGAGGCATAGTCTATGACAGCCACAAGCACTGGCAGTCGCAGAACTATGTTCCGGGCAAGGGCATCATGCCTTCGTCGGAAATCGAAGGCAAAGCCACAGTTTTTGTCAATCCGGCACTCCCCGACGTACAGGACTACGAACGCTCTATACTGGTCGAATGCGCGACCAAATATGACATCGATGGTGTGATGCTCGACCGCACCCGCTTTGACAACATCCAGTCAGACTTCTCCCCCGCCTCACGCAAGGCATTCGAGAAGTATATCGGCAAGAAAGTCAAACACTGGCCCGAAGATATCTATGAGTGGAAAGCCAACGACAAAGGCAAGTATGACCTCGTCGAAGGCAAATGGTTCAAGGAATGGATCGAATGGCGCGCAAGCGTGATACACGGCTTCTTCACCTCGACCAAAGATGCGCTCAAGGCCGCTCGTCCTGATGTGAAGCTCGGAGCATATACCGGAGCATGGTATCCGTCATATTATGAGGTCGGCGCCAACTGGGCTTCGAAAGACTATGACCCGTCGGTGGATTTCGACTGGGCTTCTCCCCGCTACCGCGACTATGCCTATGGCGATATCCTTGACCTTTATACCAACGGCAATTACTATAAGAATGTCACACTCGAGGAGTACCGTCGTTCAAACGGCACATATCTCAACGAGACAGACTCGCGCCTGTCAAAGGGTGAGCATCTATGCGTCGAAGGCGGATGCATCAATTCGAAAAACCTGCTCAAGGACAATGCATTCTGTGGCGGTCTCTATGTCGAAGACTACGGCCGCGATGTCGAGCAGTTTAAAAAGGCTGTGAAGATGAACCTCAAGGAGTCGGACGGTCTCATGATCTTTGACATCGTGCACATCATCAGCCGTGACTGGTGGCTGCCCCTCACCGCAGCTATCGCAGCACAGGAAGCCGTGATGGAGTAAACATCATTAAAACCATAAATCTCCGCGTCAGCCGGTGTGCCATCAGGCATCACCGCTGACGCGGAGCTGTTTTACGGGGAGAAGACGGGAGCCGGGCGCTGGTTCTTTATCCGCTCCCAAATTGTAATTTGACTCCATCCCATCTTTGCAAATAATTCAACAATTCAAAATCTACAATTAGTAGTGGTTCGATAAAAATCAAACAACTACTATTTTTAGAATATAATTGATAATTGAAATGCTTACGTCTTCATCGGAAAAGTTGTACTTGCATACAACTTTTCCGACTTATCCGTGTTGTATAATTGTACAAATTGGCTAACTTTGCACCATGGTTAGAGAAATCATTGCATACAAGGATTATTACTGCGATTTCATGGCAAAATTAAGCGAGAAGGAGCAGTTAAAGATTCGCAGGGCTTTGTTGCTCTTTTCAGATATCGAAAGAATCCCTTCAAACTTCATAAAGTACATCGAAGATGACATTTATGAATTTCGTGTAAATTATGGGAATAACGAATTTCGTATTTTCTTCATTTATGATGGCGATAAGCTGGTAATCCTATTCAATGCATTCAGAAAGAAAACGCAAAAGACACCAAGAAGTGAGATAGCAAAGGCAAAACGACTAAAACAAGAATATTATGAGGACAAAAAAGCAGACATATAATGTGAGCGAAGAACTCAACCGCACTTTTGGCGCTCCCGGCTCTGAAAGTCGCAGACAAGCTGAAGACCAAGCTTGGGAGGAATATAATGCTCAAATTCTTCTTGATGCCCGCAAAGAATCCGGCATGACCCAATCCGAACTTGCTGCTAAAATCGGTGCAGACAAGAGTTATATATCACGCGTTGAAAGAGGCCTTACCATTCCCTCCATATCTACGTTCTACCGAATGGTTTCGGCTATGGGGCTGACAGTCGAGCTACGGTAGAATAACAGCGTCTTTTGACTCCGCATATTGAGTCCGTAACTTTGTGGCAAACAAACCACGAGTTATGGACTCTCTTAGGCTCGGGGCTAATTGTCATTTGTCGCCATATAGCTGTCCTACGACGCGGAGGGTGCGTACAGGACTAACCGGATCATTTGTGATGACCGATACTCTGGCGTTCAAAATGTCACCGGGCAATGCCGAAGGATCGACTGTCACGGAAATATCGGCACTCTTACCTTTTTTGACCGATTTTTTGTCAACCGAAACAGATATGCCAGGATCGACCGAATAGACCCGTCGAATATCGAGCGTGTTCCGACCTGAGTTACGGAGGTGGACATTGAGAGTCAAAGGCTCTGAATTACGTTCGATTTTCGCAAAATCAAGGCTCTCTGAGTCGAGGTCGGCAACCGGAGCTTTGGCCATGTCATCGGCCGTGAGACGCGAAAAATCCTCGTTTACGACAGCAGAAAGCGGCAATGTGAACGTTTCAGTGCCTGCGGCTATCGTAATCGAATCTTCAACGAGTCCATAGAGGCCGGCTTCATTGCTGCGCAGATAGCATATGATCGAGAGCTGTTCGCCCGGACGCGCTACCTTTGGCTCAAAGTTAATGTCGACAAAGCGAGGTTTGGCTACCACAGACATCGGCAGGCTGTCGGAAGTGCTGTTATAAGCCTCGGCGAAGACAGTCTTCATGTGGGGACGTTTGACCTGCCCGAAAACGACAGCCGGATTGCGAAGCTGAAGCGCTCCTTTGTCAACAGGATAGCGTCCTGCCACACTTTCATGTCCTCCGATCACGACACCGCGGATAGTCAGTTTAGACTTGTTGGCAGACGCGTTTGACTCAACATAAATGCTCTTGTTGAAACGTCCGGGACGTCCGGCGGGATTATACGCGACAGTCAGCGCCGCAGTGTCACCGGGAGCGATTTCATCATGAGGGAAGGATGGCTGAGTGCAGCCACACGAAGCGCGCGCCGAGACGATTGTCAAAGGTTGGTCGCCGGTGTTGACAAAACGGAATTGGCAGACGGCTTCGCCGTCGTCCTCGTTAAAGGCTCCGAAGTCATGGACCAAGGAGAGCCATGATATTTCAGGCGCCGCGGTTGCAGCCAATGAAGCCATGGCGGCGCAGAGTGTCATAACTGTTTTTTTCATATTGCAAAAATACGTATTAGCGAGAGCAATGCCAAATTTATTTGGGCTTTGCCGAGCGTGAGTATTTAAGACCGGAGTCAAAAATACGTATAAGCGAGTGCAATGCCAGATTTACTTGGGCATAGAAAGGGAATCATTTTGCCCGATCAGATGCCGCAGGTGAAATTGCCGGACCGGAACTGCCGTCATGACGGTGGAGATAACGCGACATGATGTTGCCGAGGTAGACGGTAAACATCGGAAAAACGAGTGTGCCCATTACAGCGAGGACAGCCGCCAAAATCTTGCCTACAACCGTTACCGGATTGACCGATGCACCGATAGTCGTGGCCTCAAGACTGCACCACCACAATGACGACCAGTAGTCTGTGACACCGGGATTGACCGGGGCTTCCTGCTCATAGAATATCAGAGAAGCGAAATAGACGCCGAGAATGACAATACTAAGGTAAGACCAGAACAATCCGACAATGCGGTTTGTCGATACATAACCGACCACAAGCACCATTGCATATGCCGCTCTGACCAGAGGAATGAAGCGGATGAAATAAAGCTGCTGCTCGCTCAGGTCGAGCCTGTAACGGGTTATGATGCTCAGATATGGAATCGAAACCAGAAGGAAGACGATATTCCGCCTGAAATAACGCCAATGGTGCCGGTCAAGATATACTTCGGCAAAAAACTCGAGTATGAAGACAATGCACACCCAGAATTGAAAGTGCATATAGACCGGATTTGTAAGGAAAGGTTTCTGCATGAAGGTATCGACAGAAATAAACACAATCAGCGCCACCGACAGCGCGAAAACGAGCCATCGCAAAGCCGCACTGATGTCATTATGCAATTTTTCTTTCATTCCCTCAATATTTTTCACGTTACAATCGAAACTAACTAATCAACACACGCTCACGGCAGAAGGTTCGAAATTTAGGATAAATGAAGGTTGTTAAAAAAGAGACTTGTGCTATAATATCAGCCGGAGCGCGATTAAGCGGACTAATTTTGCAGTGTATCCGGATAACGAAACAACAGTCTTTTTACCCTAAAATTTATGCCAAATGGAAAACCTTGAAAACATCCACAACATCGCAGACACAGCCGAGCAAGATGCGGAGGAGACAATCTCCGCAGATGCCGCCGCCGAAACAACGCCTGCCGGAGACATGGCGAGACTAATCGAAGAAGCCGAGCAAAGAGGCTATCTGCGCGGGCGCAATGAAAAGATCGCAGAGACCATAGGTCTGCCCGACGAAATCGCAGACCCGAAGAATGACAATGAGTATAGCGAGGAACCGTGCCCATCATTTCTCGCACACATCCGCCCGGGGTTCTGGGATAATTGACAATTAAAAACTGATAATTACAATTCGAGCCTTACCCTGTTCTCTCTGCGGTCAATGGATCTCCGCTCAATATCATCCATACCACATTTCAATTTTCAAATCTCAACTTTCAAATTCAATTCCAATCTCATGACAACACAAATCATCAACGGCCTCGAAGCAGGCCGACACACATCAGACGGACCTCTCACCTTGCCCGCATCAGCCGAAGCTTCACCGAGTCTGTTACGTAACACTATCGACAGCCGCATCGTCAAAGTCAGACCGATGTCAACTCCGATCGACCAGCTCTCGCGCTGCGGCGGCGCACGTCATTGCGGCTCTATGACCGTAGAATTCTATTCGGTCGACACGCGGCCAACGGAAGCGTCGCTCACGACGGGTGTCGCCGCCGGCCGAGGCCGCCGACTGTCAGACGGAGTGTATGTCCACACACTCAACACCGACAATGACCTTGCATTCAGTCCGTCGGAGACACTTATGGTGCCTGACGTGAGCGTAATGCCTGAAGGGAGCGAAGAGGCAATGCCTCTGGTGTTCTACGTGATGTCGCGACCCGACGGCGGAGGCATCGAGGTTACGGCCGTCAACGCGCCCGACGACTCTGCGGGTGCTCCGTCTATCCCCGCTCTGCCCGAAGGCACCAGAATCATACGCATGGGTCGCGCGGCGTCGGAGCTCGATGTGCAGACCGCCCAGTTCCAGCCACTTCCGTTCAAGTCGTCAAACCATTGCCAAATCTTCAAAATGCAAGTGGAGGAAAGCACATTCCACAAAATTGCCAACAAAGAAATCGGCTGGACGTTTTCAGACCAGGAAGAAGCCGCTATTGTCGACATGCGTCTCGGCATGGAGAAAAACTTCCTGTTCGGGGCACGCGCACGTATCTTTGACCCCGGCAAGAACGAGCATATCTATCTGACCGGCGGCATCTGGCAACAGGCCGGTAAAAGCCGCACCATCGACCCTGCGTCCTTCACCGAAGACAGTCTTCTCGACATCTGCCGAGAGGCATTCACCGGCAATTGCGGTTCGAAACGCAAGATTCTCATTGCCGGCACAGGATTGATCGACGCCATATCGCGCGTAGAGCGTGTCCGCGTCGCGGCATCGGGCGAAACCATGACCAAATGGGGTGTCGAGTTCAAGGAGATCCGTTCAAATTTCGGCTCGCTCTATGTCGTCCATTCCGAGATATTCGACCAATGCGGTCACGAAGGCGACGGCATGGTGATCGACCCCGACTACCTGACGAAGTATGTCCACGTGCCATTCCACACCGAGAAGCTCGATTTGCGCCGCTCCGGCACCCGCAATACGTCGGCTGTCGTCATCACCGAGGCTTCGTGCCTTGTGCTCCGCTATCCCAAAGCCCACATGCGCATCATCAGCCGCCCCAAAGGCGTCACAAATGCTGACTGACTGACCATGATGCTTCGACTCACATCAGAGCAAATGCTCCGGACCTGGCGGGAAATCGCCGGTCTGGAGCCGCTCAACACCGATTGCAGCATAGAGCGTTTCGACGGCATAGATCTCGACTCCGTGATAAGGCTGCGCATGAGGCTGTGGTATCTCGCCATGCTCGACGAAGGACGCCCGGAATATGCCGGCCCGGCATGTGAGGCGTCCGACAAGCTCACGCTGTCAGACGGCATCATCTCGGCCGACCCGTCGGTGAGACGCATCACTTCGGTGAGGTTGTCAACATGGACTCGCGACGCAGTGTTGCACCGATATGATGAAGTGTGCGGACTTGTCGCCTTGCTCGACAATCCATATTCGGCGGCCGGTCCACGGTCACCGTTAGCATGGATCGACAGCAACAACACGCTGCGTGTCTCTCCTTGCCCGGCCGGCGCCACCATCAGCTCGGCCAAAGCATATATCGACCCGGGCGAAGACCTGTATTTATTCGACGAACGGGCTTTATCAACTATTCCAACCAACATCCACATTCCATAATCATGACACCGATACTCCTCGCTGCCCGCGACGCATGGCTCGCCGGCACAGATTTCCGCACGAGACGCGAGCGATACAAACGCTACACCTACGGCGACCAATGGTCAGACATCGTTGAAGACGAAAACGGCCGTCCGGTGGCCGAATATGAGTTCATCAGCCGCTCGGGTCGCAAGCCCCTCGCCAACAACATGATCAGGCAGCTCATCAAGACTGTCATCGGCCGCTATCGCAGCTCATGCGACGAAAACGGCATCTATGCGGCCAACGACGCGGCCCACCGCTATGTCGCAGACAACGCACTTGCAGAGCTCGACTGCCGCATGCTTGAGGAATTTCTCATATCGGGTTGCGCCGTGCAACGTGTGGCCTGCGAAAAGCGTTGCTACGGCAGCGGCCTGTGGATCGACAACGTCGATCCCCGCATGTTTTTTGTAAATCCATACAAAGACCCGCGTGGCCGCGACATTGACCTCATCGGCATGCTCCACGACATGACACTGCCTGAAATCATAGCCCGGTTCGCGCCATCAGACCGCAGTCATGCTACCGCGCTCACGCGCCTGTTCAGCGCCGGCAGCGAGCTGACGGGAGAGACGTCAGGCCTTAGGCTCGGCTTGAGCGACGACAGCGCTGACAGTTTCTTCAGGTCTCCTTCGGGCCGCTGCCGGCTGATCGAAGTATGGACCCTCGACTGCCGCAACTCGATCATCTGCCACGATCGCGAACGGGCTGACATCTTCCGTCTCAACGGTTCGGAAAAGAGCCGGCAGCGCATCTCAGCGCTCAACCGACGCCGTCGTAAGGATGGCCGACAGACCATAGACAGGCGCGAGAGCATCGACTTTGTCTGGCACTGCCGCTGGTTCGCGCCCGACGGCACGCTGATCTCGTCATATGATTCTCCCTACCCCCACGGTTCGCATCCCTTCGCGCTGAAGCTTTATCCGCTCACCGACGGCGAAATCCATTCGTTTGTCGAGGATGTCATCGACCAACAGCGCTTCATCAACCGTCTGATAGTGATGATCGACCATATGCTCGGAGCCTCGGCAAAAGGGGTGCTTCTGTTTCCCCAGTCTCAGAAACCAAAAAATATTGACTGGCGTGACATTGCCGACACATGGTCAAAAGCCAATGGTGTGATACCTATCACCGGCAATGGCAGCGAACTGCCGCAACAAGTGGTTACTTCGACAGCCGACAACGGTGCATATCAGATGTTGTCACTGCAGATGAAATTGCTCGACAATATCTCAGGGGTCAGCGACGCTGTGGCCGGACGAGCTGTCGCACCATCGACCGGAAACGCCCTCTATGAAAATCAGTTGCGCAACTCGGTCATCACACTCGCCGACCTGCTCGAGTCATTTGCCGCATTTCGCCAAAGCCGCGACATGAAAGCGATGAATTGCATCAAGAAATAATTTCGCACATAATTATTGCATACAAACAATTTAAATTGTATATTTGCATTGTATTTTTACTAAATCACATTACGACACTGAATACTATGATTAAGAACACAACACTGACGAGTCTGCGGGATGCCGATTTCATCTCCAAGCTCGAGGAAATCTCCTCTAACCTGAGACGCAACGGTCTCAAACCGACACGCGACGACATCATTGACGCGGCCTTGATGTCGAAGCCCAGACAGTATTATCTGTCGTTCAGTTACATTCTCCGCCGGCTCAACTCCCTTCAACGCGAAGGCTATTTCGAACATTGCTCAGGTCTCACTCCCGGGTCTCCGCGGGCCGTATGGCGCGAGATCGATGCCAAGGTCAGGGACTACAGGCGCCGCCATCGTCGCGCTACGACCGAGGACGCAGTGAGCCATCTGGTGAACTTCTGCTCCCCTGACCGTTTCTACATTTCAAGAGCCACCGCGCGACGACTCTTCCAGCGACATTTCCGCGCCGAAACGATTTACAATCCCATAAGCAAGTAAGCAATACCATGAAAATCACACTCGACATCGACCGCATCCTCGACCGCATTTATGCGGCATCTGC
Source organism: uncultured Muribaculaceae bacterium (assembly GCA_964018265.1). Lineage (GTDB taxonomy): Bacteria > Bacteroidota > Bacteroidia > Bacteroidales > Muribaculaceae > CAG-873. Next base: position 125,780 of record CAXHOY010000006.1, read on the forward strand.
CATATCGGCGAGTATGAGGATGCGCGATGCAAGCTCACGCGAGCCTCTGCTGACAGCGGACCACCGCCATGCACTCATACGCATTGCGGTGATGGCGGCAGCATCGACAAATTCGATCTCCGACCTGTCGTCTCACATGACATCTATCTCTATGCCTGAAATCGGGACTGATTCATCGGCGAACATCTCTTTTGATATCGACTTGCGCAAGGAAGCCGACGTTGAAGCGCTTATCGCTCAGCTCGAAAACACCATAGCCTTGAAAACGCTTGCGCTTGTCGCTGCGGCGTCGGGCGACGAAGCTTGCCGTGCGCTCTACGATGACATGAGCCTCGACTCAGCAACAGCTCTCGCTGAAATTCTCAGCGCCCCCTCGACAATGACCTCCCGACTGAACTGGCTCTGACTGCCACTGCAAAATTATCAGCCAAACCGGGCCCGACTTTTCTGAGGGCTATAAAGTGAGAGCGAGACACCTCAACGGTGTCTCGCTCTGAGAAATATTTAATATATAGATTTAAGGGTCAAAGTTCAAGACAGGTGAGCTTGAAGAGGTGGATGCCGAAGCGGTCAGACCAAACAGCGACATAACCTACCATTTCTTCCTCGTCATACATCCAGTCTGCCATCGCGCCATAAGACTGGCCGATCCACATGCCGCCGTCGCCTCTCGGGCTCTTGGCTGCCGTAGTCTTACCGTAGCCGAAGTGCGGGAAGGGATAGTCCGAACTCTGTCCGAATGTCACACACTTGTCAAGGTTCTGCTCCATAAGCACACCGCGGACACGCCAGTCAGATCCGGTTGTGAAGAACGAATAAGGCACACCGTTGATAGTCATGGCATGGACAGTCGGACGACGACCGCCGCCACGTGCGAGCCACATGCCCGAACGAGACCACCACTGTTCGCCATCGTCATGAGTCCAGCCGTTGACACCAGTTTTATGATAGTCCATCGTGCCGCGGTTCGAGCCATCGGAGTTCTGAAGATAGACGTTAATCTGGCCGTTGTCCATGTGCATATCTTCAGTATCACCGCAAAGATAGGGGTCATATTCGCCGGGACCGAAGAACGACACCATCTGGAACCAAGCCTTGTCGTTTGACGAGTGACCTGTGCTGATGACATCATAACCGGGGATAAGGCGTCCGCCGGCAACTCTGAATTTGTAGTGCTGGCCTTCGTCACTGCGCGGAGCTGCGGCAGTCATAACGGCCTGATCTGTCACGTCGCCTGCGACATTGAGATAAGAACCTGCGTCGGCGTCATGGTTGCCGATTTCGGTGCTTACATCTACCGAGCCCAATTCAATAGGCTCTTCGGTAGTCGAAGTCCAGTAGTAGAATGTTGTAGAGCCTCCGGCTTTGCGGCCTACGGCTGCAACCATATGGCCTGCCGCGTCAGAGGTGACTGCGACTACATCTCCCGGCGAGATGCCGCCGAGATTAAGCTCTCCGGCCGGTTCCATATCAGGAAGAGTGAACACCTTGAAGGCCTGGCTATGGTCGGCTGGGAATGCGGGCACACCATTGACGGCCGCACTGTTGCCCCAGGCATAGCTGCGTGAGAAAATCACGATCTCGTTGCCGCAGAAAGCGGGCATGCCGATCAGGTCACCCATAGAGACATTGAGCACGTCGCTTGGCTGATACGTCCATGATGCATATGTGCCGGGGAAGCCGAGCTCGACATAAGTCTTGCAAGCGGTCATTTCACTTGCAGTGAACCCTGTGCCCTTCTCGACTTGTGTCGGAGGCACGATGAGATATGTCACCTTATAAGTTTCGGTCACCGAGCCGTCAGCAGATGTGACGGTGTAGACAACCGGATTGTCAAGGTCACTGAAATCCTGAAGTACGCTCATCGCAGGCTCGACAGTTGCAGCCATTGACAACGTGAACCTCGGAGTCACACCTTTGATTTCAAGCTGTGGGTCATAGTTTTCAGGAACGCGGATATAAAATGTGTGACCATCCTCTGAAAGCGAAGTCCGGAACACCGGCGGCTCCTTGGTTGGAAAAGTTAATCCGGTACCGGTCACGGTGAAAGAAGCCGCCTCAATCCGTGCCTCGCCACGCAGTTGCTCGGTCATATCATCCTTACATGAAGTGACACTTATGGATGCCAATGACAGACCAAGCGCAACGATTATTGAATAATATTTAAGTTTCATTGTTATTAGCATTAGGAATTATTCTTCTTCTGGTTCTGGAGTTATCTGATACTCACCTTCAAAGTAACCGATTATGGTGTAAGGACGGCGTGTGCCGATGCCTGAGCGTACGGTCACCTGAATGCCTTGGGCGATGCCCTCAGCATTGCGATTAGTAATGTCCTTTATGCCTGCGAGCCCCGGCTCGATAACCTCGTCATAAGTGAGCGAAGCTCCGAGATAGCAGCGTTCGGGATTGTAAGCACCGCGAAGAGCGGGGCTGAGTTCGAAGAGCACCACACCATAGCCGCCTTCGACCGACTTAACAGTCACTGCTTCGGTCGGGACTACTTCGCCACTGGCGTTATATTCAATTATTTTCCCGCGTACGCCTTCAGCTCCGGTTGTCATTTTTATACGGACATCGCTCAGCAGATTGTTGTCATGGACGAACTCAGCATCAGCATCCTGACAACTTTGCATTGCAACGGTTGCGAATACAGCAGCCACAAACAGTTTTATGATTTTCTTGAATTTATTCATGATTGTCATAGTTTTAAATCAAATTACCAACCGGGGTTGTCCTCACAGAGCTTATTGTTAGTAAGTTCGGCGTTGGGAAGCGAATAATAGTAGTAGCGGTCCTGGAAGATGCGCGGGGTGTTGGCATCGACCTCAATTGTTGAGTAGGTTTTCGTTCCTGATGCACGGCGTGTAATTTTCACACCGTGAAACATCTTGCCGTCGATCACTTCCTTGGCGAGTTTCCAACGACGGAGATCCCAGAGACGGAGACCTTCACCGGCGAGCTCACAGATGCGTTCCTTGCGGAGCAGTTCCATGAAAGCGTCTTTGTCGGGAGCGTCGGTGCGGGTGCGATCGGGCAGACCTACACGCTGACGCACGCGGTTGAGAGGTTTGAGAGCTTCGTCGATCTGATCGAGCTGTGCGAGAGCCTCTGCTTTGTTGAGGAGCACTTCAGCGAAGCGGAGCACGATTTCGGTGTTCCAACTCTTGTCCACATTATACGTTTTGTTATTTTCCTGAAGATATTTACGAGTATAATAGCCGGTACAGGTATGACCTTGCGTTGAGGACGAATTTTTATATTCAGCCCAAGAATCTGCACCATCGGGAGCTGAACCAGATCCAACATAGGTCTGTATCTCGCGGTCTTCCCATTTTGCCCCATCATAGAGAATTGTAGCATGGAAGCGAGGTTCACGGTCTGTGTATGGGTCTTGATGCCCGTCGCTCTTGTATGTCTTCCAATCAAATTCTTTGCCGTCTTTGAAATCATACATGTCAGCAAGCTCTGCAGTGGGAACCAAACGACCATAGGCTGTTGCCGTAAGATTGTAGACCGCTCCATCGCCAAACGGGCGCATAGCAGCATCATATTCATGAGTCTTTACATTTTTAAGACCATATATGGCATAGATAACCTCTTTGCGGTTGGCGACGTCGTTCTTGCAGTCGAAGAGCGAAGCATAATCCTTGACGAGATCATATCCACCATACTCTTCACATTTGTCTGCAGCCTCGACAGCAATGTCCCAACGGTGGCCATAGAGCGCAATACGCGACATGAAACCGTAGGCTATGCCTTTCGTGGCACGACCTATGAACTTATCCTCCCACTTCTCGGGCAGATTGTCGGCAGCCCACTGGAGCTCGCTGAGGATATAGTCATAGGTTTCCTGTTCCGACACGCGGGCGCGGTTGCAATCTTCAGGATATGCACCGTCGTCGGTGAGACCCGCAGAACCGGAGTGGTCGGTGCGGATTACGGCACCGCCATAGACGCGGGCGATGAACCAGTAGTTGATGGCGTTGCAGAAACGGGCCTCAGCGCGGCGTATGTTCTGCCAATCCTCGCCATATTTGCCGCCGTAGCGGTCGATGTCGTTGAGCAGCAGGTTTGTGCGCTTGATACGGCCGTAAGCTGTGCCCCAGCAGTCAAACACACCGGCATTGTTCTTGCCGAAACGGGTCACCTCCATGGCGCTCTTATTGTAGAGATGTTCGAAGGCATCCCATGAAATGGACTTGAACAGGTCGCTGTAGCCGTCATAGAATTTTGTGTTGATATTCCACAACTGAGAGTAGTCGGTGAAAGTCTGGTATGCAGCGACAACATAGCCGTCGGCACCATTTGCACTGCCCCATATCACAGCATCAGAGAACTGTGTTGTGTTATTTACGTCGAGGATATCGTTACATGACGTGATGCCAAGCGATACGATACCTGCGGCGACTATATATTTGAATGATTTCATTGTATATGTCTTTTAAATTGATTAGAACGCGAGATTTAAGCCCAAGCTCCAGGTTGCCTGCTGCGGATAGTAACCGGCAGATACCGAGGGAGCCTCGGGGTCGACATATTTGAAGTGGCTGAACGTAAGGACGTTTGAACCTGCGACGTAGACATTGACACGCGTAAATGGTGTCTTGCGGAGCACTTTTTCAGGCACATCGTAGCCAAACGACAGGTTCTTGAGACGGAGATACTCACCGTTGATCAACCACCATGTCGAAGCGACAGCGTTGTTGCCGTTGTTGATAGTCGACAGACGCGGATAGCGGGCACCGGTGTTTTCTGGTGTCCATGCATCCTCTACAAGATACTTCGGAGAGTTGGCGTCGCCATAGAATGCCATGGTATAGGGGGTTGCGTCGTAGTGACCCGTGCCCCAGAGACCGTTGAGCGAGTAATCGACATGCGACACACCTTGCCAGAGCATATTGAGATAGAAGTTCTTGTAGTTGAAGTCCATGTTCATGGAGAAGGTGATCTCGGGTGTCGCACCATAGCCTATCTTCACGTAGTCAGACTCAGAACCTTTGTAACAGATCTTGCCGTCACCGTTGGTATCGACATACATGATGTCGCCGAGGTGGAGCGAACCTGACGGAGGAGTCGGAGCATTGTCGATCTGCTCCTGGGTCTGATAGAGGCCAGTTGCGATAAGACCGTAGCGGGCACCCATGGGCTGACCGAGGATCGCACGCCAGCTGGGATGGTCGTCGTTGATTTTCTGACGGAGCACTTTGTTGCGGGCGAAGCCGAATGTGCCGCGGATACGGTAGCTGAAGTCTTTTGTCACGGCGAGTTCGTGCTTAACTGTAAGATCGATACCGCGGTTGTCAACAGCACCTGAGTTTTCAAATTTGGGCACATTGCCGCCGAGCGAAGTGGGATATGTTCCACTAACAACTTCAAGAAGGTCAGACGTATGCTGATAGAAGACGTCGATTTCAGCACCGAGTTTGCGCTGCAGCACATCAACATCGAGGCCGACGTTATAGGTGCGGGTTGTCGACCACACGAGATTGCGGGCGACGTAAGAGTCTGTGTAGTAGAGTGGGAATGCAGCACCGTTGAGGATGGTACCGGGTTTGGCTTTCTTAAACACTGCGTTATAAACAAAGGCATCAATATTGTCCTTGCCCGATTCACCGTAGCTCAGACGGAGTTTGAGATTGTCAATCCAGCTCGCGTTGTTCTTGATGAAGTTTTCGTTAGACATCACCCAACCGGCAGACACCGAAGGGAAGAAGCCCCAGCGGTTTTCGGGAGCGAACTTATAGGATCCGTCACTGCGGAATGCGAACTCGAGGAGATATTTGTCGTCCCAGTTGAAGTTGAAACGTCCGACGTGAGAAACAACAGCCGAGTTCTGATGGCTACCGAGTACAGAGTTCAGGTCGACAAGATCGCCAAGAGAGATATCTACGGGATCATCAGAAATATAGCCCTTGGCCAAAGCCTGGAACACACCATTGGTATATTTGGTAGCCTCATAGAGATAGAGGACACCGATTTCGGCCTTGCCAAACTTGTGGTTGTAGTTGATCTGAGGACGGAGAATCCAGTTGTTTGTCCAGTGCGAGCCGCGGAAGTAGCTACCCTCGCCTTCCTTGCCGAAACCGGGTTTGTATTCGAGCGAACCTTCGGTGCAGGCCGAAGTGACGGCATACTGGAGCACAGAGCCTGAATAGTTGTCGGTCAGACCGTGGTTGAAGTCATACGAACCCCAGAGCGACACCTTAAGTCCGTCGAGCACGGGGTGGATGTCCTTGAAGTCATATTCGAGAGAGAAGTTAGAGATCACGCGGTTTGAATAGAGACGGTTCCAACCACCGTTTTCGAGAGATGAAATCGGGTTGATGTGACCACCGGCGTTAGAATAAGCCACCGGGTGGCCCTGATATTCCTTCTGGAAAATAGGCAGCATCGTGAGTGCTTCGCGCGAGGGGTTGAACTCGTTCTGGTCACCGAGGTCGGCGGCAGGCCATAGACGTTCGGTGCGGTAGCCGGCGATGTTGGCGGTGAAGCGCATGTTCTTGGCCACAGCGACATCAAGATTCGAACGGAAGTTGTAGCGGCGATACTCAGTGTTGCGCATCGTGCCTTCCTGGTCAAGAAGACCTAAAGAGACGAAGTATGTCATTTTTTTGCTGCCACCTGTCGCAGAGATAGTGTGCTGATGGGTGAAGCCGGTCTTGAAAGTCTCTTTGATCCAGTCTGTATTGCCGAGGTAGTCGTCGGGCGAAGCTTCGAGCACACGGCGCTGGATGTCGGCATCATAGCGGGGAGTGAGGCCGTCCATCATCGACGCCTTGTTGTGCCAGTACATATACTCGTTAGCGTCGAGATATTCGGGCAGACGGGTGTTGCGCACCCATGTCAGCGCGCCTGAGTAAGAGATCTTGGCCGATCCTTCCTGACCTTTCTTGGTGGTGACAAGGATAACACCGTTGGCACCCTGCACACCGTAGATGGCGGCCGAAGCGTCCTTGAGGACCGACACGCTCTCGATGTCCTGCGGGTTGACCTGGTTCATGTCCATCGGCACACCGTCGACAATCACCAGCGGGCCTGAGCCTGCGAAGTCATTGAGACCGCGCACATGGATGTTTGCGGCGTCGGCACCCGGACGACCGTTTGTCTGGACAGCGGTAATGCCGGAAACCTTACCGGTGAGCATGTTCGACACGTTCTGCATCGGGGTCTTGATCAGATCTTTGCCCGAGATCGCTGACACAGAACCGGTCACTGACACTTTCTTCTGTACGCCGTAGCCTACGACTACGACTTCGTCGAGGGCCTTGGAGTCCTCATGCAAGGTTATTTCCACCTTCGAGCGGCCCTTGAGAGCTACGGTCTGGTCCTCATAGCCGATAAACGACACTATGAGCGAGGCGTTGAGATCAGGGACACTGATTGAGAACTGGCCGTCTATGTTAGTGGCGGCGGCAACCGCAGGATTGCCCTTGAGACGCACCGACACGCCCGGCATAGTCTCACCACTCGGGTCGGAAACCGTACCCGTGACCAAGACTTGTGCAGAAGCGCAGACTGCAGCGATCAGACACCACAAAGACAGGAATAGCCTGAGGTTTTTTGCAAGTATTGCTTTCATGATCGATTTTGGGAGTAGTTATTGATTTGAGTTATAGATTTTTCGATGAAAAACATCGGAGATTGGTTCAGATTGGTTTTTCGGCAGCGGGTTAACAGTTTTAAGAAAATGAATTAACAATTAAGGCCTCTTAACGAAATTATTTTTCAAAGCTATAAAAAAAAGTTGAAACCACAAAATAATGAGCCAAAGTTGACGGTGAAAAAACATGAATTAAGAATGTTAAACAAGCCCGGCCTTCGTCCGCGACGAAGGCCGGGCTTGAAGTCAAAAGTCTGAAGTCTGAAGTCAGAAGCCGCGTTAGAGGCGTTGGCTCCGCGCCCCACTCGATCATAGCGGTTAATTAAAAGACAGAAGAACATAAGGGACATAAGTGGCTTAATGCAAGCGCAAAGGATGAAACGCTCTTGCCAACCTGCCTCGTTTTGATAATTTGTCGCGTGGATTTCGAGGGCTTTATAATGGTTTTATGGGATGGCGATTATTTGAGGACAATGTATGGTTAGCCGCGTTAGAGGCGTTGGCTCCGCGCCCCACCCGATTATAGCGGATATTTGAAAAGACAGAAGAACATAAGGGACATAAGTGGCTTAATGCAAGCGCAAAGGATGAAACGCTCTTGCCACCCTACCTCGTTTTGATAATTTGTCGCGTGGATTTCGAGGGCTTTATAATGGTTTTATGGGAAGGCGATTATTTGAGGACAATGTATGGTTAGCCGCGTAGCGGCGTTGACTCCGCGTTAGCGGGGTGTCGGTGTTAGCCTATGGCAAGCCTCGCGTCAGCAGGCGCAGCCATAGGTCTCCGTGACGCATCCCCCTCGCCCCGGCTCCGCGTAGCGGGGCGCCTGATCGGCAGGCGCAAAGCGTCGTCTCCCACTATAGTGCTTCGTCCGGAGGACGATGAACCTGAACAGCCTCATGCAGCGATAAGTCGGAGACTTAGCCTGCGTGAGGTTTCTTGCAAACTCCGCATTTGGCAACCTTGGAGAGGTTGAACATCCGTCAGATCCCGCCCTTCCATGCAGGCGCCATGCGCATCCCCTCGTCTCCGGCGACTTTGGATGCTCGGTCGTAACATGGTTCAACCTCTCCAAGGTTGTTTTGTTGGTGCGTTCCGCGGTCCTCACGTAGGCTTGGTCTCCGACCAATCTCTACATGAGGTTAATCAGATGTATCGTCTCCGACTATGTGCTGACGCGGAGCTGACGGCGCTATAGCGCCCACCACTCTACTTCGAACTTCGGATTCCACCGCGCGGTTTCATATGACTTCTATCGGTGCTAACGCGCCTGCCACCCTAATTCGGTCATTATCTGCGGACAGTGCGTATGGTCAGCCGCGTAGCGGCGTTGACTCCGCGTTAGCGGGGTGTCGGTGTTAGCCTTTGGCAAGCCTCGCGTCAGCAGGCGCAGCCATAGGTCTCCGTGACGCATCCCCCTCGCCCCGGCTCCGCGTAGCGGGGCGCCTGATCGGCAGGCGCAAAGCGTCGTCTCCCACTATAGTGCTTCGTCCGGAGGACGATGAACCTGAACAGCCTCATGCAGCGATAAGTCGGAGACTTAGCCTGCGTGAGGTTTCTTGCAAACTCCGCATTTGGCAACCTTGGAGAGGTTGAACATCCGTCAGATCCCGCCCTTCCATGCAGGCGCCATGCGCATCCCCTCGTCTCCGGCGACTTTGGATGCTCGGTCGTAACATGGTTCAACCTCTCCAAGGTTGTTTTGTTGGTGCGTTCCGCGGTCCTCACGTAGGCTTGGTCTCCGACCAATCTCTACATGAGGTTAATCAGATGCATCGTCTCCGACGATATACTGACGCGGAGCTGACGGCGCTAACGCGCCTGCAACCCTGCTTCGGCTCACGCATCCCACCGAGCGGTTTCATATGACTTCTATCGGTGCTAACGCGCCTGCCACCCTAATTCGGTCTGCGGATTCCATCGAGCGGATTCATATGACCTCTGACGGCGCTAACGCGCCTGTGACCCTGCTTCGGCTCACGCATTCCACCGTGCGGATTTATATGACAATTTCTGACAGCGATAAAGAGCCTACTTCTCACTTTTGACTTCCTCGCAGAGGGTTTCCTTCCTAGCGTCCGCGAGGCGTTGCATTTTGACTTCGGTTTTGTTATGTCAGCCGTGGGGCGGACATAACAAAACCGGCGACCCTGGTGAGGGTCGCCGGTCGGCGTTATAATCGTGGAGAATGATTATTTAACGAGTTCTTTGGTCACCTTGTTGCCACGACGAACGATGTAAACACCGTTTTCGGGGTTAGCAACCTGTACACCCTGGAGGTTGTAATATACAGCGGGACCGTTAGCTTCAACTTCTTCTACGATTGTATCGAAGATGCCTGAAGTTTCAACGTTCTGCCAGTTGAGGGCGGGATAGCCTTCAAACATTTTCTTTTCGCTGAAGCCTGAGTTGTCAGCAGCAACGAATTCAGCGATGAGAGCGTCTTTAGTTTCAGCTGTAGCAACTTTCACCTCTTCGTCACCGGCATTTGCTGTTTCTGAGAGAGCGTTTTCAGCACCTGTGTTGAAGCAGATAGTGTTGTAAGCGTCTACAGAGCCACGGCCACGACCGCTGACGAGAAGACCATTTGTTCCACCTTCAACAGTACCGGCAACATAAACGTTTTCAGCGTTGAGAAGGTTGTCGAGACGACCAATGAGACCTGCACCGTACTGACCTTCAATGCTTGTCACTTCTACATTTGCATAGCAGTTGGTCATAATAACCTCGTTGGCTGTTGTACCGAACATACCGCCTACATAGCTCTTCTTGCCGTCGATATCCTGACCTACTACATAACCGTGAACGTAAACGTTGCTAACTGTGAGGTTGCCTGTGCAGCCACCGTTTGCACCGCTGTAACCTGCATAAGCAGCAAGGATACCCAAGCCCTGAGTTGAAGCACAATATGCGTTTTCAACACCGAGGTTTTTGATTTCACCTACAGCGAAGCCGAAGAGAGTAGCGCAGTAGTAGTAGTTTGTTTCAGCCACCTGAGTGGGTTCGGGTTCGGGGTTAGGAGCGAAGTTTTTGATTACGTGGTTGCCACCGTCGTAGTTGAGTTTTGCGCAGTAAGCACCATTGTAACCAAGGATAGCGTGGTAATCATCTTCAATGCCTTCGCAGTCGATGTCAGCAGTCTGCTTGAAGTAGTAAGTTTCGAACTTGCTGTTATCTACAAAGCGCCATGCGTTGTAAAGGTCAGCAGCAGAAGCGATGATATAGGGATCAGCTTCTGTGCCTGCACCGCTGAGAGCGTAGTTGAGGGCGGGAAGACCGTTAACTTCTTCAGTAGCGCTGTAACCTGCCCAAGATTTAACCAAGTCAACACCTGCAGACTGAGTTGCAGTTGTGTTAGCCATAGTCACACCGTCAGTGCTGGTAAGGCCAAGAACTTCAGAACCTGTTGCGAAAACTACAAAACCGTCAAGAGTTGTAGCGCCGGTGTTGGTTGAGCAAACGAGGTTTGCGTTGCCTGATACTGTACCTGCTACATAGCAGTTAGTGATTTTTGTTTCGTGGTTGATACGACCAGCTAATGCACCGTTCTTGCCACCTTCGTCACCGCTCATTTCAACGTTAACAAAGCAGTTTGTAAGCTCAACGGCAGTACCTGTTGTGCCGAAAAGGCCACCGGTGTAGTTACCGTTGCCACCATGAACCTTACCTGTTACATAAACATTGGTTACTTTGGTCACAGGGATGTTTGCAGTTGTTTGACCGAGATAACCGGAAATAGCACCTGCACGGCCACCGGCAGCAGAGATGTTGATATCAACGATGCCGAGGTTCTTGAGTTCGCCGCTGAATACACCGAAGATAGACTGACCGTAGTTATACATCGAACCGGTAGCCCATACGTCAGTTTCGGGAGCGAAGTTCTTAATCACATGGTTGCGTCCGTCATAGTTCAAAGGACGGTCGTATGTAGCTGCATCATAGCCTACAACTGGAGTATATTCCTTAACATCCGCCATATCAATGTCGGCAGTCTGAACGAAATAAACTGTCTCGAGAGATTTGGTGTACTGATAAGCCTCACAGAGATCTGCAGCTGTACCGATGAGATACGGATTAGCAGCCGTTCCTTCACCCACGAGTTCTGCATTAGCAGAGAACGGAGCTGTGGCAAGGGCTACAAGCGCCAAATTGCGTAAAGTTTTGTTCATAAGATTTGTTTTTAAATTAGAGAATTATGTTTGTTAATGGTATGTCATTGAATTGGTTAAGGTGTCGCCATGGTCTAATATCAACTAAGGTTCAACCGATATGTTGCGGCAAATATACAAATAATTTTAAAAAGTTCCTATAAAAAACAAAGTTTTGCCAGGGCTGGCGCATGAGATTTAACTCAAATTCAGTCAAAAATTCACCTGATTATGTGAAATAAACTTTCAGATAT
>CAXHOY010000007.1:0-133910 GCA_964018265.1 uncultured Muribaculaceae bacterium
ACAACGAAATCCGCATCCCTGTAAGCCTCAGCCCCGTCAAGCGTCGCCCTCAGGTCAAGCTCCTTCTCCGCCAGATATTTCTCGATATACTCGTCCTGTATGGGCGATATGCGCCGGTTGATTTTCTCAACCTTCTCGGGTATCACGTCGACGGCTGTCACGCGGTTGTGTTGCGCCAGCAAAGTGGCGATGCTGAGCCCGACATATCCTGTCCCGGCAACAGCTATGTTGTATTTTTCTTTCATATTCAGAGATTGTAGAATTCTTTAAACCAGGCTACCGTCCGGTCAATACCCGACTGCAGCGGTGTGTTGGGGGTAAATCCGGTCGCGTTTCCCAGAGCCGAAGAGTCGGCATAAGTCTGGTAGACATCTCCGGGTTGCATCGGCAGATAGTCTTTCTTGGCTTCACGACCGATGGCGTTCTCTATGCAGCGTATGTAATCCATTAACTTGGTAGGCTGCTGATTGCCTATGTTATAGACGCGATACGGAGCTGGTGAGGTCGCAGGGTCAGGGCATTCTTCGTCCCATGAGGGATTACCCTCCGGAATGACGTCGAGTATACGTACGACACCCTCGACGATGTCATCGATATAAGTAAAATCGCGGTACATGTCACCGTTGTTGAATACCTTGATTGCCCGGTCGTGGAGGATAGCGTCGATAAACAGGAATGGAGACATGTCGGGACGCCCCCACGGACCATAGACGGTGAAGAAACGCAGTCCGGTAGTGGGCAGATCGTACAGTTTGGAATAAGCGTGAGCCATCAGTTCGTTGCTTTTCTTCGTAGCGGCATAAAGGCTAACCGGATGAGCCACACCGTCATGCTCCGAGAAAGGCACTTTGCCGTTGAGACCATAGACACTCGACGACGACGCATAGACCAGATGCCCTACCTTGTTGTGGCGGCAGCCTTCAAGGATATTTATAAATCCGTCTATGTTGCTCTCGATATAAGCGTCAGGATTGGTGATGGAATAGCGGACTCCGGCCTGGGCTCCGAGATTGACCACTGCATCAAATCCTCCGTTGGCAAAAAGCATCTGCATCGCATGTTTGTCCTCAAGGTTCATGCGGATGAAACTGAAGCCTTCATGGAGCGAACTCTGCGAAAACTTATACCAGGCCACCTCTTCCTTGGAGATGCCAAGCGTCTTCAGTCGGCCATACTTCAGCTCAGGGTCATAATAACTGTTGATATTGTCAAGACCGACGACTGCATCGCCACGGTCGAGCAACTTTTTGCACACTGCACTGCCGATAAATCCCGCAGCACCTGTTACCAGTACTTTCATTTTGTGATAATCTCCTTAAATGTTGAGAAAATAAGTTTTATGTCGTTCCATAGGCTGGCATGACTGACATATTCAAGGTCAATGGCAAGCTTGTCAGGCATTACTTGTTCTATATAGCATTTATCCGGATCCTCTGCTGCCGCAAGGATTTCATTCTCATTGCGGTAGCGGATTGATGCGAGAGAAGTGATGCCCGGGCGTACGGACAACACCCTCATCTGGTCGTCAGTGTACATATCGACATACTTTCTGACCTCCGGCCGCGGACCCACAAGACTCATGTCGCCGGTGAACACATTGATAAGTTGCGGAAACTCATCCAGCTTATACTTGCGTATATAATATCCCGAACGGGTGACCCTCGGGTCATGTCCGCCGACCGTAATCAGACCGAGCTTGTCGCTGTCAGGCCGCATCGAGCGGAATTTGAACAGACGGAAATCCTTGTTGTTTTTCCCGACCCGCACCTGGCGGTAAAACACCGGACCTTTTGAATCACACTTTATCCAGACCGCCAGGACCGCAAAGAGCGGACTGAGACAGACAAGCCCCAGCCCGCTCGCTATTATATCGAATGCACGTTTCAAAACTCTTTGATAATATCGATGAAATTAGAAAGGATATATTCAACTTCATCGTCGGTCAGACGGGTATGCAACGGCAGAGTTATCTCGTTTTCAAACTGAGCATAAGCGTTAGGAAAATCCTTTATGTCATAACCGAGAGCCTTATAGGCCGTCATCATCGGCAGCGGTTTGTAGTGGACATTGGTGGCGATGCCTCGCTCGGCCATCTTCACTATGACATCATTACGCTGCTCCAGCGTAGCGCCCTTGATCCTCACAAGATACAAGTGGCCGCTCGACGAGTGTTCATTCCCATAGTGAGCCAGCACTTCTACATTATAAGGCTCAAGCGCAACATTATAACGCTCGATGAGTTGACGGCGACGGCGCAGCATTTCAGGATAACGTTTCAATTGAGCGAGACCGATGCCTGCCATTATATCAGTCATATTACATTTATACCATGTGCCGATGATGTCATATTCCCAGGCCCCGAGTTTAGTCTTGGCGAGGGCATCCTTGTTTTGACCGTGAAGCGACAGAAGCTGAAGCTGATTGTAAACCGCCTCATTGTCCATGCCCTCACGGCTGCGCCATGTCAGCGCGCCGCCCTCGGCTGTCGTCAGATTCTTGACCGCGTGGAATGAAAACGAAGTGAAGTCGGCTATCTCGCCGCACATCTTCCCGTGCCACATGGCCCCGAACGCATGAGCCGCATCAGCGATAACCACACAACGGCCGAAATTGCGCTGAATCTCATTGGCCGGTCTGAACAGATGCTTTTTTGCCTCTACGGCAGCAAACACCTTGTCATAGTCAGCGACAATGCCACCGAGATCTACAGGCATGACCGCTTTGGTCTTCTCCGTTATTGCATCGGCAAGCTTGTCATAATCCATTTCAAACGACCCCGGCGCACAGTCTACAAGCACAGGATGCGCCCCTACATGACACACCGAACTTGCCGTAGCCGTATAAGTATAAGCAGGCACGATAACCTCGTCACCTTCACCGATGCCGAGCACCCTCAGCGCAAGCTCCATACATGCGGTCGCCGAATTGAGACACACAGTCGTATGCTCCGCTTTTCCCTCGGCATTATATTTAACCGTCTGACAACACATCGAAATAAGATGCTCAAACTCCTTGGTCTTAGGACCAGTAGTGATCCAGCCTGATTTTAAAGCCTCAGCAACCTCCTGAACCTCAGCCTCCGACATATCCGGCGGCGAAAATGGTATGTTACGTTTTGTGTTCATTGTTTTATCTATTTACTTTTGCAACAAATGATTGTTTTGTAATAATCTTCCATAATCCTACAATGTATCCCCATCCATAGCTGACATGAACAACGAAATATGTCCATGTCTGAAGCAAAATTTGGGATATTTCATGACTTGATCTGATTGAAAACGCTAACGCGAGTAATGCGTAGAAAATGAGACCTCCCATATACACCCAAATAAACGGATGCCACATCATAGAAATAATTGCCCCACCAATTAAGCCGGTTACAAGGAGAAGAGGTATGAATTGTCTGATAGTTGCTGGGCTACCCAACTTTTTGTTTACCAATGGCTTGAAAAGTCCATATTGAAAAAACATTTTCGCTACTTTTTCAACTTTGTCGCGAGCGAAGTATTTTACCTCAATTGAAGGTATTAGATATATTTTGCCACCCGATTTAACTATACGACCGTTAAATTCATCATCTTGATTGCGGATTAGCTCTGTATCGAATTTTCCAATTCTGTCAAATACTTTTCTTGGCCAACACCCGAACGGGACTGTGTCAACCTGACAAATTTCTTTGGCTCCAACTCTGAAAGAAGAGTTCCCCATGCCGAATTTACTGCTCAAAACTGCGGCAATGGCCTTGGCCGTAGGCGTGTTATTGGTTGGGAGCGTAACGCAGACAGCACCAACATTATCGGCATCCAGATCTTTTAACGCCTTTACCAATGCAGAAAAATAATTGCGTGGATATTCAGCATGTGCATCAAGCCGAATGATGATATCTCCGTTAGATTCTTCAATCGCTCTGTTGAGAGCAGGAGAAACTATTCGAGCCGGATTGTCTATAAGACGAATGTTGGGGTATTTTGCCGTGTAAGAGTTTACTATTTCGCGAGTTCGGTCAGTACTCATTCCATCGGCAAAGATTACTTCAAGGTCGTCATTCGGATAATCTTGATTGAGGATAGATTCAATGCATGCTCCAATATATTTCTCTTCATTGTATATAGGGCAAATAACAGATAGCATAAGCTTTAATGTTAGGCGTTATAAAAAAAGTAAGACATCGCAATGTTATTATAATGCGGGATGTCTTACTTGTGTATATATTAGAGTCTTCCGTCAACAATGTCGCGAGGTAGAATGCCTTTTACATCATAAATAACACCTTCGTTGGGATTTGCAAGTAGTGAGCGGACATTTAGATCGGTGAATTCCTTATGCCCGACTCCTAAAATCACAGCGTCAAATTGTCCTTTCAGCTGGTCTAGGGACTTGTCTGTGATTTTTATGCCATATTCATGTTCCACAGCTGCAGGATTCGCCCATGGATCAAATACAACTACATTGGGAGTATATTCCTCAAGTGTATGGTAGATGTCTACAATTTTGGTGTTGCGAATATCTGGGCAGTTTTCTTTGAATGTAATACCGAGTATAAGGATATTTGCATTTTTTACCTTGACACCCTTTAGATTCATGCTCTTGATTGTCTGATTGGCTACATACGCACCCATGCCATCATTAAGTCTACGGGCAGAGAACATTATTCGGGGTAGGACTCCATAGACTTGAGCCTTCTGAATTAGATAATATGGGTCAACAGAGATACAGTGACCTCCGACTAGTCCTGGAGATAGTTTGATGAAATTCCATTTTGATGATGCAGCGTCAATAACATCATGAGTATCAATTCCCATGGCATTGAAAATCTTTGCAAGTTCGTTCATGAATGCAATATTGACGTCGCGCTGGGAGTTTTCAATGATTTTAGATGCTTCGGCAACTTTAATTGATGGAGCCTTATGGGTTCCGTTGACAAGCACAGAGTTATATACTTCGTCTACGATATCGGCAATTTCAGGCGTTGATCCAGAAGTTACTTTTTTAATTTTTTCAACGGTGTGGAGTTTGTCTCCGGGATTGATACGCTCTGGCGAGTAACCTGCGAAGAAATCTGCATTATATGTCAAGCCGCTTACACGCTCTACTACGGGTAGACATTCTTCCTCTGTTACTCCTGGATAAACCGTAGACTCATACACGACGATGTCACCTTTGGAAATGACCTTGCCAACGGTCTCAGACGCACCCCACAGTGGCTTGAGGTCTGGACGATTATTGTCATCAACGGGCGTTGGTACAGCCACAACATAGAAGTTGCAATCACGAATGTCGTCAAGATTAGTTGTGCACTTGAAGCCATGGTTATTGATGGCATCTTGAAGGAGTTCATCACTCACCTCAAGAGTTGCATCATGGCCGTTGTTAAGTGCATCAACACGCTTTTGGTTCATGTCGAAGCCCACAGTTGGATACTTTGTTGAAAATAGTCGGGCCAATGGTAAGCCAACGTAACCGAGTCCGATTACACAAATCTTAATGTCATTCATCTTATTTAAAGTTTAAATATTGACTATTAGAATATCAAATACGAAAAAGATGCGGGGCTAAAATATCCCAAGCTGCATTTGGAGTATATTTCAGCCCCTCCTTTGCGGCCTTTTGCTTGATAATATGCAATTCATCCGGGAAGCACTTAAGCCAATGGATTCTTTCTATCAATTGATTTTCAGGATTTTCAAAATCTACTATAAATCCTGTTTCCTCATTACTCACGAATTCTGAGGCATGTTTCCAACGGGTGACAATTACCGGAATTCCCGCCTGATAAGCGTCAATGATTGAACCGGGTAATCCCTCTGTATAATAGTGAGTTGGCAAAAGCATTACATCATAATTTTGCAGGACTCCGTTTATTTCATTTGGATTCAACAAACCCTTATATGAAGTAAATGGATATTTATCAATGATTTCAGCTTCAAAATATTCTTTATCTTCGGGATGAATTGGTCCATAAAAATCAATCGTCGTATTTTCAGGGATGCGCTCGCATACGCGCGCAATAGTATCCAACCCTTTCATTTTATTGATCCGAGCCATAAAAACAAGTTTCAACTCATTATCAGATTTTCTGATCTTTGGCCTTGATTTAATGTCTCTGAAGTTAGGGATGACTGAAACGTTGGGGAAATGATATCGTTCGGAGAGTTCAGTAACGGTTAGTTGATTCTCAACAAGAATAGCTTCAATTTTGCCTAATCTCTTGCTGTGGAAATTTAGACTCTGAAGCATAGTGCTTAACCACCCGCCAATGACAATGTAGATAATTCTGAATCTAAAGAGTTTCGATGCATACCAAATGAATGGGAACAGATATTTCAGATTGTTATGAGCCGGAAGCCACACCAGACTATCACATTGGACTAAATCTTTAAAAAAACGGATTATAGATCGCTTGCTATATCTAAATTCTTGAGTGTCAGCGAACCTTATGTCGGAATCAGACATTTTGATTAGTAGGTCATATATTTCCCTGGTTTTTACAGTCTGTCCGTCAAGTTGGTTTGTAATAAATCCAAAGTATCCGAAAACCAGTATCTTTTTACGTTTTTTCATTGCCTCAGTTTTAATACTTTAGCCGGAACTCCGCCTGCAACGGCAAAATCCGGAATGTCCTTAGTCACAACTGCGCCCGCTCCAATAATAACTCCATTTCCGATTTTTACACCCGGTAATATTATAGCGCGAGTCCCAATCCATACATCATTTCCTATTATTGTTTCTGAGGCTTCAGGTGTTCCTTGCAATCGCATGGGCATATCTATACGATCAGTATTGTGTCCACCATTAAGAATGACTACCTCTGGACCCATCATGACATCGTTGCCGATTTTCAGAGGCCCTCGTATACGGCACTTAATTCCGAGTCCTGAATTATCACCGATACATATACCTGAGCCTGTCCCAAAATCAGCACCATGTTCGACGTTTATGTTCGTGCCATGTTTTTCAAAACACTGAGAAGCGACAAAAGACCTGAACTTTCTTATAAAGCCGGAGTAGAACATGGCATTATCTGTGGATGGCAACCAACTCGCCAAACCATAATAGAGTGCTATCCATAATAGTCTCATGACTTACCGTATATTAGAAATTATAGACTAAGGTTTTTATGATCTTTTTACCCTCACAGATAATTTCAGGATAATTTATTCTATCCCTGCGTAATGGAGAAAGTCATCAAATGATGAAAATTGAGCCTTGTGCATCTTAACGTAATTAGTATATCGATCTCCCATTTGCCTTTTAATTGGGATTTCCGGATGTTTTTCGGCATTTTCTCCATCTACAAAATGACGGAATTCTTCCCAAAATTCGTGAGGTTGGGGGCGTCGGTGAAAACGCTCTTGTATACTTCTCGCATAATCCAGAGCCTCATCCAAAGATTCTTTCTGTCGACGAGCATAATACTCATCTATTGACATGATACGTTTGCAAGGTATGCCAACAGCTACGCTATTTGGCGGAATATCCTTTGTGACAATGCTTCCCGCTCCGATGAAACAGTTATCACCTATTGTTACTCCTTTCAGCACAGTCACATTTCGACCGAAACTGACGTTATTGCCAATAGTTACTCGACCACTGCTATTTATAAACTCACCATATAGATGAAGGAATACTTTAGTTACATAGTCATGTGTGAGAAGTGTAAAATTTTCATTGATATAGCAATTATCACCGATGCTTACTAAAGATGGACGGGTAAAGTCTATTGTAGCAGATCCTGCGCATATGTGGGTACCGGATCCTATGGATATTCCTTTTTTTCTTAGATATTCACAATATCGGTCGGATGAAGACCGGTGGTAGATGTCTTTAATTTTATTAATAATTCTACCTATCATGTGGTTGATGTTTTTTTATTGTATTGATATATTCAAGCCACTTTTGGGAAATTAGTGAAGGCGAAAATCTTGATACAACTTTTCGTGCATTATTGCTGCAATAATCAGCGAGCTGTTCATCTTCAGCAAATCTACTCAATGCCTTAGCCACAGCATCAATATCGCCTCTGGGTACAATCAACCCATTTTCTTCGTTTTGAATGAGAAGTCGTGCTCCTCCGGGGCTGCAGTCTGTTGATACCACCGGTAGGCCGGCTGCCATTGCTTCAAGAAGTGCATTCGGAATGCCTTCAAAATCAGAAGTTATAAGAAATATGCCGTCCCGATAGATTTTTTGCATCGGATTTTCAACCGCTCCTTTTAAAATAACCTTGTCTTCAATGCCTAATTTTTCACTCAATGCACGCACATAGTTGTCTTCACCCGAACCATACATTATGAGAGTGTAGTCTGGATGCTGTTTATGAAAAATGGAGAATGCGTTCAGCATTATATCCATTCTTTTCTGGGAATTCTGTAATCGCCCCACTGACACGATGGTTTTATCCCTCTGATGGGCTAATACCTGAGGTATCTCATTACCTCTCACACTAATTGGATTGGGTATGACAATACCGCGATTGCGCAAGGCTTTTGAGTAGAAAAGAGAGGCTTCTTTTGTTTGAAACACAGCTCCCCTTGACCTGTTAATGAAAAATTTGAGTATTTTATCTTTAAACGAGTCTGTAAAAGTGATATATGGATTGCCACGCTCAGACATGATAGATGGAACACCGGTAATCAGCGACGCAATTTTTGCATAAAAATTAGGAAACATCGTGAAAGCAATCATTAAATCAATTTTGTTTGACCTGATGATTGAGCATACTTGTTTGATAATGGATATATGGCGGTTGCCGTTGTCGTGCTTTCGATTTACAATTCTTATTTTCGCGTCTATAGACTGCTTTACTTGCGCTATATCTGTCGGAACTGCATCTATATTGAATATTGTCACATCATGTCCTGCTTCTGACAGGCTGTGTGTGACAAAGTTCATGATTTTTTCTGCACCCCCATATCCGATACTGTATGTAAGAAATAATACTCTCATTTTTTAGAACAGATGTTAAATAACTGAAGTCCCGAAAAGCTTGTATTGCTTCCACCATTTTGCAATAGAAATGCGCTTGAATCCTTTGCCTAATTCAGTGAGGTTGTTAATAATCTCTTTGCCTTCTTTTTGTAATCCGGTGCCTCGCAGATATCTGTAATACCTCAGTTGGTATATAGTCCAGAGCAAAGGCGTTAAAATTGAGGGATAAAGTGATTTCTTTATTGCATATTGACTTGCAAAAGAATTTATGTAAAGTCTTGGGTTGCTTTTCATGCTCCATTTGTTCACCTTTGGCCGATGTATTACAAGCAAGTCACTGCAATAAACATTCTTATATCCTTTTGCTACAGCTTGCAATGCAGTGGGTATTTCCTCATAGCCATAAATATTAGGGAAATATATGGGTGTATCAAAATAGGCGCGTCTTAGGAAATGCGACCCTCCGCATGGCATGTAATATTCAAATATGCTATCTTTTAATTTATGCTTGGTGTCTGTAAGCCGGTTTGCCTTCCATGCCAGATCATAAATCTGTGTTGTCAATGTCGCATACTCGCGATTGTTTTCGAAAATTTTTATCGCGTCAAGAAAAAAGTTCTTATTGCCGTCATCAATTGTCGCGTCATCATCAAGGACGTAGATATAATCACCCGTTGATTGCTCCAGGGCAAAGTTACGGCCTCCGCCAACACCGAGATTCTTTTCTGAACGGAGATATTTTATCGGATATTTGCACTCGGTCTTTAATACTTGTATAGCTTCAGTCGTATTGTCTGTAGATGCATTATCAACAATAATAAACTCGGTTTTATCGGGCAACGAGCATGCCAAACATGACTTTACAGCATCAGTGAGCTGATCGGCTCGATTCATAGTCACTATCAGGATTGACAATACCATAAATAAATTATTTTCGTTTGAGTATCGTGTTGATTAGATTCAAGAAGCGTGTTTTATCGTTTGTGTCAAAAACAATCAGAAAATATGCTGATGAAAAAGCGATGACCGTTATGGATACTATTAAGGCAAACGTTATCCAGTCTGAGAAGACTGAGGTGAGACCTTCGTAAATATAAAAACCGGCGATAAGCACGATCGCAAATGTCAAAACAGAGCGTGACACGAAAGACATAAACGATTTAATGTTTAACCCGACAAGTCTGTTTGCCATAAACATAGTTACGAAAAGTTGTATGAATTGAGATGCAATCATCGCATACAGAATGGTCAGATTATCACCGCCGTTTCGCCCCAATATATAACCTACCGGGATTGGCAGTAGCAGAATCACAGAAGTTGCGATTTGATAGGATTTGATTTTCCCACAAGCCTGAATTGCCCTGTTAAGTCCGGGGCTTAGTTGCATGAGCAAAAACATATATACAATTAACGAGCAAAATGCTGCTGTATACTTTGGAACTATTTTTAGCCATACCTTTAACACAAATTGCATTTCGATCAAAAGGGGTATGGCGAATACTGCTGACATAAAAAATGAGAGTTTGCATGTAAAAACTGATAAATCGAGCATTCGCTTCTGATTGCCTTCTCCATAGCTTTTCATGATTTGAGGTGTCATGGATGTTGTCATCATTGTCGAGAAATAGATGAGTTGGCTGTTTACTTGATTGGCAATGCCGTATACAGCATTTATCGCAGTACCCCAAAAAATATTTAGAATGATGGCGACTCCTTGATTCCTGCCAATCACAGCAAGAGTTCCAAACGCATTCCACCCTGAAAAACCCAATAATTCCTTGATGAGTTTTGTATTACCTTTTATTTGTAGTTTGTTTTTATGACATTCCGGATAATGAAATTTACACCAAACGTATTTGATTACAAAGTTTATTGCCGAAACCGTTGTCATCCACAGTGTGTAGCTTATCAACGCGTCGCTTTTTGATAAATGGAAAATGATCAATATCCCAAGTTTCAGTATGGTGCAGACTGTCTCAACAATAGAAAAGAACCATAGATCTTCTTTTGCGTTTATAATTGCATTATAGGGAACTCCTATTATTGTAAACAGAGTAGATGCAATCATCAATTGATATACAATCTTCGCTGCGCCAATCCTTTGAGGTGTGATATTTAGAAATCCGCCGAAGAGAAAAGGTGTGCATAGTTCGAAAACTATAATAAGTCCTAATGCCAAACCGATGTGGATGAGAACGCTTAGAGAAAATATACTTCGTGATTTATCCTGGTTGCGTTCGCCAATAGCGACAGACAGGTAGCGTTGGGTCGAAACCATCAGGGCGGAATTGACAAATGACAGCAGGGCGATTACACCACCGATGAGGCTATATATGCCAAAATCGTTTTCTCCAAGATATAGAAGAACAACACGAGTCAGGTAAAGGGTAATTATTGTTGTAATTACCATTTTACCATATAAGCTCAAAGTGTTTACAAAGACTTTGACCGAAGGTGTCATTTATTTAGCGGGAATATTGGAGTGGTATTTTTATCAATATTTTCTTTGACGACTCGAGCAGGATTGCCAACTGCTATGCAATTTGCCGGTATATTCTTTGTTACAATAGTATTAGCTCCGATTATTGAATTGTCTCCTATTGTAACTCCTTTGCAAACTCTTACATTGTTGCCAAGCATGACATTTTTTCCTATTTTGATTGGTTTATGTTCTGAAAAAAGAGGCGATCTTTCAATAGATCCATGGGGAGTCGTGCGCATGTATTGTCTGTCTGCTGGGTTTGTTGGGTGGTAATTATGGTCTACAATGGTCACTCCATCTGCAATTGCAGCATAATCATCTATCTCAATCCCATCAACACAATTGATTGTGCAATTGAAGCCTATTTTAGCCCATTTGCCAATCCGAACTTTGGAGTCATTTCCCCAAACTATAATCCTTCCGAATAATTCGGAATGATCATCTAAAATAATATTATTCTTTTGTGCTCCGAAATGAAGTATAATAGACGCAGTAGGCTCAATATTTTGATTTGCACCTTCAACGGTAACTTGTTGTAAGATTTGTTTGGTTGCTAAATGTTTTCTCCAGTTGGATTTTAAATTGCGTAAGTATGTAATTAGTGTTCCCATTATAATTATTTATGCTTGAATTATTCAGTTTGGCTTATACTATATGCAATCGCAAGTAAGATGATGGACCCTACGGTACAATATGATATGCCTCCTAAATCATAGACTAATAATTCAAAAAATAAACCATATCCCAAAACCTTGAATGTATATAAATTCAGAGGTAGTCTTCTTAAATGGTTGTATATGTAGATAAATATCCAATAATACGCTATGAAACCTATTATGCCAAAGTCATACAGCAATTCTACATAATTATTGTGAGCATAATAAAAGTGTCCTGTCTCAGATACATTGTAAAATTTGAATGAATCTATCCCATGTCCGAAGAGCGGTGCCTCAAGCCAGCCTTGATATGCCAATGAAAATATTTTACTTCGCATATCATCACCAGATACTTTGGCTTCCTTTCCTTGAAACATTTCAAAAAGACCTTCAAATCGTTCCCCGATTAAATCGTATAATAATGGGATGTTGAATATAGCATAAAAAATTATGCCGATTGATGATAATGCAATAAGGGTATTCCTGACATAGTTGTTACGACCTAAAGAATTTTTCTTCAGAAAGAAGAAAAGAGCGAGAGTCGTAACGACTGCGATAATGGTTTTACGTCCTCCTGAAATAACCATTATAAATAATATAATGCCAAGCAGTAGCGCATAAGCCAACATGCTCTTTTTATTCTTAGAGTATACACAAAGCCATGCTGCAAAAACTCCGGCATACATGAATAAGGCTGAAAAGATATTGGCATTTCCGGTTATCTCACCGCCCAATCTGTCATGGCTCTGAGACGATGCCATCACCAGATAGTCTAACTGACCACTCGCCCAAATCTGAATGGCCATTATTATCGCGGAAAAAATGAATGCGTTTGCCAATGCAATTATTTTATCTGCATCAGTGATGTTTTGGATAAAACAATATGAGATAATTAACGAAACGACCAAAGTATATATGGTCGTTTCATCTGATTGTAGATAAAAAGTGGACGATACTACGCTGATGAAAACAAAAACGAGATACCATCCGGTGAAATACGTAAAAGTCAGCTTTGATTTGAAAAAATAATATATTAATGTCGCGGCAATCATTGTATACATAGACACACTATGTATTACAGTAGGCAACAAGGTCGCTTGTGCGTTATACATGAAAAATACATATAACAGCAGCAATAAAAAAGGCAGGGGGGTGAAGTATTTTTTTAAAAATTCTTTCATCAGGTTTTTGTCTCAATAGCCGTGGGCTGGCGGCTTTTCAGGCGCGGGGTTGGGGGGAGATGGAGAGAGCTTTGAGGGTGAGGGGATGGAGGTCGGGGCGGGTGCTGTATTCGGCCAGGAGTTTGAGGAGGCTGGCTTCGTCGATTTCTGACTGGCAGAGGCCGTGCTGGACGGCGCTTTGTTGCAGGGCGATATAGCTGCGGAGGGTTTTGGTGTCGAGGGCGGTGATGTCGGAGCGGGTGCAGGCCTTGACCCATCGCGCTTTGCAGCGCATCTGTTCGCTGACGCCAGTGAAGGCCGATAAGTCGTTGCCGACAAGACATGTCAGCCGTCGGCAAGCTTCGTCGAAGGAGCAGTCGCGGAAGCGACCGTAGAGGTTCAGCCGCTCGATCCATTCGCCCATGACGCTGAGGCTGAAGTCGACATAGCGCCGGTCGAGAGACCGGCTGTCGCGTCCGGCTGCGTCGAGCAGCATGATGACGACATCGGTTCTGCCGATCGTGTTGTCGCCTTTGAGCCAAAGCTCAGCGGTTTTGATGCGTGACTGCCGGATAAAGTCTTTGCAAGGCACTCCCTCACACAGGCGATGGACAAGGTCGTAGACATCAAGCAGAGCGGGGATTGCGCTCAGACCGGGTCTGGCGCGACGGATGTCGGCCGGAGTTGACAGGATTGCGCCGATGAGCGATTTGACCTCGCGTAGCCAGATACGGCCTTCGGAGATCATAATGTGAAGGTCGCGGTTCATGACTGAGGGGTAGGAGAGACCTCCGCATTGCTCAAACGCCTTGCACAGCAGCAGTCCATAGCCGCCGACGGCTTCGGTGTCGGCATAGTCGATGTCGCCCGCTGCGGGCATGTCGAAGCATGTGGCCGGGCGGGCTACAGATGTGAATAGTGTTGTCGACTGATGTCGCAATGATTGTGTTTCCATTCCTGTTTCAGCGTGTGGCGGAGGTGTCGCGACCGCCGATTGCTCAGTCTATCTGCTCGAGAAGGTCGGGATGGATGAACGGCAGCATGACAAGGCACACTCCTTCGATCTTCACGATTACGTGTTTGTCCTTCTTGACCCGTTGGACATAGCCTTCATACCCTTTGTAGAAACCACCGGTGACGCGTACGCGTACATTCTCTTTGAAATCCCGCTTATTGAAGATTTCGCATCTCGTCGTGTCGTCTGACGTGAGCAGGCGGAGCAGATCGATCGACGCTTGTGTTATGACTTGAATTTCGTTGTCGGTCGGGTAGCGATAAATCCAGAATGGTATCGCCGCACCCTCGCATCTGCGGCCCTCCTTTTCGAGATCCAGAGCGTGTTGACGTGAGGTTTTGATGAATAATACGTGGGGAATGACCGCTTTAGTCCTTGGTTTCTGCCCAGGAGTGTTGATGCATTCTTTTGGAAAAAACACCTCGTCGCAGACCTGACTCAGTAGTTCCTCTGCCCTGAAATCCTGCCGGGTTTTGATTGCAAACCATTCGGATTGTTTTATGTCTGTCGATGTGTTATCAGTCATATTAGTTTACATTTCACCCTCTTGCGGGAGGCAGAACATTCGTCGTCTCGCATTATTCACAACCGTCCGGCTACTGTCGCTTCGGATCTCCGGAACGAGCCTATACAGGAGCTTTCCCGGTGGTTGTATTGCTCAGAATATGTGCTCTTTGCAATCGGCTTTTTGTGTCAATCTCTTGTTAAGAGATTATTAATGCCACAAAATTACTAAAAAGATTTCACATTCCAAACACCTAAAACTCAGTTTATCCGACAGTAGGCGTCATAAAGCATATTATTGGCGTGGTGGACTATGCTTTATGTATTTGCCGATTTTTGAACAAATGTTTCGCAAATTACGCAGAAAGGATTGGATAAGATGCGGTATATCAATATGTTTAAAATTGTGTCAATCTCTTAACAAGAGATTTGCGCAATCAACTATGATTTTAGTGTGTTTTTGTATATTATAACCGGTTTTACATTAATATATAGGCAATGCATTTCACCCGGCAATTGGAAATGTCCGTTGTATTGCTATATCTACCATTCTGATTCCCCTTTATTGCTATCGGTTTTCTTTACTGAAGTCGCACGTTGGCGACTTTTTTGCGCCAGTTTTCGTGGCATTTCATGGTATACGCCCAAAAGCAGAAAACCCTGTAAGTGGACTACTTACAGGGTTTTCTCAAGGGTTTTGGCGGAGAGGACGATTTTAGAACCTTCTGGGTAATAATCTAATCTCCAATATCTTATCCGTTGCTGTTTTCTGTTTGTAGTACGCTTGTAGCACAGGTGTGTCATACGGAGTCTATCCGATGTCTCGGCATGTCTGCTCCTATTCCTCTGTTACGTTGCAGAATTACAAATAAATCCTTAAATGAACCTATCTAAAGTGTTAAAAAATACGGAATTTATATTCGTAAAGTTTGCTCAACGTCAGTGCATGAACTGGAATTGCGGCATTATCGCGTCAATCATTTTGTCCGGCACTCCACACTCTATGGCTATGCTTCCCCAGCCGGAGGCAACTGTGCTGATTTGGTCTATTATTTCTGCGGCTTCCTTTATGTTATTTCTTTTGGCAATCTCCAATAGGTCACTACGGACGATACCATCGAACTTGCCGTTTATTGACATTTGATGTTGCGATGTCCACCCCCCATCCGGATTATATGAAAATCCCATATCGTAGGCCGGCGACAACCTCCATTTTCCATCCTTATCCATCAGGAACGATATGTTCTTGGTATGGTCATCCTGATTGCGGACCACCACATTGAACACAATCCTTTGGAACATCTCTTGAGCTTGGGAGTACGGCAATCTGAGTGTACGCATCACGTTGAGTGCCTGTTCATAGGAATATGCCCTGGGCAAACGATAGTCATAATGAGCCACAGCACATAGGGTTTGCATGTGTACTTTTTTCCCGTTGACGCGATCAAAGCGCTTGGTAAGAAAATGGGCACGACCGTTCTCTTCAATCAATGAGCATTCCGACATCTCTATGCCGCACTCTTTCGCCAACCTGTAAAATGAGTATTCGAGTCGTCCGAAATTCTGAGTTTCACGGAAACCGGCTTCAGCCGTCACTCCATCAAGTTTTATCAGGTAATAGTCAAATCCTGCGGGAGCGTCAACCTGACCGGACTGAACTTCCCCCGTGTTTTTATTATAAGCAATGATTGCTTTTGCCCGCTGACCTCCGGCCGACGTTCCGAGACGCACAATCTCAGCTATCGCCGTTTTCTTGTCATCAGAAAGATTGGCGCCGAAATCTTTTTTCTTAGCCAAGGCCTCTGATGCCACATTTACGAGAGTATCAATCTCTATCTGCGTGTTTGAATTGTATGGCATATCCATAGCAGGCTCAAATTCCAATGCGCCCATGCAGCGCTTACCCAAAAAACATAGCGTTTCTATCGGATTGCCGCTTTGACGTCCGGTAAGGGCAAGCCATCGCTCAAACAACGCACGACCATAGGTGTCGGGCAAGGAGTCCGCCAACATTCCGGGCAGCCCCTTGAAAGTTTCCTTGCCTATGTCTCCAAAGGAATATACCCTGCCTTCGCGTACCGGCATCATGATTGGGGCAGGTTCTATGCCGCGGCCCACAAAACTATCGGCATACTCAAATTGAGCCACGGCATATCTTTCGTCCCAGCGGAATGTGCCGAGATCATTGCCGTATAGTTTTACTTTTGCTATATCTACCATTCTGATTCTTCTTTATCGTTTGCGGTTTTCTTTACTGAAGTCGCACGTTGGCGACTTTTTTTCTTTGTAGAGTTTACAAATTCATAATATTCATTAGGACTCATTTCTTCTTCCTCAACCAGTTGTTGTAGAACATCGAGTCTACCGAGAACACGAAGAACTCTAACCAGACTATCAAACGAACCTATCTGTCCTTTTTCTATTTTCTTGACAGATGACAGAGATACCTGCGCATCAGACGCAAGATTTACCTGCGTTATGTTTTGACGCAGCCTAAGAGTCTTTATTTTATCACCAATACGTTGTTGAATCAATGTATCAGTCAAAGAATAAATGTTCATAATGGTTTTATTTAGAGCTATTAGACAGCAAATATACCAATAATAGTTCGTATTCCAACTATTTCAAGTGTTTTTTTTGAGGATATTCTAAAGCCGAGAGAGATTTGGCGGTCAGGGGTTGGCGGCGTGATGCCGTCAAAAAGAATAGGGCGATGCCTTATGCTATTTGACCGCACCGCGCCTATGGCTCCGGCTGAACACTGGGTATCTCCTGCGCCTTGTGGTGAAGCATCGGGGACGCTGCTATCCATCACAAGACTTTCTGGCGATACCCCCGTTCTTAACGTCTCCGCGTGTTATGTTGGTGTTGTCCCGGAGTAACGGGTCAGCGGACAGGAGCGGTTGGTATTCCCCCCCCAGAGCAACATAGTCAACTGTAAAATGATTAACTTTGCGGAATGAAACCGGAACAACTGTTAAGAGCCATACTGCCATCAGTAATCGTTGACAATTTTGACATCGACCGCTTTGAGAAGACTGATACCCGATTTGATATCTGGCTCGATGAGAAAAAGGTCCAGATGCGCGAGGACAAGAAAAATACCGATGTGATAGCGTATGGATTTGGCGAGTATCACAATATCCAGGACTATCCGATACGTGGCCGGGCGACATGGCTGCATGTACGCAAGCGCAAATGGCTAGACAAGACAACAGGCGAGATATTCAGTTACAACTGGGACCTGTCGGAATACGACGGCACGCAGCTCAACGAGGAGTTCGCTCTTTTTTTAAAAGAGGGAGATTGACACCACACCCGTAAGTATCAAGGCGTTGGGAGAGCGCAACGGGGTTAACGGACAGACCCTGCGCAAGCAGTATAAGGAGAAGTTGAGCGACTACCGCGGTTGGAACCAGCTGGAGCATGCCGAAGAGTATGTCCTCTTCCCCGACAACATCGGTCAGGATATGAGCCTTGATGAGACGTGTCTTAGCAATGGCGATGTCTACACCATATTGACCAACAAAGCCGCCCATGGCCGCGAAGGTGCGCTTGCCGCCATGGTCAAAGGGGTGGCCTCGGAGGTGGTCAGCGGTATACTGAAGAAAATTCCATTAAAGAAACGGCTGGAGGTCAAGACCGTGACAACCGATTTGTCTTCGGCCATGATGCTGACTGTCAGGACGGCATTTCCCGCGGCAAAGTTGGTGAACGACCGTTTCCATGTGCAGCGGCTGATGTCCGAGGCGGTTGATCAACTGCGTATCCGCCACCGATGGGAGGTGCTTGACCAAGAGAATAGAGCGATTAAAGAGCATCGGGCAAAACGTAAGACTTGCCGCAACAGGCAAGAGCGTGATCTGCTGGGTCAATGGACGCCATGTCTTATGGAAAATGGAGAGACTATGCCGCAGATAATGGCCCGCAGCCGTCATATCATTCTCAAGCATAAGTCAAAATGGAATGAGCAACAATCAATCAGAGCCAAAATACTTTTTGAAAAGTTCCCGGACCTGAAAAAAGCCTACTCCCTCTACCTTGACCTGGTTGACATATTCAACAAAAAATCCATACCCGATGAGGCCAGGCTTAATCTGGCAAGGTGGTATAACGATGTCGAGAAATTCGATAACCGCGAGTTCAACAAAGTGCTTGAAACTTTTGAGAATCACAGCACAACCATCATCAACTACTTTGAGCAGAGGATGACAAACGCATCGGCAGAATCGTTCAACGCCAAAATAAAGGCGTTCCGCACGCAATTCCGAGGTGTCGGAGACATCAAGTTCTTCATGTATCGCCTATCGAAACTTTACAGTTGACTATGTTGCTCATGGGGGGAATACCAACCGCTCCTGTCCGCTGACCCGGAGTAACCTAACTCCAAGTTTTTTCAGTCTAATAACAAGAAAACCAGTTGACCCTTGGTGTACAGGGTAAACTGGTTTTCATCAGGTGGCGGAGAGGACGAGATTCGAACTCGTGGACAGGATTGCTCCCGTCGTCGGTTTAGCAAACCGGTGGTTTCAGCCACTCACCCACCTCTCCTTTCCGGTTAGGTTGCAGCTAACGTGGTGCAAAGGTAGACAATGTTTTTGGAAACTACAAATTTTTTGTCATTAGTTTTTCAAAAAAAAAGTTTTCATACCGTTCCATACTGTAAATCCCGTCCCTGATTCTGTACTTCGGTTTGGATGTTGCGCGAGCAGAAAAAAATATCCATATATCAAAGTCATGTTCCTGAAATGATGTTACGGTTACTCTCATAAAAAACTCTTGCAGCGGCAAAAGATCTGTATGGATTGAGGCTCGTCCGGCCGTTTCGGCCGATTGCATATGACGGGCAGGCTGCATCCGGCACATCGCCACTGAAGTCACGGCGCGGTCTTCCGTCATGCCCGAAAAGACATCACGGACTGACTTCTTGACGAATTTGAGCCGGTCGAAAACCGACCCGTCTCCGGATGAGATTCTGTTCTTAAGAGGTGTTTAAAGAGGCGCTCCACGGGGTTAATAATTGTCAATTATATGGTGAAAACTTGCCGCTGGGTTTTAATGTGGCAATTCTTACCATGCATGCGCGTTATATTAGGGCGAGCTTTACAATGCTTTTAGCCATAGCCGGTTTGCGGCAATGGCCGAAGACCTTAAAAACGAAAATAACTCATAACCCTAAAAATAATTGTAACAACCATGAGCAAAGTAGTAACTTTAGGAGAAATCATGCTCCGTCTGTCGCCGCAAGGCTGCCACCGTTTCGTGCAGGTGGATTCGTTTGATGTCATCTGGGGCGGCGGAGAGGCCAATGTCGCAGTGTCGTGTGCCAATTACGGACATGAAGTATATTTTGTCAGCAAACTTCCGAAACATGAAATAGGCCAGGCGGCTCTCAACGCTCTTCGCCGATATGGCGTCGATACCCGTTTCATCGCCCGAGGTGGTGACCGTGTCGGCATATATTATTGCGAGACCGGTGCATCGATGCGTCCCTCCAAGGTGATTTATGA
Organism: uncultured Muribaculaceae bacterium; assembly: GCA_964018265.1. Classification (GTDB taxonomy): domain Bacteria; phylum Bacteroidota; class Bacteroidia; order Bacteroidales; family Muribaculaceae; genus CAG-873. The sequence continues at coordinate 20,256 of CAXHOY010000007.1, forward strand.
CCGTGCCAACTCTGCGATCGCCGAAGCAGATCCCGAAGATTTTGATTTTGACGCAATCATGGAAGGTGCCGACTGGTTCCATTGGAGCGGCATCACTCCTGCTATTTCCGACAAGGCCGCCGAACTGACACGCCTTGCCTGCGAAGCCGCCAAGCGCCACGGTGTGACTGTCTCTGTAGACCTCAATTTCCGCAAGAAACTTTGGACAAAAGAAAAAGCACAGTCCATCATGCGCCCCTTGATGAAATATGTCGATGTGTGCATCGGCAACGAAGAAGACGCCGAACTGTGTCTCGGTTTCAAACCTGATGCCGACGTCGAAGGTGGCGAGACCAATGCCGAAGGCTATAAAGGCATATTCCGCGCCATGGCCAAAGAGTTTGATTTCAAGTATGTCATCTCTACTCTCCGCGAGTCATTCTCTGCGACTCACAACGGTTGGAAGGCGATGATCTATAACGGCTCTGAGTTCTATGAGTCAAAACGCTATGACATCAATCCCATCATCGACCGTGTCGGTGGCGGTGACTCGTTCTCGGGTGGCATAATCCACGGCTTGCTGACGATGTCCGATCAGGGCGAAGCTCTCGAGTTTGCAGTGGCGGCTTCAGCCCTCAAGCACACCATCCCCGGTGATTTCAACCTTGTGACAGCCGATGAAGTCAAAGCACTCGCAGGCGGTTCGGCCAATGGTCGTGTTCAACGATAAATGAAATAATACAATGGCTAAATTCGATAAGTTTCAAGTTATGGCAAAAATCGGAGCAGCTCCGATGGTGCCGGTGTTTTATCATAAGGACGCCAAAGTGGCTTGCAAGGTCATCAAGGCCTGCTACGAAGGCGGTGTGAGAGCGTTTGAATTCACAAACAGAGGTGACTTCGCTCATGAAGTCTTTGCCGAAGTTGTCAAATTCGCAGCTGTCGAGTGCCCGGAGATGGCAGTCGGCGTAGGCTCGATTGTCGATCCGGCCACTGCGGCATTATATCTCCAGTTGGGAGCATGCTTTGTCGTCGGACCATTGTTTAATCCTGAGATTGCCAAAATTTGCAACCGCCGCTCAGTGCCTTATACCCCCGGTTGTGGAAGCATCTCTGAGGTCGGGTTTGCCCAGGAAGCCGGATGCGACCTCTGCAAAGTGTTCCCCGGCGATGTCCTCGGGCCGAAATTCGTCAAGGGACTCCTCGCTCCGATGTCATGGTCCAAACTCATGGTCACCGGTGGCGTAGAGCCTACCGAAGAAAACCTTTCGTCCTGGTTCAAGGCCGGAGTATACTGTGTGGGCATGGGCTCAAAGCTTTTCCCCGCCGACCGCGTGGCCGCAGGCGATTGGCAATATGTCACTGACAAGTGCCGCGAAGCGTTGGGCTATATATCTAATTTCAAATAAAACAATAACCATGAAAAAATTCAACGACGAGAATTTCCTGCTCCAGACCCCTACTGCCGAGCGTCTCTATCATGAATATGCCGAGCCGATGCCTATCATCGACTACCACTGTCATCTCATCCCCGAATACGTAGCCTCGGACCATAAGTTTGAAAACCTCTCGAAAATATGGCTCGAAGGCGACCACTACAAATGGCGTGCGATGCGCACCAACGGTGTTGACGAACGCTACTGCACCGGCAAGGACACAACAGATTGGGAGAAATTTGAGAAGTGGGCCGAAACGGTGCCTTACACGATGCGCAATCCTTTATATCACTGGACTCATCTCGAACTTAAGACAGCGTTCGGTGTCGACAAGCTGCTCAACCCTTCGACAGCCCGTGAGATATATGATAAATGTACAGACATGCTTCAGCAGCCGACTCACACTGCCCGCGGCCTGATGAAACATTACAACGTCGAAACTGTCTGTACCACTGACGATCCCGTGGATTCGCTTGAGCATCATATCAAGGTGCGCGACGACGGCTTTGAAGTGAAGATGTTGCCTACATGGCGTCCCGACAAGGCTATGGCTGTCGAGAACCCCGCCGACTTCAAGGCTTATATCGACCGTCTCGCTGAAGTGTCAGGCGTGAAAATCAGCAAGTTTGCCGACGTTATAGCTGCCCTTCAGGTGCGCCACGATTTCTTTGCGTCTGTAGGTTGCCGCCTGTCAGACCATGGCATCGAAGAGTTTTATGCCGAAGATTATACTCCGGCCGAGATTGAGGCCATTTTTGACAAGGTCTATGGCGGTAGCCAGCTTGACCGTGAGGAGATTGCCAAATTCAAGACTGCAATGATGGTCGAGTTTGCCATCATGGATCACGATGCAGGCTGGACTCAGCAATTCCATTACGGAGCAATCCGTAACAATAACTCACGCATGATGGCACAGCTCGGCCCGGACACCGGTTTCGATTCAATCGGTGACTTCACCGTCGCAAAAAACATGTCTAAATTTCTTGATATGCTCGCGTCGCGCGACAAACTCGGCAAGACTATCATCTATAACCTTAACCCCCGCGACAACGAACTCGTGGCCACAATGCTCGGCAACTTCCAGGACGGCAGATACGGGGCCGGCAAGATACAGTTTGGCTCTGGATGGTGGTTCCTCGACCAGAAAGACGGCATGGAGAAACAGATGACCGCGCTGTCCAATCTCGGTCTGCTCAGCCGCTTCGTCGGCATGCTCACCGACTCACGCTCCTTCCTGTCATATCCCCGCCACGAATATTTCCGTCGCACACTTTGCAACCTTCTTGGCAATGATATCGAAAACGGATTGCTGCCCGCAAGCGAAATCGATTTCATTGGTCGCGAGATAGTCAGCAAGGTTTGCTATGGCAATGCAAAGGAGTATTTTAAATTCTAAACTCATAACATTCTGTAGTATCCCATGAATAACACTGCAAGTTCCACGCAGGGCGGAGCAGCCAAAATGTCAAATTTCCGTTGGGTGATTTGTGGACTGCTATTCCTTGCCACAACAGTTAATTATATGGACCGCCAGGTGTTGTCGCTCACCTGGAAAGACTTTATAGCGCCCGAATTCCACTGGTCAGACAGCGACTATGGCGACATAACATCGATATTCTCGATCGTCTATGCGATCGCCAATGTCTTCGCCGGTCGTTTCATCGACTGGATGGGCACCAAAAAGGGTTACCTCTGGGCCATTTTCATCTGGTCGGCGGGTGCATGTCTCCATGCGCTTTGCGGCTGGGCAACCGAACATACGATCGGACTCGACAGCGCAGCTCAGATGGTCGGTGCGACAGGTGCGGTGGCTTCCACGATAGCCATCACATCGGTCTACTATTTCATCGCCGCGCGCATAATCCTCGGTTTGGGCGAGGCCGGCAACTTCCCGGCTGCCATAAAGGTCACTGCCGAATACTTCCCGAAGAAAGACCGCGCATATTCGACTTCGATATTTAACGCCGGTTCGACCGTGGGTGCTTTGATCGCACCGCTGTCGATACCCTCGCTTGCCCGCTACTTCCAGGGCTTAGGCATAGGCAATGGATGGGAAATGGCTTTTGTCGTGATCGGTGCCCTCGGCTTTGTGTGGATGGGGCTTTGGATGTGGCTTTACAAACGCCCGGCCGAAAACCCGAAAGTCAACAAGGCTGAGCTTGCTTATATCGAACAGGACAACGTCACCCCCGGTGAAACTGCGGCTCAAAAGGCAGAAATCGAAGACAAAGCCGAGCCCTCGATCCCATTCCTCAAATGCTTCAGATACCCCCAGACATGGGCTGTCTTCTTCGGAAAGTTCATGACCGACGGTGTGTGGTGGTTCTTCCTTTTCTGGATCCCGGCCTACATCTCGGACGTGTATGGCTTCTCGGCTGACACATCGACGGCCCAGATGCTTATATTCGTGCTCTATGCGCTGACGATGCTGTCGATCTATGGTGGCAAACTGCCGACGATTATCATCAACCGCACCGGCAAAAATCCTTACGCCGCACGCATGCAGGCGATGTTCATCTTCGCGCTCTTCCCCTTGCTCGCCATTGCCGCTCAGCCCCTGGGTGAATACTCCTACTGGTATCCCATCATAATCATCGGCATCGCAGGTGCAGCCCACCAGTCATGGTCGGCCAACATCTACTCTGTCGTCGGCGACATGTTCCCCAAAAACACCATCGCTACGATCATCGGTATCGGTGGCCTCGCCGGTGGTATAGGTTCATATCTCATCAACAAAGGCTCAGGCATGTTGTTCACCTACGCCGCAGGCTCGACCATCGTAGACGGTCAGGAAGTGGAGATGACCAAAAATCTACTCGCCTCAGGTGCCCAATACGCACGTCCGGCGATGGAATTTATGGGCTTCACCGGCAAACCGGCCGGATATTTCATCATTTTCTGCATATGCGGAGTCGCCTATCTCATTGGCTGGGGCATCATGAAACTGCTTGTGCCGAAGTATAAAGTTATCCAATTTGACCATCAGAAAGAAAAATAATGACTACGATAAAACAACTCAACCGACAGACCGTCGCCACTAAAGAGCGTCCTGTCAAAGTGCTCCAGTTTGGCGAAGGCAACTTCCTGCGCGCTTTCGTTGACTGGCAGCTTGATATCGCAAACGAAAAAGGAGTCATCGACACCTCTGTCGCCGCTATCGTTCCACGTTTCCACGATAGTGTGGCCATAGATATACTCGACCGTCAGGACGGACTTTATCATGTATGTCTTGAAGGCATCGAAGACGGAAAACCTAAAAAGGAGACACGTCTGGTCAGTGTCATTTCAGATGCTTTCAATCCCGGTGCTGACATGGAGCGCTATTTCCGGTATGTGGAGTCGCCCGACCTCCGTTTCGTTGTGTCAAACACAACCGAAGCCGGCATCCGTTATGAAGCTGACGATGTCAGGTCTGATGCTCCTGCATCGTTCCCCGGCAAAGTGACTGCGCTCCTTTACCGTCGTTACCGTCATTTTGGCGGAGATAAGTCAAAGGGCTTGTTCTTCATCTGCTGTGAACTGATCGAAGACAATGGCTCGACCTTGCATGAATATGTAGTGCGTCATGCCCGCGAAGCCGCTTTGGAGGAGGATTTTATCAAATGGATAGATGAGGCTTGCGTCTTCTGCGACACTTTGGTCGACCGCATTGTCCCGGGTTTCCCCAAAGATAATATTGACGAGATCAAGGCTGAGATCGGTTTTGACGACAACGTCGTGGTCAAGGGTGAGCTATATCATATCTGGGCTATAGGTGGCAAAGGTTATGAGAAGGTGAGGGCAGAGCTGCCGCTAGACCGTGCGGGGCTACATGTCCTGTTCATGCCTTCGATCAAGTCTTTCCGCGACAAGAAGGTTCGCATCCTCAACGGCTCGCACACAGGTCTTGTGCCCATTGCGCTGCAACTTGGTTGCGAGACGGTCATGGATGCCTTCAACAATCCAGATGTCAACCGCTTTATCAACGAAATGGTTGAGCGTGAGGTTCTGCCGATGATCGACGAAGATCCCGATGAACTCAAAGCTTTCGCTGCCGGCATCCTCGAGCGCTTCTATAATCCCTTCATCCGTCACATGCTCAAGTCCATTGCATTGAACTCATTGTCAAAATGGGAGGCCCGCAACTTCTGCACTTTGAAAGACAACTGGACAAAGGCCGGCAAGATTGCAGCCTACGAGTGCTTTACCTTCGCGGCATTACTTTCTCTTTACGGACCCGGTTCGGGCTTTACACCCGACGACACCGCGGCTCATGTAGAGCACATCAACCGCAGTTGGAACGATGACGATTATGCCGCGACAGTTCGTGACATTCTCGACAGCGACATTTTTATTGAGGATTTTGAAGCCACTGTCCCCGGATTTACCGCCAAGGTTGTCGGATATCTCGAAGATATCCGCAAGCACGGTATGGAGGTCGCCCTTAAAACATTCCTTGACACTGTCTCATAACAACACGAATGAAAGATATATTGAAAATCAACCCCGCCGATAACGTTGCCGTCGTGCTTGCGCCCGACGGCATCCCGGCCGGGACTGTGTGGTCTGACGGCGGTGACTCTGTCACTGTGACGCAAGCGGTGGCCCGCGGACATAAATTTGCACTTCGTCCGGTCAAAAAGGACGAACAGGTCATCAAATATGGCTATCCTATCGGAGTGGCGAGCGAGGATATAGCTGCCGGTCAGTGGATTCACAGCCACAATCTACATACTGCCCTATGCGATGATCTCGACTACAGCTATGAGCCGGTGGCCACAGACTCAGCTATGTCTGACGAAGAAATCACCATTGAGGGCTTTCTTCGTGACAATGGCGACATGGGCATTCGCAACGAACTGTGGATCGTGCCGACAGTCGGCTGTGTCAACGGCCAGGCCAATGCTATCGTCAGCCGCATTAAGGCCAAATGCGACCTTACCGGAGTCGATGCAGTCTATGCGTTCACCCATAATTATGGATGTTCGCAGCTCGGACAGGACCATGCCAACACTCGTGCAGCCCTCGCTGCACTCATAAAGCATCCCAACGCCGGCGGAGTCCTTGTGCTTGGTCTCGGTTGTGAGAATAACCAGGTATCGGCGCTCAAAGAGCAGATGGGCGAGTATGACGAAAGCCGCATACGTTTCCTGATATCGCAGGAGGTGGAGGATGAAGTGGAAACAGGTTTTGAGATTTGCCGCGAATTGATTGACCGCATGAAAACTGACTGTCGACAGCCTCTGCCTGTCTCAAAACTACGTGTCGGCCTCAAATGTGGCGGTTCTGACGGCATGTCAGGAATAACTGCCAATCCTCTTGTAGGACTGTTCTCCGACTGGCTCATTGCTCATGGTGGCACCACGGTACTGACCGAAGTGCCCGAGATGTTCGGCGCCGAAACAATCCTCATGAACCGTGCCCGCGACCGCAAAGTCTTCAGCGAAACGGTGAGCCTGATAAATGACTTCAAAGGCTATTTCCGTTCTTATGGACAGCCTATCTACGAAAACCCTTCACCCGGAAACAAAGCCGGCGGCATAACAACACTCGAGGAAAAATCGCTCGGTTGTGTCCAGAAAGGCGGATCGAAAGAGGTTGTCGACGTATTGGCTTATGCTCAGCCTCTGCGTCTGAATGGCTTGAACTTGCTGACGGCTCCCGGCAATGACCTTGTGGCCTCGACCGCGTTGGCTTTGTCTGGATGTCAGATGGTGCTCTTCACCACCGGACGAGGTACACCATTCGGTACTTTTGTTCCCACGATGAAGATTTCCACAAACTCGCCTCTTGCAGCGAAGAAGGCAAACTGGATTGATTTCAATGCCGGAACGATTGTGGAGGATGAAAGTGCGTCCGACGCTCTGAAACGTCTCGTCGACAAAGTACTCGCTGTTGCCTCAGGCCAACAGCTGCACCATGAAAAGACCGGTGCTAAAGAAATCGCTATTTTTAAAACCGGTGTTACTCTTTGACGTAGTGAAACTGAAGACATTTGCTGCGGTGTCGCTCGGATTGGCTCTATATGGATGCCGGTCCGGAGCGACTCTGCTCGTTTCCAACAGTCTGCCTTATGACCGCCTCGGCGAGGCCGTAGAGTTGCCGTTGAATGATATAGACACCCGCTTCCGAACCGGTTTTATACTCACCGACGCCGCCGGACACGAGATTGACTATCAGATCACATCAGACAGCACTCTGTTGTTTTTAGCTGATGTGCCGGCTTCGTCTGAGAGCCGTTATTGTCTGAAATCAGGAAATCCTTCACCGGTGAAACCAAAAGTATTTGGCCGTAAATTCCCCGAACACAAGGACAATATGAATTGGGAAAACGATTGCGCGGCTTATGTCGCATATGGCCCGGCTCTTCAGCGTTCGGGTGAGCGTGGATTTGGCTATGACGTATGGACTAAGTCGGTCGATACGTTGGTGATCGAAGAACGCAATCGGCTCCGTGACCTTGGCAAATCGCTTCACCGCGACCACGGCAATGGTATGGATGCATATATTGTCGCAAACACTCTCGGTGCAGGCACAGCGGCTTTGCTCAACGACGACGGTTCGTTGATCTATCCTTGGGCATGGCGCGAATATGAGATTGTTGACAACGGACCGCTGCGTTTCAAAGTCAGACTGACATACAATCCGGCCGTGATCGGTGACGACCCGTCGGTGGTCGAACAGAGGGTCATCACTCTTGATGCCGGCTCAGAGCTCAATCGCGCCGAGGTGAGCTATGAGGGTCTGTCACGCACGAGACGCATCGCCCCCGGCATTGTCGTCCACCGTCAGAACCCTTATGGAGATATTGCCGGCGACAACGTGATAGCCTATGCAGATTCGACAGACAATCCCCGCAATGGCAACGGTGTGATTTTTGTCGGTGTCATAGTGCCTGACAATGAGGTCGACATCACCTACCGGGCGGTTGACCAGCCCGCGCGTGATGCCCTCGGACATATCCTTGCCGTGAGTGATTATGCTCCCGGTGACACGTTCACATATTACTGGGGTTCGTCCTGGACAAAAAGACCCGGTGCGCCGGCTACCCTAAATGAGTGGCTTGAACTATTGAGAGACAGAGCGCGCCGTTTGAAAAACCCGCTTAAAATACAGATCCGATGAATAAGTTTTGTTCGATTTTACTGATCGCAGTGTCTGTCCTTCTTTGCTCGTCAAAGTCTGACGAGACACGCAAACCGACCATATTCATGATTGGTGACTCGACTATGGCCAATAAGAAACTCGCAGGTGGCAATCCCGAGCGTGGATGGGGGCAGATGCTCCCCGGTTTCCTCTCTGATGAGGTCATTGTCGACAATCATGCCGTTAACGGCCGGAGCACAAAGAGTTTTCGTGAGGAAGGCCATTGGGAGCCTGTCGTGTCTCAGATACGTCCCGGTGACTATGTGATCATAGAGTTTGGCCATAACGACACTAAAGTCGATGATCCCAAGAGATATACACGTCCGGGTGACGATTTTGACGAAAACCTCAGACGATATATCAGGGAGACTCGTGCAAAGGGTGGTAAGCCGATACTGTTTAATGCTATCGCACGTCGCAAATTTGTCAAGGACAGTCTGGTAGACACTCATGGCGAATATCTTGCCGCCACCCGCCGGGTGGCCGAAGAGATGGATGTTCCCTTGGTCGATCTTAATGCGTTGACAATGGAGTTTATCCGCGAACTCGGTCCCGAGGCCTCCAAAAAATATTTCATGCATGTCGAACCCGGTACTGTGCCTCTCCATCCCGAAGGGAAGAAGGATAACACTCATCTGAATGTGGCAGGTGCGAGGCGTGTGGCCGCCATGGCCGTCGATGCTTTGGCTGAAGCTGTGCCCGAACTTGCCCGCTATGTGCGACACTATGATTTTGTCGTGGCGAAAGACGGAAGCGGTGATTTCTTCACTCTTCAGGAAGCCATCAATGCTGTCCCCGACCACCGTGGTCGTGCGCGCACCACTATCCTTGTCAGACAAGGTGACTACAAGGAGAAAATCATCGTGCCGCGCTCCAAAATCAATCTGTCAATTATCGGTCAGGGTGACGTGAAATTGACCTATGACGACTATGCGTCAAAAGCGAATATCTTCGGCGAGGAGATGGGCACCACCGGTTCCTCCTCTTTCTACTTATATGCTCCCGATTTCTATGCCGAAAACATAACATTCGAAAACTCGGCCGGTCCTGTCGGTCAGGCCGTGGCATGCTTTGTCGGAGGCGACCGGGCCGTTTTCCGCAACTGCCGTTTCCTGGGCAATCAGGACACGATATACACTTGGCTTCGTGGACGCCAGTTCTACGACAACTGCTATATCGAGGGTACGGTCGATTTCATCTTTGGACGTTCGACGGCTCTGTTCTCGAATTGCCGTATCCACAGCAAGCGACGTGGTTATCTGACCGCACCGTCGACTGACGCTGATGTCACCTATGGATATGTTTTCCTCAATTGCAGTCTGACCGCAGACGAAGGCGTTGACAGAGTATATCTGTCGCGTCCGTGGCGCGATTATGCAAAAGCCGTGTTCATCCGCTGCGACATGGGCGCTCATATTCATCCTGCCGCGTGGCACAACTGGGGCAAGCCGGAGCGAGAGAAAACAACATTTTATGCAGAGTATGCAAACACAGGAGCAGGAGCAGCCACTGATGGTCGCGCCGCGTTCGGCCATTTCCTCACTGATGATGCAGATTATACTCCCGAAAAAGTGCTTGCCGGTGACGATAACTGGAATCCCGTCGCTGTTGTGGCAGCAAACGCAGTCGTATACCCCTGATGGCAACCATGAGATCGTTGCTGTTGACTGCTTTGTGTCTGGCCGTTTCGGCCGGTGCATGGGAAATCGAGCGTGAGATGCCTGCATTTCTTGACAATATCCAGGCAGAACTGACATATCCTATGGCTTGGGGTAACGCTCCGCAGACTGATTTCAGCAGTTGGCGTGATTCGGCCAGGACAGTGGTGTTCGATGCCATGCTGACACCTCCGGCTCCGGCCGCCAACGACAGCCTGACTCTTATCGCATCACAACGCCGCGACGGCTACACCGCCTATAAATACAAAGCGGCTGTCAGTGCCTATTCGACTGTCACGTTATATGTGCTGATGCCCGACGGAGATGGCCCTCATCCCGGGGTTGTGCTTTTGCATGACCATGGTGGTCACTATACCATAGGAAAAGAGAAAATGATACGTCCTTTCGACGTCGATACGGCAGTGATTGCCGATGCCGACCGTTGGTGCGGACAATGCTATGGTGGCCAATATGTCGGTGACCGTCTGGCTGCTGAAGGCTATGCCGTTATTTCCCACGATGCACTTATGTGGGGAGACCGCGGACGACGGGAAGGACAGGATAAAAATGCGATTGCTGCCGTGGCCGGTAATTTCCTCATGCTTGGACGCAGCCTCAGCGCTTTTATGACTTTTGATGATATGGCCGTGACTGAGATCTTCGCTTCGATCCCGGGTGTCGATCCTGAGCGCATAGCGTGTATGGGCTTCTCGATGGGTGCCTACCGCTCGTGGATGCTCGCAGCTCTCAGTGACCGCATCAAGGCCTCGGCGAGTGTGTGCTGGATGACGACGACCGCCGATCAGCTCTCTTGGGAGCATGGACGCGAAAAGGGAGGGCATATAAATCTTTTGCCCGGTCTGAGACGCTATCTCGACTATCCCCACATCGCATCTCTCGCTTGTCCGCGCCCGGCCTATTTTATCAACGGCGACCGCGACAAACTGTTCAATCCCAAGGGTGTCAACGATGCGTTTTCGACCATGCGGGCGGTTTGGGATTCTCAGGATGCCGGTGACCGGCTCAAGACCGAACTCTGGCCCATGCCCCACGATTGCGGCCCCGCAGTCCAGGATTCTATCCTGGCATTCTTCGACAGATATCTGTGATGGCTTCTGTCTGCTGAATGCTTATCTAATGGCTTATAAACAAAACAAGAGCTGCGTCATTCGGATGAAAGACGCAGCTCTGACTATATTTGGATTGATGTGATTGGGTCTGATTACATCATGCCGCCCATGCCACCCATGCCGCCTGCGGGCATTGCGGGTGCGGGATTTTCTTCTTTCTTGTCTGCGATGACACATTCGGTGGTGAGGAACATACCTGCGATAGAGGCTGCGTTCTCAAGTGCCACACGTGTCACCTTGGCCGGGTCGATGACACCTGCCGACAGAAGGTTCTCATATTTGTCTGTGCGGGCATTGTAGCCGAAGTCGCCTGTGCCTTCGCTCACTTTCTGAACGACTACAGCACCTTCGACACCTGCATTGGCTGCGATCTGACGGAGAGGTTCTTCGATTGCACGTTCTACAATGGCGATGCCGGTCTGCTCGTCGTCGTTGTCACCTTTGAGGTTCTTGAGGCCTGCAAGACAGCGGATGTAGGCAACACCGCCACCGGGAACGATGCCTTCGGCGATTGCAGCGCGAGTTGCGCTGAGGGCGTCATCTACGCGGTCTTTCTTTTCTTTCATCTCAACTTCGCTGGGTGCACCGATGTGGAGCACTGCAACGCCACCTGCGAGTTTGGCAAGGCGTTCCTGCAGTTTCTCGCGGTCGTAGTCGCTGGTCGTAGTCTCGATCTGAGACTTGATCTGTGCGACACGCGATGCGATCACGTCTTTGTTGCCTGCACCGTTGACGATGGTTGTGGTTTCCTTGTTGACGGTGACTTTTTCTGCTGTGCCGAGATCCTGGATGGTTGCGGCGCTGAGCTGCATGCCCTTTTCCTCAGAAATGACTGTGCCGCCGGTGAGGATAGCGATGTCTTCAAGCATTTCTTTACGACGGTCACCGAAGCCCGGAGCCTTGACTGCACAGATCTTGAGTGAGCCGCGGAGACGGTTGACAACAAGTGTGGCGAGTGCTTCCTGGTCGACATCTTCTGCGATGATCAGCAGCGGACGGCCGCTCTGGGCTGACGCTTCAAGCACAGGCAGAAGATCCTTGAGGTTTGAAATCTTTTTGTCGAACAGAAGGATATAGGGAGCGTCCATGACGCATTCCATCTTTTCTGTGTTTGTTACGAAGTAGGGTGAGATATAGCCTCGGTCAAACTGCATGCCTTCGACGATATCGATTGTCGTTTCGGTGCCTTTGGCTTCATCGACTGTGATGACGCCTTCACGTTTAACTTTCTGCATTGCTTCGGCGATGAGGCGGCCGATGGTCTCGTCGTTGTTTGCCGATACGCGGGCTACGTCTTCGATTTTCTTGAAGTCATCGCCGACTTCTTCAGCCATCTCACGGATTTCGCCGACAACGGTGGCTACAGCCTTGTCGATGCCGCGTTTAAGATCCATCGGATTGGCTCCGGCTGCGACATTTTTCAAGCCTACGGCAATGATCGACTGAGCGAGCACTGTTGCGGTTGTTGTGCCGTCACCTGCGTCATCTCCGGTCTTGGATGCGACCTCTTTCACGAGCTGGGCGCCCATGTTCTGGAACGGGTCTTCAAGTTCGATTTCACGTGCCACGCTGACTCCGTCTTTGGTGATGTGGGGTGCACCGAATTTCTTTTCGATGATCACATTGCGGCCTTTCGGGCCAAGTGTCACTTTGACTGCGTCGGCGAGTGCGTCTACGCCGTTTTTAAGCTCTTCGCGAGCCTTGATATTGAATTTGATTTCTTTTGCCATGGTTATAATCTTTATTTTTTTCAGTTTCGATTAAAGTACAACTGCCAGAACTTCATTCTGACGCATGATGAGACCTTTTTCGCCGTCGCCGAGGTCGATTTCTGTGCCGGCATATTTGCCATAAAGCACGATGTCGCCTGCTTTGAGCACCATTTCTTCATCTTTTGTGCCACCGCCGACTGCGATTACTTCGCCTTTGAGGGGCTTTTCTTTTGCGGTGTCGGGGATGATGATACCTGATGCTGTGACTTCTTCTGCTGCTGCGGGCTTGATAAGCACGCGGTCTGCCAATGGTTTGAGTTCCATAATCGTTATGAGTTTATATGTTTCGTTTATATATTTTTGTTTGGGTTTACGTTTTCTATAATGCAAGTATCGTGCCAAACCTTGTCGGGACATGATACTTGGTGGCACTACTGACAAAATGTCAATCCGCATGTCAGTCGCATGTCATCACTATAAACAATTTTTAATTTTAATTGTTCATCATTACCTGTATCAATAATGCTTCAATTTAAATAATTTACTACCTTTGTAAAATCGGTTTGGCAAACCGTAGTTTCATCGTTTTTTTTCCACCGATAAATACTTTATTGAAATTGAAAACAAAAAAGCTCTTTCCACGTATTTTAACCGTCTTATTCTTAGGTCTCACATTGTCATTTACCGGATGTATTCCCGGTGACGAACCAAGTAGCGGAGGATCTGATCCCGGAGTCGAAGATCCTGACAATCCCGATACCCCTGACACTCCGTCGGGCGGCGATAATAAACTTTACGCTTTCACACTCTATGCTGACACGGGTTACAACATCGACGGCATAAGGTATACCAACGACGGGCAGCTTGTGTCGACAAACGATGTCTGGCGGTTCTGCAATATCGGCAAAGTTTCAGACATCGCTAAAATCAAGACCATACCATGGGCGTCATGGGCAACGGTGACTGGAGTTCAGGTCGGTGACGGCATTGTCGCATATCATCCTAAAATAGGATATATGACAATCTATGTCGCTCAGGAAGCCAGAAACGAAATCGGCCGCGTGATTGGGGTCGGAGTCATCTATCGTCCGAACTTCACCGGACTCGATGAGCCCGTCGAATTGAAATCGACTGTCGTGCAGGCTCCGGCCGAAGGTCTCAAGCAAGACATCGCAATCACTTCAAAGTCATATACCCCCTTCCAGGTCACTTCCATCGACGATGACTGGTGTCACGCCGAGGCTACTTCAGTCAACGGCATGTTCATGCCAAGTCAGGTGACGCTGTCGATAGACGCCAACCCCACTGAAAACGACCGTGAGACACGTGTGCTCGTCGGCACAATCTATGGCAAGACAACCTACATCACCGTCTATCAGGCCGGAAATTGGCCTGGTGATGACGAGGAGTGAGCATCTTTGGCAACATTTTCTCTCACTGTTAATCATACAGAAAATCGCGGTTTCATACTCTGAGACCGCGATTTTGATTTATCGTTGAGTATAGCGTGGATAGCCTATCGATTGACCTCGAGACTCATCCGAAGGATCAGAGTCTCTTGATCATTGCCGGCAGCATAACCTTTTATGATCGAAATGGACTGTAATTTATAGCTTTTATTCTTTTGCGTAGAGATGGTGAGAAGTCCGTCGTTACCATAAGCGTAGAACGAAGTTACATGGTTCTGGTTTGTTTCCTGCTTGCCGTAGATACCTGATTTTTCACACATTTGAACGAAATCATCATACAGTGTGGCAATATTTTTAGTCGAGGCGACAAATTGATATTCAGCCCCTATGAGGTCAATCGAGTATATGCTCATCTTCATAAGACGTCCTTCGAAACCTGAATATTTTACATCCCTCGGAGGCGTAAAGTTCAATATTCGTGTGTTATTGCTTGTTGTTGTCTGGTAGTTTATACCTGATTTTTTTAGGTAATCCTCAAGTTGATTCTCAATCATCCAGTTGCCTTTGTAGTCATAAGTGAAACCGATAGGAGAGCTTATCAAGCTCCGGAATTGAGACTCTCGCTGGCTTTCATCTGAGGCGTTGAGCAATGAAGGTTCATCATAATAGGATATCAGGCGTCTTAGGATTTTATCTTTCAACTCGGGTACGATCCCTTCAGCCGAATCATCATGGATCTTGCGGTTGCGGGTCGCCTGGATCATATTTTGATTGTCATCTGTAACAATTTCTGTTAGACTCTCGGAGAAGAACCAAGGATAATGTTTCTTTCCGTTTATGGTGAACTCTCCATGGAAAGACATATATGGGAATGAATCATCGTTCCCGTGCTGGAATTGCCATGAACATATATTCTGTCCGTCCTTCGAACTCTTATGCGTTTCCTGGATTTTGCGTACTTTGTCAGATTGTTCATTGATATAGGAAACGTGATATTCGACTTCATCGGTTTCGAAATGGATAAGCCTTTTACTGGCATCTCTGGCCAAATTGTAGATTGCACTTCCGTTATAAACCTCAAGTTGACCATTTTGAGCGAATTTATTTATTCCGGATAAATCATCGGCCACCATCTCCGGATTGCCATGGAATATATTTAGGATGGTACAGTCATAATATTGGCGCGTTTGTGAGCTGGCGCTGAGGGCTGCTATTATCGCAATGAGGATTACAGCGACACTGTTTTTCGTTTTCATAGCGTTTTTTAGGTTTAATGATTGGCTTTGAGTTTTAGAAAATCAGAGCCGGTTTAACAGGTGATTATTAAACCGGCTCCGATGTGATTGATCTGTCATATGGTTGCGGACAGAGAGCCTGCCTGGCATTTTTTGATAAGCAGGCTCTGAATGTCAAAGTCCGCGTCCGTGGCAGTTCTTGTATTTCTTGCCTGAGCCGCATGGACATGGGTCGTTGCGGCCTATCTTGGGTGCGGCTGTGGCAGGCATTACCTTCTGAGGCGCTTTCTGAGAGGCTGAAGCCGCCTGGCGCTGTGCGTCTTCGCCCGGAAGTCCTTCGCTGCTGCGTGATGTGCGGTAGTTCTGGTAGTCATTGCGCGGCATTTCAGGTGCGGCCTGTTTTACCTCAGGTTGACGCGGCTGTTGCTCGCCTTGTTGGGCTTCCTCACCTTCGCGCGGCGGACGCACCGGGATCTGTGCGCGCATCAATGCCGACATGGTCTTGACATTAAGCTGGTTGAGCATGCCCTCGAAGAGGTGGAATGATTCAACCTTATAAATGACCAGCGGATCTTTCTGCTCATAACTTGCGTTCTGTACAGATTGACGCAACTGGTCGAGTTCGCGCAGATGCTCCTTCCACAGTTCGTCGATTGTGACGAGGAGAAGACCCTTCTGCCATTCTTTGACTATCGAGCGGCACTCTGTGTCAAAGGCTTCCTGAAGATCGACACGGAGGTTGAACACACGCTTGCCGTCGGTGATAGGCACGATGATACGTCCACGGTAGTCAGAGTTCTGGATGAGCTGGCTGATGACTGGCATTGCAACTTCGCGTATACGTTCGTTGCGGCGGTTCATCGCCTCCATCGCAGCCTCGCGCACTCGTTCGACGCGGTCTTCGCGGTCAAGCGAACGGAATTCCTCTTCTGTGACAGGCGACTCGATGGTCAGCACTTTGAAAAGTTCGAGGCAGAAGTCTGCGTAGTCCTGCGGTTGGTCATAAGTGTTTACGATGTTTTCGACGCAGTCATAAAGCATGTTGGCTATATCTATGCCTATGCGTTCGCCGAGAAGGGCGTGATGGCGGCGGTTATAGATATAGGTGCGCTGTTTGTTCATGACGTCGTCATATTCGAGCAGGCGTTTACGGATGCCGAAGTTATTTTCTTCGACGCGTTTCTGAGCCTTTTCGATTGCATTGGTCACCATCTTGTGTTCGATTGGTTCGCCTTCCTGCAATCCGAAGCGGTCAAGCCATTTCATCACGCTGTCTGTGGCAAACAGACGCATGAGCTGGTCTTCAAACGAAACGAAGAAGATTGAAGAGCCGGGGTCGCCCTGACGGCCTGAACGTCCGCGAAGCTGACGGTCCACGCGGCGCGACTCATGACGTTCGGTGCCGATGATGGCGAGACCTCCTGCGGCCTTGACCTCAGGCGAAAGCTTGATGTCCGTACCGCGGCCGGCCATGTTGGTAGCGATAGTGACCATGCCTTTCTGTCCGGCAAGAGCCACAACCTGAGCCTCGCGCTGGTGAAGCTTGGCGTTGAGCACCTGGGCGTCGATCTTACGCATGTCAAGCATACGTTTGAGCAATTCGGAGATTTCGACCGATGTTGTGCCGACAAGCACAGGACGTCCTGCGTCGCGCAGACGGACGATTTCGTCGATTACAGCCGCATACTTTTCCTTTTTGGTCTTGTAGACACGGTCGTTCATGTCGATACGTGCGATGGGCTTGTTGGTCGGGATGGTGACTACGTCGAGTTTGTAGATGTCCCATAGCTCTCCCGCCTCAGTCTCTGCCGTACCGGTCATGCCGGCGAGCTTGTGATACATGCGGAAGTAATTCTGTAGCGTGATTGTGGCGAAGGTCTGGGTCGCGGCCTCGACCTTGACGCCCTCTTTCGCTTCTATTGCCTGGTGGAGGCCGTCGCTGTAGCGGCGTCCTTCCATGATACGGCCTGTCTGTTCGTCGACAATCTTGATCTTGTTTTCATCGATGACATACTCGACGTCTTTTTCAAACAGGGTGTATGCCTTGAGTAGCTGTGTCACGGTGTGCACACGCTCGGCCTTCACAGCATAGTTCTGCATGAGTTCGTCCTTGCGTTGCTGACGCTCGGTCGGATCGGCGATTGACTCGAGATCTGACAGCTGGGATGCGATGTCGGGCAACACGAAGAACTGCGGGTCGTTGATTTTGCCGGTGAGTTCGTCGAGACCCTTGTCGGTGAGTTCGACGCTGCGGTTTTTCTCGTCAATCACGAAGTAAAGCGGATCGGTGACGACAGGCATTTCACGGGCATTATCCTGCAGATAATGGGCCTCTGTCTCAAGAAGTATGTTTTTCATACCTTCCTGGCTCAGGAACTTGATGAGCGCGCCGTTTTTAGGCAGGCCTTTGTAGGCTCTGAACAGCAGAAGTGCGCCTTCCTTGCGCTCGTCTTTGTTGTCAGAGGCAAGTTTGGTCTTGGCTTCGGTAAGAATTTTAGTGACAAGACGTCGCTGGGCTTCGACAACTTTCTGCACATTAGCCTTGTATTCGTCAAAATACTGGTCGTCGCCCTTGGGCACAGGTCCTGAGATGATGAGCGGTGTACGGGCATCATCGATGAGCACTGAGTCGACCTCATCGACAATCGCATAGTAGTGTTTGCGTTGAACCATGTCTCCGGGAGTCATTGCCATGTTGTCGCGGAGGTAGTCGAAACCAAACTCATTGTTTGTGCCGAAGGTGATGTCGCATTCATAAGCGCGGCGGCGTTCGGGTGTGTTGGGCTGGTGTTTGTCGATGCAGTCTACTGTCGAGCCATGGAACATGTAGAGCGGACCCATCCATTCGGAGTCACGTTTCGACAGGTAGTCATTGACGGTCACCACATGCACACCGCGTTTTGACAGCGAGCGGAGGAACACCGGAAGTGTCGCCACAAGGGTCTTGCCTTCACCGGTGGCCATTTCGGCGATTTTGCCCTGATGGAGGACGATGCCGCCGATGAGCTGTACGTCATAGTGGACCATATCCCAGGTCACTTCATTACCGCCGGCGAGCCAGTGATTTTTCCATAAGGCTTTGTCGCCCTCGATTGTCACAAAATCGCGGCCTTGACCGGCAAGTTCGCGGTCAAGATCGGTTGCGGTGACTTCGATGACTTCATTTTTTGCAAATCGTGCGGCTGTTTCGCGTACGACAGCAAAAACCTCGGGCAGATGTTCGTTGAGTTTATCCTCGATGGTGTCAAGTATGTTCTTTTCGAGTTTGTCGATTTTGTCCCATACCGGCTGACGCTCGTCAAAGGGAAGGCTTTCGACGCTTTGACGCAGTGATGCTATTTCTTTTGTGTCGCTTGATGTCGCTGATGCGATGTCAGCGCGGACTGCGTCGATGCGTCCGCGGAGTTCATCATTGCTTAGGTTCTGGAGTGATGGGCCGATGGCCTTGATTTTGTCGACAATGGGTCTGATTGTTTTCAGGTCTCGTTGAGACTTGTTGCCGAACAGCTTGCTTAATACTTGTACAAATGACATTGCTATATTTATATATAGTAGGTGGTTTTTATTCTGAAAATGTTATAATTGGAGATGTCGTGCATTTAAGGTCGGAATGCACAGGCGTTTGCTGCCGTGCCTTAGTGGAGCGGCAGCGCCGGGATAGAAGCAGCGTTGGGCGACCGTATGCGCAGCAGGCGAGCCACGGTCGGGGCTATCACACGTGCATCGACCGGCACATCAAAGCGTTTGGGCTCCAGATCGGGAGCCATGATGAAGACCGGTGCGGTGGTTGATGCTATTCTTTCGACCCTGAGTGTGGGACGTGTTGCACCGTTGTCGACATAGTCATCGATGATGGCCCATCCGGGTATTACGTTGACAAGTATGTCTCCCGATGAGGCTATGTGGGTGTTGCGTTTGAGTTCGAGTGCTTTCTCTCCGGCGTCACCTGACAATATCTGGTCAATCGTGTATACATCCTTGACTCCGCTCATGCGGGCTATGAACGAGGCTGCTTCGGCTCTTACGGCCTTGGCGTCGAGGTCACGTTCCTTGATCAGTTTGTTGTTGAGATAGAAATGTCCGTTGTGGAAACCGCTTACCCACTCACCGGTGCCGTAGACGGCCATGAGATACATGTTGAGCAGCGAGCCTGCTTTGCGGGCTGAAAATTCGCCGTAGGGTATGTTCCATTTCTCGTCGTCTCTTCTTACGGTCGACGGCGGAGGTGTCGCGGCAAGAAATATGACCGAATTGCCGCCTGTGGCATGGTCTACCGTCGCAAACAGTTGTTCGAGGTTGCGGTCAAGTCTGAGATATGCGTCAAGCAGTTCGAGACGGTTGTCGGGATTTTTGGAAAAATCAAAAGGCACAAGACGATAGGTGACATTCAGCATGTCGACACCGTCATGTTTGCCCAGCCCGAGCGTATTTATGAATTCTCCGGCAAGTGAGGTCACCTCGGTGTTGACTGCCGGCGATGTCTTGAACATGTCATAGCGCGAGCTGTTGCTGCGCGGGAAGACATATCTGAATGGGTAGTGCTTGAGATGGTCCGGAAGGTCGGGATAACGCGATATCTCCATCATCGGAGCCCAGCTCATGGTGTCGAGGCGCGACGCAAGGGGACTCAGACGGTTGCGTCCCCCGACAAGAGCCGGTATGTCCTTGTAGAAGGTCGTGGTGGCCCAGTTCCCGTTTGTATCATTGATCCAAAGGGCGCTGTTGGCAGCGTGTCCTCCGAGTATGATAGCCTGCTGAGGGTCGGGTGAGATGGCATAGACGTTTGTTACACCGCCACCGGCTATCCTGACCTCGTCGGCCAGTGTTGACACGTAGAGGCCGCGCGGCGAATAGGTTTCGTTTGTGAAATTTCCGATTGACTCTGTGTCTTCGAGCACAGGTGTCAGGCGGTGGGCGTCGCTGTCATATTTATAAGCGCTTCCGATGCCGTTGACCGATGGTGAGGCTCCGGTCATGAGCATTGCGGTGGCTGCGGTGGCGTCGAGTGTGGTGCCGTAGTCGGCGTTTGATATCACAACTCCGTCGCGCATCAGACGACGGAAACCTCCCTGCCCGAAATAATCCTGAAGATTACGCAGATATTCGGCTTCAAGACCATCGACAACAATACCTACGACCAGACGCGGCCGTTCTTTGATTTCGGCTGCGGGCATTGTCATGCCGACCATCGAGGCCAGCAGAACGATGACAAGTCGTGATGAAATTGATGAATTCAGTCGAGGCATTTGTTTTTGTAAGTCAAATAAATATAGCTGATTGATCGGCTTGCGTCGCTGAGTAGGAGCGGAATAATAGCAATGTTGAGTGACTGTATTCCGGCAATCCATAGACCCGCGAGAGTCATCAGCGCCACAAAGTTAACAATTTGATATGAGAAAATGATCACTTTGCATCGATTTATCCATATAAAAATACATGGAATGAAGCACAACGGATTGAGCCATAGAAGCAGAATGTTGGGAGATGTGGCTTCGTGGACAGAGATAAACACAAGAAAAGTGATCAGTAGACCGGCAACTCCGAAGAGACCGAACAGAAGGCTGTCGAGCCATCGGCTGACTCTTCTGCGGCGGATGTCGTGTATCGTGATTGCCAGCACTATGACAAACACCGCACTGAATACGGCCATTGGCGTAAGATATCCGGGGGTGGGGGCGAGAATTGCATTGTCGGCCGGGAGGTCGTTGATGATCCGGGTCGTTGATACAAGTCGTTTTCCGCCTGAAGTGGCGGTGCCGAGCTGACTGTCGAGTATCACCGGTGCAAACGCTTTCTCCCTGTTGTCAAGCGGATAGTCTATGCCGCTGCCGAGCGCCAGATCGATGCCGAACTGATACCACGGATAATTGTGGTGATAGTGGCGCATGACGTCGCGGAATGATACAACCCCGGCGTTTGCCTCATGACTGTCGTCGAGGACTATTGTGTCGCCCATCGCAAGCTCGACGATGCGCAGAGGGCGTGTGGCGCAATTGTCTTTGACATAATTGTAGCGGTAGGTGCGGTTTTCGTCTTTCAGATTATCTTTGACAAGCTCGAGCAGACGCTCTTTCTGCCGGCTGTTCATGTCGAGTATGTGGCCGACTATGCGACGGCCATGACGTCGGTATGATTGTTCCATCGCTTGCCATGGGACGATTGTCACCCAATAGTCGGTCTCTCCCTTGACGAAGCGGTAGACAAAATTAGGCTGTTCGAAATCATAGGTGCCGTAGCTTATGGCATAGTCTCCTGCAGGCATTGTGATGCGCAGAACACTATGCCCTTCAAGCTCATAGATATCAGAGCCGGGATAGAAATTTACGAAACTTACGGTCGTATCCCCGGCTTCGCGAGCACCGGCAAACGTAAGGCCCGGGATCAGCGCCACAAGCGCCAGGACAAGTCTGATTGCTTTAGAAGTCATCGTAAGTCTTTAGGGCGTTGTCGAGTGATGCGGTCATTGTGGCGTCGAGCTGGCGGAGGGTCAGCAGCGGCTTTGCCACAAGCTTCCAGTTGTGTTCGGCACGGATCCAGTCTTCATTGACCTTTCCGCGTTCGCGGTCACGGTCGTTGCGGTACTGCGGTGTGCCGGATGCTATGCTCAGATAGTCTGCCGCGAGTTGCTCGTATTGATCGTTGACAGGCCAGTCATAAGTGCTGTCAAACAGTCGCTTGGCGGCACTGTTTATGATTTTGATGTCGTTGGCGGCCATATTGGCGCGGCTGGCATCATAGTCTTCATATAAGTCGGGGCGTGAAAACTGATAGCTGACACGGGGATTGACTTTTTGAAGACGATATTTGCCGTCTCTGACATCGATTACGTAAGTCTGCTGGACGATGGCGCTTACAAAATCTGACGGCAGCTGCACCGGACAGCTCCATTTGATTATCATGGTGCCTCGTTCGGCGTCTTCCATGTCGATGACGTTCGAACGGTCGAAGGTCATCGATACCCAACGCTTGAGATTGTGCCATTGGTCTTTACGACTCAGATCGGTGCGGTTGATCGAGATGCCTTCGATTTCGGTTGCTACGGCCTGTTGGGCTGATGACGGCTGAGCTGAAACCATCAGGGCAATCATCAAGGCTGATATTAGAAAGGAGAGTTTCATTGGATGTTGATAAGTTTATGGGTCTGAAGTGACAGTTTCCAGTGTGGATGGTCGAGGATATATGCTATTGTCTCATCTGTGTTGATGCCGGAGCAGGGTTGCAGGTAGTGGCGCGGTGACGGCAACAGCTCGGCCAGTTGTTCGACATCCTGCCCCTGATAGACAACCTTCAGTTCGTCAATGCGGTCGATGGCCCATGGCGCGTCCTTGGGTGAGCATGTAACCCAGTCAACACCGCTTGGCACAGGGTTTGAGCCGTTGGTCTCTATCTGGATGAAGAAATGCGCTCCTTTGAGTGCGCGCACCAGTTCGCTGTCGAGTTGAAGTGTAGGCTCTCCGCCCGTCACAACAAGGTGTCTGCCGGGATATTTAGACACCTCGGCGACGATTTCCTCCAAGTCCATCATTCTGCCCTCGGCAAAGTCTGTGTCACAAAATGCACAACGCCTGTTGCAGCCGCAGAAGCGGAGAAATACAGCAGCTGTGCCTGTGAAGAAGCCTTCTCCCTGTAGCGAATAGAAGATTTCGTTTACTTTATACGTCTTTTTCATAGCTTGCAATGTTGCCCTCGCTTTCCTGCACGTCGACTCTGTAACAGTTGGCCACCGTGTCGCAGATCCAGCGGGCTATGTTTTCGGCAGTGGGATTGAAATCAACCACATCGTTGAGGCAGGCGTGGTCGAGACGGTCGCTGACAAGACGTTTGATGTCGGTGAAGTCTGTCACCATGCCGTTTTGGTTGAGTTGGCTCGCGCGGCAGTGTACTGTGATTATCCAGTTGTGGCCGTGGAGTGTGCTGCACTTGCTCTCGTAGTCGAGGCTCAGGCGGTGTGCCGCAGATATTTCAAGTCGTTTGGTAACGTAATACATGGTTGTTTGGAGGATATTGTCATTGTTTTTTATTCAGTTGCCCTTCCGTCGTTTAGCTCGGAAGGATATTCAGCGACCGGTATGTTGCGTTCGGCGGCGAGCGTCAGCAGATAGCGTAAGGCATCCTCTCGAGTGTCTTCGATTTCACAGTCCTTGATGGCCTGTTTGAGATTGGAGACAAAGAAACCGACGGTCGGACATTGCGGGAGACCGAAGATGCGCATTATTTCGACACCGTCGACAGGGTTGCGACGGGCCCGTTCGGCATCCTTGATACGGATTTCCTTGAATTTTTCTTCGACAAGATCAAAATTGTCGAGAAATCTTTGCTTTTTCTCTTCATTTTTGCTCGTTATGTCGGCCCTGGCGAGTATCATCAGGTCGTCAAGGTCTTCTTCGGCATAGTTCATAAGGCGGCGCACGGCGCTGTCGGTCACTTCTTCCTCGACCAGCGAAATCGGTCGCATATGGAGATCGACAACTTTTCGCACATAACGCATTTCCGCTCCAAGAGGCATGCGCATGCGCTTGAATATACGTGGTATCATCTTCGACCCTACGATGTTATGATTGTGGAAGGTCCAACCGAGAGCCTTGTCATAGCGCTTGGTGAGTGGTTTGCCTATGTCATGGAAAAGGGCTCCCCATCTGAGCCACTCGTTGTCTGACACCATCGCTACGTTGTCAAGCACACCCAGCGTGTGGTAGAAGTTATCTTTGTGGCCGCGCCCGTCAACGACATCCACCCCACGCAGAGCTGCCAGTTCGGGCAGTATCAGCTTCAACAGTCCTGAACGCAGCAGCAGATCCCAGCCTATCGATGGTTTGGGGGAGCGCATGATTTTTGACAGTTCGTCCTTGATGCGCTCCGCTGTTATGATATCTATGCGCGATGCATTGCGGCATATGGCCTGAAACGTGTCATCGTTGATCTTGAACTGAAGTTGCGTGGCAAAACGTATCGCGCGTAGCATGCGTAGCGGGTCGTCGCTGAAAGTGATGTCGGGGTCAAGTGGAGTTCTGATCAGTTTGCGTTCGATATCGCCGAGACCGTCGTAGTAGTCGATGAGATCGCCAAAACTTGAGTCGTTGACAGAGATGGCCATGGCGTTGATGGTGAAATCGCGGCGCGCAATGTCTTCTTCAAGTGTGCCGTCCTCGACTATGGGGTTGCGGGAGTCGCGGTTATATGACTCTTTGCGTGCTCCGACAAATTCGAGCTCGAGCTCTCCTCGTTTGATCTGGGCTGTGCCATAGCTGCGGAACACGGCGACGTGGGTCTTTGGTCCGAATTCGCGGCCGACTGTCTCCGCAAGCTCTATGCCCGAGCCGACAGTGACAAAGTCGATGTCCTTTGACTGACGTCCGATGATAAGGTCTCTCACATATCCGCCCACGACATAGCAAGGACGTCCGATCGAGTCGGCCGCCGAACCGATGCGCCGGAAAATGGGATTTGTAAGTTTGTCCTTGAAGTTGGTGGTCATTCGAAATATATTATTTCTTGAGGAGCGTTTGTGATACATTCCATAGGGCCTTCGGCACGTACTATATAGGTGTTCTCTATTCCTACGGCGCCGGTGCCGGGAATTACGAATTTTGGCTCAAGAGCGATGACATTGCCGGCTTCAAGAACCGATTTCGAGCGCGGTGCGATGACCGGAAGCTCGTTGATTTCGATGCCTACGCCATGTCCGACAAAGCCTGCGTGTTGACGGTGCCCCATGAACTCGTTCTCAAAACCGGCCTCTCTCGCCATGCGGTGTGCTTCTTCATAGAGAACTTTTGCTTCTGTGCCCGGGCGTCCGAGTTCGGATAAGGCAGCGCAGATCTCTATCGAAAGGCGGTGGGCCTGCAAGGCGCGGTCTGAAAGACTTCTTGAGGCTGCGAAACAGCGGGTCATGTCTGTCATATAGCCGGTGAAATTTCCGTTCATGTCAACCATGACGCTTTTGCCCGGGGCGATGAGACTGCCGTCAGCGCCGACAGGAAGCGACGGATCCATGCCGGCGCCTCCCATGGCGAAGTCATATGGCGACGGGCTGTCGGCGTTGTCTCCGACGAGGACGTTGCCCATAAACAGTTCCATGTCAGAGCCACTGATGCGGAACTGTCCGAGACAGCCCTCCATTCGGGCTGTGCGTTCGATCTCAATCTGAAGGTCGATGTCGCGCATGCCGGCTTGGTAAAGACGGGGGATGCGAGTATACAGATCTGTATGCTTTATCCCTGATATTTTCAGTTGTTTCTGTTCGAGCGGTGTTTTTACCGAACGTGCGGCGGTCATGACTCCGCTGACATCTCCGTAGCAGATGTCAGAGCCAAACGCCTTTTCAATCCTCTTGACCGCAAGGTAGCTGAGGCTGTTCATCTCAAGCCCGAGACAGCCTGATAGCCCCAGCTGCGCAGGCATGTCTTCAATCTTGCGGATGTGGATTACTCCTTCTCCTGACAGATGGCATGGACGGCGTATGGCATAGACCGGATTGCCGTTCAACGGGATGTAGATATAGCCGCAGAACACGCGGCCTGTGAGATAATAGATATTGGCATTGTCGCTTATCAATGCTCCGTCAAGACCGGCGCGAGCCATGGCGTTGCGCACTCGTGTCAGTCGCAGTCCGAGCTCAGCTGAGTCGAGTAGTTGCAGCTTTTCGTAATCGACAGGTTTCATATTTTGTTGCATTGCAATGCGATTTGTTTCAGATCATTAAAGCTTTTTATCGTATAGTCTGGATTTGCGATAGTGCCAAATCCGTATGATGCCCATGCTATGGGTATGCCGGCTTTTAGACAGGCATTGGCGTCTCCCTGGGTGTCACCGATATAGAGAGGAGCTTTAAGATGATATTGATCTATGAGTTGTCTGATGTTTGCATCTTTGCCAAGATTGGTCTGGCCGTAGCTCAGGGTATCGGTGAAATATGGTGTAAACCCGGTGTATTTCAGGAAATTTGGAAGCCCGTCTGCAGAGCAGTTGCTGACCATGAAAAGACGGAAGCCATGAGCAAGTTCCGGTATGAGTTTTTTGACGCCGGGATATAGTCGGCCGCCGAGTACGGGCATCATTTTCTGCTCATTGCGATAGAGCGCTTCGAGAAATGTTGTATCTCCTGCCGCTTCCGGGGCGATGTCCTCGATGATATGGTCGAGGGTTGTGCCCATCTGGTCTGTCAATTGGTCTCTGACGATGTCGGGGCGTTTGTAGCCACATTCGCGAAGGCTCACATTCCAGATCTCGCAATATGAGTCAACTGCATCCCAAAGGGTGCCGTCCATATCGAAAATAAGACTGTCAAAACACTTGGAATTCATTGTCTTAGTGATTTATGATATCTAATCGCAATATTGTTTAGAACGCTGATGCTCAATTTCTAAATGCTTATTTCCGTTTCGTTTGATGGCTTGACAGATCTGAATGTCACTCCATAGAAGACTCATCCTTTGCCTGCTTTCAACGCTCAGTCGGGAAGAAGAAGCAGTCCGATTTGCTCGATGTCGCTCAGCCGGTCGACCCTCATGATATGACGGACACTCAGTTCGGAGGGCGTTTTGAGACTGAGATTGCGCTTGGTCGAGTCTGTGAGCTGATAGCTGAGCCCGAGACCCTTGCCAAACCAGTTGCCGTAGTTGTCGGCCAGACGGATGTTGAATGTGTCAGCTTTCATGCTGTCGGCAGGCGGGTAGCTGACCTCAAGCCAGATATTGCTGTAGGCATAGGCCGCCGAATGGCGGACCACTACTGCAAGCCGGCCTTCGGCGATAGAGTCTTCGCCTGACGGTTCAAAGCTCAGATGAAGCGTGTCACCGTAGCGCCATCCCTGTGCATCGACGGCCGCGAAACAGCCATGCTCTTCTGGCTGACCGCATCCGATACATGCCGCCGCGATGACAGCTATTGTCAGCCACAGCAACCTATTCATTGCTGCCGCCTTCCTTCGGCGTCTTGGCCTGGGTGTCACCTTCGTTTCCGTTGCGGCGTCCCTGTGGCTTGCGTTTGCGGTTGTTGCGTTGCTGATGGTTGTCGTTGTCTCTGCGGCTTGGCTCGTTGTTGCGCGCTTCCGAATTGTTCAGATCCGCGTTCTTGGACTTTTCGCTGCCTTTGTTTTTGTTCTTACGCTTTTTCTTTTTGTCAAACCTCGCTACATCATCCTGTCCGAGTATGTCGCCAAACGCTTTCTTCTCGACCGGTTTGGCATCAGCCTCCCGGGCAAGGGTGAGAGGCTTCTCTCCGGCTTTGTTCATGGCGATAATCTCAAATGCCCTGTCGGCGTCTATCGTGACGAGATTGGCCGCGATCGATTTGTCGGTAGAGTAGATGATCTCGCGTTTGAATATGTCGGTCTTGAAATGATAGTAGGTTGAGTCTGCTGTCTCAAGGCGTATGTCACGGCTCGGAAGACGCTTGACGCTCTCTACGTAGGCGTCTACTTCGAAGTTGAGGCAGCATTTGAGCTTCGCGCATTGTCCGGCAAGTTTCTGAGGATTGAGTGATATGTCCTGATAGCGGGCTGCGCTTGTGGCCACAGACACAAAGTTTGTCATCCAACTTGAGCAGCATAAAGGACGGCCGCAGGGGCCTATGCCTCCGATGCGGCCGGCTTCCTGGCGGGCTCCGATCTGTTTCATCTCGATGCGCACCTTGAAGGTCTCGGCCAGAACTTTGATCAATTGGCGGAAGTCGACGCGTTCGTCTGCGATATAATAGAAGATGGCTTTGTTGCCGTCGCCCTGATACTCGACATCGCCTATTTTCATGTTAAGGTTCAGACTTTCGGCAATCTTGCGGGCTCGTATCATCGTGTCATGCTCTTTGGCCTTGGCCTCTTCAAACTTCTCAAGATCGGCTGGTTTGGCTTTCCTGAACACGCGTTTGACCTCCGCATCCGCCTTGACTCGGGCTTTCCGCATGCGCAGGTTGACAAGCGCACCGACAAGTGTCACCTGACCTATGTCATGGCCCGGTGCAGCCTCTACTGCAACGATATCTCCGATTTCGAGCGGTATATTGGTCGAGTTTTTGTAGAAGCCCTTGCGGGTGTTCTTGAACTGCACTTCGACCATGTCGCTGTCGGCATATCCGCCGGGTATGTCATCAAGCCAGTTGAATGAATGGAGCTTGCCGCGCGGTTCGCCGCGATGACAGCAGCCCCCGCATTCTTTGCCGGTGCTGTCATTGGCCGCAATGCCGCGGGTTTCGTCTTTTTCGTCCATGTGAGTGATGACTTATTTTGCGAAGCTGACGGCGCGAGTCTCGCGTATTACTGTAATCTTGACTTGTCCCGGATAGGTCATTTCATCCTGGATGCGGCGTGCGATTTCTGATGACAGCTTTTCGGTTTCGGTGTCGTCGATCTTATCTGCACCGACTATGACGCGCAGTTCGCGGCCGGCTTGGATGGCATATGTCTTGAGCACGCCGGGATATGACAAGGCGAGTTGCTCGAGGTCTTTGAGTCGTTTGATATATGCTTCGACAATTTCGCGGCGAGCTCCCGGACGGGCTCCAGAGATGGCGTCGCATACTTGTACGATCGGTGCCAGGAGTGAGGTCTGTTCGATTTCGTCGTGGTGAGCGCCGATAGCGTTGCAGATTTCGGGTTTTTCCTTGTATTTTTCGGCAAGTTTCATGCCTAAGAGTGCGTGAGGCAGTTCGGGCTCTTCATCGGGCACTTTGCCTATGTCATGGAGAAGTCCTGCGCGACGTGCTTTCTTAGGATTGAGGCCAAGTTCTGAAGCCATGATGGCACACAGATTGGCTGTCTCGCGTGAGTGCTGGAGCAGATTCTGGCCGTAGCTTGAGCGATATTTCATCTTGCCGACCATGCGGATGAGGTCGGGATGTAGACCATGGATGCCAAGGTCGATGGCGGTGCGTTTGCCGGTCTCGATGATTTCTTCTTCTATCTGTTTGCGCACCTTTGCCACAACTTCCTCGATGCGGGCGGGGTGGATACGGCCGTCGGCCACGAGTTGGTGGAGGGCAAGACGGGCGATTTCGCGGCGCACGGGGTCAAAGCCTGAGAGAACGATTGCCTCTGGCGTGTCATCAACGATGATTTCTATGCCTGTTGCGGCTTCAAGTGCGCGGATATTGCGTCCTTCGCGGCCTATGATGCGACCTTTGATTTCGTCTGAGTCTATATGGAAGACAGTGACCGAATTTTCAATCGCAGTCTCCGTGGCGACACGTTGGATGCTCTGCACCACGATGCGTTTGGCCTCTTTGTTGGCGGTCATTTTCGCATCGTCCATGATGTCGTTGATATATGACGCTGCTGCAGTCTTGGCCTCGTCTTTGAGAGATTCGATGAGTTTTTCGCGGGCTTCCTCCGACGACAGCCCTGAGATATGCTCAAGTTGCTCAAGAGCTTTCTTGTGGAGTTTGTCAAGTTCGGCCTGACGGGCTTCGGCTGCCGTATGCTGTGCGTCGAGTGTCTGGCGCGCTGCATCGATTTCATTACGGGCGCGGGCGTTTTCGCTCTGTTGCTGGTTGAGCTGGAGCTCGCGTTGTTTGATTTTTGCCTCGGCTGATTGCATCTTCGACATGCGCTGATTGGCCTGCTTTTCTGCTTCTGCTGTGATTTGCAGCGCTTCTTCGCGACCTTCGAGCACTTTGTTGCGTTTGAGGTCCTCAGCCTCGCGTTCTGCGTCGGCGATTATCGATTTGGCTCTTGTCTTGGCCATCGACCTCTGGACGATAATTGTTACGGCGACAGCCAATGCTGCCGCGATAACGCCGGCCGTTATGACTGCCAATATGTTGATGTTTAGATCCATGTTGTTGGTTTATATGTGGTTAATATTGGGTTTGTCTAAATAAAAAATCGCACATCCACCTTTGCGGATCAGTTTAATCCGTCAAGGTTGGGCTGTGCGGTGATATTGCTGTTCCCGCTCACTCTTGAGCTGAGAAGTTTGTCCGGCGACTCGTCGCCTCAGAGTATGTCATTCATCAGTCAGCAGAAGTTCATCAAGCTGACGCTCGAAATTGTCTATCATACGTGCCTGACCGTCAAGTTGATCGCTTTTGCGATAATATAGTTCTGCAAAGGCGAGAGCTATTCGGGCCAAAATCTCGTGCGATGACTTATTTTTATGAACCTGACGCCAGTCGCCCCAAAGCTTGTTGATGTGATATTCTGCCTTGCGGTAGACTATCTCTTCGTTGCGGTCAATCTCAAAGTGGATTGGCTCGACGTCGGCTATTTTTATTGTTACTCTAAGTTTATCGTTCATCTACATCTTCATTCTTTAAGGTCGAGGATGCAGCGGTCAATATCCCGCACTAATCCGGAAATCAATGACCTGGCTCTCTCTATCTCTTTGCGGTCGGGGCAGAGCGACGATGCCACTCGGAGATATTCATTGTCGATGCGCAACTGTCCGGCTTCCTTTTCGCGGAGCGCAAGCTCTTTCTCGAGTTCAGCCACTCTTGCGAGGGCCTCGTCGCGTTGCTGCGTGATGCGGCGGCATCGTTCGACAATCAAGTCAGCCTTCGCGGCCACCCGGTCAAGCTGCTGTTTGAGATCTACGGCCATTTTTTCTCCAAATTTTCACAAAAGTAATGAATATTTTTTGAAATTCTCAATACACAACGTTTTTTTTGTGCGCAAAACGGCTAATTTAATGCACATGCGCCATATCTTCGCTTGCCCGGCTGTGTCATCTGATGATTTTTTTGACATCATTGCCACAACGTTCAATCTGCAATCCCTTGCCGCTGCCATCTGTGCGCTGTCCCTGCAGGTTGTAGACAATGCGTTCCCCTGCAGGTTGTTGGACGCTTATGTCTGCAATGCCAGCCGGATTGTCAAGATATGGAGGCATGATTTCGGTCGCTGCATTGCTGCCGCTGCTGATAAAGTCTCCGCCACCGTTAGTGGCGATGTTCACTCCACATCTGATAGCACCCAGATTGATGATGCCGGTCGTCGATGCTTTAGCTCCTCCGGCTCTGAACTTATTGCCCTCTACGGTGCCGAGTGTTGAATTGACACTTAGACTGAAACCTTTGACATCGGTGTCGACCAACAATCCATATCTGTTATATCCATAGACTTTGGGCGTGAAGGACTCTCCGGAGTTGAGCCTGACATTCTTCTGCACAACTTCGAGATAGGCTATTTCGTCGTCGTCAGGAGTGCTGACCGCCGCAAAAAATCCGTTGGCTACAGGACGGAGATAGCTCGAAAGTCCATAGGGTATGTTGCATATGCCGGTCATGCGGTTATACAATTGTGATGAGCCGCCGCCGTCCATTGCCGTAGCGTTCTCACAGTCGAGATAGATCATGAATTCAGCGAGCGACACAAAGTCAAGCCCGGACGACTTCGCTCCATAATTGGCCTTGTCGCCTGACGTACACTCGTTTTTTTGATAATAATCAGCCACAACCATATAAATCTTGTGTTTCTTTTCACTGATGCCTATAGCAGTCCTGGCAGTTGGTGTTGTCTGCACCAAAGTCGCTTTATATAACTCCGAGCATTCAGCCGGGGTGATCGCCTCGCCGTCAGATACGATTATAGGACAACCGCCGACGATGTTGTCAGACTTGGCTTCGCGCCCGTCGATTATCGGGGTGAAACCATCCATTTTAAGCCTGTCTCCGGGTTTGAGTGTGCCAATGAGATTGAAACCGCTCCCGTTGCCTGACAGCACATAGCCGTCCGACGGTATGGCCATATTTCCATGCGACGCATTGCCGCTTAGATCGCCGACCCACTCCGATGTGACCTCAAAGACCGCATCTCCGTCGATGATTGAACCCGAGACAAGCTTAATCTGACATTCGCGTCCCCAGACATTCGTTTTGGTCGAAGTGCCGTGTTCAGGAGTATATAGTACAAGATAATCAGCATCACGTTGCGAATTGATATGAAGATGATGCTCCTGACCATTAGGAAAGCGCAGCGGCAGCTTCACACTGAGACTCCCTGTGATTGTGACATCTTTGGCCCCTTCAACAGCCACATACGATCCGAATTGTTTCCAATTGTTGTCGCCGACACCGTGGTTGTAGTATTTTCCGTCAATCACCGATGCACCGTTTGTCCTTTTGTAAGCTCCGTTTAGATTGGCATGGTCGCCATTGACGCCTGCGATATATTGTATGCCTGAGGCCGTATTCTTACGTTTGCCCATATTCAGCACACTTTCAGACCCGCCTTCCTGATCAAGAGCCTGTACTCCGCGGAGAGTGAGATCCGGATTGTCAAGATCGACCGACGTATAAAAAACATTGGTCACCATTGTCCCCGACGTCTCAGACAGACGGATGGCCGTAGTCTGTATTCCCGGACCTGTCGTGACATGATATATCGTGTCTACATTAAATCTCTCGGCAATACCGGCCTGGGCAATAATGGCCGGAGTAAAAGCGCAATAGGCAAAAATAGACAAAAAACGGTTCATAAACTGAAATGCAACGTGTTTCATAAAATGGTATTGACAAAATTATAAGATGTGAGACAAAACTGCCCGGAAACAGCCTTGTCGTGATGAAGCAATAGTTTCCATTTACAAAAATAGTCAAAAAAATCGAGGAAACAACAAAACGACCCACTCGCTTTAGGAGTGAGCCGTTTTGTTGAAATTGATGTGTACCTATTGTTTAGTCGGCAAATGGATTGTTTTCTACATACGATGCACCGAGCTCATTGAATTGAGAGTTGATA
The DNA here is from genome assembly GCA_964018265.1 of uncultured Muribaculaceae bacterium. Taxonomy (GTDB): domain Bacteria; phylum Bacteroidota; class Bacteroidia; order Bacteroidales; family Muribaculaceae; genus CAG-873. The sequence continues at coordinate 53,608 of CAXHOY010000007.1, forward strand.
CCGGCGTTATAATCATTCATTGAATAGATCTCGCCGGTTTCATTGTTTGCTATGTAGAGATCATACAGTCCTCGGCCACCTTCGCGGGTTGAACTGAGGATAAGCCACTTATCGTCAACCGGTGCAGCGTCAGAATAGTCAGCGTCGGGAGCATTGAATGGCAGGCGTTTTGACACTAATCCTGAAAAATATCCCAGATAGAGTTGATCAGCCCGGTTGTTTTCAGAGTAGCCTGCTGAATAGTAAAAGCGGTTTTCATCAAGGGTGATAGGATAGTACTCATGGACTTTAACTCTGTTGTATAGGATCTTGTCAACGCCTGTGTTGAGATTGTAGAGACCTATGAACGAATCCTCCTCACCTCCGGAATACACGACCATATTGCCGTCTGTCGAGTAATAGGGCATGCTGAACCCGCTTTTATCAGGTGTGACAACCGTCAGATGACGTGTTCCCATGTCGATTTTTGCGAGATGCTCGTCACGTTTGAATATGATGCTTTTGCCGTCTGACGAAAATTTAGGATCCTCATCCCGGAAAGTCCCCGAGGCTGTAAGATTGACAGGTTTCGTATCATTGATCACATCGTAGAGGAATATATCCCACGTACCGTTTTCCGGCCCTATGCCCATAAACGTGATATAGTGCCCGTCCGGTGAAAAGTGCCCGTTCATCGGGTTATTGATATTCCAGGAGTCACGGCTGATTTGCTTGAGCTCATCTGTTTTGAAGTCATAGATATACATCTTTGAATCTCCTGCATCATATGTTGAATATGTATGGAAGGTCATTAAGCCGTCAAAAGATGGCAATGAGGCATTTTCCACTTTGTCAACTGTCTGCTGGCTTGTCGTATCTCCTGAGCAGCCTGTAGTCGACAGTATAACCGCACTTATGGTTATTGGTAATATTTTCATGACTTATCTATCCTTAATCAATCTTTTCGATAAATGCCGATCTGTCGGCTGTGTTGAATGTAAATCGGTAGTAGCCGGGGGTGAAGTCGTTCCAGCCCTCTGCATTGGTTATGCCGGCGCCGCCCGAGATGACGAAACCGGGAGCTCCACTTATTGACTCAAGTTCAAGACCCAGGTCTTTGTTCCACTCCAGGTCTGAGTATATCTCAAATTCAAAAGACTCCCATTCATGGGTGTTGTTGATATACATTGAGCATTGATATGTTTCTGCACCAGTTCTTACGCAATAGCCGAGACGTTCTGTCGATGTGTCCCAACCTCCGCCATTAAATTCATCGTTCCATGTAGAAGCACAGGTAAAACCATGGCCTAAGATCCAAAGGCAGTCCGGTGCTGTATCTTGCGGTCGGGAAATCCACATATAGTTGTATTTTGGGTAATAATATACTTCCCAGGCTCCCGAAGGACCGATGAACGTATATTGACCGTCTTCTCCTTGGACAAAGAAATCTCGGTTGTATGCGTGTTCGATATCTTCAAATCCTGCAAAATTCACTACGTCGCCTGTCGTGAAATTGACAGTGGCACCCATTGAGTTCCCTCGACCATCAAGTTCAACACCGTTGACCATGAGGTTAAGTTCCTGGCCGATTGCCTCTATCTTGAATGTGAGTGAATTGAAAGCATATTGATTTACAATATATTTTGGATATGCAACAGTGACAGGCTCACATTCATAATCGCCGATAGCACTGACATTATCTTCCGTCGAACCACCCCAGATGAATTCTGAAGTTTCAGGATCGTCAGGGTTAGAGAATATTTTAGCGGTTGAAACAGACGGAAACTCTCCTTCTGCTGTGAAATAATACAGCGGGTTATCAGAGTCCCGGGTCAGCTCATAGCTTTCATCACCCAGATCCAGCAACAGTGTGGGTGGTAGGGCAGGGCGTTTGATTGAGATGGTGGAATGGCTGCGTACACTGGTGCCCTCTACATTGATGGCTTCGAAGTTCACATCCATTGTGCCGTTTTCTGGCATATTGGCAAGAAACGGAATGTCAATGGCTTCAGACATAAGGCTTACATTATTGCCCTTGGTGCGGATGGATTTATGTGCCACTCTGTTGCCGTTGATCTCGACCGAAACTTCGAGTGTGGACAATTTGGGCCCGTCATCATTGATGTCAACCGAAAAAACGATTGCTCCCGGAACGGTTAGTGTTGTGCCTGATTCTATGGTCAGTCCCGTCATTGTCAGATTTGAGGGGAGATTGCCGTCTTCGCTGCACGATGAAGCCATAGCCAATAATATAGTGGCTAATGACAGATATTTGTATTTTGGAAAATTCATTGTTAAATCAAAAAGTTTAATCAATAACCTGGATTTTGTATGAGACGTTCGTTCATGTCGATTTGTCCCTGCGGTATTGGCAACAGGCGACGGAAACTATCGACTTTCGGGAAACGCAGGTTGCCGTTTTTATCATGTGCGCGTTGCATCACATCCTCCATGCGGTCGTTTCTGACAAGGTCAAACCATCGTTGGCCTTCAAGCACGAGTTCGAGCTGGCGCTCATTTTCCACCGCTGATCGTGCTTCTGATTGTGTCATGGCCTTGTTGAACCCATGCAGCCCTGCGCGGTCGCGGATAACGTTTACGATCTCAATCGCATCGCCGGAGCGGTTCAGCTCTACAAGCGCCTCGGCTTTCAGCAACAGGATGTCTGCGAGTCGGAGCAGTATTATGTCATTGTCTTTCTGCCTGATTTTATAGGCTAAAGGATAATTGGACGCGGAGTAGTATTGATTGTATGGAACTTCATGCCATATGAAAGACGATGCGAACCGACGGTCGTTGACCTGATCAAACTTTTTCAGGAGATCGTGGGTTGGTGGGCAGTATCTGCGCCATGAGACAACAATGCTCCCGGATTCATCAGATAAAAGACACCAATATGCCCAGTTGCCGTTGGTTGAGTCGAAATACAACTCGAAAATTGACTCGGATGACAGTTTGCCTTCGACAGTCCATAACGTTTCAAAATCATCGACAAGCCGATAGCCTTCTCTGATAACGGCGTCGCAGTCGTTGACCACAGCCTGGTAGTCGCGGTCGGATTTCTGACCTCGGGTCGCCTTCACCTTTGCCCTGAGACCATAGGCCATTCCTTTTGTCGCTGTTGCTGAACCATGGTCCGACGATGGCAGTGAGGCGATTGTCTCGTCACTTAGGTCATCAAGGATGCAATCATAGATTTCATCGACTGAAGAGCGTTCGGGATATATTTCAGGATACCATTTGTCTATATTGTCACTTGTGATGGTCGGAATCAGTTTCAATGACAGAGGTGCATCTCCCCAGATACGGACAATGTCGAAATAGGCCCATGCCCTGAGTACTTTAGCTTCCGCTGTCATCCTGTCTTTATCAGATTTGTTGATCAGCGACGGGTCGATTATGCGCAGGTGTTCGATAACCTTTGTCGCAGCGCCTGCCACAGCATAATACTCCGACCAGATGTTTTTGATATTCTCGTTGACAGGAGAAACCGAGAGTTCATCATACTGCATGTCCCAGACTGCGTCTGAGCCTGCATAACAGTTGTCACTCATACAATCACCCAGAACATAATTCTGGAGTTGGTAGATGTTGCCTTTGAGCAACGAATATGCGCCGTTCAGAGCGTTTTGTGCATCATCCGCATTCTTGTAGTCAGATACAATGTCCTCATCTCCATTGCTTACGATTGGTTCGCGGGTTATGTCAGACTGCGGTTCTTCATTGAGAAAGTCATCACAGGATGTCATTGCTGACACAAAGAGCAATGACATGAAGATATACTTTATTCGTTTCATCATTATAGCTTTAGAATTCAACATTTAATCCGAAAATGAATGTGCGTGCCTGAGGATAGGTGCCATAGTCGACACCGAGAGCCACCGCGCTTGTGCCATAAGCGTTGACCTCCGGACAGTAGCCTGAATAATGGGTGAGTGTGACGAGATTGTCTGCGGTGGCATAAAGACGCAGTTTTGACATATGGGCTTTTCTGACCCATCGCTGGGTAAAGGAGTAGGCCAATGTCAATGATTTTAGTCTAATATAGCTGCCGTCCTCGATGAAACGTGACGAATTGTGCACATTTTCGATATTGCCGGCTCGGGGTACATCTGTTTCCATACCCGGTCGCATCCATCGGCGTAGCACATTTGTCGATTGATTGCGAAAATCAAACATACCTTCGGTCTCGATTCTTGACGCATTGAAGATGTCGTTACCCTGGCTTCCCTGGATAAAGATAGAGAGGTCGAAGTTTTTCCACGAAAACGTGTTGGTCATGCCATATGTGAAGTCAGGTTGTGCCGAGCCTATGACTGTGCGGTCGTTTGGATCAAGTATGCCGTTATTGTTGAGATCCGCATACATGATGTCGCCAGTCTCAGGATCGACGCCTTGTGAAATGTATCCAAAGAAAGATCCCAAAGGCAGACCTGCGCGGAGTATTACAGCCGGTTCGCCGGTCGTATATGAATTGGCGTAATAATAGACTTTGTTCAGACCGAGACGTGTCACCTCGTTGCGGTTGAATGACATATTGAAGTCTGTCGACCACTTCAACTCTCCGGTGAGATTCCGGCTGCTTATGTTAAACTCGATACCTTTGTTTACCATGCTGCCGTCGTTGCGGGTGATGCCTCCCGGCAGGTTGACATTGTCAGGAAGTGCTACAGTGAGCAGCATATCGTTGGTTTTCTTATAATAGGCGTCAAAGCCTATGATCAGGCGCGAATTAAACAAAGTGGCGTCAAAGCCTATATTGGTCTGTTGGGTTTTTTCCCATGTGAGTTCGGTGTTGCCACTTGTCGATTGTGTGATCGCCAGCCCCGGATATGCATTTGTCGAACTTGGCGGCACTCGTTGTGCCCGCATTGCTGCCCGCCATGCATAGTTGCCTATGCCCCCTTGGTTGCCGTTCATACCCCAGCTGCCGCGGATCTTGAGGTCATTAAGAAATCCGCGGGTTCCAGACATGAAGTTTTCGCTCGAAATACGCCAGCCTGCTGAAACGGAAGGGAAAATGCCCCAACGGTGTCCGGGGGCGAAGCGTGACGAACCGTCGGCTCGCATATTGGCCGTGACAAGATATTTATCGTCAGCGATAAAATTGACGCGACCAAGAAAAGAGGCGAGTGACCACGCGCTTGCATAAGACCAGGTGTTGTCAGGGTCAATCTGATTGGCAACACCGACGGAATGCAGTTCAGGATATGACTCCGGTAGATCAAAACCCGCTATGTTTGCAGAGTTGAACTGGGCGCGTTGGAGGATTGCTCCGGCCACTCCACTCAACTGATAACGGTCGTTGAACTTCTGGTTATAATTTATGGTGTTTTCCCAAGTCCATTCGAAGTTTCGTGTCGTACCTTCCGACACCGATCCTTTTGTGCTTCGGCCATCAGATGTTGACACCGGATCAAGATAATAGTCATCTCGCCCGTTGTTTATGTCTACCGAAAGCATGGTTTTGAAATTCAAATTCTTGAGTATGTTGAATTTCAGTGCGAGAGCACCGACGAAACGGTCTGTCGAATATGTCATGTCTGCGGCGTTTGCACCCATTGGATTGGATATGCGTGCGCCGTATGCTTCTTCGTCATATTGCTCGGGATTATTGGAGTTCCATATCTGCATGAACGGCGGTGTGTTGACTACGCCCATTATCGAGCCCGCTCTCATTGACGAGCTGTTGTCATTGACCGATCGGCCGTTGGTGTTTGAATAGGCTGTCGACAGTTGTATTGAAAGCCAGTCGAAGACATCGCTGTCCATATTGGCGCGGAAGTTTACTCTGCTGAAATTGGCTTTGTTGACTATGCCCTTTTCATCTGTATAACCTCCTGAGACAAAGTAGCGGACAGGCCCATTGCCGTTAGATATCGCAAGTTGGTAGTTCTGGGATATGCCGGTGCGGAATAGTTCTTTTGACCAATCTGTATAGCGGTTCTCATTTTCTGGTATCTCCGGAATAGCGTCAGAGACTTTGGCAAGTTCTGACATAAGGGCTTTATATTCCTGTGTGTTGAGCGCGGAAATTGTTTTGCCAAGTCTCGAAAAACCTCCGTAAGCATCAAATTTGACGCTCGCGCCCTTTGTTGAACCTCGCTTGGTTGTGATTAACACGACACCGTTTGCCGCCCTTGCTCCGTATATGGCTGCTGAAGAGGCATCTTTTAACACTTGTATGGTTTCAATATCATTGACCGAGAGATTGGATATATCATCTTGAGTGATGCCGTCGACAACATAAAGGGGTTCGTTGCTTGCCTCGATTGAAGTGGCACCTCTGACACGTATCGACAATGCAGCGCCGGGCATGCCTGAGGGTTGGATCACTTGAACTCCCGCCGCACGTCCTTGTATTGCATTGGCTGCCGATGTCATCGGTCTGCTGTCGAGATCTTCCGTTGATACTGATGCCACGGCTGTTGTGACATCGGCCTTGCGCTGAGTGCCGTATCCAATCACAACAATGTCGTTTAGCACCTTTGCATTTTCTCTAAGCCTGACGTCGAATGAGGTTTGTCCTTTGACCGGCAACTCTGTGGTCTCATATCCGATATATGATATGGTGATTACGTCGCCGTCGGTCACCGGAATTGTAAACCTTCCATCCTGATCAGTGACGGTTGCTGTTAAGTTCGAGTTGTTTAGTCTTACAGATGCTCCGATAATCGGCTCTCCGTCTTCTCCGATAACTTTGCCGTTGACTTTTTCATTGACTGTCGGGGCACGGTTCCCTTTTTTATCGGATTGTTTTTTTTCAGAGATCACGATTGATCGGTTTGGGAGTATTTTGTAACTTAAAGATGTTCCCTTAAGTGTTTGCTTGAGGACATCTTCAACCGTGGCGTTTGTCACGTGGATACTGACTGTGCCCTTGTCCTTAATGGCATTTTCGCGGAATGACAGCTTATAGGGTGTTTGTGTCTCGATGGCCTTGAAAACTGTTTTCAATGATACATTCTCAAGATTTATGGTGACAAGATCTTGTTTCTGTGCTAAAGCTCCTGCGCTTCCATAAATAAAGCATAACAAAATGAGTATAAGTACTCTTGCTCGTTTTAATCTGCTAATTTCCATTGCGTTAAAAACTGATTGGTTGTTTTGTTAGTTGTTTTTTCGAATCGAAAAGATTTATGGTTTTTATAATAAAGACGAGAGTTTTGCGGGTTCATACCGATTTTTTTACATGTTGTATAACATGTTTTTGTTAATAATGCCAATGGCGAGCGTAATCACCTGACGGATATGGCTTTGGTTGAGTGGTGAAAAGATGCCAGTTGAGAGCGTTCGGGTCGTTATTGTTCATTAATACTGATTTTTATATCTTTGCAGCACATATTTCTACGATGAATTCCGAACGCGAACTGATAACAAATCTGACTCATGGTTCTGTTGAAGCCTTCAACCGGATCTACAATATGTATGCAAAGCAACTCTTTGCATACACTCGCCAGTATATCCGTTCTGAGGAGCAGTCGGAGGAAATTGTTCAGGACGTATTTCTTAATCTATGGCAGATGCACAGTCGGATTTCCAATACCTTGTCGTTGAAACCGCTATTATTTAAGATTGCTAAATCACGCCTCATTGATGCATACCGTTCTCGTGTCAATTCTCCCGTGTTCGAAGACTATGTCGCGTATTGTGAGTCCATACAGTCGTTAGATTGCCATCCGATGGAATATGATGACTTTATGCAGACCTTAAAAAAGTCGATGGATTCTCTACCTCGTAATCAAAAGAAGATCATAACCTTGGTGAAACTCGAAGGTCTGTCGCAGATTGAAGTTGCCGAGAAGATGGGATTAAGTCTTCAGACTGTTAGAAATCTTCTTTCTACCGGAATAAAAACTCTTAAAAATACAATGCAGATAAGTGGTACAATCTTGCCATTGGCCATATCTACCATAGATTGTATTAAGTATATTCATTAGATAAAGCAGTAAAGATGTCAGATATGGAATATGGTGATTTAATGGCTAAGTACAAGCGGGGGACACTTACTTCAGCTGAGCTTGAAGAGTTGAGACAGATGCTTGACCGTATGTCGGATACCGAACTTGAAGCAATTATGGAACACGATTGGATGGCCGGTGAAGTGAAATCTGATGATAACTGTTCATCTGTGATTGCTCGCATTAAGGATAGGCTTGACAAAGATATCAGACCGCAGCGACAGCACCGGAAACTTGTCTATGGTTTTGCCAGATGGGCGGCTGTCATTGTGATCCCCGTACTCGCTTTACTCGCCTGGCAGTTACACTCAGACAATCAGCGCATTTTAAATAGCGAAGTGGTTGTAATGACACAAAAAGGTGAAAAAGCCCGGATTATTCTTCCCGACAATTCGATGGTGTCACTAAACTATGAAACGTCACTGTCTTACTCCCCTCGTCTGTTTCACGATGATACAAGACAAATTACATTTAATGGAGAAGCTTATTTTGAGATAGCAAAAGACGGGGAGCGTCCCTTTGTGATATGCACTCCGAATATGGTTGTGACGGTTTTAGGTACCGTATTCAATCTTCTCGCGAGAGAACATGACGACAATGCGGTTTTAATGTTGATTGACGGATCGGTGGAATTATCATCCGTCAAAACTCATGAGACTGTCAAATTAGAGCCGTCCGACCGTGCGACTCTCGATTATGCCTCCGGAGAGATAATTGTAGAGAGCCAAAACGATATATCTGTCCCGTGGAAATCCCATATGTTGACGTTTGATGACGAAACGTTAGGTAAGGTTATTAAAGTGCTTGAAGCCAATTATAACTGTACGATAGCGATTAATGATAGTGTCTATATCAACGATGGATTTACAGGCACATTACCGGCAAACGACATCAATCTTGCGTTGGACATAATTTCTAATTCGTTTAACGGGGATATAAGAAAGTTGGATTCGGAAAATTATTTAATGACAATTTCCGCAAGATAATCTTCATCGCCCCGCGCCAAGCCATTCTTCAAATACGGGAGAGTGTCAGTTAATAGATTTTATGCCCGTATGTTCCAGATATGACAACTTAAAATCTATTGTTATCAAGCTAAATCAATAATACTTGCCTGCATAGGTTAAGGCATATTCAAGAAGTCGCGGAGAGAAAGCATTTTGATGCCGTTTTTGGTGTTCGGAGTCGAATCGCGTAGTGTGACAACCAATTTTTCATAATTGTCACCAATCGATTCGAGATTGCCAAATTCGCGGTCAGCCGTAGCTTTATCATAGACATTTACCGCAACTTGAATGTATTTACGCTCCCCATCTTTTTCAGCGACAAAATCAATTTCTTTGTTTCTTTGAAGCATACCTATCCTGATATCGTAACCTTCGGCTGACAGTTTATTGTAAACAGCATTCTCAAGAATCGATCCGATATCCATTGGGCGATAGCCTATAATAGAATTGCGTATTCCGATATCCTCAAAATAATATTTTTCACCTATCTCAAAGAATTTCTTTCCCTCTATGTCCCATCGTCGCACTTTATTAGTGATATAGGCATCGCAAATATAGTCAGCGTATGTTTGTACGCTGTTCACAGTCCCGGCTACACGTTGCGATTTTAGATAGTCGGCTATGCGTTTTGCCGTAAAAATCTGTCCGGTATTATCGGCCAGGAAAAGCAGTAACCTTTGCAAAAAATCATTGTTGCGGATGGAATGCCGGCTTACGATGTCTCGGTAAACCAAAGCATCGGTAATTCCTGTGAGATATTCATTCCATGTCTCACGTTGGGGAAGATTCCTCAAATATGGCATTCCTCCAAATCTCAAATATAGGTCTAAGCTTTCATCTGAATCTACAAGTGAATGAAAAAGACGAAACTCATCATAACAAAGAGGATGCACTCTAATCTCTATGCTTCGTCCGGCAAGCCGCGAGGCTATTTCGGAAGACAACATTGATGAATTGCTTCCAGTGACATAGATGTCGTTTCTGGCATCGAGACATAGCGAACGAATAACCTTGTCAAAATCCTTGATTTCCTGGATTTCATCGATGAATATATAGTTCATTGATGAGTCTGCCAGGTGTCTGACAATTTCTTCGTTTAAATCAGACGCACTTTTGATATGAGAAAAAGCAAAATCTTCAAGATTTATGCGAATGTAATTTGCTGTTGGCGATGACTGGCGGAGTATCTCCTCAACGGAATTTAATATAAAGCTCTTCCCAACGCGCCGTTGCCCCGTCAGTACCTTTATAACACCTTTGCCTTCATATCTCAAAACCTTATCAAGATATTTTGGCCTCGGAATATTTCCTATTGTTTTAATCATATTCAAAAGTTTTTGCAAATATAGCGTTTGTTTTGAATATATCAAAAAAAGATTTAAGCTCAAATATTTCTGGAAACTTTATGGCATCTTCATATGTCTCCATTAAAGTAAAGTCTTTTGCAAAATCATTATCAATCCACTTTGAGGCAATGTAATCTGATAAACCCATTTCGGCTATACCTTGGCCGCAACCGTAGTCTATGATGGATATACCTTCTTCCGACCAAACACTTTTCGGCATTATTGGAGAATATCCTCAAAGGTGTATGCCGATTTGCGGATTTGCGGTGTGTAATGCATGGGCTTAAAGAATTGAGTCGTTGTTTGGATTGTGGCGTTGATAGTTGGCAAGTGCTGATTGTGGGGTAGTGTTGGCATAACAATATGCGCAGCCGTGAGGACAGCTATTATATGTGCCGATGTCTTTTGACAGTATGCAGCCACAATGCTTGCGTTGGCCACCGTCGGTGCGAGCGTTGAAAAGGAAGTTTTGAAGGATAGCGTCATCAGGAGCCAAACGGGATATCAGTTCCGGGTCTATACACCTGTTATGCTCAATATTGAATTGTTCCAAGGCGATTGGCTCAGAGCAGGTGGTGAGTTGAAGCCCCCATGATTCGTTTAACTCAGACAGTTTTTCAGCGAAACTCAACATCGATTCATCGCACCATTCTTTATATTCAATTCCGGCCTGCATCAGATTCTTTCCCACTTTCTTATATGAATTGATGTCGGCAAAACTAAAGACGAGTTTTTCTGTGTAGCCGCGTAAGCGCTCCGCAATATTATCAATCTTTTCAAACAATGATTCCTCAGAAACGGTATCGGTTAACACAAGAGGGTCAAAACGCCAGACAACTGAGCCTTCACCCAATGTATCAACAAGACGCTTGAAAGTATCAATCCTATGCTGCAACGCAGGTACATTGGCTTCAACCCCCTCTTTCTCATAATCGTTGAGGGTATATTGCACATAGCAACCAATACCCCTCTCTCTAAGCCTGTGAAGATTGTGAACGAGAGGCGCGGGGTTCTTTGACCAAAATACGATGAACCGTGTATTTGTAAATGAAACAAAGCTGTCCTTACCATTAAAGGGGTTGCGCCACCTTACATATCCTTTCCCTAATCGGCTGAAGAACCAATTTGAATAAAAAGCCGGAATATCCGTGGCTCTGCTTGCCGATATGATTACGGGAGCCTGTGCTACCACCTCCTCTTGGTGGTCTGTGATAATTGTTGTGCTTGGATGCTTCATGATATCGTCATTTGATATGGTAAAGTTAACACCGATTATGTGCAAGTTTGTGACTTATGTATGTTAATGTTTGTAAATTGAATGGAAACAAAAAAAGAACAATATTGTCTCTTACAGAGAAAGTCCTAAATATAATAAGGAAATCGACAATCCGCAATGAAAATAACCCGACAAGAAAAAAGGGTTGCAATCACAAGGACTGCAACCCTTTTTAGAGGGATTTATGTGTATTTAGTTTTATTACTTCACTTCCTCAAAGTCTACGTCGGTTACGTGGTCGTCGCCGCCGTTGTTGCCGTTTGAGTGGGATTGTCCGCCCATGTCAGGTCCTGCGCTCTGAGCTGACTGTGCCTGCTGCTGGGCATTGAGGATGTCCTGCTGAACCGCGCCAAAAGTAGTTTCGATCTCTTTGATCGCGCTGTCGATGGCGTCAAGGTCTCCTGATTTGTGAGCGTCTTTCAGACGGCTTACAGCAGCTTCGAGTGCAGCCTTCTTATCGGCCGGTATCTTGTCACCGAATTCGGCTATCTGTTTTTCAGTCTGGAAGATAACTGCGTCGGCGTGGTTGAGTTTGTCGATGCGTTCCTTTTCCTTGGCGTCTGCGGCTGCATTAGCTTCGGCTTCTTCCTTCATGCGTTTGATTTCTGCGTCTGTAAGACCGCTTGAAGCTTCGATACGGATTGATTGTTCCTTACCGGTTGCTTTGTCTTTGGCAGAGACATTGAGGATGCCGTTGGCGTCGATTTCAAAGGTGACTTCAATCTGAGGTATGCCACGGGGTGCGGGTGCGATGCCGTCGAGGTGGAATTTGCCGAGGAGCTTGTCGTCCTTAGCCATAGGACGTTCGCCCTGAAGAACGTTGATCTCAACCGAAGGCTGATTGTCGGCTGCGGTAGAGAATGTCTCGCTCTTGCGGGTCGGGATAGTTGTGTTGGCTTCGATAAGCTTAGTCATCACACCACCGAGGGTTTCGATACCTACTGACAGAGGCACAACGTCGAGAAGAAGTACGTCCTTTACATCGCCTGAGAGCACACCGCCCTGGATGGCCGCACCGACTGCCACTACTTCGTCGGGGTTGACACCCTTGGAGGGAGCTTTGCCGAAGAATTTTTCAACAATCTGCTGGATGGCAGGAATACGTGTCGAACCACCGACGAGTATCACTTCGTCAATGTCGCTCGGTTTCATGCCTGCGTCACGGAGCGCATCTTCACAAGGTTTGATTGTTGCCTGGATGAGTTTGTCGGCAAGCTGTTCGAATTTTGCGCGGGTAAGGGTCTTCACAAGGTGTTTTGGAATACCGTTGACAGGCATGATATACGGCAGATTGATTTCTGTAGAGGTTGTGCTCGAAAGTTCAATCTTTGCTTTTTCAGCGGCTTCTTTAAGACGCTGCAATGCCATAGGATCCTGACGGAGGTCGATACCTTCTTCTTTCTGGAATTCGTCGGCAAGCCAGTCGATGATCACGTGGTCGAAGTCATCACCGCCAAGGTGCGTGTCACCGTTGGTTGACTTCACTTCAAAAACTCCGTCTCCAAGTTCGAGGATCGAGATATCGAATGTACCGCCACCAAGGTCGAATACGGCGATTTTCTGATCCTTGTTGGTCTTGTCCAGACCATAGGCGAGGGCGGCTGCGGTAGGTTCGTTGACGATACGCTTCACTGTCAGACCGGCGATCTCACCGGCTTCCTTGGTCGCCTGACGCTGAGAGTCATTGAAGTAGGCAGGCACAGTGATGACAGCTTCTGTCACTGACTGGCCAAGGTAGTCTTCAGCTGTTTTCTTCATTTTCTGAAGAATCATCGCTGAGATTTCCTGAGGTGTATATTCGCGGCCGTCGATGTCGATGCGGGGAGTGTTGTTGTCTCCGCGAACAACTTTATAAGGCACACGTTCGATTTCGTTCTTGACCTGGTCGTAGGTCTCGCCCATAAATCGTTTGATTGAGTAGATGGTGCGTTTAGGGTTGGTGATTGCCTGACGTTTGGCAGGATCGCCGACCTTACGTTCGCCTCCATCGACAAACGCTACCACTGAAGGTGTAGTGTTGCGGCCTTCGCTGTTGGGGATAACGACAGGGTCGTTGCCTTCGAGAACTGCTACGCAGGAATTGGTTGTTCCTAAGTCAATACCAATAATTTTTCCCATGATAAATAAGTTTTATGTTTATGTTTTTATTTTGCTTTTGTTTTCAATTCATCAATAGTAAAACAAATCCTGTGCCAAAAAGTTTTTGGCATGTCACGTGTGACAAAATGGCAGTTTTGCCTATGTGACTCTCTTTGCTGATGACTTTACATACCTCCACAAAAAAAATGCACACCTCTCCGGAATGTGGAAAGGTGTGCATCGTTGTTGTGGCTGTCGCGAACCGGTCGCAACCCCACCGTGTCTTTATCTCATGTAGAGTTTGTCTGTTGTGCCGTCTGGGTGTCGCACGATGTTGAAGCCCTTGAACGGACGATCTGAGGCTACACCTTCGAGGTTGTAGTAGACCGTATCACCGCAATGGTCAGCCGTGATGTCCTCGATGCCTGATGTCACGCCCTTGTTGCTGTAACTGTTGGTCGCTTCATCGTAGTAGACCTTCATGCCACCGAGCACAGGATGCTCTTCGACGCCGATCTCCTGTCCGAATGCTTCACCGAGCAGATAAGCTACCTCGCCCGAACACATCTGCTCCTCGGTCACCAGGGTCTGGCCATCGGTGACGGCATATTCATAGATGCTGAATGCATTCTCGGTGTTTGAGTTTGCCGCTGTGTTTGTGCCGATGCAGGCTCCGGCTTTTGTTGCTCTTATTTCGCCTGTGTTAAATACATTCCTTATTGCTATGTTGTCAAAATTGGCGCCGAGGATGCCTCCGCAGTTGTTTGTCCCGGTGATCGTGCCGCAGTTGTAGCTGTTGGTGATGGCCGATGATTTGCCGTCACAACGTCCGGCGATGCCACCGCTGTTCGAACCGAGGCAGGTAAGGTCGACATAACTTGCACAGCGGTCAACTGTTACATTTTCACCCATCAAGGCTATAAGTCCTCCGGCAAAATCTTTAGAGCTCACTTCTCCATAGACAGAGATGCCGCTTATCGAGCTGTTGTTCACAGCGCCGAAAAGGCCTTGATAGGTGGCGTCGGGCTTATTGATATAGAGGCCTTCGATCTTGTGACCTTCTCCTTTGAATGAACCGGTGAATTCATGGGTGTCACCTGCGCTCGGAGGCCATACAGAGATGCCGATCGGGGTCCAGGCAAAGTTGCCGAGGTCGATGTCCTTGACCAATCTGGCGTCAGCTTTGTTGCCATCGTTGACATGTTGGGCAAACCAGGCAAGTTCCGAGCCGGTTGCTATTAGATATTCTCCGTTTTCCTGATTTGGTTCGGTTAAGCTTTCGCCGTCCCAGCAAACATCTGATTGCTCCATCTCTACCACGAAAGTCTGCACGCCTTCCGCATTGTCGTCGATAGTGAATTCATGGCGGTAGCAGCGGTAGCCTGACTTGATTGCTACTACGCTGTATGTGCCGTATGTGCCTTCATACAGACCTTTGTCGTTTGGCTCAAGTTCTTTGTTTTCCGGCTTGAAGATAACTATCATTTCAGCATCATCGACATTGTTCTCGATCTTGATTTCAAATGTCTTGAATGCCGACACCGGAATGCTCACATCCGGAATTGCTCCGAAATATGTCTTGTGAGCCACGGCAGTGAAGTTTGGCGAACGTCCGGCTGTCGGGCTGATGACGCGGTGGTTGCCGATCGGGTCTCCATAACCGTTGACCTGAATCACTCCCTCGTCGAGGATGAATGCCGGCTTGGTTGTCGTGTCAAAATCTTCGGGTATCTCTATTGTCACGGCCTGAGCCGAGGCTGCCGAGCCAAACGTATATTGACCCGAGCCGAGGATTAATGACGAGCCGTTGGGATTGCCGTTATATGTGACATAGGCCGACATGTTATAAATGCCGGCAAGCTTGTTGGCCGGATGTCTCAGACCTGAATACTGGATTTTCACCTTGTCACCCGGCTGGAAGGTTTTGCTGCCTTCTCGGGAGAGGTTGACGATTTCACGGTGACATGATTTTGCGGTCAGAACCTGATAGACCGATTTTCCGGAGGCATCGCTGAGCTTGACAATCTGGCGTCCTTCCTTGAGAAGCAGGGTATAGGATCCGTCTTCGTTTTTAGTCACACCTTCTGTGCCGAAGCCGTTGAAGCTGACAGTCTGGCTACCGATGGTCGGGTAGGCGATGCTCACGTTGTCGACGCCTTCGGGGGTGAATGTGTAGCTTGCTCCTGCCTCTGTGTCGAGATAGTAGAACACGTCATGCTCTGCATCGACGTTCTTTCCGGCGACTTTAAGTGTTCCGGTGTTGTATTTGGCATTGATTGTCATGTTGGGGTTGATGCCTTTTGCATCATCTCCGACTGTGACAACATACACACCTGTGTTTTCAGGCCAGATCGCACCCCAGTATTCGCCTCCGAGATATGCAGATCCGTTCATCTTCACACTTATCGCGTCATATGTCACCAACACTATGGCCGTGCCATTGCCGATGGCCTTGATTTCTGACCATGGCGACTCGTGAGTGTCGGCATTGCTTATTTCGATGACTCCTTTGCTCGGCTTGCCTTCTGGATCTACAATGGTGTAGTGGAAATCCGGCTCCATGAAGTAATTGTTGGTCGAGTTGTCGGTCAGCTGCCATGTGCGCATCGCATGAGCGTCATATTTTTCGCCGATGGTCATGGACAGATGGCCGCGCTCGTTGATGTTCACGAAGATGTCGCCTGTCTCAAAGCCGGCGTTGCTCTCTACGCTATGGTTGATCTGTTTTGGATTGTAAGCAGAGTAATCGCTGTCGTTGAAGTCGAGCTGTGTGCGGCGCGAAGCGTCTGCGCTCATCGTGAAGTAGCCGGCTTGCGTCAGACCGCCTTCTTTCCATGTGCGGAAATTGTAGACCTGGCCCTGTGCAAGATAATACGTATGGGTCTTTTTATCGCCTTCGATAGTGACAGACTTGGGTTCTACTGTCGTAAATGTCGTGAAGTGTGTGAATTTTATGCCTAACACAAGCTCGGCATCCGCCGGAAGTGAGACTGAATAATCCTCTCCCTTGGGGATGGCGCCATATACGTTGACATTGCCGGTCAGTGTCCCCGATTTATAAAGAGTGGTGAAGCCTTCGGCAACATGCTCTTCGCTTGGTATGAATGAAACATTGTAGCTGTTTCCGTTAAGAGCGAGAAATGTCTTTCGCCCGGCAGTGACGCTGTTGCCGACTGTGACCGTCTGATGTAGGCCTTCCCGTGTGTTGACAGTGACATCGAGCGTATAGTCTCCGTTTGCTACAGTCCACACCGTATTGTCGGTATGTTTGTTTGTGACATAGACTGTGTTGGTGATTACGCGGATGTCCTGAGCGTCATCCGTTTCGGGAATTGTGATTTCAATTGTACCGTTGACGGTTTCGCCGTTCGTGGCATATGCAGTGAGTATATATTCGCCGGCTGGAGTCTCAAAATTGTATATCCTGTTGGTGGCATCTCCGGTTTCGACGGCTGTGCCGCTGTCTTTTGCAGTGAGGCTCATGGTGGTGGAGACGGTGTTCATCGTCACTTTCACCGGCGCAGCCTCTGTCTGCATTGTACAGACCACTCCCGCGAGAGGCAGAAGTAAATGTTTAAGTTTCATAATGATTTGATTTTATTGGGTTGTCAATATCTGAATTTACGGCCGTTTTGGATGTAGATCTGGCCAGGTGCAGGATTAGTGATCCTGATGCCTTGTAGATTATAGATCGGAGAGTCGGTGTCGGGTTGATCGATGATCACGTCGCCGATGCCGCCGGTGTAACCGTCGGGTTTGAGGGCCAGGAAGTGAGCAGGGTTGATATATACTCCGAATTTTCCGAGCAATTGTCCTTCGGGCGACCACTGATACAATGTGCCGCCTTCGGCAAACGACGCTGCGTCGGTGGCGTAGATATAGCCTGTGTAGGGGTTGATGTATATGCCATAGGGCATGCTCATCTTCTTGATGTCGGAAAGCACGGTGCCCGGAAAATCATCGCAGACTCCCGCATCGCCATACTCCATCGCCGCAGCGGGATCAATCATTATGTAGTTGAACTCATATTGACCGGTGTAGTAGGAATATCTTGATCCGATTGCATAGAAGTCACCGTCGGCTGTCACGCAATTGTAAGTCGCGGCATATTCGAGTTTGGTGAAGCATTCATCGTCGGGTTTGCCGTTGAGAGCCGCTTCGCAGTCAAAGATGATTGTTGCAGCCTGGATGTCGTAATAGTCACCGGGGGAGTTTATACACAGATATTTGCCGCTTTGCGACATCTTGCCGTAGAGATTGATCTGTCCGGTGTCCACAGTGCGGGTGACTGTCATCGTTGAGGCATCGATGATGCTGACAGTCGTTTCATATTCATGATCTTCCTGAAATGCGTAACCTCCGGTGTTGGCCACGAAGAGATGGCCGTCGTAACAGGCTATGCCTTCCGGCTCATAACCGACTTCGACTGCGGCGACTACTTTGAATGTCGAGACATCTATTTTTGCAACGAAACCTTTTGTAAACTCTACATATTGGCCGTCTATACCACATTCGTGGCCATATGAAGATATGTAGACAAATTCTCCGTCTGAGGCAAGTTTGCGGTTGTTGGGCACGTCTTCGGTCGCAGCGACAGCTTTGCCGTCGGGCGTGATGAACTGCACGATGTTAGACCAGTTGATGGCTATGGCGATCAGGTTGTCGTTGACGGCGATTATGTCGTTGGGAGTATCGCCGAGTTTATAACCGTTGATGTCGCGGAACCATTGGTTGCTGACAATCTTGCCGTCCTCGAAATAGGTGATTTTGCCGTTGTCGGCCTGCCAGTTGCCCTCGTTGAGCAAGATGATGCGCTCTTGGGCTTCAGATACGACCGGAACGATGATAGACAGCATAGCTGTCAACATTTTGAATTTGTGTTTCATAAAAAAAGGAGTTAAGGAGTGGTTCGAATCAGATTGTCAATGAAAGTGTGAGCCTGAAGTTTCGGCCGGGCATGGGATAGCGTGGTATATGTTCATACTGCACATCAAAAAGGTCGTTGACTTCAAGCGATGCGAGAATCTTGCGCCATGATGCACATAGCTTGACATCGACGTTGTTATATGGCTTGAGTACGTCCTCGGGATCTGCATACGACCACATGCGTTCACCGACATGAAGTTCGGATACAGTCAGAGAATAGTTCTTCCATGCCGCTATTGCTGTGATGCCCATCGACAGAGTCGGTGAGTAACAGATCGGTTTATTGTAGGTGTTCTCGTTGTCAGGGTCTGTGCGGTTGAGGTCGCGTTGCCATGTCAGCGAAGTCAGCAGCGAGAAATTCCACGGCCCGGTCATGTATCGTCCCGATGCAGTCATGTTAAGTCCCCGGCAGTAGGTTTCGCCATAATTCATCATCGACCAGGTATAAGTGCCTTTCAGAGGCAGGCAGACTATGCGGTCATCGATGTGATTGACATAGACGTCGGCTTGAACCGATGCCGTCCAGTGGGTGGATATGTAGTTATATTCTGCTCCGAAGTCAAACTGTTTTGTATACTCGGGCTTGAGATTGCGGTTGCCGACCTGTGTGTAATATAGATCGTTGAGTGTCGGAGCGCGGAAAATGCTCTTGTACCAGGTTCTCAACGTCAGATCTCCGATAGTGTATCCGAGCGATACCGAAGGGGTGAAGCGGTTCAGAGGGTCGGCTGCCCCGACTTTCAGTTTGGTGTGGTCCTTGTAGTGTTGGTATAGGATAGAGGCGGCAAATCTCAGACGCCGGTAGTTGATTTGGCCTGCCACGACGGCTTTTTGATCGAGGCGTCTGACCGGATGGAACATTTTCAGGTCGGCCTCAAGCCATGACATACGGGCGTCGTAGCCGATGTTGAACGATAGCCATTCCGTCGGAAAGTATGCTCCCGACAGCGCTGCAAATGCATCGTGCTGACGATAGTGATTGTTGACTTTGGCCGTATTCTGGTTCTCTGGATAGTCTGTGCAATAGCGCAGATATTCATAGGCATATTTTGTGTTTGCCTTAAACTGGAATTTCTCACCTGATGACCACTGATAGGAGGCTTGGGCAAACAGGTCTATGTCCCATTCGCGTCCGACGTTATTGTATTTGTCTGAAAGTCGTCTTACGATGCCCCCGGGACAGCCGCGTTCTGATTGATAGTAGTAGAGATGTGAGGAAAAACCGTTTTTGAACAAGGCCGCTTCGACGCGACCATATTCGATGTCCGAATTTTTACGTTTGCCGACAGTGTCTTCAAATTCAGACTTGTATCTGAACGGATAGTCTCCCTTCGAATTCATATATTCGCCGTCAATAAAGCCGCTCCATCCATTACGGGCGAACTGGGCGTTGACGCGTCCCATGTAGGTGTGGAACGATCCCCAGCGGGCTGTTACTGACAGAGAGTCAGTGGTCGGACGGCGGGTGCGCATATAGACCGTCGCTCCTGAAGCGTATTCAGAAGCCGATTGACAGGCATCAAGTTTGTTGGCGTTGTAAAGTGAAACGGATTCGAGTGTGGAAAGTGAGTATTTGCCGAGGTCTACTGTGCCGTTTTGGGCGTTTGTGATGCGTATGCCGTCGATATAGACTCCTACATGCTGGGCTCCCAACGAGCGTACATTGATTGTCTTGAGACCTCCGAGACCTCCATAATCCTTGATCTGCACTCCGGCAAAATATTTCAACGCGTCGGCAATCGACGTCGTCGACAGCGCCTGAAGTTCAGTGCCCGCAAGTTCTTGGACTGTGGCCAATTTGCGCGGTGAGGTTGAGACAGTTACTTCTTCGAGTGATATGATGCTGTCTGAAATCTCCGCTGCGATTGCGGTGTGGCTCAGTGCGAGACCTATGAAAATGGGCAGACATGTAATGTAACGTGACAGCTGCCCGTTGGCGATTTTCATCTTTCCAATATGTTATTCGCCACGTTTAACCTCGAGCGTGATAGTGCGAGTTAATAATATTGGCAGGTCTTCTGACTTATTCCTTCCTGCATCCCCTTCCCGGCCGTTGCACTCTTGCTTGGCCAGTGGATTAATGATGCCGGAATGATGGAACTTACAGCAGCGGGTCTGTCCGGGATTTTCACTCGGTTCCCTTTTAATCGCGTCTATAGCGAACCAATTATTTCCGAAATTCGCCTCAAAATTACTAATTTATTTTTTGCGATGCAAAAAGTCTTTAGAAAACTACGGAAAACTTAGCAGTCCATCTGATAATATTCCAGGCTCTTGTCTGTGAGTATTGTCATAACCTTGAGATTACAGACTTGAGTTTGGAGGCCAGGGAGGTATCATACCCTTCGCTTATCATGACTATTCGGCCGAAACTGTCGGCCACAGCAATGACAGGTAGTTGTGTTTTGCGGCTGTCTGTGCCGTTGCGAAGCATTGTGGCTATCGAGCCGTCGCAGTCACTGCCATAGCTGAGCCCTTTGATTACGCCAAGTTCATGACGGGAGGTTGCCCCCGGCTTAAGAAGCAGGATCGGGCGTGCCCATCGGTTGAGGTCGTCTGAAATAGAAGCAAGTTCCACTATGGCGTGGTTCGACGGTTCGTCGTTGGCGCCAAGAACACAGATTATGAAATATCCGCGTCCTGTGGTCGACAGGATAGAGCGTTCGCTGCCGTCCGGTGCTTGGTAGATAGCCTCGCAGTCCATGTTGCCTATGACCCGTATCTTTTCGGGATTGTTGCGTAGCACCAACGGGACATTTGTCAGCGAGTCACGTTTCACTGTAAATCCTTCGAGATGCGCTAATACGCTTCCGTCTGCCATGCGGGTGCCTGAGGTGAGCAGATAGTGGCCTTCGTCAACTGTAAGTGTGTCGCCCAGTGTGTTTCCGAAGTTGGCTGTACCTTCGTCAAACTCGAGTAGCTCGGGACGCCCTTTGGACAAGCCGGATAGGGTGAAGTGGCGGTAATACTGGGGATTCTCGAGATAGGCTATGGGTGTGTAGGTCGCATGCAGACGGCCTTGAGGTATTTTTTTGTCTGAATGAGCCTCGAAGTCGACGGTTATCCAGTCGTGACCGTCATGATATTGCGGACGGCCTGAAATCTCATTGATACGCGATGCTATGCCGGCGTTGCGGCACATGGCGACAAAAAGTATGTCACGTGAGCGTGAGTCTGCCATACGGCCGTGCCAAGCTTCTGTCGGTGTGATCGGTACATGGTAGCCGTTCGCGATGTCATCGACTGTCATGGAGTCAGCTACCAGCGAGATGATATCGCGCGGAGTTGCAGCGGGAGTGCCGAGTGTCAGGCGGTAAGGTGTCAGTAGCTCTGTGGAGATGCGAGGATTGAGCACATATGGCACATAGAGAGGATTATTGTCCTGATGAGGGGTTGACAGAAGAATGGCGCTCAGTGTTGATGCAGGAGTGTCGCGGAGATCTTTGTCGCTGATAGTTTCCAGCATTGCCATGGCGTCGGAAATCCGTGCGGAGTCTGCTCCATTGACAAAAGAAAGTATCTCGCGCCAGTTGCCGCGGGCTTTGACAAGCAATGCGGCTAAGCGGGTTGTGTCGCATGACTGGGGATGATAGAAACTCTGGGTGTAGGCGTTGCGTATGGAGTCCTCGACTGTCAGCCGGAACGCATTTTCGTCAATCTGCTGCTGTGTGGCGTAGGTCGGAATAGGATTTTCTGCGGGAGCTGTGATTGTCAGATCGCAGCTGAAAGGCTGTCCGACCGGGCAAATCATATCAAGTCGTGTTTCCGGCCCTGACACTTTGGCAAAACCGAATGTTGAACCGTCGGTGGCCCATGCGAGCATGTCGCCATATCCGGTGCGCAGCATGACGCGTCCGTCGGAGTCCGTGATGAATGTGGCTACAGGGTAAAACTCTGCGTAGTTGTAGATATGGAAGCTGACATCAACGCCTGACAGGGGCGTGCCGTCAACACCGTAGACCGTCACGTGATTGTCGCGCACCGGGACATAGTTGTCTGTGACATTGATCTCAGTGATATTGCCTTTGCGCGAAAGTATTTGCTCGGCACCTTCATATTTGCCGAACACACGGGTGTGCATGACCATGCCGCGTGAAGCGGGACTGTTAAACCAGGCGCGGTTAAGTTCGGGTTCGGGTTCACAGGCTCCGAGAAAATACCATTTGCCATCGACCCATACTTCGACCCATGCATGATTGTCGTCAGTGTGGGCCCAACGCGGAGTGTAGACTTGACGGGCAGGAATGCCGACCGCACGCATGGCCGCCACGCCTAACACAGATTCCTCGCCGCAACGGCCTTTTGATGTGCGGATTGTGGCCATAGGCGATGATGTGCGGCTGTCTGATGGTTCATAAGTAACCTTCTCGTGAAGCCAGTGATTGACTTCGAGAGCCGCATCGCGCATAGACAGGCCTGTGACACGGTCGCGCAACTCTTCATAATATACAGTACGGAAATCGTCGATGGTTTCATTGTTTGAGCGAACCGGCAGCACAAAGTGATACCATATATCGTCGGGAATGGTTCTCACCCATGGTAATTCCGAAGCGGCTTTCAATGATGTCTTTATGTTGTCGCGATAATACTGTTCGGACTTCATAAGCCTGTCTGAAAGAGGCATTGACTCATATAGAAATTCCAGTGTCTCATCTTCGTTTGGAAACATTGCCGTGGCTGTTGAGCATGAGATAATGGCGGCAGCGAGCAGGGATATGAAACGCATGGTCATATATTGTTTTTAAATGTGAGTCTGATTATATGGTCGACTATGTCGGGCTTGTCGCTGATGTCGAGGATTATGCCGTCTTCAGTCTGATTATAGCGAACTTTTTTGCCGTCGGTAAAAGTAGTGGCGCTTGTCAGTCTGTTGCCCCGGTATGGTATGTAGATTGTATTGTCAGAAGCATTGAGGACGTGCACATACATTGTATTGCCACGATGTGTGACCGCGCCCCAGTCGCGGGCTGCGACTGCCGAGGCGCGTGTGCCCTTGATTGTCTCTCCATAGATTTTCATCCAGTCGCCCAGAGAGGAGAGTATTTCGAGCGCCTTCCCGGGCAGACTGCCGTCGGGACGCGGTCCGATGTTGAGCAGTAGGTTGGCATTGCGTCCTGCCGTCTCCACAAGATAGCGGATTACGTCGTCAGACGATTTGTAGTTGTCGTCAGTGATGCGATATCCCCACGATTCGTTCATGGTCTGACATGTCTCCAGCGGCAGGCTGCTGATATCCTGTTCGGAATATCCGGCGAAATTCTCTCCCGGTTTGTCGCGCTCGAAAATCTGGATGTCCTCACCGTCGAATGTATTGCTATGATGATTTGATCCAATCAGACACGAAGGCTGAAGACGATGGATAAGGGCATATTGATGGTCAAGATTCCACAGGTCAGGATCCATGCCACCCGGGATTTCGTCGCGGTCCCACATGCCGTCGTACCATATCGCTCCGATAGGTCCGTAATTGGTGAGCAACTCGGTGAGCTGCTTGTCCATGAACGTAAGATAATCGGCCCAGCTGCCGTCGAGCCTGCGCGATTTGTCATGGCCTGTGCGTCCCAATGGCACATAATCGTCGCGGCTCCAGTCGAGCTGGGAGTAATAGAGATGCAGTTTAAGATCATGACGCTCGCATGCGTCGGCAAGTTCTTTGAGCACATCGCGCTTGAATGGAGTGGCATCAACGATGTTATAGTCTGAATGTTCGGAGTCAAACATGGAGAAGCCGTCGTGATGGCGGGTCGTGAATGTGATATATTCTGCTCCGCTGTCCTTTATGGCCTTGACCCAGGAGTCTGCGTCGAAGCGCGACGGATAGAAGCCGGCGGCCAGCTTGGTATACTCATCGAGGCCTACATCGTCGCGGTTGAGCACCCACTCGCCACGGCCAAGCATCGAATAGACACCCCAGTGGATGAATACACCAAATCCATGGTCGCGGAATTGCTCCCTTGCCTGTAATATCTCAGGCGTAGGCTTATATGTGGCGTCTGCCGTGATTGAAACTGTAGCGGCCATGATGACCGACATGATTATTTGACGTAAGGACATATTTCGGAGTGGGTTAGGATAATTCTGCAATAAGTTGTCTTACTATATTCGCATCGACCGTTGCCGGGGTTGCCCCGAATATCGATTTGCCGTTTGAGGAGACCGTTGACTTGTTGCGTGCTGATGAATGGAACTGGCGGGCACCGGTCTGCAGACGCAGAGCGGCTATATTGTCGGGACGGACTCCGCCTCCAGGCATAATCTCGATGCGGCCTGCTCCACGTGCTATCATCTCTCTGATGGTCGCGCTTCCGTCAATAGCCGTTGCTGCGGAGCCCGATGTCAGAACTCTGTCTATGCCCATCGTGACAAGCATATCAATCGCAGCCAGCGGATAGGCGCAGTCATCGATTGCCCTGTGAAAGGTCAGCTGCATGTTTTCGCCTGCGGCATCAATGAGAAGTCCCATCGCCTCTTGATCGGGCATCCGCTTGTCGGTCATAGCCCCGATGGTGACACCGGACGCACCCATGGCTGAAATTGAACGGATGTCGGCAACCATGACAGCGATCTCGCGCTGTGTATAGCAGAAATCGCCTTCGCGTGGTCTGACAAGTACGGTCAGCGGCACATCTCCGGCTATGCGGAGCGCTTCGGCAATCAACCCCGGTGATGGTGTTACGCCTTCTGCCGACAATGCCGAGCACAATTCTATGCGCGAAGCTCCTGCGCTAACCGCAGCTGCCACATCATCAGGCCCGGCACAACATATTTCGATTATCGGTTTTTCAGACATGATATTAAATAGTATAACTGCGAATTTATGCAAAAAACTATGAATATACAACCGCTACCGCAGTCAGGTCATGATTTAACGGAAAAATAATGATTGTTCAGATGTTATCAGGCTGTTTTTAAAGTCTTTTGGTCATCTCATACTGTGAACATGTCAGTGATAACCCCCGACTTTTGAAAAAACAGTTTGTAGCTTCATCGTCTGCAGGGATGTTGACAGCTCTGATCTCACCTGTCTGGCTTATACGGCATGCTTCATTGAGCAACGCGGTTCCGATGCCACATCGGCGGTGTGAGGGCTTGACTGCAATCCGGGCAAGATCCCCGTAGGCTGCCTCTATAGCGGCGCAGCCTACAGCTTCTTCTCCGTCTCTGGCTATGATGATGTCAATATTGCTTGCCGCACGCCTTAGTGATTGATTGCTGTTTTGCCAAGACGGATTAAAGTCTGAAAAGTCAGCTTGGGTTATTATGTCATCGACGTTGGCTCTGATTATGTCTACGGCCGTTCCTGCGGACGCGATTGTTTCGCATTTGGCCGAATAGCAGTGAAACTGCCGGTTTGTCTCGAAGCCCTGACGCTTGTAGATTTTTATGGCCGGAGTGTTGTCGGTCAGTACTTCGAGCACATACAGCTCAACTCCGGCAGTACGCAGTGCCGGTAGCGAATGTGTGAAAATCCCGTCTGTAAGACCAAGTCCACGATGAGTCTTTACAGTGCCGGTTCCGGTGTCATAAGCACATCTCTTGCCGTTGAAGTCACCGATACCGTTCAATATAAACGAAACAAGTTGACCATTGTCTATAGCTCCGAAAGAAAGACTTAGGTCTGCACCACGTCTGACAAGCATATCGCGGAGCTGATTACGTCCGAAACTGATGTTATAGTCGCTGAACGCATTGAGAAATGCGTCTGCAATGCGTTCAAAAGTCATGCCGGCGAGAGATATGATTTCCATAATCTGATGATTGTTTTGTTTCTATGCAAAAGTACTTAAAATTTCCATGACCTCACCTATTAGGCGTGTTACCGGATGGTTATGTCAGGTAGTAGGAAAACGGAAGCAGGAGGTAAACACTTGTGACCGGTGTCTGCCTCCTGCTTGTCGATTGGGATGTGATTAGTATCCGAAGATATCTTCGGTCGTGAGCATCACGACTTTTCCGATTTTGGAAAGTGCTTCGATGTCAAGATCTTTGGGATCTCCGAGGATGCCATAATAGTATGTGCGGCCCTTGACATTGTCTTTCTGGAATTTCACGATGTCTTCGATGCTGATGCCGGGGAGCGCCTCGAAGATAGCTATACGGCTGTCCTTGTTGAGACCGAGGTCGCGGGCGTTGATATAGCTCCATGCGATGTTGTCCTTGATTGTGCGTGAGGTGCGTATGCGCGATTCGATGCCTTTCTTGGCGAGGTCAAACGCGGCTTCGCTGACCGGCATGTTGTTGATGATCTCGTCGAATGCCTTTGTCGCGTCTATGAGTTTGTCGTTCTGGGTCGCGATGGTGGCATTGTAGATATAAGGACGACGGAGATTTGACGGTCCGGCGTAGTTGGCGCCTGCTGAGTAGGCAAGCGAACGGCTTTCGCGCATTTCCTGGAACACGATGGCGTTCATCGAGCCTCCGAAGTACTCGTTGTAAACGTTGCGGAGTGGTTCGATCGCCGGATTATATTTTTCACCGCGGTTAGAGTAAAGATTCATGTAGAGCTGTTTTGCGTCATAAGGAGCGATGAAGATGACAGTCTCTTCAGGAATGATTTGGGTGAAAACGTTCTGCTCGGGAGCAGGGGTGAGTTTCTTTGCTGTCTTGTGATATTTGTTGAGAGTAGCGAGCACTTGCTTTTCCGAACTTGAACCGTAATAGATGATCTCATGCTCATAGTTCATAAGGTCGCGGAGAGCGTTCAGGAAGATTTCGGGGTCAGCGGCGCGGAGCTCGTCAATCTTCATGTCGCGGGTCTGAGGATTGTCCTTGCCATAAGTCACATATTGACGGAGTGCGTTGAAATTGCTGCGCTGGTTAGACTTAGCGTTGGCGCGTGATTGCTCTACGCGGTCGATGAATGCGTTGTAGGCATCGGCGTCGGGTTTAGCCTCACGGACAATCTTCTCGAAGAGCTCGATTGCGCGCGGCATATTTTCATTAAGACCCGAGATGACGACATATGAGCGTTCCTGATTGACAACGACACGGAATGAGCAAGCAAGTTTGTAGAACTCGTTCTGTATGTCCTGAGGCGTCATGTCAGCGGTGCCGAACAACTCGAGAAGTTCGGTCGCGTAGTCAAGACGGATGTCGTTGTTCGAACCGACGTTATAGATATAGGTCAGTTGGAAGACGTCGTTGGTTGAGTTGTGGGTGTAGAGTACAGGTATTTTGCTTTTTGTCGTCAAGCGTGTGAGATCCTTTTCATAGTCGACAAACACCGGTTCGATGGGTGTGACTTTACTGTTCTGGATTTCAAGCAGGAATGGGCTTGCCGCGTCGCGGTTCATTGCGATGGGGGTGATTTCAGGCTTGGAAATCTTAAGCTCGTTGGGGTCAGGTCCCTGGAGCTTGTAGATGGCTACGTAGTTTTGGGGACCGAAATATTTGTTGGCGACGGCAACAACATCAGCTTTTGTAATTTTATCCAAACCGTCGAGTTCGCCTACGGCGTCAGCCCATGGCTGACCGTTGACAAAAGCATCTACATAGTAGCCGACGCGCGACTCATTGCTTTCAAACGATTGCTGGAGTTCGAGCTTGAGATTGTTGACGATAGCGGGCACAAGATCATCTGCGAAGTTACCTTCACGCACATTTTTCATTTCGTCGAGAAGCAGGGCGCGAACGTCGTCGAGCGTCTGTCCGCCCTTTGGCATGCCGATAAGTATGAATGCGCCTTGGTCAGAGAGACCATATTGGCCTGCTCCCGCTCCAAGCATCTTCTGGGCAAGATTGATGTTGATGTCGATGAGTCCGCACTTATTGTTGTTGAGCACCTGTGAGATCACAGAGATGACGCGGGTGTCGTCGTCTTTGGCCTCGGGCACACGCCATGCGAGATACAGACGTTCGGCTTCGTTGCCCCAGACCTCGCGTTTGATGGGCTCGGTGATGGTCATTTCAGCCGGGAATTCGAGCTTGGGAAGGTTGGGATTGGGCTTGAGATGTCCGAAGTATTTCGAGATGATGTCAACCATGTTGTCGGGGTCAAAGTCGCCCGAAACACAGATGGCCATGTTGTTGGGCACATACCATGTCTTATGGTAGTTCTTGACATTGGTGATTGACGGGTTCTTGAGGTTTTCCTGAGTGCCGAGCACAGTCTGTGTGCCGTAAGGGTGGGTGGGGAAGAGCGCTGTCAGCATTGCCTCCGCCATTTTGCGGCCGTCTGAGGTCAGCGACATGTTCTTTTCCTCATAGATAGTCTCGAGTTCGGTGTGGAAGCCGCGGATGACCGGATGCTCGAAACGGTCGGCCTGGATGCGAGCCCAGTTCTCGATTTCGTTTGACGGTATGTTTTCAACGTAGCATGTCACATCTTGGCTCGTATAGGCGTTTGTGCCTGAAGCTCCGATGGCGCTCATGAGTTTGTCATACTCGTTGGGGATGGCGATGAGCGATGCTGCGTAGCTGATAGAGTCGATTGCGTGGTAGATTTCCTTTCTGGCTGCTTCGTCGGTAGTCTTGCGGTAGACTTCGAAGAGGCGTTCGATTTCGTCAAGGAGCGGTTTTTCTGCCGCATAGTCGGTAGTGCCGAACTGCTCTGTGCCTTTGAACATGAGATGCTCGAAGTAGTGGGCCAGACCGGTCGTTTCTGCCGGATCATTCTTGCCTCCTACGCGCACGGCTATGTTGGCCTGGATGCGGGGCTTGTCTTTGTTGACACTCATGAAAATTTTCAAACCGTTTTCCAAAGTGTACATTTTGGTGTCCAGAGGGTCTCCGGGCACTGTCTGGAACTCGTATTTCCCGGCCGACATCGCGAGAGTGGTCAGCATGGCGACAGCGAGAGCAGACAATCGCAACAAATGTTTCATAATAGATTGTTTATTGAGTTAATAATAAGTATGTGTCAATATTGAAGGCGATGTCGCCACAGCCTGACGCGCGACGACATCGCCTTTGACATTAGTACTCGTCCCAGCTGCGGATCTCGATATCCTTGACAGGCAGGGTGGTGAAGGCGAGGATAAACGCGGAGGCCAGACGGGCATTGGTCAACAGCGGAACATTGAGGTCAATGGCCGCACGGCGGATTTTATAGCCGTTGCTCAGTTCGGCTGAACTCAGGTTCTTGGGTATGTTGACCACAAGGTCTATCTCCTTGTTGTGGAGCAGGTCGAGAGCCTGAGGCTGCATATCGGGCTGCGACGGCCAGTAGACACGTAGAGCGGGGATGCCGTTGTCGTTGAGGAACTGGTGGGTGCCTCCGGTCGCATAAATCTTGTAGCCTTTGTTGTGCAGCATGTGTGCCGCATCAAGCATATCGGCTTTCTGCTTTGGAGTGCCGGTGCTCAGCAGGATCGCTTTTGACGGTATGCGCAGGCCGACAGCAAGCATTGACTTCAGGATGGCCTCCGATGTGTCGTTGCCGATACATCCGACTTCACCGGTCGATGACATGTCGACACCGAGCACCGGGTCTGCACCCTGAAGGCGCGAGAAGGAGAATTGAGATGCCTTTATGCCGACATAGTCGAGATCAAAGGCGTTCTTGTGAGGTTTCTCCACGGGAAGACCAAGCATGATGCGCGTAGCGAGGTCTATGAAGTTTATCTTGAGGATTTTTGAGACGAAGGGGAAGCTTCGTGACGCGCGCAGGTTGCATTCGATCACCTTGATGTCGTTGTTCTTGGCAAGATACTGGATGTTGAACGGTCCGGAGATGTTCAATGCCTTTGCGATTTGTGACGACACTTTCTTGATGCGACGCATGGTCTCGACATAAAGCTTCTGCGGCGGGAACTGGATGGTGGCGTCACCGGAGTGTACTCCCGCAAACTCTATGTGTTCAGATATTGCATAAGCTTTGATTTCGCCGTTTTGAGCGACGGCATCCATTTCGATCTCTTTTGCGTTCTGGATAAACTCGGTGACAACGACCGGATGCTGCTTCGAGACATTGGCGGCAAGACGGAGGAAGCGCACGAGCTCGTCATCATTGGAGCAGACGTTCATGGCTGCGCCTGAAAGCACGTAGCTCGGTCTGACGAGCACGGGGAAACCGACTTCGTCGATAAACTGCTGGATGTCATCCATGCTTGTCAACTCGCGCCAGCGCGGCTGGTCTATGCCGAGACGGTCGAGCATGGCCGAGAATTTGTGGCGGTCTTCCGCGTTGTCGATTGACTTGGCCGATGTGCCCAGGATGTTGATGCCCTCGCTGTCGAGGCGCGTGGCAAGGTTGTTTGGTATCTGACCGCCCACCGACAGGATGGTGCCGTGGGGCTGTTCGAGGTCGAGGATGTCCATGACACGTTCGAATGTGAGTTCGTCGAAATATAGGCGGTCACACATATCATAGTCGGTCGACACCGTTTCGGGGTTATAGTTTATCATCACCGAGCGCCAGCCTTCACGTTTGACTGTCATCAAGGCATTGACTGAACACCAGTCAAATTCGACCGACGAACCGATGCGGTAAGCACCCGAACCGAGAACCACTATAGAGCGATGGTCGTGGAGATACTCGACATCATTGGTCGATCCGTTGTATGTCAGATAGAGGTAGTTGGTCTGGGCCGGATATTCTGCCGCAAGAGTGTCAATCTGCTTCACAACCGGCAGAATGCCTAGGCCCTTGCGCAGTGAACGAACTTCGAGATTGGCTTTCTCGCTGTCGTTCATCTTGTCCTTGAGTACACATCTTGCGACCTGGAAGTCGCTGAAACCTTGCTGCTTGGCCTGACGTAGCAATTCGGGTTTAAGCTCCGCGAGCGTATCAGACTCCGAAAGCTCGCCTGCGGTGTTGATTATGTTCTGAAGTTTATAGAGGAACCAACGGTCGATTTTCGTGAGCTCGTGGATGCGTTCGACATCATAGCCTTGTTGCATGGCCTTGGCGATTACGAATATGCGTTTATCTGTCGGAGCTGTGAGTGCGTGGTCGATGTCGTCGATCTTGATGTCTTTATTTCCGACGAAACCATGCATGCCTTGGCCTATCATGCGGAGACCCTTCTGTATGGCTTCTTCAAAAGTGCGGCCGATAGCCATGACTTCACCGACTGATTTCATCGACGATCCGATCTCTCGGTTGACACCATGGAATTTACCGAGGTCCCAGCGGGGGATCTTGACAACCAGATAGTCGAGCGCCGGTTCGAAGAACGCTGATGTGCTGCGGGTAACCGAATTCTTGAGATCGAAAAGTCCGTAGCCGAGGCCGAGTTTGGCTGCGACAAAAGCGAGGGGATAGCCGGTCGCTTTCGATGCGAGTGCTGACGAGCGGCTCAATCGCGCATTTACTTCGATGACGCGGTAGTCCATCGACGCGGGGTCAAACGCATATTGCACATTACACTCACCGACGATGCCGATATGGCGGATAATCTTGATGGCAAGCGAACGCAGATAGTGATAGTCTTCGTTTGAAAGTGTCTGCGACGGAGCTACGACAATACTTTCGCCTGTATGTATGCCCAGCGGGTCGAAATTCTCCATGTTGCAGACTGTGATGCAATTGTCGAAACGGTCTCTGACAACTTCATATTCGACTTCTTTCCAACCCTTGAGCGATTTTTCAACGAGTACCTGAGGTGAGAACGAAAGCGCTTTTTCGGTCAGAGCGATGAGTTCCTGATCGTTGTCGCAGAAACCGCTGCCGAGGCCTCCGAGTGCGTATGCGGCGCGCACGATGACCGGATAGCCGAGTGTGTTGGCCACACGCAAGGCATCGCTGACATTATCGACGGCTTCGCTCTTGATGGTCTTCACACCGATTTCGTCAAGTTTGTGGACAAAAAGTTCGCGGTCTTCGGTGTCCATGATTGCACGCACAGGGGTGCCGAGTACTTTGACATCGTAACGTTCAAGGACTCCCCCTTCATACAGGGCCACACCGCAGTTAAGTGCCGTCTGGCCACCGAAGGCAAGCATTATGCCGTCGGGACGCTCTTTGTCAATGATTTTCTCAACGAAATATGGTGTTACCGGAAGAAAATATATCTTGTCTGCAAAGCCGTCTGACGTCTGGACTGTCGCGATATTCGGGTTGATCAGGATTGTCTCGATCCCTTCTTCACGCAAGGCTTTGAGTGCTTGTGACCCTGAGTAGTCAAATTCACCGGCTTCACCGATTTTTAGCGCTCCGCTTCCGAGAAGCAATACTTTTTTGATCTCTTTAGTTTTGTCTTCGTTCATTGTCATTGTCGGAGTTGATTAAAGAAGTTCGATGAATTTGTCAAAAAGAAATTCAGTGTCTTTGGGACCGCTTGATGCCTCGGGGTGGAACTGTGCTGAGAAGAATGGCTTGGAGCGGTGGCGGATGCCTTCGTTAGTGCCGTCGTTCATGTTGATGAACAGCGGTTCCCACTCGTCAGGAAGCGTTTTTGAGTCTACGGCAAAACCATGATTCTGTGATGTTACGAAACAGGTGTTGGTGCCTGCCATTCTCACAGGTTGGTTATGGCTGCGGTGCCCGTATTTGAGTTTGTAGGTTGTGGCTCCGGCGGCTTTGGCAAGAAGCTGATTGCCCATGCAGATGCCGCAGACCGGACGCTCTTCCTGCAGTGCTTTGCGAAGATTGTCGACTGTAGCTGTCGCAAAATCCGGGTTGCCGGGGCCGTTTGAAATGAAAAGGCCGTCGTATGCTATTTTCATAAAGTCATAGTCCCAGGGAACTCTTACCACTCTCACTCCGCGACGCACCAGACAGCGGATGATATTGTGCTTGACTCCGCAGTCGACAAGCACAACGGTCTTTTTGTCTGAAGCGGCCAGCACCGGATTTTCCGGGTCAAGTGTCTCGGCCGAGATAGAGCCGTCACTGGAGAGTTCGTATAGCGTTACTCCAGCTGTGGAGGTTTTCCCTACGAGATTTTCACGGTTGGGATCATAAAAGTCTACATCACCGCAACCTTCGATTGTGATTTTGCCCAACATCGAGCCTCGTTCGCGTAGATGTTTTGTCAGTGCACGGGTATCTATGCCATAAACTCCGGGTATTTTTTCACTTTTCAGCCAGTCGGCCAGCGAACGGTTGGCAAGCCAGTGGCTGTGATCCCATGAATAGTCTTGAGCGATGATGGCCTTGCAGTGAATGGACGAGTCTTCAAGAAAGTCGCTCATCAGCGGATTTGCGTCGGACGGGGGGACGCCGTAATTGCCTAACAAAGGGAAAGTGGTAACGAGAATCTGACCTTCATAAGAGGGGTCAGTGAGGCTCTCGGGATAGCCGGTCATTGCAGTGTTGAACACGACTTCGCCAGAGGTCGAAGCTTCGTAGCCGAAGGATTTGCCTTCAAAGGTGGTGCCGTCCTCGAGTGTAAGAACGGCGCGTTTTGTTTCGCGCATACGATAGTACTTTAATTAAGCGTGATATGTAAGCGGTCTACACTATCTGTCGTGAAAACCATGCAAAGTTAATAAAAATCTTTCTATTTCAACGAATTTTTACAACCATCAAGCAGGATATTCTGTCCTTGTCTTTTGCTGATTGCTCCTGTCTTGGTCAGAATTGGAAGGATAGGGCGAGGTATGCCCCTTGCATGAAGGACTTGGATTCGTAGAAACGGCTGAAACTGACCCCGTGGTAAGAAAGGTGACGATATTGGCTGTACACGTCAAGATTAGAGTACATATAGCCCGCCGATATGCCGCAAGGGCCTATGTCGGCATTAATTCCTATACGTATGTCTGTGGCAAACCACTGGCCTTTGTTAGTATGAGTTGAGTCGTACTCTGTGACCGGCCAATAACGGTTATTGACGATATCGACACGTTTGTATGGCAGGTTGAGCATGGCGCCGGCCTCTGCATAAAGCGACCATCTCGTCGCGCGATATCTGATAGCCGGGGATTTGACGACCAATGAAGGGCGAAGATAGATGTTGTCAGGCTCTTCACTGTCGCTCGCGATATTCCAGTGTTTTCCTGACGCCCAGCCTTCCACATACAGCACACGCCAGTATCCGAATCCGCCACCTATGCCTACGTAGGGACAGAACATGTAGTGATATGCCGCTTCTAATGAATACGAATCTGACGATGTGAGTGTTGCACTGACCGAAACGCGATTGCGTCCGTCTGTGTTGGCTGAAGACTCTGTTTCGTAAGCTTTTATCCTCATACTGAATGTTAAAAGCAGTATTAAGACGCACGTTATTGACCGGAACATGTTGGCTGGTGGGTTTATGGGTTTAATTGTTGAAATAATAGGTCATGCTTACGCTCGCTCGGTTGTCTCTGTATGAAATGTTTCCGGGCATAATATCGGTCACTCCCACAGCTGCGTCAATACTGACGAATAATGAACCGATGGGAAAACCCACACCGAATTTCCAGGCCAAGTCAAAACGGTGTTGCATGCCGTTGCCATACAGATTTTCAGGAATAGTCTCTGAGATCAACGTTTTGTTTTTTGATTTGACTTTTCCGATAAGGCCGATGTTAAACTCCGGTCCGGTGAAAACGGCCATGTCCATGGTCTCTGTTATCGAGAACACGTAGCCGAAGACCGCAGGGATGCGGATTCCGAATTTATGTATTTGGGGATTATAGTCAACTAAATTGCCGTCTGTATCTGTAGTCTTTAGGTCTGAATATGAATATCTGTCATAATACAACGAGACGCCCGGCTCGAAATAGAAATTGCTCGGAAGGTAAATGTTGCAGACCCCGCCGGCAGCGAAGCCGTAGTCTGTACTGTACATTTTAACCGATTCGTTGTCAAAATGCCATTTGCCCGGAATGTTGACATCTACGGATGCTTTTAGTCCCCAGATTGCCCGTTTGTCAGGATCTTCTTCGCTTTTGGCCATTGAGGCATTCATTATAGTCAATATGACTGACAGAAGTACTTTTTTCATTATTAAGGAGATTGGTCGTTTTTTTGTATGGTGGCACAAAGGTCGTGAATTTATTTCAAAAAGTTATCAACATATGTTGATAACTTTTTAATGATAGGGCGCGTTCCGTGTAAGTGTCTGGCGTTCAGTGTTAATGTGTGGGGCGGTATTAAGTTGTGGATATGAAAGTTATCAACATTGTTGATAACTTTCAATATGAGTTGAGATAGTTACTAATCTTATAGATGTTATTTTGCCGGTCAAGGCGGTCGGGCAAGATGATGTCACTCGCCTAAGTAATCTTCACGTTGAGGGGTGAAGACATCGATGACTTCTCCTCCTTCGATGACCTCAAAGGAGTGGGGTGTATTGCCGGGGATAGCATATGAATCACCGGGGTGCATTATCACGTCGATCTTCTCATCGCCGTCCACTATCAGACGGTATTTGCCTGAAATTACATAGCCGCACTGTTCGTGGGGATGGGTGTGTAGTGTGGCGAAGTTCCCCTTGATGTAATTCATTTTTGTGACCATTGACTTCTCTCCTACAGCAAGGGAATCAAGATTAACACCTTTGAATGTTTTTTTAACAGCGTCTTTACTCTGAACAAAAATTTTGGTTTTCATATGAATGGTTATTTGAGCATTAATTCCATTTGAATGTCTCCGCGAGCGTATGCCGGATGATATTCGGGCAATTCCTTGAAGCCGAGTTTGCGATACAGAGCTATCGCAGGTTTAAGCCGTGTATTGCTTTCAAGAAACAGAATTTCACCGCCTGACTCACGGGCTTTGTTGATTACTGCGTCACAAAGTCTGCGTCCTATCCCTTTGCGTTGGATTGAATTGTTGACCGCGAGTTTGGCCAACTCAAAATCGTAGGCAGATTCTTCCGGCATAGGGCATAGGGCACATACACCAACGGGAAAGCCGTTGTATAACGCCACGAATATATGTCCTCCTTTTTCAAGTATATGTTTCTCGGGATTTTCAAGGATCTCAATGTCATGCGGTTCCAACTCCCAGTATAGTTCTATCCATTTGCGGTTGAGTTCATAGAACGCTTTTTTATATTGTGGTTGATACTCGACAATCTCAACCTCTGAATGTTCGCGTTGCTCCTTTATCTCCTTTACCCGTTCGAGAATGGATTTGCGTCCGAGGGCTTTTTCCCAATCAGCGATTGCGCCCCACAAGTCATTGTCACACTCTGATGATATCTGCTCCACAGCGCGCTCGACATCACGGAGCTGGGCAATAAGTTCTTGTGAGAGGCTTTTGCCGTATTCAGTAAGCGTTATGAGTGTGCATCTGCGGTCGGCCTTGTCGTCAACTTCCATGATAATCCCCGCTTTGACCATCTCCTTGACTATGGTGCTTACCGATGGATGTGACTGTCCTATTTCTCTTGCTATAGCCGTTACGCTTTTGGGCTGTTCATCAGTCAACGAATAGAAGACTGGAAACCATTTGGGCTTTATGTCAACGCCATAAAGTCCATATATGCTTGCAGCATCGCGGGTCAGTGTTTCTGTCAATACCCTTAGTCTACTGCCTATTGCCATTTTACCTGTGCGTTCAAAGAAGTCCATATCTATATATTTGTATGTGATTGCGTAATTGATTACGCAAAATTACATTTTTTGGAGATATCTCGCAAATCCCAATAGAATTTTGCCTCAAAATCGAGTGATTCATATCCGGATTCATAGTGCATTCCAACAAAGCCGTTACTGGAAACTGCGACCGCACAACAATCTTAAGATTACTCTAATCGGACGGCCGCCGGTAAATCTGAGCAGTGAATAAGGGCTGATTGGCGTTTAATCTCTTGATCCTGTTGATTTTGATGGGCGATTGTGTCTTTGATAAATTCGGTCAAATCAATCTTGCAGACAGATACAGCTTGAGCTGCAACCACACCGGCCCCCGAAGATACATTGCTGTAGCCC
Organism: uncultured Muribaculaceae bacterium; assembly: GCA_964018265.1. Classification (GTDB taxonomy): domain Bacteria; phylum Bacteroidota; class Bacteroidia; order Bacteroidales; family Muribaculaceae; genus CAG-873. The sequence goes on from CAXHOY010000007.1 coordinate 90,929, forward strand.
CATATCGGATTACCGAAACCATAGTCCCCAAGACCTGACAGCGTTCCGTCGTCGCGCTGCCACAGATAATTGACCCAGTTATAGTATGACTGCGAAATGGAGTACAGTTTCAGCGACAATTCGGCTTCGGGCATATAGCTGTCAAGTCCGACATAGGAGCAGTTGTCAAACTGCAGGTTCAGTGTATAGGTCTTTCCGGAAAATTGCCGGTCGGTGAAGAAAGTAAAGCCATAAGAACTTGCTCCCATAAACGAATCAAATATGCTTATATGCTCGCTGAAAATAGGTTCGAGGTCGTAAAGCAGGTCGTCCACCGTCAAGCCATATCGACCGGAGACTGACCAATCATCGTCTGTCCATGCACCTTCGTCTGTGACGTCATTGCCATAAGCCAATCGATAGAATGTGTCGCCAGGCGGGTCTGATAGCGTTAGTCGCACATTCAGTTTAAAACTGATATCGTGCATATGGTTATTGTCTGAAATATCGCCATACTTATAGCTTCTGACTTCAATGTCAGATGTCTTCCATGCTGCTTTTAGAGACGGCACGGCATGAGGAACGATTACATCTGCCGACGCATTACCGAGTGTCGGGCTATGCGCCACGATTTTGATTTCGTCGTCTTCTCGGGGAATGTAGAAATCTTGTTGCAACAGGCCATTGGCATAGACGTCGACCGTGGCATCTTTAACTACCGTTGCTGACGGGGACGTATCCGTGTAAAGTCTCGATTTGGATACTTTGGCGTCAATAGGTTGACCTGCTGTTATCAAAGCGTTGACACACAACACGGGCGTGTGGGGCAAGTCGGGGGTGAATACATCTTCACAAGAAGCTAAGAGCAGGATTGACAGAAAGATATATATATTTCTCAGAATAGCCATGTGTATGAAATTGAAGGTATGACAGGAAGAAGTTTCACACGCTTGAACACTGGTTCGCCTGTGATGTAGGATCCACTTGGTGTTGACACGACAATGTCACGTGTGCCGCGCCTCACGGCCACCGTGTTCATGTGACAATATGCGTTATAGAGTCCGAATGTCCAGTAGCCACGCTTGTTTTTTACGTTGCAGCTTAAATCGAGACGATGGTAGAACGGCAGTTGATAATTGTTGATGTCGGCACGCAGGGGTGATTCTCCGCTTTCATGCCGGTCGCCGGCATCAAATTGCGGATCGTTCCAAACCTGATTCATAAAAGTGAAGCGGTTGCCTGAATGCCCGACCCATGACGCGTTGAGTTGCACCTTGTCATTGATTTTCCAATTCAGCATCACGTTTACCGTATGGCGGTTGTCAAATCTTGCTGGGAATGTGTGGCCGCCATTTTTGTCAGCGAAAGTACGGTCAGCCCACGCCAGAGAATAGGCTATGTGTCCGGTCACATTGCCGAAGTGTTTTTCGACTTTCAGATCAATACCCTTTGCAGACCCTCTGCCGCTACATAGCTGAGCGTCCCAGAGTTCAAGTGGTGGACGCAGATAATACTCGTCGCGATAATCAAGCAGGTTGTTCATCCATTTGTAATATCCTTCCAACGCAACGGAGTAATTGCCTTCTGACGATTGCCAATAAGCGCCGAGAGAAATTTTGTCGGCAGTTTCGGGTTTGAATTTGCCGATGATGGGGATCCATTGGTCAGTCGGCAGTGCGAGATAGCTCTGACTGAGCTGATGGACGTATTGGGTGGTGCGGGCGTAGGCAAATTTAACCGCCCAATCTTCATCTGGACGATAGCTGAATGACAGTCTTGGAGACCAACCTGCCATTGTAGAGCCTCCGATATTGAACAGTGAGCCGTGAAACCCGGCGTTAATTCTGAACTTACCGCCGATGTCCCAATCGTCTTCTATGTAGGCGTTGACCTCATTTGCACCGTAGGCCCACGTAGAGTCGCGGGTTTCAAGATAGGTTGCCCCGGCATCGTATATCCTCGATGTGCGTGACGGGAGGAAGGAATGGCGGGTATAGCCGGCTCCGAAACGCACCCTGTTGTTGTCGTTGGGACGCCAATCGAAATCGCTACGGAATATCCAGTCATTGATGTTGTTGTCCGAGTTGAGAACAGTACGCGACCGGTCAATCCGGCCCGATGACTTCTCCAGGCTTGTATCGTCTTGTTTCATGCCGGAGAAGAACCGTGTGTAGGCAGCCGTTAATTCCGCCGACATGTTGTCGCTCAAGTGATAGTTAAGTCCTGCCTGCGCGAGCAGATTGCCCCAATGCATGTCAAAACGATAGTCAGAAAAGAAGCCGAAATGATCAGGCTTGTCATAACCTTTGTCTTCAGTGCCCGTCTTCATGTTATCGTCGCCGAAATAAAAACTGACAAAAGCCGTGGCCCGGGATGAAAGCCGATGCTGCACACGGGCGTTGAAGTCCATGAAATAATAGTTGAAACGCACTTTCTCATCCTCGGCCTGAGAGTTCAATATCGCTACAAACGGGGCCGTAAGCACATCAAGCCAAGAGCGCCGCAACCCGACAAGATAGGTCGTTTTCCGGCCGATCGGGCCGGAGATGTTGAACGCTCCTGATGTAAGTCCTAAACGCGCAGAGCCATGATGTCCGTCGCTGTTGCCGCTTTGGAGCCGTACATCCATAAACGAAGACAAGCGCCCGTCATATTTGGCCGGTACCGACGACTTGAAGAAGTCGATATAACGGATTATATCCGTGTTAAACGCCGAGAACAATCCGGCAAGATGATTGACCTGATAGAGTGGCACATTGTCAAGCATATACAAATTTTCGTCAGCGTTGCCACCATGAACATACATTCCGGCCAGGCCTTCGGTCCCTTCGGTCACTCCGGCCTGGGTATGCAGCGCCTTTATAATGTCGGCCTCTCCAAACAGAGTAGGAGTATTACGAACTTCTTCGGAGGTGACTTTCATCGCCCCTATCTCTGCTGTTTTAGTCTCAGGGGCTTCAAGACGCGAAATTACCACCACTTCTTCAAGCATTTTTGATTTTTTAGCGACATGACCTTTAATCTCAGGCCTTGGTACAACCGGCGTTTTGACCTTTTCAGGTTTTGCGAAATTCTTCCGGCGCTTCAAGATGATATTGTTGCCTTTGATCTTATACTCAATGCCGGTGCCTGAAAACATATCAGACAATACGTGCTTCAACGGTCTGTTGTTTGCCTTGACGGTGACACGTATGTCCTCCAGCAATTCAGACGAATACACAAAGTTCTTGCCGGTCTGTTCGACGATCGAACGGAACACGGTTGCAGCTGGTTGATCAACAACGCATATGTTGACATTCTGTGCAACCGCAACAGACACACAGCTCAAGACTCCAAGCAGCAAGGACATCAATCGCTTCATTCACTGACAGCCATTTGGGTTTCAAGAATGTCGTTGATCGCAGACACAAGATCCAACGCGTTACCCTCGTAGTGCAGTGAAAGGTGATAATCATCGGCATTTTCGGGAATATTCACGACCTCGACTCCATAGACCTCTTTAATCTTTGATACAACAGTCAGCAATGGGGTGTCCTCAAAATCAATGACTTTCACGACCTCAGTAGGTTTGACCGTCTCAACGGCAGTCTCTTCATGAGAGTCATTCAGTTGATAATGATGATATACGACAGCTGCGGCAGCCGAAAGAAACACCAGGCCACCGATTGCGGCCGCAATCCGGTAGCCTCTCCGGAATGAAGCCGATAGGGCAGGAGACAGGCGGTGCCAGGCTTTGTTGACATCGAAACACCCCTTGCGGTAATGCCTTGCTATGTATTGGATGTCCTGAAGCTCAGAGCGATTATCCATAAACAGATTGTCTTAGAAGTCTATGCCGATGCGGAACGAGAAAAAAGAATATGTACCGTGATAGGTGCCGATCTTATTGATCCCCCAACCATTTTGGATTTGGCCCTGATCATATTCGATAACCTCATAAAGATCAGAAGTATATCCCTGCAAAGTGTAACCTACTGCAAGATTGATGCCCATTTTACGCCCCCAGTTGAAACGGTAACCGACAGATGGCGAAAAATAGACTCCGCCTCCGCTGACAAAGTTGTAGCCCAAGCGGAGATCGGCAAAAGGCGTGAACTTGCAAAACTTAAAATCGGTGCGTCCTTGTGCGTAAAGAGCGAAAATGTCTCTCTCAATTTTTGAGCAACGCTCGAAATCAATACCTGCACCAATGAACAAAAGCTGATTGAATTGGTATCCGTGGGATGTAGATATGCCCGTATAATAGGAAGATACACGTGGTAAACCGGTGAATGTTTCGGTTTGACGATAACTGTTGCTCCAGTCGATGAAGCCACGGTAGCCTCGCTCGGGCTGACGTCCAAATGCTGCCAGAGTTGCGACGAGCATAATGATTGTTGCGATTTTGCGTGTCATAAAGTCTGATTTTAATGTTTCTGTCTTTAAGACGCCATCGTGCTTGATAAGTCCTATGCGAGATGAAAAAAATTATAGAAACGGCAAAAAGAATGGTTTATGGCCGGTTGACAATGCCTCCCGTAGTCGGGCAAATGCTTTGGTCATCTGGTTCTTGACTGTCTTTATCGAGATATTCAATTCTTCGGCAATTTCAGCATTTGACAAGCCATCGCGTTTGCTCATCAGGAATATCTCGCGGCATTTTTCAGGAAGCCGGTCTATGGCTTCCCAGATACGCGCATCCCGCAATGAGCTGTCCATGACCTCCTCACTCACTTCAGGTATTGAATCAACCGTTTCCAACACTTTCTTCCCTCTCAGAAAGTCAACACATTCATTTCTGACACAGCGATAGATATAGGAATTGAAATGCTCAATCTCAGTGCCTGAAGATATCGCTTGCCAAGCCTTCAGGAATGTATCGCCGACAATATCCTCTGCATCATCGGCGTTACCGACGATGCGGAGAGCATACATGCCCAACGGCAAATACAGCCGCCTGAAATATGTTTCAAATTCTTTCGAGGTCATAGTTTTCTATTGATTGCTTATAGCTTTATAGGCGCTGACTTATCGGCTGTGTAAGTCCAAGCGGTAAGCATTGCTTTTGACTCCGTCAAAAAAATAAGTGTCGAATAATTGAAAACCACATTTTTGCGCCACGCGTGCGGAGGCGATGTTACGGTCATCGGTAGTGATCATCAATGACGACAAATTCAGTTTTTCACGACAATAGTCGATCAGAGCTTTTAACGCCTCGGTTGTCAGCCCGGCGTTCCAATACGGTCGTCCGATCCAATAGCCAACCTCCCTCTCAGACTGTAACATTTCATGATGCTCGTCACCGGCGGGGACAAGGCCGATGCACCCGACCGGCTCTCCGCTATCTTTCAATACGATTGCAAAGCTATGTGGATTAGTCATAAAGAACTTCTCAATCACCTCACGGCTCATTTCGACCGATGTATGAGCCGGCCACAAAGCCAGTTCACTGACTCTGGGATCAGAGGCATACTTGTAGAGAGCTGTAGCGTCGGCCACGCTCCAAGGTCTCAATATAAGTCTTTTTGTCTCAATCATGCGCTGATTCTGCGGTTCTGATGCGATGAACATGGTTGTTTGCACTTTGTATTTAAGATTGAAATAGGATTTCATGCATTGCAGCATGGAGATTGGGGTTGGACGCAAGAATTGAATGCTTTCTGTCAGAGCGAATTGCTTCAATGATGACTCCGGCTTCTGTCGCTATCAGTTGTCCTGCAGATACGTCCCACCGGTTTAGATTCAATTCCCAGTAAGCGTCAAAAAATCCTGCCGCTGTGTAGCACAGGTCTATCGCTGCCGAGCCCATCCGCCGGATGCCTCTGACCCGGAGCGCCATCCGGCAAATCTCCGCAAGATTGTTGTCGGCATTGTTGTTTCGGTCATATGGCATCCCGGTGGCTACGACGGCCTTGGACATTTCCGCTTTGTCAGAACAATGGATCTTACAGCCGTTAAGCCAAGCACCGGCACCTTTGACAGCACAGAAACATTCTCCAAGATATGGCGCATAGACCACTCCGATCACGGCTTCCTTTTTATACTCAAGCGCAATCGAGACACAGAACGCAGGAAGCCCCATGGCAAAATTCGATGTGCCGTCGAGAGGATCGATAACCCATCGCCACTCCCTTTCATCGTGATCACGGCCTGACTCTTCCGAGATAATGCCATGCTCCGGAAAATGCCTGCGGATGAAATCAAGGATCAGCGCTTCGGCTTTCTTGTCTGCAATCGTGACAACGTCGCTGTCATTAAGTTTTGTTGTCTGTTCGAGATCTCTTTTGCGGAAATATTGCATGTGGATATTTCCGGCACTTTCGGCCATCGCCAATGCCGCAGTCAAAAATGACTGATACTCTTGCGGAATGTTGTGTAGACTATGAGTTAATTTCATATCAGAGTCAGTATCATTTTCATTCAAAAAAGTCGGACGCAATCACTCGCCAACCAAAATCCAAAGGTAGGAAATATTTCTGAAGTATTAAACGAATCCACACACCGTCTGTATATCGTCAGTTCTTGGATATATTATGTTGGGATTGGTGGTCATCGCTTGTAATATGTTTTCGCACCGGAATATGGCCATATGCCAGGTGGAATGAAAAATCTTCTGTCATCTTTCCGGTTAAAGTAAGTATCTTATTGATTCTTTAACTTTTTGCAAATTGCTGTCTGTCAACAATGGAATCAGGTTTTGTATCTCATCAACCGGCTTATCCCACCATTTTAGCCTTTGTAATAATCCAATCAATTCGTCATCAAAACGTTTGCGTATGAACCGGGCTGGGTTGAGCCATATCGCAGTAATTCGATTCCTCCTTGATGCGCTGTGCGATAATATCATCGTCCTCAAAGGACAGCATTTGCAGTTTTGCCATAGTCTTCTTTATCTTTCGAAGTCGCGGAATTTTTTGTTGTTGAGGGCGTTCTCGGCAGCGCGGTTATAGTGTGCGGCAGCAAGTTTGAAATAGTCGTAAGCCTTGCGCAAGTCGACCTCAACGCCAAGGCCTTTCATATACATATTGCCGATTTCATACTCTGCCACGTCTGCAAAAGAGTACTTTTTCAAGCTCTTGTCACCGGCTACCTGCTGATACAATGCCATAGCCACCGCGTAATCTCTCTCGCATCCCGCACCGCGTTTGTAGCATTCAGCCAATTTCAATTTGGCATAAGTGTCGCCGCTATCGGATGCCTTTTGATACCACTCAAACGCCTTGTCGAAATTCCGTTCCACACCTTCGCCGTTGAGATATGCGTTTGCCACATTGTAATATGCATCGGTATAGCCCATCTCAGCGGCTTTCATATAACATTCAAAGGCCTTTTCTGCATTTCCATCACGGCTATATGTCTGTGCTAAATCGACGTATGATGCCCCGTCTTTTTTTCCTTTGGAAATCTCCTCATAGAGCTGTGTTGCCTCACACGTCCGGTCTGGCAGATAGCTGACAATTTCGACCGGTACGCCCAAGTCGTAAGACAGGGTGTCGGCAAGATTTTTCTTATCCTTGGCAGTGCCATGTTCGGCTTTTGTTCTCAATATCTCTATCAGGCGCTCATACCACATCATGGCAGATTCCAGGCCTTCCTTTTCCGTCATATCGTCAGGGCGGTCGTGCACATAAAAATTCATCAGAGATTTTGCTGCGCTCACTACGCCTTTGTCCGCTTTCTTCGTCAACACATCTATCATCCGGTAAATCCATTTCCGACCCAATGCCTTTCTCGGCTCAGGGGGAATGTCGTCGCAGATAAATCGGTAATAGTCGGCAAGAAACTTTATAGCTTTCAGGTTGCCGTTATCCGCGGCTCTCTCCATCCATGGCAAAAATCGGGATGAATCCTCGCTGTAGAACGTATAGTAATACATGCCGAGCCAATATAGCGCCTGCACATTGCCTCGTTCAGCCGATGACGTTATCGCCTCGACTGCCGACAGTGCCTGCTCCGGATCGTCAAAATCGGCGACGCTTTGCTTTATGATTTTGAGATACTCGGATAATTTCTTGCTGTTCATAAGCCTTTAGTCAAAGATAACATTCTTGTTTACCCATACAAATTCCTCAAGACAGTCGCATAGCGAAGGCTCAAAATCGTAATAGGCATTGTCAGTTTCTTCAAAGTCATCCTCTTCGCCGATGGTGATTGCCTGGCGGTAGTTGTCGGCAATATCCTTGTTGGCAACAGTAGAAAGGGCATCTGCCAGTTCATCGGGATTGGTTTCGAGATAACAGTCCCGATAGCCGGAATGTCCTCCGTTCTGCATCTCGGCATCATACCGGAAGCAGAGCACAGCTTTTTTCTGAATTGGTGAAAGAGTCTCCGCATCGCGGTCGCAAATTTCTTCAATAAAACTGTTCCAAAGAGTATCTTTTTCTGTCATAGTCCTAAAGTAATTCGTTTAATTTGTTTTCAGCCTGAGAATTATTGCATTTCTTAGCTGCGAGTGTGAAATAGCGGATTGCCTTTTTCAAATCGGGCTGTACGCCAAGCCCATTGAGATACATGTCGCCGAGTTCGTATAAAGCAGTTCCGATGCTGGTGACCTGATGCTTGAAACCTCGGCCATTGATGCGCTCGGCTATACGCTGATATTCAAGCATCGCCTTTTCATAGTCTTGCTTGCCGCCGATGCCGTTTTTGTAGCATCCGGCAAGTTTCAGTGTCGCTGTGATTTCTCCAACGTCAGCACCTTTCCGATACCAATTGCGGGCCGTATCATCGTCCGGCACAACACCATTGCCATAGCGGTAGGCATCGCCTAATTTTGCATACGCTTCGTGCCAATTCAGTTTTGCGGCTTTCTTGAAACACGTAAACGCCTTTTTCTCATCACCCAAATCGTGATAGGCAATGCCCATTTTATAATATGCTTCTGCCTTAAAGAAGTCATCACAGTCGCTGTCAGTTATATCTCTATACAGTCTTATAGCTTCCGCTCATCATCTTCGTCTGAGAAGCAATCCAAAAGCACCTCCGGCACGCCATCGGCATACAGAAGTATGTCGGCAAGATTCATTTTATCCACGAAGTTGCCCTTTGCAGCCTTTGCCGTCAATATATCAATCCATCGGTCATACCATTCCCGCGCTGTTTCAAGACCATCTTCGGGATTTGCGTCCTCAGGGCAATCCTCAACATACAGATTCATCAATGACTTGACTGCATCAACCGAACCCTTGTCGGCCTTTGTTGCCAATATATCGCGCCAACGTCTGTGCCATTCCAGAATCAACGCCTTTCGTTGCTCTGCCTCTATTCCGTCGGGGCAATCGTTGCGGTATATCTCCATGATTAGCATGGCGGCTTCGGCATTGCCGTTGTTCGCAGCCTTTTCAAACCAATGGATAGCTTTCCGATTGTCGCACTCGTTGTGATACCCCCACGAATAATATTGTCCGAGAAGCATTTGAGCATAGACATCGCCCTGTGCGGCAGCAGGAGTTATTGCCTCGACCGCTTGCCGAGCAGAGACGGCATCACCCTCTTCGGCATGACATTTTATAAATTGCCGGATGATTTTGAAATATTCCGATAAGCCGTTGTTCGTTGCACTCATATATGGCAGACTTTCTGTTGGTGGTTTTATTGCTTGTAGTTACGTTTTATCTCATAAATGGATTTGACGTTTCCAAGGGATATATAAGGCATGTTATTCTCAATCAAACCAATGTCAAATGATAAATTCTGGTCTTCTCACCCCACGGATGATAGCAAAAGCCGATGAAATCAAAACCGAATCGTTCATAGAATCCAACATGGTCGGTACATAGATACAGGTTTTTGAAACCGAGCGATAGTGCATCCTTCGAGGCATGTTCAATAAGCATTTTTCCATAACCGTTGCCTCGACAATCTTCTTCGACATAGAGGGCTGCCAACCACGGATATAGGTCCATACGGGAATTGAAATCATTTGTCACTAATCCGGCACAACCGATTATTATGTCGCCATCGACCAACAGATACCATTGCGGCAGAGGATTGGCTGCATCTATGCAATGACGCATACAATCGTCGTAGACAGCCATAGAATCGTCCGTAGCCCACTTCGATTGAAAATAGGTTATTGCGCGTTCGAGGTATGCAGGTTTCTTTCTCAAAGATATTATTTCCATGTCATTCCGTTTTGTTATTTCTGTTTTTCCATTATCGGATCGAAATTCTCGTGTTTCCTGTGAATATCGGAAAAAAACAATGTTCGCGGTGCTAAGCACTCATATCATCGTAAAGTTAATAAAAATCGTTGATATATGATAAACCATAATAGAGGCAACATATTCACTCTTGATTTGTTCCCTATATATGGAACAGACTATAAACATTAAGAGGGCTTATGAACCTGCCTCTACTGATGACGGGTTCAGGATATATATTGACCGATTGTGGCCGAGAGGGCTATCGCATGAGACATTCCATTATGATTGGTGGGACAAAGAAATCGCACCATCAACCGAGCTGCGCGAATGGTTCCATGCCAATCCGCAGACAGAATGGACTGAATTTGAGGAGCGATACAGACAGGAGTTGCTGTCGAATCCGGCCTTTGCCAATCTGAAGAAAGCGATTAACGGCAAGTCAAAGGTAACACTTCTTTACTCGTCACATGACGAGGCTCACAACAATGCCGTAGTCCTGCGCGATTTGCTTGTGTCAGATACCCCATCCAAGTAAAGTCGAATATTTACCGAAGTTCTTAATTCTCTTCACTACTTTAGAACCGTCCTCACTTTTTTGAGATGGCATGATTTTCTTGATGTCATAGAGTATGCTTTACACTTATCTGCTGTTTGAACTCTTTGGGGGTTGTGCCGGTGTATTGCTTAAACCAACGGGAGAAGAAAGTAGGACTTCTAAAATTCAAAGAATAAGCATTCCTAAGGATCGTCCATTCTCAACAAATAATGAAATATGTATTTCTTGCGGTCGCTGCATCACTGTTTGCTCTAATAATGCCAGACACTATTCAGGTATTGTTTACAGCGGTATCGGAATCATATTCAAAGCAGCCTTCTCCAAGCGCAAATATCCTTTTTGGTCAGTCGCCACTCCGGTGTCGTGATACTCCGCTATCGCATATACCGTGTTCATATAGACATCGTGGTCAGAGGCGATTGCCATACTCTGCTCAATCGCCATTTCAACGTGATTGAGCTGATGAGCCGCGTCAAAATCATCATACAACGGCAAAATGCTGGTTTCGATATGGTTTTGGAGTGATTCGTCTCTTATATTATATTACTTTTAGGTGGAGCCAGTCGGTGTCGATACTTCCTTCTTCCGATGCATCTGAATAATCGAAACCTAACCCTTGTCCGTCATCCATTATCTTAAAGTTCCATTCGATTGGCACATCGAATCCGGCGGGTTGGCATCGAACCTCCACTATATCGTATCTTATTGAATAAGTCCCGTCAACAGTTATCGGCTGGGTAAAGGCTTGATAGAAATCTGATGTACATTGGCACCTTCCGTTTTTGTCAAACTTGATTGTGACGTTTGTCGTCAATCCTCCACCTTTGCCATATCCTGTGTACGTTCTTCCTCCGATAGGATTTGCCGGTTGATAATCTACTTTCGCGCCACGGACAAAGGAATAGGTCGTGCCTTTAGGCAGATACACCCACGAAGATTCTATGAATGTCAGGTGTGCCGTGTCACCGTCAAGAGTAATCTCGCCTTTTATCGGATTGCCCGCTGCGTCTGTAGCGGTGAATGTCAAAGTATCATCAGAGATTTTGCCAATTCCATTATCAATGTCTGTCAGCCTGAATAAGCTGATTTGTATGCTTGGCCCCGGATTGGGGTTTTCACTTATCTGAAGTGTCGAGCCGTCGTTTTGATCGGTATATTCTCCGATAAAACATTTTTCGTCAGAAGTGTGTCGCTTATCTTCTTGTTTAATAAATATGGCAGAACCAATATATGGAGCTGTGAATTTGAGTGTGTCACCATGACACATGGCATAGGCAGTGGAGTCGTTGAGCAGACGCAGCATGTTCTGCTCCACAATCATATTGTCGCAAGCCATCTCGGTGACGAGTATGTTTTTGAAACGGATGGTATCGTTGGTGATTCCAAACTCACCGTTAATCATATTGCAGTCAGTGGAAAGACTGAATGTATTGTCCGGTTCATTGAATGTCAACTCATAATTTGATGTTGCGTCAAATTGCGTAGACTCGCAATCAACACGATAGGAATCAAGACGCCATTCATCCTGCAATGAGGCGGTGACAGTATTGATGTTCTCGTCACCGTCGGCCGATTTATTTGTGGCAGTACATGCTCCGAGGGCTACTGACACCGCGGCCATTATGGATAATCTGATTTTTTGCATATGCAGTTCAATCTTTTGAATTACTCTCGGTCAGTTGGCGCACTCTGCGTCCGAATATGACAGATGCAGCCGATGCTGTCGCTACACAGGACAATGGTGCGATAGAATTGAAAGCATCAAAGCATGACCGTATAAATGCCAAAATAGCAATTGCAGCAAATACATATTGCATTATCCGATAAAACCGTAGTGCCTTCATCGCTTTATTTGAATAGCTCGCAGAATCCCTGCTTGTTGAACTGATAGTACATCTCGATTCGCTCCGGGGTGTCGTTTTCAAGGAGCAATAACAATTCCTTGGCAAATTCAAGTGTAGCCGAACCGTTGGCTGTCACAATATTCCTGTCTGAAACTGCTTGTTTATGATGATAGCCTTCTGGATTGGTGTAATTCTCGCCTCCCCATATCTTCAACTGGTCAAGGCCGTTGCCTGTGTGATTTATACTGTTGAGCAAACCGCATTTAGCCATGAATGAGGCCGCATTGCAGATCGCACCGACAACCTTGCCTTCAGCAACTGCTTTCGAGACAATCGGCATGACTTTATCTGCGACAGGCGTCAGCCATCCGAAGCCACCGACAAGCACAAGAGCTGCATAGTCATCAGGCATCGTGTCAAACGAATAATCAGGCAACAGACGGAAACCGCCGATTGACTTGACCGGGTCCAGTGTCGGAGCGACAAACTTGTTGACATATTTCGGATTTTCTTTCAGTGCATATTCATCGGAGGCAATCGCCTGGGCGAGATATACCATCTCATGCTCCGCAAAATCCGGAAGAAGGATATATAAGATTTCTTTGTTCATAATCTATTTAGTTGTGCCCATTGTCCAAGTAGGCTTGTTCTTAAAATGCAGAAGCGTGGACAACTAATGCAGCATTCCCGACTTACAAGAGACCATCCCGCTTCTTAATTACCAAAATGTCGAGACAGGCCTTCACCCATCCAAATGTAAAGTTACAAAATAATTTGAAGATTTTAACGACACAACCATCTTCATCTCTAAAAGCATATGGCTTAGCAAGTATCGAAGGCATAAAAAGCCCCATATACCGAGCCGCGCATATGGATTTACCCATACAGGATTTCCGCGAAAAAATCTTATCAAAATACGAAGGCCACATACCCGTAAAGGTCGTCTTCCAATCGGTCGACAAGCTGCCGGAAGGCTACGTATGCCCTGCAGACCGCACCAAACCGCGGGCTGCAACCATGCAGTGCTCATTGGTAAAGGCGTCATCAACGAACCTTTTGCCGAGCTCGGACGAAAAGGCATCTATCCCGAAAAAATGTTCTGACACCCCGTCACGAACATACACGCAAAACCCGACGGACTGCACTCGCCCAAGACGAGGCAGTCCGTCGTTGCGTTGTGACAGTCGGTCAGCGAGCATGAAGATAGCAACGTCGCGGCAATTCAGGATGATCGATGCACGATTGCTCGACCGAGAGCCCGAGATGACAACAATGTCAGGTTGTTAACGGAAGACACCGACAAATCGACAAAAGGGATAATATTAAAATATCATACCCTCTATCTTTTGGTTAATCAAAAAAAAACATTACTTTTGCAAGGACAAGAATATGAAAAACATTATCCGGGACGAATGACCTTCAGTCTTGGCTCAAACCGATGAAAAGCATATTTTCGCAAACTAAGAGAACATACTATTTAACACATAAACAACTACAATTATGCCACTAACAATTCCTCAGTTTTTAGATTACTGGGACAAGCAAATCAGCGATTGGGCTGCCCTCGGAGGAAAAATCACTCCGGATGAGAGCTATTGGCTTCCGTATGCCAATCAGTTAAGTCTTCAGCAAGATTTCATTCCGGAGCCATATTACGGCGATCCCAACAAGTGTTCCATGGTAATCCTAAACTTCAATCCAGGGCATGGTGTTCCTACTCAGCTTATAAGCAATGCCAATAACACCAAAACCATTTGTTGGCGTTTTTTGAATCCGAAATATAGTGCCACAGCATTAACATTCCCGATTCTTGGAAAGAAAAATTCTGCAACCCCGTTCCATAACGACACCAAAAATGATCCGCTTTATTATGCAGGTCGCCCCTGGTGGTTAAATAAGGAGAAATGGGTTAAACATCTTTTCTCTTCCGTCGGAATTCAATATGTCAATCCTCCGTTTGCTCTTGAACATTGTGGCTGGCACTCTAAAAACTGGCGAGGTTTATCATATGATGACCCGACACTCAGAGCTAAAATCATAGATTTGCACGGTGATGTTTTGCCTAAAGCAATCCTGAATTCTGACATTACAACTGGCGTCACCAAATCTAAGGTCGGTATATGCATGGGGGCTCCATTCGGTGATATTATATTACCGATGCTCGGATTTACTCAAATACCAATGCCAGCGGTATTAGGTCAATATCTCGCCAAAGGGGTGAACAATGGTAGTGACAAGACTTTCTACTATTCTGCAAGTGGGAATCAAACACGTGGTTATCGCTTATACCGACATGGGTCAGGTGCATTGATGATTAACACATGGGCTCGCGGTGGTAACGGTTCGCCAAGTATCCACAACTTTGGAAATTTCAACACACAGCTTATTCAGAGCCTATAAAGATATAATTCACCCGTAAGCCGTCGGGCAAAGCATCGTATGCCCGGCGGCTTATTGTTTTTATTTTACTCGGAACGTGTGCTGCTGATTATGCTTGTAAATTTGCCGGCAAATCTATAGTATATGACATACAAAAACATCATCAAGTTTTCGCAGTTAGAAGAAGATTATTTCGATAGTATGCGTATTTTTTTGCCGCCGGTAGATTGCGGTAGAATTGACGTGCTTGACATGAGTGATTTTGACTTTGAAAAGCATGAAAATATTAAGTTATTATTTACTTGCAAAAAAAGAATCAACGACAAATTTCTTGAAGAATATGACTTGGAGCCTGATATCAAATGTACAGGGGAAGTAACATACATTTATGAACGACGCGCGATAATAATTGGAGGCCTGCGATCAATTAAAAATATAATATTTCCCAATGACAGGCCTGTTCGCATCTACGACATGGAACATATGTTTAAGGGGCTGAATATCCGGGAAATAGATTTGTCAAGTTTTGACACCTCATGTTGCAGGGATATGTCAGGTGCTTTTTCAGGATGTAAATGTCTAAAATCCATTGATATTTCTAAATTAGACACATCGAATTGTTTTCGAGCAGATGGTATGTTCGCGGGGTGTACACAATTGGAAAACATAAAATTTGGTCCTAAGTATCTTTGGAATTCTATCGATGATATGTTTAGAGGTTGTACTAATCTAAAAAAAATAAGTTGCTCTTCAATTGATATGCCCGACCTTGATAGGGCGATACGGATGTTCCAAGACTGTGAGAATCTTGAAACAGTTGATTTCTCAAATGCATTTATGGAGAGTTGTGTATTTATATATACATTCAAAGATTGTAATAACCTTAAATCCGTAAACTTTTCAGAAACCAAGTTGCCCCCTCACGGTGCATATTTGGCTTGTGCATTTGAAGGATGTGGGACACTTGAAACAATTGATTTTAGCAGTTGTGAGTTTGATGATAAAACGTTGCTGTCATTTAATGGATTACATTCTCTTAGAAAAATCATAATGAAGGGGTGTAATGATTTTTCTATCCGATATGTGAAGAATAAGATATTGGAAGCAAAAGACGGTGGAGACGGTTCCGAATTTAACGTAGAAGTAGTTTATTAAACTTATAAACATAGAAATTGCCAATCGAGTGACGCATTAGTTGGCGTTTTTTTATGAGTTTATTTCACCCGGAACGGGTATTTCCGATTATGCTTGTAAATTTGCCGTCAAAATAGAGACGTTGATTGCTTCTACATAATTCCGCATAAAAATTTAGAATAACTCTTAGACATAAAACCAAATGACACGTGAAGAATTTATAGCTCTTGCGACAACGCAACCCAAGCGCGACGAAAAAACAGTATTTGAAGTAACTGTACTCAACATTGACCCAGCGAGACGCAAATCGTTCACAAGATACCCGGTGACCAAAGAGCGAATCGGATACTCAGATAATATTGAGGGGGCTGAAAAAATAATCGGAGATGCGATATCCAAAGCAAAATCAAAAGCAAAAAAAGAGCATGAACTCCATGATGCCATCTATTGCTTTTTTGTCAGCGAATACCCATTGAGAATTTTGGCCTCGGAGGATGATTATGGCTTTTCAAAAAGGTTATATGATAGCTCAGGAATATTGAAAAGCCAAACGTATTGTTCCGCAATGGCTTCTGATCGGGATACAGATTGCGGCTGTTATAAAGGCCGCACACCCGAAAGTGCCGGTTTTTGCGTCGGAGATATTGTAGGAGTATATCTCCCACACGAGGATTGTGTTCGCGTCAAAGTTGTTACAAAAATGCCTCCTTCGATTGATACTTGTTGGTTGAAGTATAAAAAGCGATTAAAAGACAAAGAGGATGGCTTTTTTAATACAGATTTAAGCCATTGGGACGATAAGGCAGAGCTAATAAATGAGATGGGGCAGAGTACTGATGCCCAGACATTAAATATTATGCCGTTAGAAGTACCATTGGCACAATACCTGAACCGCAAATTTGAGCGTCTTGCCCAACCCTACAAAAAGGAAAGTAAGGGTAAAGACTAAGAGGGTAGTGCTACCGATTATGGATTTAATTTTGTCATAAAAAAGAAGGCAGATTATGAAATACGATGGCAGGTATGAAAATGGCAATCCTCCTTATTCGCTCTATCAGGGCGAGGATGGCAAGTGGGGATTGGTTGATAAGGATGGAACGAGGCTTCCGGTTGTGTTCAAGCGTCTTGATGAAGAGCGGTTTCAGGAAAATCCGTGGTCAGTAGTGACGTTCAATCCCGAGGAAGGATTCGAATTGCTCGCATGGAGTGACCCATGTGAGGCGTGGTTTAATTTCACATGGGATGATCCTCGCTATCCTGAAGAGTTTGCCGGCTATCTCTGGAAAAAGCCGAATAAGGAATATCCGGAATATATGTGCGAAATCCGAAGATTGATGCCCGCAGAATCCAATTGGCTATTGGACTGTATCAATGAAGCTGATAGTCTTCTTGGCATTGATGATGAGGCTGAATCCCATAAAGCCATCGAGCAATTCCTCGCCACCTATCCCCAACTTGCAAATGCTGCGGATTTTAATCACCTGCTTGACCCCGTAATGCGTGACACAAACGCATCTGAAGATATGAAGATTGCTTTGTGGCAGGCAAAAGTGATGCTTGACGATAATGTCAGACTGTTCTTGGATGAAGTATACAAATTGGCTTAATATGCTGTATAACATGTCTGTCAAATTGCTTTTATACTTAAATTGCTCTATTTTTGTAAAATATAGTCATTACGCATATGAACTCTGAACTTGAATACATCAGCCGAATGCTGACGAAAATATCACATAAACGATTGGAAAGTTATGTGATTTACCGCATATGGAATGGATTAAATCAAACTGATATCAGGTTTGATTTTCAGCAATATGTGAAGTGTCGGGACAGAAAGTGCCGATTATGGATTTAATTTTGCCATAAAAAAAGAAGATAGTTATGGAACACGATGGCAGATATGGAAATAGCAAGCCCGCTTATTCGCTCTATCAGGGCGATGATGGCAAGTGGGGATTGGTTGACAAGGATGGGACGAGGCTTCCGGCAGTGTTCAATCAAATTGATGAAACCCGGTTTCTGGATGAGCTGGGGTCTGTCGTGACGTTCAATCCGAATGATGGTTTTGACTTGGTTGCTTGGTGTGACCCATGTAAAAATCGGGTTAATGACACTTTTGATGATGACGAGTTTGCTGAATATCCCAGGGACAACCAGAATGCAGATTATTGGGAATATCGGAATGAATTCCGCAGATTGATGCCTGCTGAATCCCGTTGGCTGTTGGATTGTTTGGAAGAATCGGAATGGAGACTCAACGTTTGCGATGAGACAGGATATTTAGAGTTGATCGAGAAAAGCCTGTCAGCCTATCCACAACTTGCATATGCAGAGTATTTAAATCACTTACTTGAACCCATAATGCATAACACAAAGGTATCGGAGGATATGAAAAACGCTTTATTGCAAGCAAAAATGTTGCTTGTCGTCAATGTCAGGCTGCTTATAGAATATACCGCCAAAAACGGATGATCTGTCTAAAGCAGAGCCTCTATGTCTTGGCTAATCATAATAAAAGTTACTTTGGCAAAAACAATAATATGAAAAGACCGAAATACATAATCAAGGACGAATGTCCTTCAGACTTGGCTCAAAATGATGATATCAGGAATTGGGAACTCTTCTTGAAAGATTGTAATGTCGATTGCAAGTGTCAATACATTGTGGCAAATGATCATCTTAAAAAATTTTCTACGGAGCAATCGAGCGACTTGTCTTTGAAGGATTGCCCTGAAATCGACATCGTCTGTCGGGAGATCGACACAACGATTAGAATCCAGCGTATCTCCAACGGGAATCTCAAAAGAATTATACTTAAATAAATATGAAACCATGGCTTTCAATTTCAAAAATATAAATACTAATCAGTTTTTTGTGGCTGATACAAACTATGGAACTGTCCGCGACAATGTGTTGCCAAATGATATGCCTGATGAAATTTCTAAACATACGGGAATGGGGAGAAGTATTGCGACAGGATCATCGTTGGATCCGAACGCAATGACAGAAGTCGTTGCTCAAACCTGTACGGCTGCATTTCATAAGAGAAAAGGATATATCGACAGCGCCAAACAATCGGCAATTACATACCGCGAATTGCTGAAACTATTCGATGTGAAATCCGGCACCTCTCCCAAAAATATTCATGACAAAATAATGGAGTTTGACGATTACTTCGTTTATATTCATTCCGGCAGTTATGATAAAGAAATTGTAATCAACCCTGCCGATTTCAGAGTCCAATCAGAGGATCATATAATCTCTGTACTTGTAAATCAAGATGTCATTGACTTATGGGCACGCAAAAAGGAATACAGGGTGCAATGCGAGAAAATATTCGAGAGACTGACCTCATCAAAATCAAAGAAGCCTATACTTGTATTTAATTGGGTCGATAGCGTAACACGCGGCGAACATTTATTCCCGGCATCAGCCATCTTAAGAAAACTTGAAGAGGACGGCTTTGAAAAGATCCTTCAATTCAATGGCGCCTACACCCTTGATCACGAAGATAGATCAGGTCGTCTCATTATCCAAAGAAATAATAGCCGTTTTGACTTTTAAGAAGATAGCACCATGAACACGGATAATCTTGATGTGTTAAAAAAATCATTCATGTTTCAACTGTGCATGTCTGATAAAGAACTGTTCCATTCAAATTTTTTATATGCCTTATGGAACAATGATCCCACTAATTTTGAGATTTTACTGAAAAAAATTAACCCCGACATCCCTAACACCTCTGCTTGGATCGGAAAAAGAGAATATAATAATTACGATTTTTGTCTTATCGAAGAAGCAAAGGATAGCAAAGCTAAGAATAATAACATAGTTAAGTTGATAATTGAGAATAAGGTAAAAAGTATTCCCCGGAAAGAGCAACTTGATCGATATGCCGAAAATATCGCTGATGAAAAAACACCTTTGATATTACTTTCATTAATGGAAAAGTTCCCGGCAAAAAATGATATTGATAAAGATGGAAAGTGGAAAATCGTATCTTATCGCGACCTCATAGCCTGGTTAGGAGAAATAAACTGGAGTGACGACCTGAAAAAATATGTCAACGACTATTGCGAGGCAATGAATGCGCTTGTAGATGAAGTTAACGAATACTCAATAGAAAAAGATACTCATTTTTTTCAGTTAAAAGATAATGAGAAGGTGTATGATAAATATAAAGAGCTTCGCATTCAAGATTTATTTGACAAAGTGTGGTTTTCACAATTAGGTCAATACGCAGCTGATGAAATAAGTAAAAACGATTTTAAATGTGACTGGGATAAAGAAAGCCTTGCCAAAAGAATATTTAAAGAAACACCATCAAACGAACTAATTTATTTGAATTCGGGATACACGTTGCGCGGTGGTGGCGGACTTCTCGATATAAAGATTTTGGTTCAAGAAGGTATAATCCTCGGAGTGCAAATACAAGGTGACGTTTATCGTCGCATCATCGAGTACGATAAAGAAATTGATTTAAATCAATATGACTGGCTTTTCGATCTTAAAAGTAATGGCAAATATGGACCCGAGGAGAAAAAGGAAAATTTTAAGGATTTTGAAAATAACGGACAATGGAAATATTATCCGGACAGGAAGGAATCCAATTTCTTGCAATTTGGCTCAAATTTTAAATATCAACAGCTTGAAATCGGAAGAGATATCAGCATAGAAACACCTGTCAAGTTAATAATCCGGGATATAAAGCTGATCAAGAGCAAATTTTAAGATCATTTCGGGAGCAATGCTTCCGATTTACCATAATTCGCCGCCAATCGGAACGAGTGTTTCCGCTTGGCGGTTTAGTTTTGTGCTATCAATTGTTTTTAAGATGATACCCGACGATAAAAAACTGACATACGAAGAGATCTATGCCCTTATGCAATTGGGGCGAACGATGCCCGAAATTGCACGGACAGACCTTGATGCGTTTGACCGATTGTATTACAAAAAACAGGAGCAGCTTGATGAATGGCTCCGAAAAGCTGAAAAAATTTTTGATAAACAACAGTCTCTCGGGATAACGACCGTCACATGTCAGGATGCTGATTATCCGGCACTTCTGATGAAAATCGGAGCTGATGCCCCTCCTATGATCCATCTGTCAGGCAATAAGGCGGTATTAAAAAAGTGTGCAGTTGCGGTGGTCGGAGCAAGAGCAGCCGACCGTACGGGACTGGAGGCGGCATACCGCCTCGGACATCATTATGCGTCTGAAGGAGAAGCGGTGATCAGCGGACTTGCACTAGGATGCGACATGAGGGCCCATGAAGGCTGCCTTGATGCCGGAGGCGAAACGATCGCAATTGTTGCCAACGGGCTCGACTCAACACATCCGATAGAGAATAAATATCTGCAAGACCGAATATTGAAAAACAGAGGGTTGTTGCTTTCGGAACAAACAGTCGGTGTAAAAGCCAATCCTGCCACACTCGTCGCTCGTAACCGGCTCCAGGCAGCATTGTCCCATAGCGTTGTCCTCGCTCAATGTCCTGAAAAAAGCGGTTCGATGCACACCATGAGATTCGGGCGGAGATACGGCAAAACACTTTTGGCCGTAGAACCCCGCCAGGTAAATTTTTACAGCGGGGGCAACCGTCTGCTTATTGAAAAAGGCGTTGCCAGGGCAATAATAGTTTAATCGGAATCCATATTTCGGATTAAACTATTATCTTTGTGCATCATAAACAATAACGCATTATGGTTGAATTACTTTTGAAACGTTATCTATGGCTCATCGACACACTGAAACGCGGCGGTGAGATGACATACGATGAAATCGCCGACCGGTGGGAGCGCTCGTCGGTCAACGATTCCGGCACAACGCTGAGCAAACGGACTCTCTATAACCACTGCCGCGCCATAGCCACCCACTTCGGCATCGACATCGTGTGTCGACGCGGCCGTGGATTGAACCTTTATCGCATCGACAACCCTGAAGCAATCGAGGAAAACTCGCTGGTAAAATGGGCGATCGACAGCTTTTCGACCGGCGAATTACTGCTCGGCAATGCGGCGATCTCCGACAAGATACTGCTTGAAGATGTGCCGTCGGGACGCGAATGGCTTGAACCGACAATGAAAGCATTGCAAGAAAATCACGAGATAGAAATCGATTATGAGAATTTTGTCGGCAGAAAATTCACCGGCACGGTGCAGCCGCTATGCATAAAGCTGTTCAAACGCCGATGGTATGTGCTCGTGTTGACCGACAAGGGCGAAAAACGCAAATTTTCACTTGACCGCATCAAAAGTCTGAAAATACTTGATACAACGTTCAAATATCCTTCGCGCTTCACTCCTGCCGACTATTTCGAGCATTTCTACGGCATAAATGCGTGGGACGACGCAACGCCCGAAAGAATCGTAGTCCGGGCATACGCCGAATTGCCGGGTTACCTCCGTTCGCTACCTCTTCATCCGACTCAGCATGTGGTTAAAACCACCGACGAATATACCGATTTTTCAATGACGCTCGTGCCGACATTCGATTTCGAGCAGGAGCTCCTACTGCATCGCGATCAGTTAGAAGTGCTCCAGCCTCAATCGCTCCGCGACGAGATGGCAAAACTTGTAACCCGCATGACTAACCTTTATCACAACAATAATATATGACCTACGAAGATTTCAAGCGTTTGGCACTCAATCCGCCACGCCACAACGAAGATACAATCTTTGAAATTACGAAGCGGCAGATTGCCTGGTCGTGGGAACGCCGACGCATTCGTTATCCTAAATTTCCTGTTACGGAGTTTCGCATCGGTTTCAGCCACTCGCTGACGGGGGCGGAAGAATTGATCGGCCAGGCAGTCTCCGACGCGGCTAAGCGAGGCAACGCGGATGATATTTATTGCTTTCATGTCAAGGAATATCCGGTTGATGTGTTTGACTGGATGGGATGCTACAATTATGGTGTAGCATGGAGATTGTACGACCGGACGGGTAAATTACTGGATCACAGTTGGTGCTCATCGATGGAGCGTGACTTTGGCACGGAGTTCGGTAAATTCCGAGGACGCCCCGATGAAAGCATCCGTTTCAAAGCCGGTGACATAGTGGAGGTATATGACGCGAGAGAAAAGTGCATTAAGTTGGCCGTTGCCACCCAATCGCCGATAAACATCGACTGGTGCTGGGGCTACCGTGGAAGATGTCGCGAAGATTTGTCACCGGGCACACCAGATGACATGGATCTCGGATGGTACTACGGCCTTGATTTCAGCGATGATCAGGCGGCCGTTATAGATGGACCCGGATATGAGTATCACCAACATATCCAGACTCTCGACATCATGCCGCTGCGCTTTCCTCTCTCAGATAAGCTGAGAAGACGGTATGAAGGATTTTGGGAGGCCTGCCAAAAACAAGACGCCCCTGAAACATCCCCTACCATTGTCCACCACATTATCTCTGACAAAAAAATAACCGATCTGAGCATATTTGACAATTTGGACATTGAGCCTGGATATGCTGCAATTTACAGCCATACCTTTACTTACTCCAATATCTTTGCCAAGGCAACCCTTGAAGAAAACGGGTTTACCGTTCTGGAGTGTTCTCCTCCATGCGATGAACTTAATAACACCATTGTCGCCCGACGTATCAATCGCCCTAATCTCGAGGAGAAAGCTTACGTCTATATTAAATTGGAAGATTGCGGTTGTAATACTGAAGTCATACAGGCTTTCTGCAAAACCGCCCTCGACATAGAGGATCCGCGGAAAGGACATCTACACTTTGTGCGCGATGAAGACCACCCTCAACATTTAAATAATATGGAAGAACATAGACAGAATAAACGATTAAGTGAAGAAGTTTTTGAGGTGTTTGGAGTGGATTTCCCGAATATCGACCACTTTCAGACAGCCCGGGGTATTATAAAAATTCCGAGGGAAATCATATCGGAGATCATCCACAAAGGTAACCACATGCGCCTTGTCGGAGACAGCTTCCTTAAGGGGGATTATATTCCGCGTGCATTTGATATGACATTGCAATTTCTTCAGATTGATATAAATGATATTGTCGATTGTGTCGTTGGCATTTTCATTGGCAATGGTTTTCAACTCAACGCTTCCGACTTGGAGCCATTCGTGAAACATCTCGAAGAGGCGTTGCCCGAGCATGTTAATACGGTCTGGGGCTTTTATGTCATGGACGATAAGGGTGCCGACTTTGCACGAGTGATTACTTTAGCGACTAAGCGCACACGTAAGCCATTAGAAGACATAATTCTGCCTTTTTAAGGGAAAAGGCGGGATTAGTCCTCAGCTGAGCTCAAATAATTCCCTTGGCTACAAAACAACAAGAAAAAAAATAAACCTATAAGAAAAGACAATAAAACATTATGAGTTTCTATGTAAGGACGCTCTACTATCTGAAAGGGAGCGAGCAAGCTATCAAAAAAGCCGAAACACTTGTTGAGGAATTGAATGCGAAGATTGATTGTGAAGAGGTCCAGATTACCTTTAATCCAAGCTCAAACCTTGGTGTCCCTATGATAGCATGCAATGGATGTAAGACAACTTTCGGCAACGTATATGACGCTTTGTGTGACTGTGGACTTTCGGATGTCAATTATATTGACTACGCCGATTGTGGTTATCTCGATTGTGAAGGATGTTCAGACCTCGCCAGGTTCATAATAGTAGAAGAAGGTGATTGCCATGATGATGTGATTGTATTGGCTGATTCCATGTCCTCGGCTATGCATAAACTGACCGAATATCTTAAAGACGATAAAAGATTCAGCGAAATCATCAATAATAATTATGATGATATGTATGATCTCTGTGCTGACGTGAATGAGATTGCGGAAGATGCTTACTACAGATGTCTTGAA
This sequence comes from uncultured Muribaculaceae bacterium, assembly GCA_964018265.1. Taxonomy (GTDB): domain Bacteria; phylum Bacteroidota; class Bacteroidia; order Bacteroidales; family Muribaculaceae; genus CAG-873. The sequence goes on from CAXHOY010000007.1 coordinate 115,790, forward strand.
TGCAAGGATCACCCAGTGTGCGATGAATGCGACTGGGACTTCGGGAATGATTGATTAAATGTGAAATACACACAAAAAAGTTGTAAGACATTGCAGAGACGACAGTTTCGTCTCTGCAATGTCTTACAATAATGATTTATCTGATGAGTTAAAAATCTATTTCTTGCCAGTGTAAAATCCCGGCACAAAGAGCGATACGTGTTATGTCGTCAGTGTAGTCCCGCAACATCTCCTGACAGTAGCGCAGTGAATCCTCTGCATCAATGCAGGTGACATCGTAACGATCGTAAAAATCCTTATTGTTGCGGTATTTTTCCGAACGAAGATCCATCATATCATACAGTCCGGTATTTTTTGAAAGCCCGGGATGACTTTCCCGCCATCGCGCTATCCAAAAATGGATAGCATTTTCTGCAAGTGTGCGGTCGGTGAGTGAGACTCCGCAATTGTCAAGATACATACGGATAAGCACATCCATAGCATCTCCGGCGTCGATTTCATCGGCGCGGAGAGCATAGTTTTTTATCTCGGCGCTGACGTTAATTGAATGCTTCTTCATATTTTTTAGTTTTATAATTTACAATCACGGCAAGCGACATGTCATCCTTGCTGCCCACCTCGCTGAAATGGGACAGTGTCGTGGGCAGTTCGTTTATGATGGCGCTGTAGCCGTCTTTCCTAAGACACTTCAGGATATTCCAGTAAAACACATAGAGATTGCCTCCGCAACCGAATGTGCCGTCGACCCCATCGGAGCATAAGAACACTGCTTTAGGAATTGATCTTTTCTGCCCGAAAGCGAACCGGAATTCAGATGCTGCATTAGTATCACACATGGAGGTTGTGTAGCCACACACGCATCTTTCATCATCCTTGATTGGCTGCCGGAAATGTCTGCGGCGGTTGAGCATCACAAACAGGCCATCGCCGATCTGCATAGCCAGCCAGAATTTAGATGTCTGAACATAAGCGATCAGTGTACAGCCGTATGCTTCTATTCCAACCTTTTGGCCACGTGAATCAATATCATCGTTGACCATTTGACTCCAGCGTGAGCATATGCAGCGAGCGATCTGATTGAGGCTGTCCTTATCGAATGAAACATCTGCACAGGCAAGCTCTTTAAGTACGTCCATGGCCGCTTCGCATGCAAATTGCGATCCGATGGCACTCCTGAAATGCCGCTCGCTGCCGTGACCGTCACTGACGACGGCAATTCTGATTTTATGCAATGGGTCCTCCCATACCATAGAGTGATCCTGACATTCCTTGCCACTCTCGATATGGGAAGCACCCTGCACTGATGAATTGAAAATCATATCAGTTAAATTCATCAAAATCCATGGACTCGATCATCGCCGCATCACCGACATCCAAACCTTCAATCTCAGCAGCACCCTCAGCAATTGCATCTGCCGTCATTTGGGCCTTTGTTTGATTTGTGATCCCGGTTGACGCCGAACCGTTTGGAGTCTGCACTACCGCAACTGATGCACTTGAACTGCATACTTGTGACGATGTGATTACCGCCAACTTAATCACGGCTTTCAAAGCATCAATATTATGAACCCTGAATACAAGTTCGGGATTGCCCGTGAAGTAAGACAGAACATCAGTGTCGGCATCGTTGCCTATTGCGATAGCAATACGCGTTGAGTGCTTGAACCATGCATTCTTGTTCAGAGTAACCATTGCCGAATCAAAATCATCGGTTGGCCCACCATCACTCAACATAATAATCACAGGAGCATATGACCCACTTGCCGAATTCATAAATCCGTGCTTATGGGAAAGTTTGCTGTTTAGTTCCAGGCAAGCAGCTCCCATCGCAGTCATACCATCGGCAAGGCAGTCGGTCCAGCTTACATCTCCTGCCGGTTGCGGCTGCAGTGTTGTCCAATTCACGGTAGTGTTAAATTTTAATGTCGATAGCATAATTTCGGCATCTGGATTATCTTCACCGATTGATTTAACGATGGGGATCACATTGCGTACAGCATCATTGACTGCCGCGATTTTTTCTCCTTTCATACTATTTGATGTGTCAACCAGCAGAAACAGGTTGAGAATTCGGCGAGCTGCAGGAGTGAGCTCATAATCAGTAAGTGACATAATTGTATGGTTTTATATTATTTGAAATGTTTTTGTATGGTTTTTATGAGGTATCGTCAAGCTGAGCCCATACATTACGGGAATAAAGCCACGGTATTTGACCTCAATAATTTTGCCGGAGAGAGTCCTGACTTTCCATATCTCAGGAGTCAGATTTTGAATCAGCAGCATGTCCTTGTCTTTGGGATTTTCATACACCCTTGCATCTATGCCTGAGTCTCCCAATGTGATAATCATATTTTTCACTAACGGTATATCGCGGTCACTACAATGCAGCAGACTATAATTCCGGATAAAACCCTTAGGATATGGCACTGCCATGCATTTGGGATTCATACATGGTTGATCCAAAAACACCTCATCACCGCACTTGGGACAGCAAACGAGCGAATCGCGAACAGTCATGAAAATATTTTTCCATTCCAGCTCAGTGATGCGCCTCTGAGGACTTTTCAACTTGTCTTTCCCAAATTCCTGCATAAATATTTCGCGCAGACGATATGGAAGCAAATCCCATATTGTAATGGCATTCCCATGTACATTTGCGACCGGTCTATTGCTTTTATTTTCAGGGTCAAACATAAAACAAGGGCTCTCGCCAAACATTTTTCGCTCTATATCTTCGGTCAAGCATGGATGCTTAACCACGTTTTGACCTTCAAATGGGTGTTCGATGCAGAAGTACATGAAGATTATCAGAGCCATGCTGAAACGATCGGAGTAACTGTCAGGTAAGTTTTTCCCTGTCACCACCTCCGGTGCTATATATCTTGCCTTACCAATAATTCCCGAACTCTCGCCATGCGGGAACACGTTATCGCAATCGCATATCTTTACGTCACCTGTGATAGGATTAATGAAAAAGCCACCGTCGTTAAGGTCTTGATAAGACAACCCATGAGCATGGAGCTGACGAAATGCCTCACAAGTTTCAATGGCTGCCGTAAGAATGGCTCGGAATGAACTAAATCTGACCTTGGCAAGTCTGAATTTACTGAATTCATAATACCCCTCAGGACATAATGGCATCACATACCCCATACTGTTAAATTCGCAAATGACATTTGTCAAAGACTCAGGCCATAGAAAAATCGATGATGGAGAACCATTGGTTATGTTCTTCCGGATATTGTTGATAAATTTTTCCGAGGGCATGGTATTGTACCATTTAAGTGCTTTTTCTTGCCCATTGACATCTATCACGTACACACTGCCCTGACCGCCGGAACCCAGAAGTTTCTTTACTATTCCCTTTTGTCCATTTGTGAGTACGATTTGTTGGTTTATCTTTAATTTCGCCATCTTACAGGAAATGCTTTATTATGTTGTCGTGCTATATTTGAATCGAAACGCTCCGGCATCATATAGCCGGTACAAACATGACCCTTATCATCATTATATTTTACCAGATAGCCGTTTAAGCGCAGGCCACATTGCAAGATTTCTTTAAGATTGAAAGTTTTCACACTCTGGGATAACACTTTAAGGGAAGCCATCCCAAGTAAAATATTACCGGTAAACAAATAACCTTTGGTCCGTTTTTTCTTGCAAATTTGATTATCCCAAGTGCTGATATCCAATCCATTTATCAGATTTTGCGATATTCCCAAATGGGTTTGTTCACAAATGATACTACAGGAATGAAATTCGCTCAATTTAATCTCAATTTTCCTCTCGCTGCCCAGAATGGCAAAAACGGCTGAAATTGCGCCTGGTGTAGATTTCTTCCCCGAGACACGATATCCCAGAAACAACCCTCTGCTAATACTATCAATCAGTCGTGGGTCTCCTACCACATAATCAAATGTCGGAGGAATAGCCACAGCTTGCAATGAGGTAAACAATCCAAGTGCTTTAATCAAGCCATTGGTTCTTTTGTTCAACATAAATAGTTTTGTCTCCAATTGCTTTTCATTATAAGATTGTTTCTTAAGATGTTCAATGCGCTTAGCCACACGAGCTGTAATCACACCCTGCTTTAGCTTTTCAATTTTATCCAAAGCGTTCTGTGACAATTTACGATAGAATTCAACGAGTTCTGAACGTTTTCTCTCTCTATAGTTTATTATTATTGTTTTGACAAATTCAGCATCTTTAAGCGTTGCGCTTAATGATAATATTTCAGTTGAGGACATTGGATGACGCAGAACATCCATCTCCACCTCGTCCAGGTATGTATCCTTTGCAAAAATGCTGTTAGAGCCCTTTGTCCCGGCAAAAAACACACCTCTATTTAATAAACTGGCTTTAAGAGGCATGACATTGCACCGAAGCTTGTTTCTGCCTGCTTCATCCAGGCTTTTGATAAGTTCATTATAACGCGACATAACATCCGCTATAACATCCGCCTGAGTGGAACAAGGAGCTAAACAAAGTCCGCGGAAGAATGACATGACAACAAAGTCGCTGTCAAAACTCCTGGAAGATATAGTTTCAAAAAGATATTTTGTCTCAGGGTTGTCCTCTGTAAATTCCATGATTACCCGTTTGCCATACTCGTTCACAATGTCACAATCGCTATTGCTTATTCGTTGATTTGCCTCTATATTTGCATATAGAGAATGCAGTTTCCGCTCATTTTGCATTATAAATCTACGCTCAGCCGGTATCGGGGAAATAATTGTAACAAAATCACAATGAGACAACTGGCCTGTACGGTCGGCTCGTCCATCAAACTGAACCTGACGATCAGCACTATCTTGATGCTCCCAAGTAACTACTGTACGCCCTCGCTGATCAGCAAATTCATTACTGTTGTGCAAAGAAATACCCGAAGCCATCACCCTGTTACCGATAATGACATCTATCTCTCCATTATTAAACTCGGCAGCGACCTTCTTTTTACTTGCTTTTTTGCGAGGCGCATATTTGCATTTACTGTTTGCTCCAGCATTCACATTTTCGTATATCAGCTGTTGGTTACGCTCCGTAAGTTCGCCAACCCGATATCCAGCCGATTCGATTTTCTGGATAAAATAGTCAATCGGACTTAACGGTAACTCGGAATCAAAATTTTTGATTTTATCCAAAATTATATTATACTCTTCTTCGGCATCATTGTCTCCGGTCGCGAGATAAATGTCACGAAATGTACAGCAACATTTCTGAGTATATACCTTATATTTATGAGAATTATTTGACATGTGAACGGTGACACATCTTGCCACATATTGAAACATACCTTTCATATATTCAGGCAGAATTTTCACAAGATCAGATAATTGGAATGACTCACCAGAATCAATGACTTTCGACAATATACTTGCCATAGTGTGATTGACCTGAATTATCGGCTTCCTTTCTTTGGCAAGTTCGCGTAGAGTAACATCCACCACATCATCTGCCTTGATAGCAAATAACAACAACTTTACAACCGGCATCATAAGTCCAGAAAAATGGTTGCAGTAAATTTTCGGTGTATTTTTTACAATATTTTCTTTTGATGAAATTTTATAGTTTTTTCTAATGATTGCCTCAGCACTCTGTTTCATAATATACGGCTTGATATAACGTTCCTGAAACTCGCGAATCTCCTCCAATAGCTCAATAACATTATCATATCGGTTACGATGCTGGGCAACCTTTTCGGGATCATTACTTTGATACATTTCACGTTTTACATCCGACATGTCGCGCTGCCTGCGAATCATCGAGCCAGACTCCACCAATCCTTTCGCCATTATTTCCTGGAGCACAGATCCGCCTTGCTTAATGGTGTCGATAAGCACTTCTGCAGGGAGCTTGGTTTCTCCAATTGCGGTTTTCAAAGCATATATGGGCATACTCGATGGATATTTGGCATATGTTGCTGATGCATAACAAACACCTTTTGCCAACTGAATCACCTCGCGAAAAAATTGTCCCACGTTGCTTTCATCTCCCGAAGCATTATGACTTTCATCCATAATCAGATATGAGTTTTCTATAGCCGATTTGACGCATTCCACTTTCCAATTTTTGCTACCAACTCTTGACAATTGGGAGTATGTCAACATCAAAAAGTTATATCCATCGGGAATCCGTTTGGAATTTCTGAATTCCTTAAGTTCGTATTCTGTAGGCTTATGATAGGCAACATGGCCATTTTGGTCAGTAATAGTTGCTTCAGCATCCGAGTTTAAAATGAAAGGTCGCAGGTAGCTACATCCAATATCAACCATATCACGGTACAAGTCGCTGAAAAGGTTGGATTTCTCAGTAACATACACTGGTTTTTTACCTTGTAATACCGCCCACCAAACCAAGGCCGCCAATTGCCTGCCTTTACCAACTCCCGTCATATCACCGATTATAAAGCCTTTTTCCTTTCTCATTTGATCGATAGCCATTGCAACCCCATCGATTTGTTCTCCAGATAATTTAGACTCAAGCTCCTCTTGTGATGACATATGAAGTTCAGTCATGACATAGTTGCCAACTCCACCTTGTTCCAATGCTATACGATTAAGATGGTCGTGGATTGGAGATGCCATTGACGCCGGGATCACCGTCCCGATGCTTTTCGCAGATCCATGTGGAATGTATTTCACCAATTCGGCATCCAGCTCAATCTGTTGATCAATAGGAGCTGCAGGATTGTTGATGGGCTCAACCACTTCGGAAATAAGCCCCAATGAAAAACCAACACATTGTAACGCGTAGCAGATATCTCCTACTCCGTTATAATCATCGGCAATGCTTATTTTTAGCGAATCAATAGTTGAGATATTCCAACTTGTGAGTTTGAGTATTTTACGAATATAACCCTTTTTTACCATCAACCGGAAAAGGAGTTTATATTCGCGGTGTTCGAATGGACGGAACATCAGTTCGTCGTCCATCATATTGCAAAGTAGTGGGGAGGCGAGAATGTCTCGGCCTTTACTCTTGACAAAATCAGAAAGTAAAACGTGCAGGTCCATTTGTATATGATTTTAACTGATTTGTTGCCAGCCTTTTTTGACGTTAACTGATATGAATTCATCGCAGAGCTGCATTATCTGCTCGCGGCTGTTGGAAATGCGGATGTCTCGACGCAGACACTCGGCTCTCGCCATGCTGAAGTCGGTGTAGTGGAACACGTAGGCCGGAAATTGTCCGGTGTGCTCTTTGTTGGTTTTCCACACCACATATTTCTGGACCATCCGCTTCAGCCCTCTCCCTTTGTGATAGACCTGCCGGAACAGGATCTCACTTTTGGGCAGATTGTCCCTTCTCCCAGTTTTATCTTCAGCAAATTGGCAGAGGTCGGTGATCTGTTTGACAGATATTGCGCTTTCCTCACACGTTTTGTCGGGACGTAACCTTACAATTACCGGGCTATGGAGCGCGACACCGGCTGTCGGCTGTATGGTCTTATAGCCATCTTTCGGGTGATATAAGAGGAGCATGTTTCGCTTTGGTTCCCCGGCGGTGTTCTCCGTGACAAAATCTATGGCAGAAATTTCCACAATCATTTCCGGCCGGACCATCTGGAAGGCGACATTGCGCGAGTCAGTCTCGATATAATCAGATTCAACTCGTGAAGCAGAGAATTGCTCGTAAAGGATTTTGCGAAGCTCGTCGGTCAACCCTGATCCGGCAGAAGCGAACTGTTGCAGAGACCCGTCGGGATGCATTACAGCCACAAGTAAATCCCTTACCATCTCGCTGCGTTCATCTTCGCCGAGTGTATAGCCGATGACAACGGCATCGATTGTATGACGGGGTTTTACTTTGTAGATAACAGGTGTCTCGCAATGAACCACGATGCCTTCAGCACCACGCTCGGCTACGAGTTCATTGTACAGAAGCTCCACATCCTGTTTGCCTTGAGCTTTATATGAGTCAACCGGCTTGACTGACATCCCTGCGCGAAAAAGCTGTTTTATCTTTGAAATCTTGTCGTGATAATGCGATGCTTCGAAAGGCGAGCCATCAATGTCAAGAATGTCGAAAACAGCAAGTTGCAGTTGGTCATGCAGATGTTCGTCGGCAAGCGCTGTCGCCACATCACCGACGCGTTCACGACCATTGGGATTGATCGTAGCATATAGTTCCGCGCCGAAGGTCGCCTCTTTAAGACCGGATTGTTTCATGATTTTTGCAAACTCTACCATGCATGGTAAAGTCTCGTCAGTAGGGTTGCCATGGGAAGAATAAGCCGCAACCTTACCATCACGCCAAAAGAGAACCTGCATGATACCATCCATTTTCTGAGTGACACAAAAATCTTCGCCTGCTATTTTTTCAGTCAGTCTGGCTCCTTCCACAAGCATGAAGCGGCCTGCCACAGTGCGCTTATAGTTCTTGGCTATGTTTGCATATTCTTTATTCATATGTATATCGGTTTAAGTTCCAAATTGGTAAGATGAAGTATCAGGCAATATTTGTCGTCGTCAATACGCCCCTCGATGAACGCACGGTAGGGAGTGCCTCCGGTTGATAGAACTACGGGGCCGACTCCTTTAGACCCGGCTCCAAGCAGCATTACGGAATTCTGATCATGCAGTTTCTTGGCCATGTCATAAAGGAAGTCGAATGTCAGACCATTGATATGCCTGAGCTGGTATCCGCGTGTGAATACAAACATTCTGGCAGCCTTGTCTTTAGGGATGAGTTTGCCGGTCCAGCGCAATGGAAGCTCAATGTTTATGTTGGCCTCTGGGGTATGGTATTTGCGTTCATCCTTGACCTCACCTGTCGGAGAGTAAAACACATGTTTCCGCGACACCCTATAAGCCACTTTCCCTTCCGGGGTAAGAAACACCTTTTTTACACGACTAAGAAATAGACCGACACGTTCGAAGTCTATCTCGGGATCTGAAGCAATTATCCGGTCTATCAGGTCTTTCCCGTGGTCACTGATAAGCGAGCCGAAATTTGTTGGCATCGTGGATTTTAGTACCCTTACATTTCTGTGGGCTTGTCCATCTTCTCTGATGTACTGCACATTTCTACTCAACGCCTTTTGCTCGAACCCCACCTGTGCATTACGGCTCCTGTCGTTTGAAATATTGATAGCTCTCATTGTTTTGTTTTTTACATCATTTCGAAATCAAGATCTTCTACCAGCTCTCCGTCAGCATCGTCGATAACAGCTTCCTGATCCAATCCTATGAATTCATAATCACCCTTCAGCCCGGTAAGGATGAAGATCGCGTCATCTTTGGCCAGAAGATAGGCATCCGAACAGTCAACTCCACCACGGTAGCTGAATTTGAAACGGTAAATATCATCGCCAATCAAGTCTGCCAAGTCGGCACATTCCGGATCATAAAGCTGATAAACTGCTGTCACATTGCAATCCATCAGATCGTCGACACTGACTTTGTCAGAAAGGACAATGTCACCGTCAAATGACGATGGGATCTGAGGCATCTCATGGCCGGAGCTGTCTACAGCAATCAATTCGCACCTCTCCATCCATAATCCCGACTCAGTCATCATCCCCGACTTTGTTGCACCCATCGGGATAAGCGTAACTCCGTCGCTGTTCAGCCCGGCAGACGAACACAGTTCTCCCTCTGGTGTCAGGACATGCATTTCAGTCCAACCATATAGTTTCTTGCGTTCAATCTTTGATGGAGTGAGACTGAAGCGGGTGTTTTCTAAGATAAAATTTAGCGTCTTTGCCATAGTCCATTATTTTGTTGATAACTTTACAAAGGTAGAAATGGAGTATCTCTCAATACTAAAATGATAACCTTGTCAATTAGTCTTTTACCTCCTTATTTAATCTAAAATAAGTTTTATTTTGAGATACCATTTCCGATCCTTAGACGCTACAAAATTATCAGTCAATTCGGCAATATGATTTCCGATTAAGCAATTCTTTTGTTTATCTCATGGAATGCGGTGCGGCCGTCCGCTCTTTCGCTCTCATTTTTGAATTATGGCAAAGACTCTCTCCAGGTTCTATATCCGCAAGCAGGATGAGAACAAGGACATGGCAACCCTGTTTTTTAGGGTGCAGAATAAGGAACACAAGATAGATTCTATCTTCTCTTCCCAAATACAGGTTGATGTGCAGGAGTGGCGCAATGCCATATCCTCAGAAGAAAACTGGATGCGTCACCGTGAAAAGAATTTCAAACTGCACGATACTCTTGCCAATATAGAAATGGCGGTCAAGAGCGAGGTCGAAGGTATGCACTTTGACAAGAATGCTGTGAAAGAGGCGATACTTGCCGTTGCCAACCCAAAGAAATCCGATGCCGTGAAAAAAGCACGCAAAGCGGAGGAAGATGCCCGGCTGAAACAGGAGCGCGAAAAGGCGGCTGAGGAAGAACGCCAACGAAAGAAAGCGGAATTGGAACGTGCCAACATATGGAATTTCCTCGACCGATTTGTCGATGACATCAAGGCAGGAAAGCGGCTCAATGGCAATGACCCATACACGCCTGGCAGTTGCAAGGCATGGAGCAGTTTCCGAAAACTCTACAACGGCTTCGACCCTCGCCATAAGTTGACATGGGACGATGTTGACCGCGAACTTGTGACGAAATTTCTCGCTCACCTCGCCAAACTCGACTACATGGGCAGTTCAATAAACAAGTATCTTGTGTCATTCCGTGCGATGGTGGGATATGCCTATGCCGACGGTCTTCACAATAATGACCGCTCGATGGCTTGTTTCTCCAAACGCAAGGTTGAGGAAAGCGACAAGGCGGTTGAAATTTATCTGACCGAAGCCGAATTACAGGCATTGGCGGAAATGGAGTTGACCGGGCTTAAAGACCAAGTGCGCGATATATTCCTTATCGGGTGTTATACCTGTCAGCGCGTCAGCGACTACAACAATATTCAGCCTGAGGATTTCACGACAACAGCAAAGGGTACGCCTATAATCCGGCTTATCCAGCAGAAAACACACAACGAGGTCAAGATACCAATAATGAACCCCAACCTCAAAGCCATCTGCGAGAAATACAACTACAACATTCCCTCAGTGATTGACGTGCTGATCAACCGCTACATCAAGGAGATACTTGAAGACCTGTCGGCAACTGTACCTTCCCTTGCGGTCAAGGTTCCCACCAAATTGACAATGAAGCAAAAGAACAATGAGGCATCGGGCAAACTGACCGTAGAGCGTAACGCCAAAGGAGAGGTTGTAATGCCACGCTACAACTGTGTCACAACCCACACGGCACGCCGCAGTGGCATTACCAATATGTACCTGTCGCACAAATACACCATTGTCCAGATGATGCACGTCAGCGGCCACAAAACCCACAAGACCCAAAAGACCTTCATGGACTACATCAAACTCTCCTCCGACGAAATCGCCGACGAGATAGACGCAATCGCTAACGGGAAGAAGGATGAAGTCTTCTGAAGACTTTGAATACAAGAATGACATTTCGGAGAATTTGAGTAAATTTGTGCTACTAATTTGCGAAAACCTCCATCGATATTAACATTGATTGAAGTTTTAAATATTTTGTCAACATGCTTTAATGCAGATAACGATGAAAAAGATTAATCAAAACAGAGGAAATCTACTCCTTCTATTTACACGAGATCCAATGGTAACTCTACTGCATGAGGAGATGGAATATTTCATATCAGATGATGAGCGGCTTCTCGGCATCGTACTGCGTGATAAAGTTGATACAGACAGTTTCCATGCCATACTCTTAGATCGAAAGATAGATGGGAAATATGCTATAGTAAAATATGACCAAGATAATAATACAATTGGACGAGCACGACAAAAGCTCTACGAGATGATGAATACATATCAGTATCCTTATCCATCACCTCAGATTACCAAGTCCGTATTTTTTAATCCTGTTGTTATACAGGAGCAGGAGCATCCATCATTTAGGGAATTGAGAGACAACCCATTTTTTGCGGCTGCAAAAAGAGTAATCGATGAGATTTCTTTCCATTTTAATGATAAGGATAATAATTTTGTTGATCAATTTCAGTCGCTGAATGGGTTTGACGCTAGAGTATGGGAATTATATCTGAAGTGCTATCTACGTGAAGAGGGATTCAATTTTGAAGAAAAATATGCTGTACCCGATTTTATTGTTGAAAAAGGGAATAGAAAAGTAGGAATAGAAGCTGTAACTATTTCCGAAAAGAATAAAAAAATTCAGACTGACCCTTATGATATAAAAATGATACAAGAAGCACTAAAAAACGATGTTCCTCTTATGTTTGGCTCACCGCTTTATACAAAGGTAAAGCATACTTGCGAGAACTATCATTATTGGGCTCTTCCACAAATGAAAAATACGCCTTTTATATTGGCTATCGCGGATTTCCACGGCATAATGTCTATGACATGGACTTTCCCAGCGATTGTGAGCGCACTATATGGCATTGATCAAGTTATTGAAGTTGATGAGAACAATGACCCACGATTGAAGACTATAAATGGACTCAACCATTTTAAAAAGAATGGCACGGCAATTCTTCCACTCTTTTTCTCAAAGGATTTTGAGAATGTGAGTGCTGTATTATTCTCCCCATGTGGAACTGTATCGAAGTTTAATCGGATGGGTGTACAAGCTGGTTTTGGGATACCAGGATTCAGTACACTTGTGCAAATAAAAACATGTTATAACCATTTGGAGAATGCTTTCTTCCCTAACTTGATCATGGAGCCTATTACCGAAGGAAGTAATGAAACTTGGGCTGATGGTATCCAGATCTTTCATAATCCGCTTGCTCTACATCCTCTTGAACATGACCTTTTCCCTTCCGCTGGGCACCATTTTTATAAAGATGGTCATCTACACAGTCAAATACCCAAAGACCATGTGATAAGTACTACAACATTCAATGTTAGTGGTAACCCGACAGTTCCGTACACAAGAATAGACTCTAAGAATGTTTTTGTGGATGTTTTGCGACAATGGAATCTATAAGTGGGCTATCCTATTTAATTTATTTCATTTGTTCTTTTAAACACAAGTTGCTCCAAAATCCAAAAGACATTCATGGACTATATCAAACTATCCTCCGATGAAATAGCAGATGAGATAGATGCAATTGCCAACGGTCCCAAATCGGAAATATTCTAAACGACTTGTGCCCCTACTTGTGCCCTGATTTCTGATGGGCATTGAAATTACGTAGGAGGAATAAGTCTATTTTAATCAAGATAGCCACACTTGCGATAAATAGCCAAATGTGGCAATAGAACAGCGCATTTGGCTTTATGTCGTAAGAGAACCCCAGTTCCCAAATAGTCTATACTTACATCGAACGGGACTAATTACCTCAACCACCAACATTTAAAGATGGTTACAGCCTAAGTATTAGAATATTTTTGTAATTTTGCACCTACAATTAACACAATGGACAACATTATCAATCATACTTCACTCTCATTGGAGAGTTTCAGTTTTGAGGCTCTTACCCAGTGTATAACCTCCATTCATTCAGCATTGCAGACATCGGCAGTTAATGCCGTTAACCGATTTGCTACAATTCGGAACTGGTTGATTGGTCGTTATATTGTGGAATATGAACAATGCGGAAATGACCGCGCTCAGTATGGTGCAAAATTGCTTCCGAACATTGTTGCCCGTGTAAAAATCAAGGGGATTAACGCGACATTGCTTGCTAATGCTCGTAATTTCTACTTAGACTATCCTCAAATGAATGAGGTTGTTGCTCCAATTTTTCCGATGCTGTCGGAAAAATTGAAAAACCATCCTCTTCCTATTGGGCTATCTATCATATCGCCTGATACAATTTTTCCGACGCCGTCGGAAAAATTCAAAACTCCGGCTAAAACGCTCATATCAAATCTCTCATTCTCACATATTGTCGAACTCCTTACGGTAGAAGACCCTCTCGTTCGTTTCTTTTACGAATTTGAGTGTATGCGCAATGTATGGAGCGTCAAAGAGTTACGCCGACAAATATCCACGAATTTGCACATAAGGGTCGGTTTGAGCAAATCTCCTGAACTGGCGATGCAAAAACTTTCGGAGATTACAGAGCGTCAGAATTCCGTTCTTCAAATCAAAGATCCTTTGGCGTTGGAATTTCTCGGATTTAATGCCGGAGAATACATCACGGAAAGTGATTTGGAGAATAACCTCATATCCCATCTTCAAGAGTTTATGCTTGAATTGGGTAAGGGTTTCTGCTTTGAGGCTCGGCAAAAGCGGATGATTATTGATGACCGATATTATTTCGCTGACCTCGTTTTTTACAATAGGTTACTGCACTGTAACGTGGTGATTGAACTGAAGAATGATGAGTTCAAGCATGAATATCTCAGTCAGCTCAACGCCTACGTGTCGTATTACAGAGCAAACGAAATGCAACCGGGCGATAATCCACCAGTTGGCATATTGCTTTGTACACGGAAAGGGAAACAAATGGTTGAGTATGCTTTAGCCGGTATGGATAATTCTTTATTCGTTTCTACCTATCAGTTATGCCTCCCCGACAAGAAACAACTTGAAAAATTCTTGGAGGATGAGATGGATTGACACTAATAATGATTGAAATTAAAGAAACCGTCCTTGGAGCGAGGTTTAAGTCATAATATTCATATACATAACAGTCTTTTAATAGTATCAGAATAAAATATCGAATAAATGAATAGATCTAAATTTGCCGAAGTCCTCCACAATACGACTATTCCTGGGGATATGTCCGAGGCTCAATTAAATCATGCTATGCTTCCGATAAGGCAAGCATTATTGGATCTGAAACCGAATAAGTTATATAGATATCGTAAGGTAAATCCGGATAATATTGATGCCTTGAAATCAAATTCGGTATATACTGTTACAGCTGATAGATTTAATGACCCTTATGATTCACTCATTCAGTACGACATTGATTCCATTGAAAAAATCATAAAGTCAACTGCAAATGCAGACTTTATGATGGCTTTACGTAATCAGATTAAAACAAACAGCTTACCTTCGGAAATTCCTAATTTCTTCCCAAATGGCGAGTTCGATTATGCCTGCACTAATTTGCTAAACACTGATTTAACAAATAAAATTGAGATAGAACAGAAACTAACTTCTGTTGCAAACGCTGTAACTGCTCTGATGCGTATAATTATTCCTCTGGCAGTTCAACAAATCAGGAATTCTGTTACTTATGCTTGTTTTAGTGAAAGGGTCGATTCTATTACGATGTGGAGTCACTACGCTGATTATCACAAAGGATTTGTTCTTGGATACAGTAATCAAAACCTCTCCTTCGAGGCTTTGAACAAAATTAGCTGTGGTCTATTCCCCGTATCCTATGACAATGTCAGATATAATGCCAATTCGCTTTTGGCGTGGGCTATATATAACATTTTTGGAATAAATATGAAAGAGCCCGACCGATTGGCTAATATAAAAGTGGGACTTCAAAAGTCCACTGACTGGAGGTATGAGAATGAATGGAGATTAATTTGTACTGTGCCTAAGCAAGAACGAGATTTTCCAGATGCCACACCAGTAACGATATGTCCGGATGAGATTTATTATGGAACAAGAATGTCTAAAGAGGATAAAATACGTCTCCATGAGATTGCTATTGATAAGGGGCTTTCCGAATATGATATGTCTATTGATAATGCCTCAAGCAATTATCGGATGATAATAAAACCTGCCACTTTCTAAAAGTCGAGGGTATTCATAATTATATTTCTGTCTCATAAAGGAGATTAGTTTATAAGACATTATAACATATGAACCAATCACTATCCACTACGGCGCTAAATGTGGTCAAAAAAGTGATTTGGCTAATTGATGAACGTAAAAGCAACGAATTGATGATTGTTATTTTTCGTTGAAATGGAAAACTAGCACTTCCAAAAATATCTCTTGAACCTTATCCCCCGGAAGGTGAAATATATAAGAAAATAAATCAGTACTTTGGTCGTTATGGCGGACATAATACGGATGCGCCTTACAGGTCGCGTCTATTGTCTTGGTTATTTCTGTAATATTATCTTGCCGCACAAATAACATCAAGGCCGTGTTTGTATCTCTCCATGTCAAATATCTATTAAACAACTGACCAATAGCTGCAGTTAGGTATTTCGCCCCTTTCCAAATTTTACACTCTCCGATAAAGATATTTGTTCCATCGTTGTGTTTTACAAGCAGATCTGTTTTCCCTTTTTTGTTAAAAGTTTCTCCAGTTACTGTGCAATCTTTAAGATGAGTTTCAAGTACAGATAAAAACGCGTCTCTAATGCCTTCTTCATCCTTACCGATATAATTTTGGGGTTTCTTTTCAAATGATTGTCCCGCGACTCTCAGTACATGCAAAACTGTTAGGTACGTCTTATTGTATATTGTAGTTTCGACGTTAGGTATTTTAGAGTCATTGAGTTTTGATAGACATTCTTCCGCTAATATTCGTGTTCCAAAGAACATCCATAAATCATCTACATTAAGATTATCAATTATGCTTATTCCGCATTGCTGTTGGATCTCTATGATATTTATACCACGCATTGCAAGTACAACAGCAAGTTTTTCCGCAAATGTTTTAAACGCATTTCTCCAATCATGGAAATAATATTCTAAAGAATATAATGTAACTGAGTTACTTATTGAATCTAATTTCTCTGGACAAATAGAGTATTCGAAAGTCCATGTTTGAAATTGTTTTAGGATGCTTATAACATAGTTCCATCTACTGGCATCATAAATACAAGAGTCGAGATTATCAGTTATTTCATCAAAAAGTGGACAACGATTTTCTACACCATGCCAAGGCCATATGTCAAGGACTTCGGTCCGTTTTTTTATCTCATCAAGTACTCCATCGGGATAATCAGCTCTTGCTGGCACATCATTGCCAATACCACAATATTTGTAATTAGTCATTTTAAGTGCAAGCATGGCAGCTCCATCGTGTTGAAACTCCCTAAAAAAACTTATACTCTAATTCTCTATTCATAATACATTACGAGAGATTTTAGAAAAGCACACTATGCTAAAGTGATGATACCATTAGGTACGAAAACGAATAGAGCAAGTTTTGGCATTTTTTGGGGAAGAAATTTATACAATTCCTTCCGCTTTTTAGTTGATGTCAGCAATTCCAAAACTTCGTCTTTTGTTATCATATCGAGGCTATTATATACGCAAAATTACGAAATTATTTTGAGATGTGCACTATATCAGAGCCGTAGGGACGTGATAATTTGTATGCGTCCGAATTTTTAGGCATAAAAAAGCGCACACCCTTCAATCTCATTGTCGGCTCTGGACTGCCTTGGAGAAAATTGAATAGATGCACGCTATGCAGACGCATAGCATAAGCATCCCTTCGTTTCTCCTTAATGAATTGTCCAGATTCACAATGAACTCGGTGTAGCGTATGTTATGTTGTATCATTGTGCGGTCGGCTCTCCAACCGCGATATTTCTTTTTCGTTACGCTTCGAAAGCGTGCACAATTTCTAAATTCGCCACAAAGATACAAAATTTTGGCGAATTAACAGGTATTCACACTCAATCGCGTCTAAGCCGGTAATGCTTGACTTTGTAACTGAGCGTTGTACGACTTATGTTCAAAAGCCTTGCAGCCTGCGTCTGGTTCCAATCGCAACGGTCAAGAGCATCGACTATCTTGAGTTTCTCCCATTCTTCGTTTTTCAGGTGCAATTCATTGACTGTTAAAGGCTCTGATAAGTTGAATGTTATATCATACTTGGTTATCCTGTCTTCTTTAGCATGGAAGGCAGCGAAAAGAACGATGTCTTTCAGTTCGCGCACATTGCCGGGCCACGGGTAGAGTTTCAACACCTTTATTGCCGATGCGTCGAGGTGCTTTCGTGGCTTGCCTGTCTGGGCGGCATAGCGTTTGAGGAAGAAGTCGGCGAGTACGGGAATGTCCTCAGTCGTTTCTTTCAGCGGAGGTACGGCGATGTCCGACTGTCTGAGCATGAAGAACAGATTGGGGCGGAATGTCTTTTCCGTAACCATTTTCAGCAACTCCGGCTCTGCGGTGCAGATCACTCGAACATCAGGATGTTCAGTTTCGAGGATATGCAGTAACACCGATTGTTTCTCAAAGGTCAGCAGATGCACATTCTTGATGATGATTGTTCCTCC
>CAXHOY010000008.1:0-128096 GCA_964018265.1 uncultured Muribaculaceae bacterium
GGCGGGATAGCTCAGTTGGTTAGAGCGTCGGATTCATAACCCGGAGGTCTCGAGTTCAATTCTCGATCCCGCTACATTTTCAAGACAGCCTATCGGCCATATGCCGGTGGGCTGTTGTCATTTTTGTGGCCGAGGACAGGTCGGACAGGTCGGACAAGTCGGATTTGACCGACCATTGCATTGAAAAAAGACAAGGCCGGCTGTTTTGAGGAGCCGGCCTTTGGAAGTGGGAGTGTCTTAATTTTTTTTGTTTATTTTGAGGTCTCGACATCAGGGGCGATAAGCTTGTAGCCTTTGCCGTGGATGTTGATGATCTCGATCGACGGATCGTCCTTGAGGTGCTTGCGGAGTTTTGTGATATAAACGTCCATTGAACGGGCGTTGAAGTAGTTGTCGTCAATCCAGATTGCCTTCAGGGCGAAATTACGTTCGAGGATTTCGTTGACGTGGGCACAGAGAAGGCTGAGAAGCTCTGACTCTTTGGTTGTCAGTTTGGTGACTTTGTCACCGATCATAAGCACCTGTTTCTGTGTGTCAAACGTGAATTTGCCGATTTTGTACATTGTAATTTCTTTGCCTTTCTTGCCTTTCACGCGGCGAAGGATCGCTTCAATACGGAACACGAGCTCTTCCATCGAGAATGGTTTGGTGATGTAGTCGTCGGCACCGATCTTGAATCCTTCGAGGATGTCGTCTTTGAGAGATTTCGCGGTTAGGAAAATGATGGGCACCTCGGAGTTGACGGTGCGTATTTCCTGAGCAAGTGCAAAGCCGTCTTTTTTAGGCATCATCACGTCGAGGACGCAGATGTCGTATTTGCCTTTGAGAAAAGCTTTGTAGCCGCTTTCGCCGTCGGCAAAGAGGTCTGCGTTGAAGCCTTTGGCCTGGAGATATTCTCTGAGAAGCATGCCGAGGTTCTCGTCATCTTCACATAGTAGAATGCGCATACGTTCTTCCATAATTTTTAATTTTTAGTGAGGGGTAATATGATTATAAATTTTGTTCCTACATTGAGTTCGCTTTCGACAGATATCTCGCCGCCGAGTTCGGTCACCATTTTCTTGACATATGCGAGCCCGAGTCCGAAGCCTTTTACGTCGTGACGGTTGCCGGTCGATACGCGGTAGAATTTGTCAAATATTTTTTTGAGGTCATCACGACGCATGCCGATGCCGTTGTCTGCTATGGTGATTTCGAGTCTTTCGTCAGGGATGTTGCGTGACGACACTGTGAGGTTGAGCGGTTCGTCCTCCTTGCGATATTTGACGGCGTTGTCGAGAAGGTTGAAAATGACATTGGTGAAGTGCATTTCATCAACATTGACGATTGCGTTCATCGCATCGAGTTGCGCTGTGATGTGTCCACCGTATTTCTCTACCTTCAGTTTGAAGGTGTTGACGATGTTGAATATCGCGAGATTGGCATCGATTTCCTGTAGCTTCAAGGTCGCTTTCTGACGCTCGAACATCGACATCTGCAGCACTTTCTCGACCTGGAAACGGAGGCGTTTGGTCTCGTCGTTGATCACCGTTGAAATTTGTTGTAGCATGGCCGGTGACTTCCTTATGGCGGGGTCGTTGAGCATCTGTGCGGCAAGCGATATGGATGATATCGGGGTCTTGAATTCGTGGGTCATGTTGTTGATGAAGTCGTTTTTCATTTCGGTCAGCTTTTTCTGACGGAATGCGACGATAATCGTGAAGACGAAAATTATCAACAATATGAGTGTGAATGCAAACGATGGCACCATAAATGATATGGATGAGAAGATGTAGTCTTTTTTAGTCGGGAAGTAGACTTTCAGGTAGTTGTTCTTTCCGTTGGCGTCGTTTGCAAACAGTGTCTGCACAAACATGTTGTCGGGCGACACTGATGCCGGTTTGTAGCCGGGCGATTTATACTGTACGGTTCCGAGAAAATTGACGACTGCATATTCGAACGGCACTCTTATACCGAGTGTGTCGAGTTCCTGGGTCAGATATCTTTTGACGACAGCCGAGTCGGCTCTTTCGCTGATTGGCCGGTCGCCGGCGCGGCTGATGATGTTGAGGATGACGTCATCGACGATGCCTTTATGGTAGCGGTATTGGTCCTGGTAGGCTTCGCGGAGGCGTCGATAGCTTTTGGTTGTGCTTTCGGGGCTTTTGATTTTCGTGATCTCACGCGAATCTCCCTTGATTGTGAGGTCGCCTTCAAGTCCTGAGGAGGTTGTGAACGAAAATTTGACACCTTCGGCCTGTGACACGGCGTCACCGAAGCTCTGGGCTGTGACAGATGTGGCGGCGAAGCGGTTTATGTCCTGGTCAAGGAAGTAGCGGGTCTCATCCTGTTCGAGATGAAGGGCTACGTTGAGCAGGCTCTGGCGTACGCCCTGTGTGAACTGTTCATAGCGCATCTCGACCATATTTTTCATATATATGATCTGAAGGCATAACAATCCTAAGAATGTAACCGCCATTAATATAGTGAGTATCCAGATGGTCTGTTTCTTCATTTGGGTTTGTAATGATTAACCTTTATTATGTTAACAAACGAAACAATGCATTGTTTTGCGGTAGTGCAATTCATGATGCATTTTTGATTTAACACTTCGCGTCAAAATTAACATAAAAATGTGAACATGCAAAATTTTTTCGACAAAAACGTCTATTATGTCGATGAATAGACCGAAAAAAGAGCGCTGCCGATGGCGGCAACGCTCCTATGGAGATGAAATTCATGAAAAGAAGCCGGCGATAGGCCGAAGATAGAGCCGTTGATTTGTTTTTTTGCAAGCTCTTATTCTTCGGCCGGAGTTATGGCAGCCCTGCGGGGCAGAGTCTTGTGGAGCAGGGCAAAACCGATGAAGCCTGAGAGCAGAGAGCCGACGACGATGCCGAGTTTGGCATGGTTGAGCAAGTCGACTTCATGTGGTGTGCCGCCACCGAACGACAGGGTGGCGATGAACAGTGACACAGTGAAGCCTATGCCTCCGAGCATGGCAACGGATGCCATCATGGCCCAGTTGGCGTGATCGGGCATAGACGCGAGTCTGAGTTTGACTGTCAGCCAGGAGAACAGTAATATGCCGATAAATTTGCCCATGACAAGGCCGCATATGATGGCGAGCGATATGCCTTCGATGGCCGATGCCGGGTCAGTGTCGAGCAGGAAGATGCCGGCGTTGGCAAAGGCGAACAGCGGCACAATCAGATAGTTGACAATCGGATGAAGTGAGTCCTCAAGTTCCTGGAGCGGAGAGATCACTTTGTCTGAGGCATATTCGATTTCCTTGAGCCAGTTCATCTGTTGTTTGTTGAGGATTGTGCGTCTTACGAGCAGTTCGTCGTCCTCGCCTTTGAAGTGGGAGATAGAGCGTCGGATTATCTTGATGTATTTCTTTGGAGCGAACACCGGAGTAGCAGGAACACAGAATGCCACGAGCACACCGGCGATGGTCGGGTGTATTCCCGAGTTGAGGAAGAGAAACCATACGATGCCACCGATCGTAAGATAGAAAATCTTGCTCTTGATGCGCATGAGCGACCCGAGGAGCAGCACGCCGAGCAATCCGGCGGCGTAGACCAGCAGCATGGCTTCGATGTGGGTTGAGTAGAAGGCTGCGATGACGACAATGCCACCGATGTCGTCGACGACGGCGAGGGTGGTAAGGAAGATTTTCAACGATACGGGCACCCTCTTGCCGAGCATGGCCAGAACGCCCAGCGAGAATGCGATGTCTGTGGCCATGGGGATGGCCGCTCCGCCGGCGTAGTCAGTGCCTGACGCAAAGTAGAAATAGATGGCCACAGGCACGATCATGCCACCGATGGCTGCCACGATCGGGAGGAGGGCCTGCTTGAACGATGACAGTTCGCCGACCAGGATCTCGCGTTTGATTTCGAGTCCTATCGAGAAGAAGAATATCGCCATCAGTGCGTCGTTGATAAACGACAGCAGGGTCATCGGATGACCCGAATGACTGAAAATGTTGAAGTCTCCGAGTTGCAGTCTTACTTCTTGTTCCCAAAAATCAAAGTATATGTCGTTAATTCCCGGGATGTTGGCCACGACGAGTGCGAGGACTGTCGCGGCTATAAGAATGTTACCGCCTGAAGCGTGTCGCCTGATGGCTTGCGTGGCTGCAAAAAACACGCTGTGTTCGTCTGTGTGAGTCTGATTTGGATTTGTTGTCTCCATAACTTTCTCTTAAAAAAATAAATAGTTGATACGTTCTTAACAATTTCGCAACTGTTGAGGTTTGCCCTGAGACAGACCTTTTTGCTTGAATTCGGTTGAAAGCGCGTCCTTTTGAGGGGACGCGCTCGATAAGTTTATAGTTGGTGTAAGTTTTTTGTCAGTCGAGTTTGAGGACGGCAAGGAATGCCTTCTGGGGCACTTCGACCGAACCGATCTGCTTCATGCGCTTCTTGCCTTTCTTCTGTTTCTCGAGAAGTTTGCGTTTACGCGATATGTCACCGCCATAACATTTTGCGGTCACGTCTTTGCGCACGGCCTTGATGGTCTCGCGGGCAATGATCTTGGCTCCGATGGCGGCCTGTATGGCGATGTCGAACTGCTGTCGCGGGATCAGCTCTTTGAGTTTCTCGCACATGCGACGTCCGAAGGTGACGGCATTGTCGGCATGGGTCAGTGTCGACAGGGCGTCGACGCTCTCGCCGTTGAGCAGTATGTCGAGCTTTACGAGCCGTGACTCGCGGAAGCCTGAGACGTGGTAGTCAAACGACGCATAGCCTTTCGAGATGCTTTTGAGTTTGTCGTAGAAGTCGATGACTATCTCACCGAGAGGCATGTCGAAGGTGAGTTCCATGCGGTTGCCTGAGATATACTCCTGTTTGACAAGTTCGCCGCGTTTGCCGAGACACAGGGTCATTATCGGGCCGATAAAATCGGCGGTCGTGATAATCGACGCACGGATATACGGTTCCTCGATGTGGTCGATCAGAGTCGGTTCGGGCAGGCCTGATGGATTGTGGACCTCTGATACGGTGCCTTTTTTGTCATAGACTTTATAGCTGACGTTGGGCACGGTGGTGATGACGTCCATGTTAAATTCCCGGCCAAGTCGTTCCTGGACAATCTCCATGTGGAGCAGTCCGAGGAAACCGCAGCGGAATCCGAAGCCGAGCGCCACCGATGATT
Organism: uncultured Muribaculaceae bacterium; assembly: GCA_964018265.1. Classification (GTDB taxonomy): domain Bacteria; phylum Bacteroidota; class Bacteroidia; order Bacteroidales; family Muribaculaceae; genus CAG-873. The sequence goes on from CAXHOY010000008.1 coordinate 5,143, forward strand.
CGGGAGTGAATGTCAGGGATGCGTCGTTGAGTTGAAGTTTCTCGAGTGATGCTCGCAGGTTCTCGAAGTCTTCAGTCTCGATGGGATATACGCCTGCGAAGACCATCGGCTTCACTTCCTCAAATCCGTCGATGGCCTGTGAGCATGGACGGTTAACATGTGTGATGGTGTCGCCGACTTTTACTTCTTTCGATGTCTTTATGCCGGAGATTATGTAGCCTACATTGCCGGCAGAGAGCTCGTTGCATGGCGACATGTCGAGTTTCAGAACTCCGATTTCATCGGCGTGGTATTCTTTGCCTGTTGCGACAAATTTGACAAAATCATCTTTCCGGATTGAGCCGTTTTCGATTTTGAAGTATGCGATGATACCTCTGAACGGATTGAAGACAGAGTCGAAGATGAGAGCCTGTAACGGAGCTTCAGGGTCGCCTTTGGGTGCGGGCACCCGTTCGACGATGGCTCTGAGTATCTCCGGCACTCCGAGCCCGGTTTTGCCACTGGCGCGGAGTATTTCTTCGCGTTTGCATCCGAGCAGTTCGATAATCTGGTCTTCGACTTCGTCGGGTTTTGCACTGTCAAGATCGACCTTGTTGATGACCGGTATGATTTCGAGGTCGTTGTCGATTGCCATATATAGGTTGGAAATCGTCTGGGCCTGAATGCCTTGTGATGCATCGACGATGAGCAGCGCGCCTTCGCATGCCGCGATTGAGCGTGAGACTTCGTATGAGAAGTCGACGTGTCCCGGAGTGTCGATGAGGTTGAGGGTGTAGCGCTCTCCGTCAACGACGTGGTTCATCTGTATGGCGTGGCTCTTGATTGTTATGCCGCGCTCTCGTTCGAGATCCATGTCGTCGAGCACCTGCGCCTCCATGTCTTTGGCTGCGATTGTGTTGGTGTATTCGAGCAGACGGTCGGCGAGAGTCGATTTGCCGTGGTCGATATGGGCTATTATGCAGAAATTACGGATATTTTTCATCTATAATCGATCAGTTGTAGAGCGCAAAGTTACGATTTTATTGACAAATGAGCAAAAACAAGACACCGGCCTCAGTGTAGTCGGCTCACGCAGATTTTTATAGTCTTGGCTCCACAGCGGACGATGTAGATGCCCGGACGGCAACTGACTGTCACACCATAGTTGAGCCTGTTGCCGGAAGAAGTCTTGCGGCTGAAGATCAAAGATCCGTCGGTTGTGTAAATTTCGGCATTTTCGCCAGCTTCGTCCGACAGGTAAATTCCGCCGGCTACCGCATATGCCATGGCCGGGTCGCTGACTATGGCGTCTGATATGCCGGCTGTCCGTGGAGCCGTGTCCCATTTCGACAGTATGTGGCGTTTGTTGATCAGCAGCGCCAGACGGTTCATCACTTCCTGGTCTTTAGGGTTTGACGAGGTGCAGAAGTCGTAGACGGCCTGACGTCCGGAATAGTATGCGATGGGAAGGGAGTCGAAAATAAATTCATTTTCGAAGTAATCAATATAGTCGACGAGACGTTGGTAAAATTCAGGATGATAGTCATAAAGGCCACCGTTGTCAGCCATTTCAGTCCATCTTTCGCCAGTGTTGGTGTTATAGAAATAGTTTATGCCTTCAAACTCCATTTCAAGCCCCATTTCATTTTCCCAGGCATAATTGATGGCTTCCGGAAGCCGCTCGATCGGAGTTTCCAGTTTGAAATAATAGCCCGGTTGCATATAGCATACATCGACGCCATATTCCTTCCATAATTCATTGTTTCGCGCACCGTAATATGGTATCCAGTATGCTTTATAACCTTTGTCGTGGACATGTCTGTTAGTTTCGGCCAGAACGGAGGTCCACGCATCTTCCCAATAGCCTTCCTGTGTCAGGTAGAAACCGTCGAGTTCGATATTCTCAAAGGCGCATTCGTTCCATCTTTTGACGGCATGGTCTACATACCATTTCATTGCCAAAACCTTATGACTCCAGTTGCCGAGGTTGATTGATGTCCCGTCGTCGGTTTTGCCCCATATCTGTGAGTTGTTGTTGGGTATGGGGATGTTGAGTACGACTTTATGCTTGTGGCCCGGTTTGCCGAGCTGAGGGATGAGTTCACCGACCAGTTGGTCGAGCGCCCGGCATCCGAAGCCGGTCTCCGAGCCGAGTTGTGTTTCGAGTAGTTCTTCCCAGTCAGACCGTTTCGAAGGTTCGCCATACTGGATTTCGCCAAAGCCTATGATCTGGCCGTTGGCATTGTATTTCATGTAGTCGAGCATAAGGAAGCCGTCGAATTTCCAAGACACGGTCCCGTCGGGATAGGTATGCATTACATAAGGCTTGAATATATCCTTGGTCCAGTCCGGACGATTCTGGCTTCCGCTATAGATCAGGGCGAGGTCGTCGATGTCTGTGGCATCTGAAAATTGTGCCTGTGCTGCGAATTGAGACATTGCTGCGGCTGCAATCAATGAAAGTAGTCTTCGTTTCATTATTAGGCTTGTTTTAGATATTGATTATGTCAATTTTGTTGTGTGAAGAGTTGATTGGATAAAGTTTTTAGTTTGTAACGCAGACTTTAACACTTTTGTCGCCGCAACGGACAATGTAGATGCCAGGCGTGCAGCTGACAGTCGTGCCATATTGCAGGCGGCCATCGGTTGATGACGCGCGTGAGTATACGAGCGAACCATCAGTTGCAAATATATTTACTTCGTCTCCGGTTTCATCTGCAATGTATATGCCTCCTTTGACAGAGTGTGCATTAAGGTTTTGAGATATTATGGGGTCGTCTATGCCTGAAACACTCCATCCTGATGCAGTATGTCGTTTGTTGATGATCGTGGCGAGGCGGTCCATTATTCCCCGGTCTTTGGGATGGTTGGAAGTGCAGAAATCGTAGACTGCCTGACGGCCGTTATAGTAGGCAACCGGCATGCAGTCAAATACGAATTCGTTCTCGAAATAGTCGATGTAGTCTACGAGTTTCTGGTAGAATTCCGGATGATAGGAATACAGTCCTGAATTAGGGGCCATGGCGGTATATACGTTGTCGGTAGATGGTATGTAACCATAGTTCAGGCCTTCGAACTCCATTTCCATGCCCATTTCACTTGCCCACGCGTAGTCGATCGCTTCACTTAGTTGGGAAATTGGAGTTTCGAGTTTGAAGTAATAGTTTGGTTGCACGTAGCAAACATCCATGCCCCACTCGGTCCAATGCTCTTTGCCATATGCTTTAAGATATGGAATCCAATATGCTTTCAGATTTTTTGAATGGATGTGCTTGTTGACGTCGGTGATTATCGGAGTCCAGCTGTCACCATAAAAAGACTCCTTGGTCCAATATATGCCGTCAAGCTCAATGTTTTTGAAACCGCAGTCATTCCAGCGTTCGACAATGAGATCGACATACCATTTCATGGCCATTGTCTTGTGAGCGGCCAATGACATGTTGAGCGCTGTATCGTCGATTTTACCCCATACTTGTGAAACATTGTCAGGCACAGGCATGTTGATGACGACTTTGTGTTTATGGGAGGGTGTGCCGAGGACAGGGAGCATTTCGCCTATCAATTCGTCGAGTGCCCGGCATCCGAAACCGGTCTTGGTGCCGAGTTGTACTTCTATCAGGTCTTCCCAGTCTGAGCGTTGTGATGGTGTGTAATTTGATTCCCCAAGGCCGACTACAAGACCACTTGGATTGTACATCATATAATCCATCATGAGAAACCCGTCAAATTTCCACGAAGAAGTGCCGTCGGGGAATGTGTGCATTACGTAGGGCTTTAATTTCTCTTTTGTCCAATCCGGACGATCCTTGCTCCCGATATAAATAAGAGCCAGGTCGTCAATGTCTGTCGCCTGTGATAACTGTGCGCTTGTTGCGAGGCAAGATATTGCTGCAATAGCGATCACTGAAAGGAGTCGTTTACTCATGAGTTGAGTTTCTTTAAAATTAATAATAAGAATGCACAGGTAGATAGATTTAGATGTCCGAGGTAATGTTAAAGGCAAATTTACGCTTATTTTATGACTGAGCAAGACTATTTTTAAGCCAAAACGTGAATAGTGATATTTATTAACAATATTTCACTAAAAAATGATGCTATATCGCATGCGATAAAAACCGAATAATTACTATATTTGTGGAAAAATTTCCGTAATTGGAATTATAAATTTTTAATCTTCATCATCACAATACTCAAGACCTTTTTGTAAGATGTTTATCACCTTAATTCTAATCTTTTTCGTAGGCTATTTCTGTATAGCGCTCGAGCACCCTCTCCGTATCGACAAGACCGCCATTGCCCTTCTTCTGGGTATGACAATGTGGATAGTCTATGCTCTGTGTGCGGAGTGGATCGTCCCCTTAGTCGAAGGAGAAGAGCTTGCACATTTTGTGGCTGCCAATCCACGTCTTGCCGGAGCGACATTCGGAGCTCAATGTCTTGATTATGTTTTGAATGTCAAAATTGTCGAGTCGCTTGGCGATATATCCCAGACCTTGTTTTTCCTTATCGGAGCCATGACAATTGTCGAGCTGATAGATGTCCATGGCGGCTTCACGGTCATTACAGACCATATCGCGACACGCAACAAACGTCGTCTGCTATATGTGATATGCGCCACGACTTTTGTGTTTTCGGCAGTGCTCGACAACATGACGACGACTATAGTGATGATACTGCTGCTTCGCAAACTTGTTTCGGATAAATATGAGCGTTGGCTATATACGGGCATGATCATCATCGCGGCCAACACGGGTGGCGCGTGGTCTCCGATCGGCGATGTGACCACAATAATGCTGTGGGTCAAGGGTAATGTTACGGCACCTGCATTGATCATGTTTGTCTTGCTGCCGAGCCTCGTCGCAATGCTGGTGCCTATGATGGGTACGGCCAAGATGCTTAAGGGCACCTTGTCGCCGATGGGAGCCGAAAGCAAGGCTGTCAGTGAGATTTCGAAGCGTGAGCGCACGACGATTTTCGCTCTCGGTGTGGGCGGTCTGATATTTGTTCCCGTGTTTAAAACCATCACCCATATGCCTCCATTTGTAGGAATACTGCTCGTTTTGGCTATCCTTTGGGTGTTTACCGAAATATTCTATAACGGCAAGATGCTCGACCGCTCACGGGAGCATCGTCTGCCGAAGGTTATATCGCGCATAGACATGCCGTCGATATTGTTTTTTCTAGGCATTCTGATGGCTGTTTCGGTGCTTGACGCTTCAGGCATCTTGTCTGCCACTGCAAGTTTCCTTGATGAGAAAGTCCATAACGTATATATCATCGATATACTGCTTGGCGTACTGTCGTCGATATTTGACAACGTTCCGCTGGTGGCAGGCGTAATGGGTATGTATCCTGTTGCGCTGCCTGATGCGACCGGCTATGCCGCAAATTTTGTCGTTGACGGCACATTCTGGGAATTTCTCAGCTACTGTGCCGGAGTGGGTGGAAGCCTCCTCATCATCGGTTCGGCAGCCGGAGTTATCGCTATGGGACTCGAACGTATCAATTTCGGTTGGTATCTGAAACGTTTCACGTGGTTGGCCTTCCTGGGCTATATCGCGGGAGCAGCTGTCTATATTGTTGAAATAGCATTGTTGAAATAATGAAAATAACTCTCCCTCGACCTATTGGCGGAGAAGCCGCTGTCGTTGAAAGCAACGGAGCGCCGGTGATAATAATCGGTGCGAACGGAGCCGGCAAATCCCGTTTTTCTGCAAATCTTGCCGAAAGCCTCGGTAATAAAGCGTTCGGGCTGTCGGCCTTACACGCATTGTATTCATCCATGCCCTCTGAAATTATCAAGACCTCTGTCGGACGTCTGTATGCCGACTCCGGTCTCGAGATGAGGACGTCGGGTCAGATAAACGAGCTCGAATGCCTGATGTCGCTGCTTATGCACGACGAGATGGTCAATCTGATAAATTATAAACTGTCCTCCCATAACGGGACATCGGCCGTGTTGCCTGCCACGCGACTCGATACAGTAATTGATCTATGGCAGGACATATTCCCCGGCAACCGTATTCTGATAGAGAGCGGCAGTCTGTTGTTTGGTCGCGACAGCGATCCGGACAGATATACGGCTCTACGTCTGTCGGATGGCGAACGCGCTGTCATATATTACATTGCCGGAGTGCTTTATGCGCCTGAACATTCGGCCATATTCATCAATTCGCCAGAGATGTTCCTGCATCCGGCGATCATGCAGCCCCTTTGGTCGAGGATAGAGAGCCTGCGCCCCGACTGTCTGTTCATCTACACGACCCATGACCTTGAGTTTGCAGCGTCGCGCACCGGGGCCACAGCCGTCTGGGTGCGCGATTATGATCCGTCGTCGACAGCATGGGACTATGCGGTGCTCGACAACAGTTCGGTCATCGGCGAAGACGTCTATCAGGCGATAATCGGTGCGCGCAAACCGGTTCTCTTTATAGAGGGTGATGGCGTCCATTCGATAGATGCGAAACTATATCCACTGGTGTTCAGGGAATTCACGGTCAAATCTCTCGGCAGTTGCAATAAAGTGATCGAGGCCACGCGCTCGTTCAACGACCTTAACAGTTTCCATCATCTCGACAGCTACGGCATAGTAGACCGGGATCGGCGTGACTCCCACGAAGTGGCTTATCTCAGGGGCAAGCGGGTGATGGTGCCCGAAGTGGCCGAAATTGAGAATATACTTATGCTTGAAGAAGTGGTGCGCACAGTCGCTGCCAGCCGCGGTCAGAACGAGGATAAGGTTTTTGCAAAAGTCAGCAAGGCCATTATCTCGCAGTTTTCAGCAGATCTGAGACAACAGGCGCTCATGCATACCCGACATAGGGTCAAACGCACGGTGGAATATCGTATAGACGGTCGTTTCAACAGCATCAATATGCTTGAGGAGCATATCAGACGTCTTGTCGACGAGATACGTCCCCGTCAGACATATGAAGAGCTTTGCCGCGAGTTTCACGGTTATGTCGAAAGCGGCGATTATGCATCTGTCTTGAAGGTCTATAATCAGAAATCCATGATTCCGTCGAGCAATGTGCCTCAATTGTGCGGACTCAAGAACAAAGAGGAATATGTGGCTGCTGTAATAGCCTTGTTGCGCCATGACAGCCCTGAGTCGAGGCGCATACGCAATGCGGTCAAGACCTGTTTCGGCCTTGAGGATACGATTGATGATATCGGTTGATATCCTCTGTAATGGTGACAGGCTAATTGTCAGAAACCTATATACTCGGTTGGATTTGTAGCCGAGCCTTTGTGCCACAGTTCAAATCCGAAGATCTTGCCTTTGCCGGAGTGACCGATGCGTTCGCCGGCTCTGACTTTCGATCCCTGATGGGTGAAGGTCTCTGAGAGCCCATGATAGATTGAGATAAAATCGTTGGGGTGTTGTATGACTACAGTATAGCGTCCGTCTTCTTCGGGATACATGCCGATGACTGTGCCTCGGTATGTTGCCGATATGGCAAGCAGACCGGGCTCTGCAAATTCAACCATGGTGTCGTCGTGGCTGAGCGCTGCATCGTCGACCGCTCCGTCGACGGGAGAGTAGAAGGCCATGCTTTCAGCTGCGATCGGGGTCAGCACAGAGAGATTGAAACGCTCGGCAGCTTCATATTGCTGCACAAAGCGACGTTCGGCGTCAGATGATTGCAGCATTGAGTCGGTCTGCGCACTTGTGAACTCTGTCAGAGGCCTGCTCCTGTCATTTGTCTCGTCGAGATTGGCGCTCTCATCAGTCAGCATGGCTTTCAGATTTAGCAGGTAGCGGTCGTTGGCGAGATTGCGCTGCTCGAGAGAGTCGAGTTTGAGAGCCATGTCGACATATCGTGAGCGCAGGTCTCCTTCGAGCCGGCCGGGCAGAAGTTTGCGCACCGGTGAGAAGAAAAGTATGACAAACATCAAGGCTCCGATTGAGGCTATTATGGTTGCGGCGAATATGAAAACACGCGCACGGCTGAATCTTATGGTCCAGACACGGTTGAACGTGTTTTCTGCTATGAAATCGAGACGGTAGCGTCGCGGGTTGGAAAATTCGGTCTGCGTGCGACGACCGAACAGCATTGAGATGCTGTCGGTCCAGCCTTTGAGATATTTTGACAGACGGTCAGAATTCATAGTGAGCGGACGAACAGAAACAGATGTCGAAAAACTTTCGTGAGGTTAAAATCATTCATTGTTCTGTTCGGATATTTGCAATGGATGATTCGTAGGTCTCACTTATCACAAAATTATATATTCTCGATTTAACTGCAAAATTATTTTTGCCATCCACTTTTGAGATATGCACGTTCATATGCGCGGATGAACGGATGCAAACCAAATTTTTTTTCTTTTTTTGAACAATGCTTGTTAACACGTGTTATCATTACATAGCGGTGACAAAACGGTTACATCAAAAATGAGCACACCATCGTTTGACACTGTTTGTTTATGAGAATTCAAAAAAAAGAAAATAAGTCTAACAACAAAAACTCAAGAGAAATGAAAAAGAACGTGCTTTGGTCTTTCGCTGCATGCAGCGCATGCCTATTACCCGCAGTCACTGCTAACGCACAGGAAACAGTCGTAGTGGAAGAAGAAACAGTGGTGGCAACTGAAGTGCCCTGCAAGACTCATTATTATTCGACATCTCGTGACAACTGGTTTATTCAGGTAGGTGCCGGCATCGCTTCTCCTTTCTTTGAAAATTCGCGTAACGATGGAGGCGATGATCACCGTCAGATTTCAGTCAACTACAATTTCGCTTTCGGCAAATATATCTCACCTTATCTGGCATGGCGCGTAAGCTTCCTTGGAGGTCCGCTTCATTATAACGACGGAGGTTTCGAAAAAATGAAGTATGTCAATGCCAATGTCGACTTCATGTGGGATATGCTTAACTCACTCGGCGGAGTCAACACAAAACGCGTCTTCTCTATTGTCCCGTTTGTCGGTCTTGGTGGAACATTCACATGGGATTACACTCAGGATGGCGGCATCATAGGCCACGACGGCAAGCCTAAAGGCAACTCATGGACTCTTCCGGTGTCGGCCGGCATACAGTTCAACTTCCGTCTTGGCAAATATGTAGACTTCTTCCTCGAAGGACGCGGTCAGTTCTATGGTGACAACTTCAACAACCATGCATATGGACGTCCAATCGATATAAATCTTACTGCAACAGGCGGTTTCATCTTCAAGATCGGTGGTGACGACTTCAAGTCTTACAATCCCTGTGACTATCTTGGATATATCAGCAATCTCAACAATCAAGTCAACGATCTCCGCGGAGCTCTTGCCACTACAAGTGCAGCTCTCGCAGCAGCCGAGGCTCAGCTTCCTTGCCCCGAAGTACAGGAAACAGTGGTTGTCGAACAAGCAGCTCCTCTGATGTCAACCGTCCGCTTCATGCTCAACTCTTCACGCATCAGCGATATGGAAATGGTCAATGTCTACAACACAGCCGAATATCTTAAGGCCAACCCCGGTCAGAAAGTGGTTATCGCAGGCTATGCTGACAAAGACACCGGCACAAGCAGCTATAACATGGATCTTTCGAAACGCCGTGCTGAGGCCGTCAAGAAAGCACTGGTTGAAAAATATGGCATCTCGGCCGACCGCCTCTCAGTGCAGGCCGAAGGCAGCAACTCTCAGCCTTATGACGAAAACAACTGGAACCGTATCGTAATCTTCTCGGTTGCAGAATAAAGAAACTCTTTTCTCTACCCCATAACTCATAATTTCTGACAGGGACCGCGACGTGAGTCAGCGGTCCCTGTTACGTTTTAATGGCTGTCGTCAGTCCGTAACTGTCGGCTATGGATGAAAATGATTTGTGTATGATTGCAGAAAGTCTTATTTTTGTAAAAAAATAATGATATCAATTACAATGAACAGAATTTTAAAAACGGCGATCGCAATGATGGCCATGTGTGGAGGAGTGTTGGGCGCCTCTGCCGCCGATCCATATAAAGTCAGCGTCAAACTTACTGATGACGAAGAGGGCGCGATGGTATTTCTGACTGATTTTGACAAATCATCGAAGATTGACTCAGCTCTTGTTGTCGATAAAGAAGTAGTGTTTACCGGTGAGATTGATGAGCCTGTGCTTGCTCAGCTTGTCATTGACATGCGCGGCGCCGGCACTTTCGTTCTCGAATCCGGCTCTATAGTCGTTGACAAGACTAAGCGCAAGGCATTCGGAAGTATGCTGAACGACCAACTGAACGAATACTTTGAAAAGGTCAAGGCTTTGTCAGACCGCTTGCAAACGGCAGGCAATGATTCGATTCAGAACGCAATTTTCGAAGAGTATGTGGATCTTAACAAATCATCTCTGGCTGAAAATGCGGACAATCCTCTCGGCCTCTATTATTTCATGCAGCTCAATTCCTATCTCAGTCCTGACGAATTTTTCGGATTGCTTGACAAATATCCTTCGTTAAAGTCATTCAATTATGTGAATAAGGTATTTGGAATTCAGAGCAACAGGGCGGCAACCAAGCCCGGCACGATGTTCCGTGACTTTGAAGTGACTTACGAAGGCAAGGAATCACGTCTGAGCGACTATGTAGGCAAAGGCAAATATGTCCTTGTCGATTATTGGGCAAGCTGGTGTGTTCCGTGCATCCGACAGATCCCTGTATTGAAAGAGTTGCTTGCGGAGTTTGGCGACAAAGGCCTCGAAGTGCTCGGAGTCGCTGTGTGGAATAAACCTGAGGACACATTGAAAGCTATCGAATCACATGGCATCACATGGCCGTGTATCATCAATGCCCAGCACATACCGACAGACATATACGGCATCAGCGGCATCCCATGTATCATTCTTTATGGTCCTGACGGCAAAATACTCAGCCGCGACAAGCAAGGAGACGAACTGAAAGCCGATGTACGTGCGGCCTTTGCCGGAACGTTAAAAGTCGATTGACGTCAGTCATGCAGCCTTTTCTGAAATGGGCGGGCGGCAAAGAGAAAGAACTCAAACACATAGTCCCCGCATTGCCGGAGGACTATGTTGATTTTTATGAACCCTTTGTCGGCGGCGGTTCTGTTTTTGCCGCTTTGGAGGCCCGCCACAGCTATATCAATGATTTGTCAGACGAATTGACGTCGTTCTACCGCATGGTGGCGCGTCACGATGCCCAATTTTTTGACGTCGTACGTCTTATCGACCGGGCATGGTCGGAGGCAGACCGTTTTTTTGACAACTCACCGCGCCTATGTGAAATCTATGCATCCTTTCGCAGCGATGCCATAGACAAACGTGGCCTTGACGAAGCGATAGCCGGATTTTGTGAGGCAAACCGCGGACGCATTATCGGAATCATCGACATGCGACTTGCCTTGGATCCTGAACGGCTTATAGCCGAACTCGGCCGGAATTTGAGTCGGAAACTGGTTAGGATGAAGGATTTGGAGCGAAAAAAGCATTTGCTCCCAGACAGCGACATACGAGCCAATCTTCTCACGGCTGTCAAAAGTTCGCTCTACATGTATTTCCGCAGCCTGTATAACCGCCGCGATCTGTTGGCTCATGATCCGGCGCTTGGCGTGGCGCTGTTTCTGTTCATTCGCAATTATTGCTATAGCGGCATGTTCCGTTACAACAATGCCGGTGAATTCAATGTGCCTTATGGCGGCATAGCATATAATGCCAAGTCAATGAAGCGTAAGATTGACTATTATGAGTCGCGCGAGGTGGCTGACAGGATGATGCATACGACAATCTGTAACCTGGATTTTGAGCAATTTTTCATTGAAAATCAGCCCGGTCCGGCCGATTTTGTGTTCCTTGACCCGCCTTATGACAGTGAGTTCAGCACATATGCCGGCAATGACTTCACACACGATGACCAGAGGCGCCTGGCAGACTATCTCATCAACCGATGTCAGGCAAGATGGATGCTTGTCATCAAACACACCGATTTTATCTATGGTCTCTATAATGTGCCAGGCATCAACATCCGGCGATTTGATAAAGAATATTTAGTCAGTTTCATGAACCGCAACGACCGCGCGGCCGTCCATCTTCTGATAACAAATTACTGATTATATGTCATGGAAAAAACTCACTGAGAATGATCTCGTCATACCTGTTATCGCATATCTTAAATCAAACGGTGGTTTTGCTGAAATCCGTCAGGTTAGAGATTATATACTTGCTACATATCCGCTGTCGGACAAGGACATAAAAATGTCAAAAAGACGGCCGGGGGAGCATATGTTCGAACAACAGATACGCAATCTGACCTCCCATCATAAATTCGAAAAACTTGGTGTGGCTGATGCAGTCGATGGCGGATTCAGGCTTCGCGAAACAGCTGCAAAATTGATTGAAACAAGTCCTGAGTGGTTTTTTGAATATTTGTCGAGTGGATTGCGCGCTGATGTAATCAGACGTGAAATCGAGTCTGTCGACTCAGGCAGGCGTCGTTTGAGCCTTGATGAAAGGGTCAATGAAGGCGAGAAAAAGACAGTTGAGTCAGTCATGCGTCGCTCACCTTCTTCAAAACTGAGGGATGCGGCCATTGAGAAATTCTCAAAAGACGGAGTAATCGCATGTTGCTGTTGCGGCATGACTTTTGAAGGAGTATATGGCGAGGCTTTTGGCCGCGATTGTATAGAAATCCATCATAAAAAACCGCTGTCGATGTATGATGACGCCGATCTTGGTCTTGAAATCAGAGAAGCACTTAAAAATGTAATTCCGGTCTGTCCCAATTGCCACCGCGTCATACATCGCAATAAATTGTTTTCGGACAATGCCCTGCGCAAACTGCGTAAAATTTTAAAAAGATGATTGATATTATCTGGGGGTTATAATAATATTAGAGTGTCTTGCTGATTTTCAGTACGCCGCGTATTGCCGGCGGGGCTGTGAAGTAAGCGACCCATACGCCTGTCCAGTCGGCGACGAGATCGAGTAATTCGCCTGAGCGCCCGTTGTCCATCAGCATTTGTCCGATTTCATCTAAACCACCGAAAACCATCACTCCCACAGCCACGGCAAGCATCGTGCGTCGTGTGACAATCCGCGAGCGGTCGGCTCTCTGAAGGTCGAATATAATCGCGCTGAAGAATCCACCCATCATTATTGCATGGATCAGTTTGTCGATGTGTGGTATCGGGGGGATTTCATTGGCTCCGAGCGGGCTTTGACAGAGTGTCGCGTAGAGGATTACCGCCAGGACGATTGCGCTTGGCCAAAAAAGGCGTATGAGTCCGGTGAGTCTATTCATTGATTGGTTCGTCAAGATAATCACGGCCTGTCGGCTCTCGGTCGATGGCCTTATGAATTTTTGCTTTTCTTGTTTTCTTTTCGGTCTTTACGGCCGGCACTGCCTGTTTGCTGTCGATCAGTGAACTGATGCTGTCGGTAGCGGCTGTCTCTGGTCTGGCCGCAGTTGTTTGTCTGTCGCAAGATCGTGCGAGAAGAACAGCTGCAAGGAGCGCGGCAACACACAGCAAAACAGTAAGTGAGGCAATTTCGGCAGCGTTGTATTTCAGTTTCGGCAGTCTCATATATATTTCGAAATCATGATCGCTGCAATCATAACGGGTGCGGCATAGCGGATGATAAACAACACTACCGGAATGATGCGCGAGCGAAGTGAGCCATTGTTGCTGAGCTGGTCATGCAGGAGGCCTTTGGGTGCAAACCATCCGACATAGATGCAGACACCGAGTGACACTAATGGCAGGAGCATGTTGGTGGTGAATGCGTCGAGCATGTCGAAGATTGTCAGACCGAACAATTTTAAGCCGGAGAGCGACCCAAATGACAACGAACAGAGGGCGCTGAGTATGAAAAGCGGCAACATTACTGTCAGACATGCCTTGCGGCGGCTCATGTTGAAGCGGTCGCGCATGAAGGCAATCGAGACCTCGGCTATCGAAACGGTCGAAGTCAGCGCTGCCACAAAGAGCAGAAGGAAGAAGACAGCCGACCACAGTTGTGTGGCCGGGAGGCGCGAAAATACTTCCGGCAGGGTCACAAAGACAAGTGTAGCGCCTTCGAGCGGTTGTTTGTCAAGACCAAACGTCGTTACGGCCGGAAATATTATGCATCCCATCATCACGGCTACAAACAGGCTCATAAGTGAGACGATGACAGAGGTGCGGGTGAGGCGAGTGTTGGCCGGATAATAGGCGGAGTAGGTGATAAGTATGCCCATGCCGAGCGACAGGGAGAAGAATGTCTGGCCGAGTGCATTGACAACGGTCGATGCGTCGATCTTTGAAAAGTCCGGCGACAGGAAGTATTGCAGGCCGGCAGATGCTCCTGGCAGCGACAGGGTGACGGCGCACAGAGCGAGAAGAAGGACGAAGAGAAGTGGCATCATTATGTTGGATAGTCTCTCAATGCCTTTCTGCACACCTCCGAGCAGGACCGCGATGTTGATGGCGATGACGATATATGTGAACAGCAAGGGTGAGAAATCATTGCACACATATTGCTCCATGCGTTGAGAAAATGCGATGTCGGCGGCCGTCAAGTCTCCTGCGCTTTCAAGCGGCCGACCGATCTCATAAAGGTTTCCGGTCAATGATTGCCACAGATATTCGGCTGTCCATCCTGCGACAACCATGTAATAGCACAGGATGAGGTAGCTGGCCAGGATAGCCACTGCTCCGACAATCCACCACTTGCTTTTAGGCGAAAGATGACGGAATACACCGACTGAGTCGCTGCGGCCTCCACGCCCGAGCGAAAACTCGGCAAGCATTACCGGCACTCCAAGTATGAACACACAGGCGATGTAAAGGAGCAGGAAGGCTGCTCCGCCGTTTGATTGAGTCTCGGCAGGAAAACGCCATACGTTGCCAAGACCTATTGCCGAGCCTACGGTGGCGGCGATAAGCCCGATTTTCGATTTGAAAAGATTGTTTGAAGACATATATGCGGCTATGTGTGTTGTCTGATTTGTCGCAAAATTATCGAAAATATGCCAATAATTCAAAGAAATAAGCTAATTTTGCGTAAATTGTATTCTGCAATATAATATTAACCGACAATATATGAAAAAACTTATTATTGCGCTGGGTCTTTTTGTCCCGGTAGCGGCGGGCGCTATAACCCCTATGTGGTTGCGCGACGCCAAGATTTCGCCCGACGGCTCGAAGATTGCATTTACCTATAAGGGAGACATATGGACTGTCCCGGTGGCCGGAGGCAGTGCCACCAGAGTGACGGCTACACCGGCCTATGAGGCCAATCCGGTGTGGAGTCCTGACAGTCGGCAATTGGCTTATGCATCTGACGAGCATGGAAATTTTGACGTTTTTGTTGTCAATGCCGAAGGCGGAGCTCCGCGTAGACTGACTTTCAATTCGGCTTCGGAAATACCCGAGTCTTTTACCTCCGATGGCGGCGCAGTGCTTTTTTCGGCGTCAATACAGGATCCGGCTGAAAGTGCTGTTTTCCCCACAGCCCGTATGACAGAACTCTACTCAGTGCCTGTCGCCGGAGGAGACCTGACGCAGGTGCTTGCAACTCCGGCACGCTATGTCAGCAATATAGCTTCGCGACCAGGGTCGTTCCTGTATCAGGATGTCAAAGGGCATGAGGATGAATGGCGCAAGCATCACACATCGTCTGTCACACGCGACATTTGGGTCTATGATGCCGAAAGCGGCAAACACCGTAATCTCACAGCCCGTGGTGGCGAGGATACAAATCCTGTGGCAGGCGATGGTGAGACCTTCTATTTCCTGAGCGAACGCGACGGCAAGACTGTCAATGTCTACGAGGCTAATATGTCCAACCCATCGGCGGCCAAAGCTTTGACTTCGTTTGCGACACATCCGGTGCGCTTCCTGTCGAGGTCTGAAAACGGTCGCCTCGCTTTTGCATATGACGGTGAACTGTATACAATGGACAAAGGCGGCGCTCCGGTCAAGGTGTCTATCGATCTCATTGACTCGGATACTAATCCGACCGACATGCTCAATGTCAGCGGTGCCCGCGGTGCTGTAGTGTCGCCCGACGGTAAGTCGGTGGCTTTTGTCTATCGCGGCAATGTTTTCGTGACCTCTGTCGAATATCCCACAACCAAACAGATCACCGACACACCCGAGGCGGAAAGCAACGTAAGCTGGTCGCCCGACTCAAAAGCTCTCATCTACACATCGGAGCGTGACGGCAAATATAATATCTATCGTGCGACGATGGCCCGCGCGGGAGAAGAGCCCAATTTTGCCAACGCCACACTCATCCAGGAGGATGCCTTGTTCAATCCTGACGAACATGAGCGCACGATGGCCGAACTGTCGCCTGACGGAAAGAAGCTTGCATTCATACTCGACCGCACCAAACTTGCGGTCCGCGACATGACCACTGGCGAGGTGCGCGAACTCACCGACGGCTCGACCCACCGCCAGCGCGGTGGAGGCTTCGGCTACAGTTGGTCGCCTGACTCCAAATGGATTTGTCTTGAGATTATCGACCGCAAGCACGATCCTTACAGCGACATCGCCATCATCAATGTCGAGAGCGGAGAGATGACCAATCTCACCAACAGCGGTTACTTTGACGAGTCTCCGCGATGGGCCATGGACGGCAATGCCATCATCTTCGGGTCGGAGCGCTACGGCATGCGTAACCACGCGTCCTGGGGCTCGGAGATGGACGTCATGATTGTATTCCTCAACCGAGACGCCTACGATCGTTTCCGCCTGTCGGAAGAAGATTATGCTCTGGTCAAGGATATGGAAAAGAGCAACAAGAAGAACGACGAGGCGTCAGACACGAAGAAAAAATCTGGCAAGGACACAAAAAAAGATGACAAAGACGGTGCGAAGTCTGAAAGCGACAAGTCGATTAACGTTGAACTTGATGGCATAACAGAGCGCGTGATGCGCCTGACTCCGATGTCTTCCGATCTGTCGTCGTTTATAATTACAGGCGATGGCGAAACTCTATATTACATCACCCAGGGTCCGGAGAAAAAGCAATTATGGAAAATCGGTCTGCGCAAAGATGACATAAAACTGGTGTCGAACATCGACGGAGCATCTTATTTCGATGCGACCAAAGACGGCAAGACGCTTTTTGTGTTCGGGTCATCGATGAAAAAACTTGATCCCAAATCAGATAAACTGACTCCGGTCACAGCGTCAGCGCGCATGACTGTCGATCATGCCACCGAACGCGAGTATATGTTCGATAATATCTCGCGTGAGGTTGCCGAACGTTTCTACACGACCGATCTCCATGGGGTTGACTGGCCTGCCATGACTGCCGCTTACCGCAAGTTCCTGCCTTATATCAATAATAACTATGATTTTGCAGAACTTGTCAGCGAATGGTTGGGCGAACTTAACGTCAGCCATACCGGAGGACGCTTCGGAGGTAAAGCATCGGCCAACGCTGACCGCACAGCTTCGCTGGGTCTGATTTATGACCTGAATTATCCGGGACCCGGTCTCAAGGTCGCAGAGGTTGTGGCCGGAGGTCCCTTCGACCGCGCGTCATCGAAACTCACCAAGGGTTGTATAATCGATCGTATCAACGGACAGCCGGTTGATTTCAACGCCGATTATACGACTGTGCTCAACAATATCGCCGGAAAGAAAACTCTCGTGTCATTCCACAATCCGGCCACCGGAGCAAAGACCGACGAGGTCGTGTTGCCCGTATCTTCAGCAAAAATCAATTCATTGCTATATGACCGTTGGGTTCGCCGTCGCGCGGCAGAGGTTGACAGCCTGAGCGGTGGCCGACTCGGATATGTCCATATCCAGTCAATGGGCGATGATTCGTTCAGAAAGGTATATTCAGATGTCCTCGGCAAATATAACGACCGTGAAGGCATTGTCATCGACATCCGTTGGAATGGTGGCGGTCGTCTCCACGAAGACATCGAAATACTTTTCAGTGGCAAGAAATACTTCACCCAGGAAATCCGTGGCGAACAGACCTGCGATATGCCTTCACGCCGTTGGAACAAACCTTCGGTCATGCTGATGAGCGAGGCTTGCTATTCTAATGCACATGGCACCCCCTGGGTCTATAAACATCGCGGTCTCGGCAAACTTGTCGGCATGCCTGTCCCCGGCACGATGACTTCAGTCAATTGGGTCACAATGCAGGATCCGTCGCTCATATTCGGTATCCCTGTTGTCGGTTACCGTCTGGCGGATGGCACAGTGCTCGAAAATCAGCAACTCGAACCTGACGTTAAGATAGCCAATGATCCTGCCACTGTAGTCAAAGGAGAGGACCTTCAGTTGAAAGCCGCCGTCGAGGAACTGCTCAAAGAGATTGACGCCGCTAAATAAAGAATATTTGAAATATTTGTCAAACTGAGGGTGGGGGAATTTCCTTCACCCTCTGTTTTTTGCAGACCTCCGAACTATGCCGGCTTTTCATGGCGTTTTGATAGCTGACTTTGGAGTCAAAAAAACGCAATATTCAATCTGAATAGGAAATGACAGAATGCTTGCCTCTGTTTGGTCTGCATGGCAATGTGTTTGGCGCGGAAACCTGTAGTTGCACCTGCATGGCATTATGGAATTGTGTCTGTCATGCTAAATCTGAGTAAGTAATATTATAAGCTTTGATGTCTGAGTTATAAAAGAAAAATCGGCCCGGATGGGCCGATTTTTTATCTGGAGTGATGGTTGCGGAACCACCGCTTTGATTTAGTGATTAGGCTTTGATGCGTTCAACGTAGCTTCCGTCGCGTGTGTCGATGCGAACTTTGTCACCGATGTTGCAGAAAAGGGGAACGCGAACTTCTGCGCCTGTTTCAACAGTAGCGGGTTTGAGAGTGTTGGTCGCTGTGTCGCCTTTGATGCCGGGCTCGGTGTAGGTGATTTCGAGGACAACGCTTGTCGGCATTTCGCAGGTGAGGATGGTCTCGGAAGCAGCGTGAACCATAGCTTCGCAGATATCACCTTCTTTGAGGAACTGCACTCCTTCGATGCTTTCGCCGGGGATGGCTACCTGTTCAAAAGTCTCGGTGTGCATGAAGTTATAGCCCATGTCGTCTTTGTAGAGATACTGGTAGGGACGGCGTTCGATGCGAACTTCTTCAACTTTTACGCCGGAGTTCCAGGTTTTGTCGATGATGCGGCCGGTTTTAACGTTGCGGAGCTTTGTGCGGACGAAAGCTGGGCCTTTGCCGGGCTTAACGTGCAGGAATTCCACGATGAAAAAGTAGTTGCCGTCGATGTCGAGGCACATGCCATTTTTAAAATCAGCTGTAGTTGCCATAAAATAGGATGTCTTGTTATATTCTTGAGTGATAATTGTTCAAAAAGTAGAGTTTCAACCTGATATGAATGTTTATATCGGCCTAAACAACTGCAAAGTTACAAAACTCCGTGATTTTTTCGACAACAGAGCTTAAGTTTTTTGAGTGAGCCGCCTTATTTTCGCCATTATTGCTTAACTTTGCTGAAACTATTAGACCTGAGCGGAAAAATGAACGAGGAAGCCCTGAGCCAATTATATCTCAAAGACACCGCATTCCAGAAACTGATGCAGAAGCGCATTTTCAATGTGCTGCTTATCGCGTCGCCCTACGATGCGTTTATGATGGAGGAAGACGGCCGCGTTGAAGAACAGCTGTATTTTGAGTACGTGTCCCTCAACCTGAGTTCGCCGCCGCGAGTTACGCGTGTGTCATCATCGGCCGACGCGGTCGAGGCTCTCAAGGCAAATCATTTCGATCTGGTGATAACTATGCCGAGCATGGATATCTCTGAGACATTTTCCGGTGCTGCCGACATCAAGGCTGTCGATCCGACGATACCGGTCGTGGTGTTGACACCATTCTCAAAAGAAGTCTCGCGCCGGCTCGAAAATGAAGACTTCACCCATGTCGATTATGTGTTCAGTTGGTTGGGCAACATGGATCTCCTTCTTGCCATCATCAAGCTTATCGAAGACAAGATGAATGCCGACGACATCACAGATGTCGGGGTGCAGATGCTATTGTTGGTTGAGGATTCGGTGAGGTTTTATTCGTCGATATTACCGACGGTCTATAAGTTTCTGCTCAAACAGTCGATGGTCTTTTCAACAGAGGCCCTCAATGAGCATGAGCAGCGCCTGCGCATGCGGGGACGCCCTAAGGTGATGCTTGCCCGCGATTACGAGGAGGCCCGTGACCTATTTGAAAAATATAAGGACAACATACTCGGTGTGATAAGCGACGTGTCGTTCAAACGCGGCGGCGAGAAGGACTCTCAGGCCGGAATAAAGCTGGCAGAGTATATCCGCTCCCGTTCGCCATATCTTCCGATTATCATAGAGTCGAGCGAGATCGAGAATGCCGGTCGTGTATCCTCATTCAGCGGTGTTTTCCTCGACAAAAATTCGAAAAAACTGCCGGTCGACCTTGGAGAGGCCATCATGAGCAATTTCGGCTTCGGTGATTTTGTTGTCCGTGATCCGGCAACCGGTTGTGAGATAATGCGTCTGAAGGAGTTGAAAGACATGCAGAAAAATATTTTTGCAATCCCTGATGAAGCGCTATTCCATCATGCGTCGACCAACGACATCTCGCGTTGGTTTTATTCGAGAGCCTTATTCCCGATAGCCGAGGTTATAAAACAACATCGGTTCCGTTCGCTCGACGAGGCGCCTGCCGTAAAGCAATTGTTCTTTGACCTGATCGTCAAATACCGCAAGATGAAAAACCGCGGTGTTGTGGCGGTTTTCCGTAAGGATCGCTTCGACTATTATTCAAACTTTGCCCGCATCGGAGACGGCAGTCTCGGCGGCAAGGGACGTGGCCTTGCGTTTGTCGATTCGATAATCAAGAAAAATCCTGTATGTGACAACTTTTCGGGTGTCACCATCTCGATACCGCGCACGGTCGTGCTGTGTACGGATGTTTTTGATGAGTTCATGTCTGACAACGGACTCTATCCATTGGCTTTGAGCGACGCACCCGATGACGAAATCCTGAGGGCTTTTATCGCCGCCAAGTTGCCCGACCATCTGATAGACGACTTTTTTGCGCTCTTTGAAGTTATAGACCGGCCCTTGGCCATCAGAAGCTCGAGCTTACTCGAAGACTCGCATTATCAGCCCTTCGCCGGCATTTACTCGACATATATGATACCATATGTCGAAGACAGCGCCGAGCGTCTGCGCATGCTTGTCGAGGCAGTCAAAGGCGTCTATGCGTCAGTTTTCTATAAGGCCAGCAAGGCATATATGTCAGCGACCAGCAATGTCATAGACCAGGAGAAGATGGCTGTGATCATCCAGGAGGTCATCGGTGAGGATCATTCCGGTTACTATTTTCCGTCGTTTTCGGGAGTCGGTCGCTCGCTCAATTACTATCCGATAGGAGAGGAGACGACCGAAGACGGGGTTGCCGAGGTTGCGGTCGGACTCGGAAAGTATATCGTCGACGGAGGTCTGAGCCTGCGCTTCTCTCCGCGTCATCCCGATAAAGTGCTGCAGACATCGACTCTCGAACTGGCTTTACGCGATACGCAGAACGAACTGTATGCCCTTGGCCCGAACGATTCTTCGCTTGAGATGTCGTCTGACGATGGTTTCAACATTGTCAGGAAGGCGGTCAGGGATTTTGCGGGAACCGGTGCCTTGCGCTATCTCGTGTCAACCTTTGATCCTCAGAACGGCATATTGATGGATTATGACGCACCCGGACGCGGACGCAAGGTGGTGACTTTTGCCAATGTGTTGCGCGATAAAGTGTTCCCGCTTGCACCTGCAGTAGATTTCATGCTTAAACAAGGGCAGACTGAGATGCAGCGTCCTGTCGAAATCGAGTTTGCCGGCAACATTTATCCGGCTCCTACGGCCGACGGCATCAAAGGCCATATATATTGGCTTCAGATACGTCCGATAATAGACAAAAAAGAGAATGTCGATGAGACGGCTTTGAATGCCGACGACGAGAAACTGATACTTCGCAGCAACACTGCGCTCGGACATGGAAACATCGACGGTGTCCGCACTGTGGTGTATGTGCGACCCGAAAGTTTCAACTCTCTTGACAATCCGGCTGTTGCCCTCGAACTCAACGGTCTCAACCGACGTCTTGTCGATGACGGTGAACCTTATGTGCTGATAGGGCCCGGTCGCTGGGGTTCGAGTGATCCGGCGCTTGGCGTACCGGTAAAATGGCCCGATATTTCCGGCGCACGGCTCATTGTGGAGTCGTCTTTGAGCAACTATCGCATTGAGCCAAGCCAGGGCACACACTTTTTCCATAATCTGACTTCTTTCGGGGTGGGGTATTTCACCATCAATCCATTCAGTGACGACGGTCTGTATGATGTGGCGTTTCTCGATGGCTATCCGGCTGTCTACGAATCAGAGCATCTCAGAATTGTCCGTTTCGACAGTCCGCTTGTTGTGGCAATTGACGGGCGTAAGGGTAAAGGAGTCGTGTTCAAACCTGATTTTTAATTCATGAAGATTTTTCTATAAAAATGTCCATCTTTAATACAATAAAAAAGTCGCTCGGTTTTGGCAATGATGTCGATGACGAATTGCTTGATGACACTACGGATGCAGCTGAAAGCCCCGAACAAGCGAGGGCTGAGCGTGAGACCATAGAACAGGGTCAGGAGCACGAAAGCGAGGCAATAGCAATAGACCGGGACAAGGCCGATATGATTTTTGACCGTGTGGTCAGCGTCTTCAACGAAGCGCTTCCTTCTTTTCTGCGTGACTGTGTTGACGAGACGGCGCAACGCAAGAAATTGTACGAAGGCCTGGATTCATCGCTCAAGGAGTATATTGAATCAGTCAGCAAGGAGACCCGTCGTCAATGCGAGTCACGCTGGGCGTCAGAGCAGGCGTCGATGCGCAATGAGATGGACAGTCTGCGCTCAAAAGCAAAAGAAATAGAACAACAGCGTTTTGACATCAAGCAGCAGCAATTGAGCGCTGACCGTCAGAAACGCGCTCTCACAGACCGTCTTCATGACCTTGAAGCTCAGGTGGGCCGTCTCGAAGCCGAACGCGAGCAGTTTGATCTCGAGAACAAAAGTCTCGTAAACAAACTCAAGGTTGCCGGAGTCCATGAGGCAGAGATTGAAAACCTGCAGCAATTGCTCACCGACGCCAAGTCCGAAATATCCAGGCTAAGGTCCGGTTCGGAAGCAGCCCCTGTTGAAGACAGCGGAAAAATCAGCGAGCTTGAGGCCCGTAATGCAGCTCTCGAGGAGCAGCTTGAGGCGGCGGCCGAAAAAGACCGTATATCAACCGAGATGTTCAACAGCCTTCAATCGCGTGCTTCTGAAGCGAGAGATGAGAATGAGAAGCTATTGGCGACAATCGAGGAACTCCGCAAAAAGCTTGAAGAGGCGGAGGCTTATAAGGCTGAGGTTGCTGAAATAGGTCGTCAGGTCGAGCAGTTTGAGGAGATCATCACTAAGCGTGAACGCAAGATTGAAAAACTTAAGGACACTTGCCGCACACTTCGCGACGAAAATGCATCACTCCAAAAGACTATCGCTGACAATCTGAAAACTTATGCCGAGTCTGAGGCATCGCTGACAGCACGTATCATGGAACTTGAAGCTGACCCCACAGTGCCGATCGTAGCTTCAGATCTGGAGTCGTATACAGATAAGGCTATAGAAAAAGCGGAAGAGGATGCTGCGGTCAAGATCTCTGACGGTGATCTTGCAGCGATAGAAGAAAGTTTTGACTCGGAAGACTGGATGCGCAGCGACCCGCCAGAAACTCCATCCATGCGCACCGGTGTCAGCGAAGCCGAGTTTGGCTATCAGGCTCCGACACGCAAGACTCCGCGCCATGACAACGATGCTCAGTTATCTCTCTTCTAAAGTGTGTTTTAATTTTAAGCATACAGAATAATATTATTTTTATAGAATTGGAAATTATATGATATATGTTTCAGACACGCTCCATGAAAGTCGATAATGTCTGTAACATATTTAAAATTATTAATATAACGTTTGTCGCTCAATTATGAATGCTATCATAAAATATTCGCTATGCGGAGCCATGCTGATGGTTTCCGGTAGTTTCACCGCTGATGCAGCAGGTGCTCGTTCGCCGTATGTCAGCGGCATTTCGACATATGTCTATCCCGAGAATGCACCCAAGTCTCCTTCTAACTTTGTATACATGCCCGACGGCCAGAGCTATCTCACTCTTTCGCCTGACCATCGTTCGATTGTAAGATACGAGACCAAAAGCGGCAAGGAGATGGAAGTCTTTGTCGATCTGACCAATACACGTGAGACGACCATCGAGGATATCGACGGTTTCACGCTCAGCGGAGATGCGACAAAGGTGCTTGTCTATCGCAACCGCAAGCCGATCTACAGGCGGTCGTTCACTGCGGAGTATTATGTCTATGAAGTGCGCTCGCGCCTGTTGCGTCCGCTGTCTGTCGAACACAGCTCGCAGCGTTCGCCTCTGTTTTCGCCCGACTCTCGTATGGTGGCCTTTGTCGCTGACAATAACATATTCATAAAGAAACTTGACTACAACACCGAGACCGCGGTCACCGAAGATGGAGCTGAAGGACGGATTATCAACGGCGTGAGCGACTGGACCTATGAGGAAGAGTTCTCCACCACCTGCTCGATGGCCTGGTCGCCTGACAATCTGACCTTATGTTATGTGAAATATAATGAAAGTGAAGTGCCGACTTACACTCTGCCAATCTATGGAGGCAGCTGTCATCAGGATGAGCGCTACGCTTATTATCCCGGAGTCTATTCCTACAAGTATCCCGTGGCCGGAGCTGTCAACTCGCGTGTCTCAATCCATAGCTACGACGTCGACAACCGCAAGGTCAAAGATATCGTTCTCAAAGACGCAACGATCGAATATATCCCGTCTATCATATTTGCTCCAGCAGGAAATGTGTTGATTGCTCCTACGCTCAACAGAGAGCAGAACCGTCTGGAAATCTACAGCATCAATCCAAAATCGACGGTCGTGAAGTCAATTTACACCGAGACTTCGCAGACATGGGTGTCGCCGGAGACATATGAGAATATCAGTTATGGAGAAGATGGCATGGTCATTCTTTCAAGCAAAAGCGGTTATGCCCATTTGTATAAATATTCATATACCGGCACTGAATTGCGTCAGCTTACCACCGGCGAATTTGACGTGACGGCATATTATGGAACCGACGCTGCGGGTAACATCTACTATCAGTCGGCGACCCCGTCACCCCTTGACCGCACGGTCAAGTGCATTGACCGAAAGGGCGTGACACGCAGTGTTGGAGATGCAAAGGGTTGGAACTCAGCTCAATTTTCGCCTGATATGGATTATGTGTTGCTGAATTACAGTGACGTCAATACCCCTCCTGTCTACACACTATGTACGCCTGCAGGCAAGGCTCTGCGCACAGTCGAGGACAATGCGGCCTATCGTTCGCGTTACGAAGGAAAGATACCGGCAAAGGAGTTCTTCACATTCAAGAGCGACGGCTATGAGCTTAATGGCTATATAATCAAACCTGCGCAGTTCTCGTCGGGCAAGAGATATCCGGTTGTGATGACTCAGTACAGCGGTCCGGGTTCGCAGAGCGTGGTCAACCGTTGGCAGATGGACTTTGACTACTATTATGCCATGCAGGGCTATGTTGTTGTCTGTGTCGATGGACGAGGCACAGGAGGCCGGGGACGTCAGTTTATGGATGTAGTCTATAAACAGCTGGGCCACTACGAGACAATTGATCAGATCAATGCCGCCAACCATGTCGCATCATTGCCATATGTCGACGGAAAGCGTATCGGCATCTGTGGATGGAGCTATGGCGGATATGAGGCGTTGATGTGTGCGACAGAGGCCGAAAACCCATTTGCGGCTGCGGTTGCCATCGCTCCCGTGACAGACTGGCGTTATTATGACACGGTCTACGCCGAGCGATATATGTCGACCCCTCAGATCAACGACGAAGGATATCGCCGCTCTGCGCCTCTCAACCGAACCATGAGGCTTCAATGTCCGTTATTGATGATGTATGGAACTGCTGATGACAATGTGCATCCGGCCAATACGCTTGAGTTTGTATCCCGTCTGCAGAGCCAGGGATTGATGTGCGACATGTTTGTCTTCCCGAACATGAATCATTCAATCAATGGTTGCAACACACGTTCACTGGTCTACGCCAGGATGCTTGAATTTTTTGACAAGAACCTGAAATAACAAATCAGCATAAATATGCCAAACCGTCATATTATATCATCCGGTGCGGTCAGAGCGATGTGGAACAATTGGGCGATTGCTTTCGGAGCGCTCGCCTGTGTGATAATTGGCTCTCTGTTCATCCCGAAATTATGGCTTCCGTTGCTACTGTTCATCGGAGCATATCTGCTATCTGCCAGATTGAAATTTGAAAGTGGCCGCACAAAGATTGCTGGCTGCAATCTCATAGTGTGGTCAATGGTCTGGATACTTGTGTGGTCGGCCATAGTGATGTGTGTTATCAACGTGTTGTATGCCAAATGGTTTGTCAATGGAGTGTATCCGATTGACCCTATCAATCCCAAGCATCCTTATGTTTGCTCGCTCATCCTTTTCCCGACTGCGGCTGTAGTCAGCATCTATATGCTGCTGCGTCGCCGACGCGGAACACATTGCCGCAAATGTCTGGCGCGATTTGGCTATTATTCGACTTCTGACAAAGCAGTCGCGACGCTCTATTTTCACGAGACGCGCTATCAGCTTCGCTTGATGCTGGGGTTGTCGCTGGTGTTGAGTGTGGTTGACTGGTTCTATTATTTCAAGTATTATATCAATGTCAACTATAACACTCCCGACCGTTTCTTTTATATCATAATGCCGATAGCCATCTATATACTTTCGCTTGTCTATATGACGATGCGCTATATGTCGATGGCCGAGGAACTTACTGTGCCTCGTGGTGGCACAGTCGCACGGCCTATGATGACGCTCGTGCGTTATCTGGTGTTTTCGGGCGATGCCGTCTTTCTTGATGCGGGCGATGACGGGCGTATGGACACTCCGGCGCTGATGATGATGCCGCGTAAGGAGACCATGCCTGACGACGAAGCTTCGAAGTTTTTCCGGGATATGTCTGATGAAAAGGATTTCGAACTGAAATATCTGTATACAGACTCGGGCTTTGCGACCGGCGCCAATGTGTTCCACTTTGCGGTTTTCGTGCCCGAAACCGAGCGGGCCATGTCGCTCCACGGACAGTGGCTCACCATTGATGAACTTGACCGCATGCTAAAGGGTGGCAGACTCGCGCCCATGCTGCTGAGCGAGATTAACCGCATCTATCGTGTGACCATGGCTTGGAAGACTTATGACCGGAACGGGCGTCGCCTCTATCCGATCAAGAATTATCAGCCGACATTCCGTTTCCGCGATTTCAAGAATTGGAATGTGGACTATAATGATCTGAGTTGGCTCGACATCGCGGCTAATAATGAGGACAGGCCGTTCTACAGATTGCGCCGTTTCTGGCAAAAGCATTTCAGACACTGACCCAATGGCGGAAATATTGTTCATATGCGGGCCGACGGCCTCCGGTAAGACATCGCTTGCTGTTGATGTGTCCAAAGCTATAGACGGGGAGATTATCAGCGCTGATTCGCGCCAGATATACCGCGGCATGGATCTTGGAACCGGCAAGGATCTCGATGAGTATGGGACAGTGGCTTATCATCTGATAGATATCGCTCCGGCAGGCTATAAGTACAATCTGTTTGAATATCTGCGTGATTTCGATCTTGCGCGGAAGGATATAGAGTCGCGTGGCAGGTTTCCTGTCGTCTGCGGTGGAACAGGCCTCTATGTTGAGTCTGCCCTCAAAGGGCTTCATCTCCCGGAAGTGCCTGAAAACAAGTCATTGAGACAGCGCCTCGAAGGTTTGACCCTTGGAGAGCTAAGCGAGATTTTGGCCGAAATGAAATCTCTGCATAATACAACAGACATCGACACGGCCAAACGTGCCATAAGGGCAATCGAGATCGAGACATATTACAGGGAACATCCAGAGGCTGCGGCGCAGGCTCGGCCTGAACCTCTGAAAGGCGCGGTGACGGTGGGCGTTGAAATCGACCGGGACAGCCGGCGCAGCCGCATCACAAGCAGGCTCAAGTCACGTCTCGACGCCGGCATGGTTGATGAGGTGAAATCACTTATCGACAGTGGTATCAAGCCTGATGACCTGATCTATTATGGGCTCGAATACAAATATCTCACGTTATATGTCACCGGACGTATGACCTATGATGAGATGTTCACTTCGCTTGAAATTGCTATCCACCAGTTTGCCAAACGTCAGATGACATGGTTCAGAGGCATGGAACGGCGTGGTTTCAATATACACTGGCTCCCGTGGGACATGGAGCGCAATGAAGCCGTAGATATAATCAAGCATCTTATTGCCGATGAAGACCGGTCATAGTCATATCGCTCTGTTGCTGTCTTTGGCTTCTGCATTGACGATGTCGGGTGAGGAACATTACCATGTTGCGCCAATCGAGCTCAAAGCAGGAACCGTGATGACTGACAGTGTCGAGGCCGGTGCGCAACAATGGAGCTTTCATTGTCGTGTCGAACTGCCCAAGTCTTCTGCCGGGCCATGTTGGGAGATTGTTGTCAAGGGAGACAATGGCGGTCAGACAGGTATAAAACTTGAACGAAAGGGCCTGAAATCAGCTGATTTTGATTACGAGCCGGCGCTTGAAATCACTTTATCAACCGATGGTGCCGAAAAGAAGTTGACTATAGACCGAGGCATTGATCCATCGCTTGACGGATGGTCTGTGGTGCTTGAAAGAGTGCTTGGGGCTGACAGCATAGACTGTCGTGTCGGTCAACGTATGCCGTTGGAGACTTTTAGGATTGCTTTGCCCGAAGGTCCGGTGGTGCTGTCGTTGGAAGCTTTTACGGCGCTTGGTCTGTCGCGCATGTCTCTATTGAGCGATCACGTGCTTGCCGACCGTGCTCCTGTGAGATTTGAAACAGTCGAAGATATTGATGCCTATCTTTCCGAGTCGTCGGATGCGGTCGAGCGTAAATGGTGTTATCTCGACCGGGATACAGACCAACGGGTCTTGAATCTTGGCGGTGATTATAAACTTGCGACCATAAAACGTCAAGACGGCGCATATGACCTCGTCTATATTGAAGGCGCAAGGGTCAATGGCGTCAATTGGAAGCCGATGATGATAAAAGGACGTCTTAAGCCGACTCCATTTGTCAATCACTTCGATCTGGTGTGGTATGATGCCTATGGACGTGAGGTGGATACTGATACAAGTGCAGATATCATCGACACGTCAATCCTGAAACTCAATTTCCCGCTGCAGGGTGGGGTTGTGCGTTTTCGCTCTATGCCCTGACGGACGAGTCTCCGCTTATCTCTTGGGTAGATATGTTGTAGGTGAGGGTAGAGTCAAGCAACACGACCGTATATGTGCGTGCGTCGCGCTCAAGGGAGAAGACACTGCCGAGACTTTCGGTTTCTTCAAGATATTTGTAAAGAGCCGGGGGCACTTGGTCGAAAACCAATACTTCCGGCAGAGGCAATCCATATCCGTTGATAGCTTCCCAATTGCAGTCTTTATCGAAAGTCAGACCAGGGCCGTTGGTGATCCTGACGTGATAAGTCGTCGGAGATGCAGTGTAGTTCTCTATGCTGCTGTTGGGAAAATATTGAGATATGAAATGCGAGATATCAACGGGAAGTTCATCCCAGAGCCGGTCTTCTTTACAAGATGAAATCATGGCCACGAGAGGTGTGACCGCCATTAGAAGGATGTTGAAGACTGTTGTAATTTTCATAATTCTGCGATTAGTATCTGTTATGAATAAACAACATTCTTTACACGGCTAATGTTCCATCATTTTCCCCATTTTTGCCGAAATTTAGGCTCAAATCACCATTATGCAGTCCTAAAAAATAAAACGGGCTGTCGAGTGATGTCGGCAGCCCGGATGAGATTGTTGTTTCGTCGGCTCAGATTTTTTTTGCGATTTCAGAGTCGAGTGTCGTCGGGTCGGTGACACGGAGACTCAGCACTCCCGAACGATCGATGATATAGGTGAGCGGAAGTACGTTGACATTGTAGTTGAACATAGCCCTGTTGCCGTCTTCGGGAGAGTTCCACACTGTGATCCAAGGCAGATTGACGGCTGATTGTTTCCATTGAGCCTCGTCTTTGTCAAATGCCACCTGAAATATCTCCAGACCGCGGTCGTGATATTTCTTGTATAGGTCTGCGAGGATAACGTTGTAGGCCGGTGAGTTGTCAAGATCGTAGGCTGTGAAGCTTAGAAGCACTATGTTTCCTTTGGCCGCAGTATCAAAGAGGCTGTGTTCGACACCTTTGTTGTCATAGGAGCGGATGTCGAAAGGCAGTCCGCTTTCGGGCACTTCAATGGTGGCGCCTTGCGCGAGATCCGGATTGGCTGCTGCCTTGGCTGTTAGATACATGTTGCGCAATATGGCGGTCCGCGGATCGTCAGGACTGTTTGTCGCAAAATTCTGCGCCACAGCGCCTATGACAGCGAGGTCGCGGTTGACCATAGGATTGAAAAGCGCTTGTCCGGCGATGCGCTTGTTGATAATATAGTATGCGGTTATCAATTCATCGTCGTTGATCAGCATTTTTGTCAGATTGCGTTTGAGCAGCGAGTCTGTTGCGGCAGCTTTTTCGCCCTTGACCGCGATGACAGATGCGATCATGGAGTCTGCTTCGGCAAAGCGTCTGGCCGACTCTGTGCCTGTGAGGCTGTAGCCGTGGCCAAATGACGATGCGTCGGCATTGATGATGATGCGGCTGACTGAGTCTACGGGGAAATATATGTCAGAGCCGTTGAAAGACAGTCGGTATACTTCGGGAAATGGCGACGGTGTGGCGGCCCGGTAGCTGAATGCTCCCGACTTATCGACAGTCAGAGAGTCGATCGTATACCAGTATGTGTTATTGAAGGCCTGAAGGGCGATTTTGTCGCCTTCGGCTCCAGTGACGGTTCCTTCGACAGACCATCCTTTTTTGTCGTTGCAGGAATAAAGGGTGGCGGCAGCCAGGATTGAAGCGGCGATGATTGATTTTGGAGACATGGCTGTAGATAGTGTTTATTATTTGAACTCTGCGGCGACTGAGGCTGCAATTGCTTGCATGCGTTCGGGTGAAGGAGAGAGTTTTTCTCCGAAGAAGTTCATGTCGCTCTCTTTGTTGATGGGTATCAGGTGGATGTGGGCATGGGGAACTTCCAGCCCCATGACAGCGACGCCCACGCGTTTGCAAGGCATGGCTTTTGCAAGAGCCTTGGCCACTCGCTTTGCAAAAAGCTGAAGGCCGCTGTACTCATCATCACTCAGGTCAAAGATGTAGTCAGTCTCGTTTTTGGGGATTACAAGCGTATGTCCTTCGGCAACGGGGTTGATGTCGAGAAATGCGAAGTAGTGCTCGTCTTCGGCGATTTTATATGAAGGAATCTCGCCGGCGGCAATTTTTGAGAAGATTGAGGCCATGGCTTAGAATGATATTTCGATGATTTCGAATTTCATCAAGCCCGAGGGTACTCTGATCTCGACGATTTCGCCAAGTTTGTGGCCGAGAAGCCCCTGGGCAATAGGAGTCGATGATGCGATTTTCTTGGCTTTGAGGTCTGCCTCAGAGTCTGCTACGATGGTATATTCCATCACCATGCCGTTGGCTACGTTTTTGATCTTGACTTTGTTGAGAATCTGAACTTCGTCTGTGTTCAGTTTGCTTTCGTCGATGATGCGGGCCTGAGCCACGAGATCCTTTAGCTGGGCAATCTTCATTTCCAGCATGCCCTGGGCTTCTTTGGCCGCGTCGTATTCCGCATTCTCAGAGAGGTCGCCTTTGTCGCGGGCTTCGGCGATTGCACGAGATATTTCAGGACGCTTAACAGATTCGAGGTAAGCGATTTCTTCCATTTTCTTTTTGTAACCTTCTTTGGTCATGTAAGTGATAGCCATAAGAGTGTATTTTTGAGGTTTAGAATTTATATATCAGTAAAAAAATAAGAAACTCGGCCTTTGTCTCGGGCGAGTCCCTGTCTCATGTTAAAACAATAAATTTCGTTACAAAGGTAGGTACTTTTTGAGATTAAAGGCATTATTACGTGCTAATAAAAGTTAATTTATTGATTAAAGTGACATTATCCTCTGTGATTTGTTGTAATATTGTTCAAACTACGGATAATTGACGAACTTATAATAAAAATTGAATGAAAGAGACTATTGATGATATTATGACACGCACGTCGGTGCGGTCGTTCTCTACGCGGGAGGTGACAGCGGAGGATATTGAGACTATGCTTAGGGCTGCGATGGCGGCGCCGTCGGCAATGAACAAGCAACCATGGCATTTCTTTGTGATCAAAGATGCCGGGGTGTGTGGTGAGGTTGCCGATGTGCTTGAATATGGCCGGCAGTCGTTGCGGTCGGCCGGTTGTGCGATAATCGTAGCGGGCGACCGCGAGCACTTCTTCGAGGATGCCGGGGCAGTGGACTACTGGGTAGAGGATTGTTCGGCGGCAGCTGAGAATCTACTTCTTGCCGCTCATGCACTCGGGCTTGGTGCGGTCTGGTGTGGGGTATATCCTATCGAGCAACGTGTCAAGCAGCTTCGTGAGGCTGTCGGAATTGACAGCCGTTATGTGCCGATGTGCATTATTCCGGTGGGCTATCCTGAAGGAGTCCATGAACCTAAGGACAAATGGGATCCGTCCAAGGTAAGCTATATAGGCCAGAGATAGCGTCGGTCGCCTTTCAGGATCTGTGGAGCCAATCTGGCTCCGTCAATGAGATGTCGAGCCGCGCATATCAGTCCGCAGCGGCCTGAGCGCCATAATCTGAAGGCTTTTAGCGGCAGACGAAGTGGAAGCGTTGAGGGTGTGGCGATCGCCATGTAGCATCCCATCGCTCTCAGGTTTGACGGAGTCAGTTTGCTCTTGGTACCTGTGGATTCATGGGGATGGGCGCATATTGTAACCGGGAAGAAGCGGCAGTCGAGTTTACGCCTAATGGCTGAAAGCAGAAACAGTTCGTCTTCAGAGCCGTGCATGAGCCTTGAGCCAAGGCCTAATTCAGGATGGAAGCGTAAGTCACCGGTCGATGACCGGCGGAAGGCGATGTGGAATGTCGCGACCCAAAAACCTTTGGGCAGTGGTTCTTTCAGACGGCATGTTGCCGCAGGATAAAGCGGAGCTCCGTGCATCCGTGCTTCGAAAGTGGCCACGTCGAGATCCGGGTTACTTTCAAATGTCGAAATGACGGCACGCAGCCCGTCGGCATCATATATGAGGTCATCGTCTGAGTTGAGGATTATGTCGGCGGTACAGTTGTCGATGGCATTATTGCGGTTGAGTGATTGCCCTTTAAGGTCAAATCTGATGATTTTGATGTCATCGCGCTCCAGTTGGCTTGGCACCGGATGGTCTCCGTGTTCTTGCCACGAAACGACATATCTCACGCCTTTGACGACAGGCAGATCCATGGCAGCCACACGGGCAATGCCTTCCGGACGGTATGTGGCGAGTGCAAGGTCGAGAGTCAGCATGGTCTATTGTTTAAGCGTTTCAGCCAGAAATCAAGATAGAGCTTTGCCACGGTCGTGCAGTCGTTGTGTTTTTCGACAAATTCTCTCGACCGTAGTCCCCGCGGTGCAATCTCTGAGGGCGACAGCACTATCTTTTCTATGGTTTCAGTCAGGGCGTCGATAGTCAGAGGTGCATTGATTATCGGGCGGTTGTCATGCTCACCGATGAAGTCATAATAGTCGTTTTCAGCTCCTGAGACCACGTTCAGTCCATAAGCCATCGCCATCAGGGCTGTTGTTGCCGGAGTGTAGCTGTAGATCTGGTCAAGCACTACGTGTGCGCTTTTTAGCAAGGTGATAAATTCGTCGAACGGGCGGTTTTCGACAATGACGAGCTCGGCTTTGTCGGGATATCGCCTGACAACTTCAGACGCGGCATGCTCGAGGAGGTCAGAGCCTTTGAGCAACATGCGTGAGCGGTCGCGGCCAAGAAATAGCTTGACGCGGTCAATGCGTTCAGGCAGTCTTACAGGATCAAATTTGTCAAGGTCGACGGGTATGCCTGCATATGCTATGCGTTCGTGTGGCAAGATGTTGCGCAGACCGTGATAATATTCATAGAGCACGGCCACAGCGCCATCAATATGGTTGTAGAAATATTCCTGATAGTTCTTGAGGTCGTGACTGTGCCATGAGTCCCACTCTTTTCGCCCGGCCTCGGTTTGCAGCAGCCGTGACGCTTTACCGTCGATAAACCATTCGCTGTAGCGTATCGGACTATCTGGAGCTGATAGCATGTCGAGAAACGGCAGGTCGGTGCTCATGGCGTTGAGAAACACTGAGCCATTATCGTGCCGGAGACGGTCAAATACATTCCTGACAAGGGATGGCCGCAACGATATGAAGTTAGGGTCGTGGACAGAGACGATGTCATAGCCTCTGAGATGTCTGCGCATGCTTGTGGCAAGACGCAGGTAAAGCCCAAGACCACCAAGACGTCCGGGGCGGCGTTGCAGGTCTATGTCGCGACCGCATTGCTGCCATCCTGAACCATTGGAGACGAGTGTCACGTCGCAGCCCAACCGCCGCAATCCGGTGGCGAGACTGTGTTGACAGTTGCTGTAGTCGCCTAAGAGTAATATTTTAGGTGAGTCGCTCATCTGTCTTAGAGTGTGTTTGAATTTACCTCGTGTTAAGATTGAGAGTCAATTACGAGTGATTTTTTCATCGTGAAGAAGGAACGTAGCGAGCTACGTGACTGATGAGCGGTGGGAAAAGCGCCGTAATTGGGCTCAAGATTAATGCGAAACAAATCCAGATGATTTTAAATTCTACAATATAGTATCTTTTTGTGTGTTAAATTTAAACACACTCTTAATAACGGATTTTAAGGCCGGTTTAGTGTGGTAGTCTCCCGTCAAGTTGACACTCGCGTTTTTTTATCGGATACATTGACGTGTCAGGCAATGTCAAACCTTAAATAAATTTGACATTGCCCATATATAATCGTACTTTTGTGATATGGAAAGTATTTCAGCATTTTTAGGTCAATATCATGTGCTTGGACTCGCGATCGGGCTATGCACATTTCTTGTGATCGGCTTGTTTCATCCGATCTGTATCAAGTGTGAATATTATTTCGGCACAGCTTGCTGGTGGTGGTTTTTGCTGCTGGGCGTGGCGATGTGTGTTGTGTCGTTTTATGTCGATGATGTTTTTTTGTCTACTCTTTCGGGAGTTGTGGCATTTTCGTCATTCTGGACAATCAAGGAGGTTTTCGAGCAGAAGGAGCGTGTCCGCAAAGGTTGGTTCCCGATGAACCCCCGTCGAAAGGATGATTATCGTTGATTCTCGTCAAGCTATGTTCAACAAAGAGAAAAATGGCATTGCAACCCGCTATGGCCGTTGATAGCCTCAGCCCGATTGGCTTCTCAATGTAATATGACGCTTTGGTAAAGAGAAAAGTCTGTATTGTTTGTCGGCATGGACTTTCTTTTTCTCTTGCTATATCCAATCTTGTAATCAATGGTGCAAATTCTATTTGTTGATGTAAAGGATTTTAACTAAATTTGCGATTGGATAGAGGCAACTCCGTCCATGACATTTATGCTTTCTGCGAATAAGAATATGAAGACAAGAATTATCGGATTTATACTAATGGTACTTTGCTTAACATCTTGTACCACCAGTCGGACAATTGTTTCTAATTCTGCTGAATTGGATAAGTACAAGTACGCGTCGCTAACAGATGTGACAAGTTATAATGGGTCTGCTGCTCTTATGGATATTGAAGTGAAGATTTACGATGCACTATCAGACACGAGGCTTGAAATGGTCGGAGATAAGCGTATAATCGACCTATCTCCAATTCAGAAAAGTCAATTATTGCTTGTTCGTTTCTCCGCTTCTCAAAATGATGAAGAATCAGTGATTAGTGTCAACTTTGTTGACTACATGACTGGTAAACCCATCGCATCATGTAGAGGCGCTTGGGGGCTGGGATGGGATAGAAATGGAGATATGAATGGGGCTGTAAATCGAGTAGCTAAACAAATTAAAGAACTTTTTAAATAATTGATATGGTGAAAAATACTAATCGTTAGCGCAGGTGTTGTTACTGGCGTTGTGTTAATGATTTTAATCGCATTGATGGCTTCTAAAGAAAACGCTAGTGAATGGAATAACCATATTTGAAACAGAAGGAGATTGCGTTAGTTGTAATTCTTTTGAAGTATTTCCGGATGGCGTAATTTCTGTGCCGTAACTGCGCCACTGCACGGATGGAATGGTTCTCTGACATCGGATTTAACTATTACTACCGCTTTGGTTCAAGCTCTCCGAGCTTGTCAGAGCCTGGTTCGGTGCAGAATCCTCACGCAGGCTAAGTCTCCGACTTATCTCTGCATGAGGCTAATCAGGTGCATCGTCCTCTGGACGAAGATTTCTCGCGGTATTACATCCTCCGTGTCATCGCATCACCGCAAGCTTCATCTCACCCCTGTGTCATTACATCGTCGGAGACGATGCCCCGCGTTAACCTCATGTAGAGATTGGTCGGAGACCAAGCCTACGTGAGGATTTGCGAGATATCTAAACACTACAAGCTCTGAGAGCTTGAACATCATGCGAAATCGCAAATTAGCCCCTCTGATTTTGTTAAAGGCGCCCCGCTACGCGGAGCATGGGTGAAATTGGGTTCTGCGCAGACCCTATGGCTGCGTCTGCTACGCGAGACTTGCCATAGGCTAACAAAAGCGCCCCGCTATGCGGAGCCAAGCGCTACGCGCATCCTCCATTCAACCTCCTTCTATCGTTGTAATAACAAAACCCACCCGACATATTTCGGCTTTTATGGCATTTGTTTAAACCACGACACGCCGACAACTATCCATGCAGGCGCTTTGGCTTCGTCTACTCCGTGTAGTGTGGTGTCGAAGTTAGCCTTTGGCACAAGTTTAATGCCAAATAGGATTATACTACTGATATTTAGTAGAATAACTATATTATCAAGAAAAAGGGCTTCATAAGCCCTTTTTCTTGATATAGTGGATGTTAAAAATCAGCAATACATTGCTTCGATCTCGTTTGCATATAGACGGTTGATGATCGGGCGCCTTAGTTTGAGAGTATTGGTCAGTTCGCCTGATTCAATCGTGAATTCTTTTGGCAGGAGAGTGAAGCGCTTGATCTTTTCAAAGCTTGCGAGTCCGTTTTGCATGCGTTCGATGCGCTCGGCGAGCATGCGTCTGATTTCGCTGTTCTGAATGAGCTCGTCAACGTTGCGGAATGCGATTTTCTTGCGACGGGCATATTCTTTCAATGCTTCAAAGGCCGGAATGATGATGGCTGTGACATATTTGCGCTGGTCACCGATGACGGCCACCTGTTCGATATACTTGTCTTCGCCCAATCGGCTTTCGATGGCTTGAGGGGCGATATACTTGCCGTTGCTGGTCTTGAAGAGGTCTTTGAGGCGTTCGGTGAGGATCAACGCTCCTTCGTTGTCGAAACGTCCGGCATCGCCTGTGCGGAACCAACCGTCTGAGGTGAATGCCTCGGCGTTGGCTTCGGGGCGTTTGTAATATCCCCGCATGATTGTCGGCCCTTTGACAAGGATTTCGTTTTCAGGCCCTATCTTCACTTCGATTTCGGGCAGCACTGTGCCGACTGTGCCGATCTCATAGCCTACAGTCGGGAAGCATGTCACCGTGGCGGTCGTTTCAGAAAGACCGTAGCCGATGACAATGTTGATGCCACAGGCATGAAGAAATTCGACGATGTTGGCTGACAGAGGAGCACCGGCCGTAGGAAAGAGGTTGCCGTTCTCGACGCCGATGGCTTTGCGCATGACAGAGAGTATGCGTCGGTCGAAGAAGCGATATTGGCTTTCGATGTGCCAGGGCGCTTTTTTGCCGAGACGGGCATATTTGAGGTTGCGGATCGCACCGATTTTGAGTGCGCGTGAGACCATGATTTTCTTTATGCCCTTCATGGACGAGATCTTGTCCTGGACGGCAGCATAGACTTTTTCCCAGAAACGCGGGACGCTGCACATGCAAGTCGGTCTTACCTGACGCAGGGTGTCCTGGATTTCCTTGGGGTTTGAATTGATGTAGACGTGCATGCCTTTGTCAAGACAGAAATATGTCCATGCTTTTTCGAATATGTGGCTCAAAGGTAGGAAACACATCGAAGTGTCGGCATCGGTGAGTGTCTCGAGACGCTGATGGTGGATGCGCATGGCGGCGTCGAAGCAGCTGTGGGGCAGAATTGCGCCTTTAGGCTCGCCCGTGGTGCCTGATGTGTATATGAGGGTGGCAATGTCGTCGGGTGTGGCTTCGGCCGAACGTAAAGTGACAGCATCGCGGCATGCCGGACCTGCGGCTCGTCCGAGTTCGACGAGGGCAGAGAAGCGCATCGTCATGTTGTCGTTGTCGGCAATCTTGATTGCATCGTCAAAAGTCACGATAGTCTTGATTGTCGGACAATCGCTTATGATGCTGCGGACGATGTCATATTGTTTTTGATCTCCGACCATAATCATCGACGCTTCGGAGTCGTTGGCGATGAAGCGCACCTGCTCGGGGCTACTGGTCGCATAGAGTGACACCGGAATTGCCCTGTTGCGGTAGCAGGCAAGATCTGTGATGAGTATTTCGGGACAGTTGGCAGAGAAAATGTTTATCATCGACTGAGGTTCGAGACCCATTGTCTCAAGGCCGCATGCAACGTCGTTGACAGTTTTGTCAAGTTCTGTCCATGTCATTGAAACCCACTCGCCATGTCCTCGTTTCTGGTAGCTGATTGCTTCGCGTCGGCCGTAATGGAGAGATTGCCTTGTCGTTAAATCAGTCAGTATATTGTGCATATGTATTGTCAAGTTTCAGTTAAAACGCTGCAAAGTTACATCCTTTATCTGTTTTATAACAATTATGAGGGTGTAATTTGCCCTGCTGTTAACAAACATTTCTAAGTTGCACAAAGATTGTAAACGTTTGTTAAATCGCGTCTATGCGATAACAAAATATTGTCGCATAGGCTGGTATGTTTCGAATCGTAAGGAAATTGAAGCCTGATGTCAGTACCAGGTCACACCGTTAGATCGCGAAGAGCGTTTGTCATATTTCAGGTCGCTCAGGAGCGATGATTTCACTGAAATGTGGAAATTGTAGCTCTTGTATGGTCCGACAGGCACAAAACTTGCACTCATCGTGAAGCAATGGAGGTCGCGGCTTATGTTGCAGTTCATGTATGCCAGTTTGTGGGTGTCGAAGTTGTATGACGCCGAGAATGAGAAGTTCCAGTTTTTTGTCGGTTGCAGATTGCCCGAGAAACTCAGGTTCTGGGTGATTCGACCGTCATATTCAAGTTTCTGCTTGTTAAACGCTCC
Organism: uncultured Muribaculaceae bacterium; assembly: GCA_964018265.1. Taxonomy (GTDB): domain Bacteria; phylum Bacteroidota; class Bacteroidia; order Bacteroidales; family Muribaculaceae; genus CAG-873. The sequence continues at coordinate 44,474 of CAXHOY010000008.1, forward strand.
ATATGAATAGCCGATCGAGTAGTTGACCGACAGGCTCCACGGCACATTCCAGTGCATATAGCCGTCGGAGTCGAACTCGGATGTTCCGCCTGTGTTGTCGTTGGAGTTTCGGCTGTCACGGACTGCGGCGTTCGGATCATCGGCGTCGGGATTGTCAGATGAAGACCTGTTATTGTTGTTGTTTGACTTCTTGCGTTTGAATGTGTCGTTGTTGAAGGTATATGAGAATGAGGTTCCGGTCGAACGCAGTCTGCCAAGACCTTTGCCGGCCTTCCATCTCGGGATGTTGACACGGACGGGATTCCCGTATTCATTAAGTTTATAGGTATATACGTCCCAGACGGCCGACAGATTGAGATTGAAGCCTTTGGTCAGACGCAGAAGTATCGAGGTGTTGATGTCGCTCCAGTTCATAGAGTCGGCCGCAAAGTTGTAGCTTTGTGAAAGCGAGAGGTTTTCTATGAGTGATATTTTTTTCTCGCCTATCGAGTCGTTGTCGCTTTTCACTTTCATCTCGAGATTGTTTGACAGCGAGAAACTCAGCGAACCGTTCATGCCTTCGCCGGGGACTCCGTAGAGGGCGTTGGGGAAGTAGCTGTAACGTCTGACAAGCGACTCTCCGTTGGCACCGGTATATTGATACTGGCCGTAGTAGCCGAAAAATGATGAACCGAAGTCAGGAGAGTAGTTGAACGACAGCGAAGGTGTCATTACATGACGTATCATTTTGACTTTCTTTCCGAAAATGCCTATCGGCTGGAAGAAACCATAGACTTTGGTGTCAAGGGCGACGGAGGCCGAGAAGTCGTATACGTTGTAGAAGTTATAGTTTGTGTCGCAGACCTCGGTGTTGAGTATCGGATCCCAATGACGGCGCACTTTGCTTGAATACATGCGGTCGGTCAGGCGTACGGACGGGGTGATGTTGAAGTTGCGGAGCACGTTGAATGTCGCCGAGATTGGTATTTCGTGGCGGAATGCGTTGCGCCAGTCCTTGATCAGGCTCTTCTTGAAGAAGACATCCTGTTGTGCTGTCAGCGAGTTCTGGAACTGGCCTGAATATGACATCTTTATTTTTTCATACCATTTCTCGTCGCCGACACGTTTCTTGCGCTTGAAGGGGTAGGTCTGCGACATGCTGACTGTAAGGTTGGGAAACGATACGGCCAGAGTGGAGTCCTGTGTGCGCTGCGACACATTGAGTGTGGTGGAGAATGACCATTTTGAGTTCGGTATGCGATAGGTCAGGTTGATGGTCGAACTCTTGGTGTTTTCGGTGAATGAAGGCGAATAATATGAATTGAGGTCGTTGCGCGAGTAACCGCTGGTGGTGAAGTTGACGCTCGCCGAGAGGTTCATGTTGGGGTTTGCCTTGGCGTCCTGAGTGTGGCTCCACACGACCTGAAAGTTTGTCTGGGTCGAATAATCGGGATCGCCTTTTTCGCCCATTATGGTCTTGAGGTAGTTGATGTGGAAGTTGCCGGAATATTTATATCGCTTGACATAATTGGATTGAGCCTGCAGTCCCCATGATCCTTTTGTGTAGATTTCTCCGGTGATTGCCGCGTCGATGTTGTCGTTGATGGCGAAATAGTAACCTCCGTTGCTGAGATAGAACCCGCGGTTGTAGTCGTCACCGAAGGTCGGGATAATGACGCCTGACGAATAGCTGTCGGTGAACGGGAAATAGCCGAACGGCACAGCGAGAGGCAGCGGCAGGCCTGCGAGCACCATGTAGGCCGGGCCGGTGACTATGTTTTTGCCGGGATTGACTTTGGCTTTTGTCAACTGGAAGCCGAAGTGGGGATGGTCGTGGTCATCGCAGGTCGAATAAAAGCCATCCTGAATGTAGAATTCCTTACCTTCGGTCTTTTTAGTTGTGCCGCCGGTGAGGTAGCCTTCGCCCTGCTGAGTCACGACATTTGTGATGAAGCCTTTGCCAGACTGCATGTTGTAACGCATTGTGGCGGCTTCATATTGCTGTCCGTTATCGGTGAACACCGGACGCCCTGTCACTTCTCCCAAAGAGTCTTCGCGTCCGATGGCAAAGACAGTGTTGTCAGAAAGATCCATCTCTATCTGCTCTGCTTCGAGCTGAATGGTGCCATAGGTCACTGAACTCTCTCCGTACATAAATGCAGAGTCGCGTCTTATGATGAGCATAGAGTCTGTCGCGGAGAATTGTACGGCAGTCTCGAGGTCGACTTTATCGCGCACGATGCGGCTGCGTGGTGTTGTTGCTGTCTGGGCGGAGTCGGTGCGAAATGAAGTGCTGTCGGCTTTCAGGTCAAGGCTGTCTGATGTCAGAACTGAATCTTTGAGATTTGTCTTGATCGCAGGCAGAGGGACTGTTACGCTTGAGTCCTTATCGTGAGCATTGCCGGCCTGACTGAACTCAGCAGCGACGGGTGTGACATCAGTCTCATCGTCTTGTCGGCTCAGCGCCAGACAAAGCGATGGTAGAAACATCAGGACGAGGATATATATAAGAGACGTTCTCAACGTATTGGTTCGGTGTCTTAATGCCTATAAGCGCACAAAGTTAATTAAAATCCCGATTATATCAGCTATGCGCCGCGTTTTTTAACTGTCAGTCACATTCAGAAAACACGTAAGTGATGAAAGTGAGCAGCAGGCGTCTGTCAGAAAACGCAGACGGCCTGACTCGGAGAGGCAGACCGTCTGTGTTGGTTTTCTATATTTGCTGAAACCGGATTATTCGCCGGGTTCGATAGCTCCGCTGGGGCAAACTTCAGCGCAAGAGCCACATTCGATGCATGTATCGGGATCGATGTGGTAGATTTCGCCTTCTGAGATTGCTTCTACGGGGCAAACGGGGAGACATGTGCCGCAAGCTACACATCTGTCGGTAATTACATATGCCATAATTGAAAAAGTTTAGATAATTAATACGTTGTTCGAATTGTTTTGCGGTGCAAATTTAATGCTTATTTTTAATATCAAACAAAGTTTGGACAAAAAAATCACAGACAAAATACATAAATATATATTTCGATGAATATTTATTTCGATGGCGCTTTGTCCCATCCGCTTGCCTGATGGCGGAGATTGATGATTCGGGCGATGCGGTCCATGATTTCGCGGTCTTTTTCGTTGCCTGAATTCTGGAAGTCGTAAAATCCCTGAAAGCCGGAGTAGTATGCTATCGGCTGATGGTAGAATGCACCGCCATGTTCGAAGTGATCGATGTAGTTGACAAGACGTTGATAGAAGTTGGGATGGATGTCATACAGGCCGATGTTATGAGGCTCGGTGCGTGTGCGTTCGCCTGTGGTGCAGTTCCATCGATAATCATATCCGGCAAATTCGATTTCGAGGCCCATGTTTTTCTCGCGTGAGTAGTCGATAGCCCCTTCGAGTTGGCTGATAGGACGTTCTTCCTTGAAATAATAGTTTGGCTGCAGGTATGCCACATCGACACCCCAGTCTTTCCATTCGCCACGTCCTTTGGCCGAGACGTAAGGAATCCAGTAGACCAGCAGATTTTTGTCGTGGATATATCTGTTGACATCGCGGACGTGTTCGTCCTTGTCTTCGTGGAACGACTCTTTGGTCCAGTACACGCCGTCGAGCTCGATGTTTTTGAAGCCGGCTTCATCCCAGCGTCGCAGCAGTTCATCTACATACCATTTAATCTGCTCTTCGCGTTGGTTTCCACTGATGGTCTGCCCGTCGACAGTGCCCCATGTCCACTCGCCCTTGGTCCAGTTGGTCGGAAGGTTCATCACGATCTTATGTTTGTGGCCCGGTTTGCCAAGCTGAGGGATAAGTTCGCCTATCAGTTCGTCGAGAGCGCGGCACCCTTGTCCGGTATGTGTGCCGAGCTGTTGGTCAAGCATTGCGCTCCAGTCTTCCTGTGTCGATGGTTCTCCGATATATTCGCCCAGACACACAGCCTTGCAGTCATTGTTCCATCTCATGAATTCGAGCATCAGGAAACCGTCGAATTTCCATGAACGGCTGCCGTCGGCATAGGTATGCATGACATATGGCAGCAATGTTTCCTTGTTCCACTCCGGTCGGTGCTGGGCGCCGATATAGATCAGCGCGAGGTCGTCGATGTCAGTGACTGTTGAATACTGTGCGGAGGCAGATAATGTGCACAAAAGTGCACCGATCATAGTCTTTAGTTTCATTGATAGATAGAGTTTTGATGGATTAGGTTTATGCAGTTGTTTGAGGTGGTCGTAAATAATTATATCAAAGTTTTTTGTCGCATTTTCGTCCGGAGTTTTTCAAAGGGCAGTCAAGATCGCAGCTGTCACACGACGGTTTGTGCTTTCGGATGCGTCGTCTGATTAAGAAAATCAGACATACGGCTATTATGATGACAACCGCGGCTGTCTGCAGGGCGTCGTTTATGTTCATTGAAGCAGCCTTTTGAATTCCTGCTCGAAGTTTGGTGTCAGTATCCCTTTGCCCATTGCCGCTACTATCTCATCAGTAGTCCAGAATGAGATTTCGCTTATCTCTTCCGTCTGGAAGGCAAAAGGGTAGTTGCGGTCGACTATGGTGATGAAAGGGTTGACGAGTTCGCGTTCGACCGCTGATTCGAATATATAAGGCTTGAGAGGCTTTGGATCGAAATCATGCAGGCCGAGTTCTTCGGCCGCTTCACGTCGGAGGGCGTCATGGACAGACTCTCCGAAGTCGATGTGTCCGCCGACCGACGTGTCCCATTTTGATGGCTGTATGTCCTTGTCGTCAGCGCGTTTTTGGAGCAAAAGTGCACCGTCAGGACTGAAGACGTGAAGGTGTACGACCGGATGGAGCAGTTTTGACCCGGAGTGACATTCGCCACGTGTAGCGGAACCGATGACATTGCCCTGGTCATCTACGAGAGGAAAAAGTTCGTCATTTGCCATTTGATGCTATTTTTTCGGCGAGTTGTGCCGGAGTGAGTGAGTCGGGATAATGTTCGAATGGTAGCCGGCAAGTGCAGCCGTCGGCATATCTTGAACAACCATATGCAGTTCGGCCTTTGATGATGTGGCCTTTGCCGCATGTCGGACATTTGATTGCCTCGAGGCTTTCGATTTTCTTTTTGCGGGGAGCGCGTTTGGCTTTAGGTTTGGCCTTTTTAGTCTCCGGCTCTTCGGTTTTGGTTTCGATGCGCCGGGACGAATTGTCGGTCAGTACGTTGATTACAATTTCCGAAATCTGGGTCTTGAGATCGCTGATAAATTCTGCGGCAGAAAACTCACCTCGCTCTATGCGCCGGAGTCTGTTTTCCCATATGCCTGTGAGTTTGGCGCTTTTTAGCAATTCCTCGTTGATAGTGGCTATCAGGTCAATGCCGGCCTGAGATGCCATGATATTTTTTCGTTCGCGGTAGATATAGCGTCTTTTGAAGAGCGTCTCGATAATCGCCGCTCTTGTCGACGGGCGACCGATGCCGTTTTCTTTCATCGCTTCCCGCAGTTCGTCGTCATCGACGGTTTTGCCGGCGGATTCCATGGCGCGTAGCAGTGTGCCTTCGGTGTAATATTTAGGCGGCTGGGTCGTTTTCTTCTGAAGGGTCGGATTGTGGGGGCCGCTTTCACCTGTAGTGAAGGGTGGCATTATGCGTTGTTCGTCGTCGGTCTGGTCAGACTGGTCGCTTTCTCCGGCAAACAGGGCTCTCCATCCAGGCGAGTCAATGACTTTGCCCACGGCTTTGAACTCGGTATCGGCGACTTTGCCCATGACGGTGGTCTGCATGAAGGTGCAGTCAGGATAGAATGCTGCGATGAAACGCATCGCTATCAGGTGATAAAGCTTGCGTTCGTTGCCGACGAGGGCTGTCGGAGCCTGTCCCGTCGGTATGATTGCATGGTGATCCGTGACTTTTGAATTGTCGAAGACTTTTTTGCTCTTGGGTATTTTGTTGGCCAATATCGGAGCGGTCCGGTCGGCATATGGAGTCATTTGCCTGAGAATTTCCGGAATTTTCGGATAGATGTCGTCGCTGAGATATGTGGTGTCGACACGTGGATATGTGGTGACTTTTTTCTCATATAGCGCCTGAATCAGTTGCAGGGATTCGTCGGCTGTCCATGCCCAACGGCGGTTGCATTCGACCTGAAGGGAGGTCAGGTCAAACAGTCGGGGCGGAGCTTCCTTGCCTTTTTTTTCTGTGACAGAAGTGACTTCAAATGGGAGGGTCGCGAGATTTTCGAGCAGACTCTCAGCTTCGACCGGATCGTTGAACCGGCCTTTGGTGGCGTTGAAGTTGACATCACGGTAGACAGTCTTCAGTTCCCAGAAGTTTTCGGGTTTGAAGTTTGTGATTTCGAAGTGTCGCTTTACGATCAGAGCGAGCGTCGGGGTCTGCACGCGTCCGATTGACAACACATTGCCGCTGCCGCCATATTTGAGCGAGTAGAGACGTGTGGCGTTCATGCCGAGTATCCAGTCTCCTATCGCACGTGACATGCCTGCATAATAGAGGTTGTCGAACTTTGCTTCGGGTTGCAGAGTCTCGAAGCCTTCGCGTATCGACTGATCTGTCAGCGATGATATCCACAAACGTTTTACCGGACATTTGATGCCTGCTTTCTGCATGACCCAGCGTTGGATCAGTTCGCCTTCTTGCCCGGCGTCACCGCAGTTGACAACTTGGTCGGCTTCGGCGATCAGATTCTCTATGACGTGGAACTGGCGTTTTATGCCGTCGTCGTCGATGATCTTGATGCCGAACTTTGGCGGCAGCATCGGCAGGGCTCCGAGCGACCATCGTTTCCATAGAGGGGTGTAGTCATGAGGCTCTTTCAAGCAGCAAAGATGACCGAAGGTCCAAGTGATTTTATAACCGTTGCCTTCGAAGTATCCGTCACGTCGGGTTGTCGCGCCGAGAATCGACGCGATGTCACGTGCCACACTTGGTTTCTCTGTTATACAGACTGTCGTCACTCTGCAGCGTCTTTAGCTTCGTTCCAGAACTTATCCATCTCATCAAGCGTCAGGTCTGAGATGCGGCGGCCGGAGTCGGCTGCCGCTTGTTCGATATGGTTGAAGCGTTTGATGAATTTGCGGTTAGTGCGTTCGAGGGCATTGTCGGGATTGACGCCATAGAGACGGGCGGCATTGACAATGCTGAAAAGCAGGTCGCCGAACTCGGCTTCAATGTCGTCTGCGCGCTCTGATGTGATGGCGTCGGACACCTCTCCGAGTTCTTCATTGACCTTGTTCCATACTTCCTCTCTCTTCTGCCAGTCAAAACCTACATTAGCGGCCTTTTCCTGAATGCGGTATGCCTTTATCAGAGCCGGTAGGGCCATTGGAACTCCCGACAGCACTGTGCGGTTGCCGTCTTTTTCCTTAAGTTTGATTTTCTCCCAGTTGGTCTCTACGTCATGTGCGCCGGAGACAGTGGTGTCGCCGAACACATGGGGATGACGGAATATCAGTTTGGCATTGAGTGCGTCGGCCACATCGGCTATGTCAAAGAGCCCTTTTTCATCAGCGATCTTTGAATAGAAGAGAATGTGGAGAAGCACGTCGCCAAGTTCTTTTTTAATGTCCGGTGTGTCGTCAGACGAGAGAGCTTGTGCGAGTTCGTAGACTTCCTCAATTGTGTTGGTGCGCAGGCTTTCGTTGGTCTGCTTTGCATCCCAAGGACATTTCACGCGTAGTATTTCGAGGGTGTCGATTACCCGTCCGAGGGCTTCGATGCGTTGTTGACGTGTATTTGACATGTTTGAGGATGGTTAATGATAGTTATTTACCCGATTGATGAGCGTCGGAAGTCCGATCTTCCGCTTATTTGCGGGTCTGGTATGTTTCGGCGCCAAGATTTAGCCAATCGATAAACGCGTCGACATTCTCGTCGTAGGCCCGAGCCGGAGCAAGAGGCTGTCCTTCGTTGTCGAGAAGCACGTAATATGGTTGGGAGTTTATGCCGAATTTATGGCGCTGCAGATAGCTCCATCTGTCGCCGACGGTCTCTATCAGAGTTTCCGAGCCATATTCCTCCACTGTGTAAGGCTTGGCAAGTTTCTCTTTGTCATCGACCATGAGTTTAATGAGCACGTAGCCGTTTTCGATCGCATCGCGCACGGCCTGAGTGTCAAAGACGGCTCCTTCCATCTTGCGGCAGTTGACACAGGCATAGCCGGAGAAGTCAAGCAGGACCGGAAGATTGTTGTTTTCGGCATATGTCATACCTTCGTCATAGTCATGGAATTCTTTGAATGTGCCGCCATAGAGGTTGAAGTCCTGTGTCGTCAACGGAGGAGCGAATGCCGAAATGCTTTTAAGCGGTGCGCCCCACAGGCCTGGCACGAGATATACGGCAAATGAGAGTGAGATCACGGCAAGGAAGAAACCTGCGACACCTGTGTGGGTACGTTCTGAGTCGTGTGGAAAGCGTATTTTGCCGAGAAGATAGAGTCCAAGGAGCACAAAAAGTACAATCCATATCGAGAGGAACACTTCGCGGTCAAGAATGCGCCATCCGTAGGCGAGATCTGCGACAGAGAGGAACTTGAGGGAGAGTATGAGTTCGATGAATCCGAGAACGACTTTGACCGAATTGAGCCATCCGCCCGAACGAGGCATCTCCTTGAGGAGCGAGGGAAAGAATGCAAACAAGCCGAAAGGCAGAGCCAGGCCTAAGGCAAAACCGCCCATGCCTACTGCCGGGCCGAGTATGCTTGCCTGGGATGCGGCCTCGACAAGAAGTGTGCCGATGATCGGACCTGTGCATGAGAATGATACAAGCACAAGGGTGAATGCCATGAAGAATATGCTGATGAAGCCTGTGGTAGATTCGGCTTTGCTGTCGATTTTGTTTGACCATTTGGCGGGAAGGGTGATGTTGAACGCTCCGAAAAATGAGATGGCAAAGACAACAAGCAGCACGAAAAACAGGAGGTTGAAGACAGCGCTTGTCGCGATTTCGTTAAGCTTTCCGGCGTCAAATATCAATGTCAGTGCTATACCCATGACAAGATATATCACGACTATGCTGAGTCCATAGGTCACCGCGTCGGCTATGGAACGGCTGCGGTCTTTGCCTTTTTTCAGGAAGAAGCTCATGGTCATGGGAATCATGGGCCATACACATGGGGTGAGGACTGCGAGAAGTCCTCCGAGAAAGCCGAAGATAAATATGCTGAGCCATCCCGCACCTTCGGTTGAGTTGTCGTTTGCCATGTCGACAGGAGCCCACCAGAGGTTTTCATCTCCGGATGTGGCGGCATGGGCCTGTTGTTTCTTAGCCGGTGATGCATCCGGCTGTGCGGCTGCGGGTTTAGAGTCGGCGACACCAAACTGTCCGCTGAACGACACTTTTGCAGGAGGGGTGCATGCGTCGTTGTTGCAGGCCATGAAGTTGATGGTGCCTGTGATTGTCAGTCCGGCAATGCCGTCGGCGACAGTGAAGGGCTGAGAGAATGTGACGCTCCCTGAAACCCAGGGAATGTTTAATTTAAGGACATCATCATAGTGCTCTGTTATAGGCGCGGATGCAGTGACATCGCCAGTCAGGGTGAGTCCTTCGGCCGGATTGACAGTGAACGAGGTTGGTGGAGGTACAGGCGTGTCGTCAAGGTCGGGCATTGTCAGGCCGTAGATATGCCAGCCTTCGTTAATGTCGGCATGCCATTTGATCACACCTTCGCGGTCATTGATCGTTTCTATCTCAGTGGTCCATGTCACGTTGGACGGCACAGCTGCGTTGGCGGCAGAGCTTGCCAGAACCACCAACAGGAGTGTTGAAAATACTTTTGTCAGTTTCATGTCTGATTATTTCTTGCGTGGAGTCAGTCTTGAGGGATCATATTGAGGAATAGATGCCGAGATTGTCTCTGTTTTTGGAGGAGTGCAAGTGCCACCGTTGCAGCACATGAAAGTTATTGAAACTTTGATAATGCCGTTTTCTTTGTCAATGACCGAAAAGCGTTGAGTGAAATTGACGTTACGGTCCCACCATGAAAGTTTTTTGCCAAACAGAGGGTCCATTCGGCTGATAGGATTTTCAGACGGCTTTATGTCGCCTCGGATCTCGATGCCGTTGGATGATGAGAAATCAAACTTTGTGGCCTTCGGGCCGCCTTCGGGCATGTCGAGAGCATAAAGATGCCATCCGTCATCGATCAGAGCCTTGATGACAATTTCTCCTTCGTCGGGAGAGGTCATGTTGACAGACGTGCGCCAGCGCACGGGACTTTGTGCAGAAGCTGCAATTGCCATCACTGCAATTGCTATTGTAAGTAAAAGCGCTTTTTTCATAATAACCGGTGTTTGTTTATGTGTAGAAGTTGTTGAATTATACTGCAAAGATACGGATAAGCGAGGGCAATGCAAAATTTATTTGGCATTGCCGAGCGAAAGTATCTAAGGCGAAGCCAACGATACGGAAAGGCGCGAGGGCAATGCAAAATTTATTTGGCATTGCCCCGGTGGAAAGTATCAGTGGCTGAAGCGACGATGGAGATTGATGTAGGACTCAGCAGACCTATCTGGCCTGATTGTGCATTCTTATCTGGTCGACAATCTGCTGCATGCCTTTTACAGACGGGTGACCTTCAATTCGATCAATTGCTTCGAGCTGGATATATTCAACGCCATAGTGGCGGCAAATTGTTTTGGTCGATTCGGTAACTTCCTCGCTCAGGTCATTGTTGATCAGGACAACAATCTCTGTTCCGGGATAGAACTTGAGCATTGTGGCGAGCATGTAAGCCATGGCCGGACGGTAATTGTATAGATCCTTGGCAGTCCAGTCGGAGTATTGGAACTCACCGACGGGCACACCCGCCCAGGAGTCATTTGTGCCGCCGAATATGTAGATCAAGTCGGGCGAACCGAGGTTTTTCATGCGTGCGATGAACGAGCGGTCGCTATAGTCTCTGCCGTGATAGCCGGTGTTGCAGACTGTAGAGCCTGAAAAGGAGTTGTTGCGGCACAGGCGGTAGCCTTCTTCTGTAATCAGTTTGTGCCACCATGTGTCGGATACTCTGTGCACGTCGTTGGTTGATTGTGATTTTTCCCAGTACCACACATAGTTTGTGTCAGGAACGACACATCCTTCGAAAGTGGAGTAGGAGTCTCCGAGTATTGATACGCCTTTACGGCTGTCGGCCGAAAGTTCACATGACCAGAATGTAAGAATGGCCAGTAGACAAAATAGTAACTTTTTCATGATTATGTAGGTGGATTTAAAACGTCATCCTCTGATTGTCTGTAAAATTAACAATAAATTTTTTTTGAGCGTTGGATATGGTCATTTTAACGGTGGGTCATTTTTGACAGTCTTTACCTGGCGAGTGACAGATTGAGAGAGATGCCATATGATGTGTTGGTTGTCGGAAACGCACTGTTTGTGACAATAGGTGTGTTGACCTGATGGTCGAAATATGCGGAGAGTGTAACGCGTCGGCTCAGGATATATTTGGCCGTGAAGTTGATGTTGACTGTGTTTGTTCCGCTTGTCGCCTGGGTGTAATTGCTCTCGATGCGTCTGATGAGCGCCTGGTTGTTTTGGATCGAGACGTTTGCATCAAGGTCAAGGTCGTTGCTTACGCCTTGCTGCGAGCCTTTGATTTTCAGGACAGAGTTGAAGTTTACGATTTTGTATCCAGCTCCGAATGTCAGACCTTTGGTCGTTGCCTCGACAATCTGTCCGGCCGATGAGTTCAGTGTGAGTGTGCGTTGGTCGCGGTATTCGGCGGAGAATTTGATGTTGTTCTGCATCGTTGCGTTTATGCCTATGAGCGGAGCGAAGCGCTCTGTGATTGCTACCGACGATATGTTGTAGGGCGATGACGGTATTGGCTTTCCGGTCAGGGCATCAAGTGTGAAACCAAGATCGCCGTCGGCGGATATCCAGTTAAGATATGATGAGTAAGAGCCTACGGAGTAGGTGCATTGATATGCGTGGTTGAGGGTGAAAGATTTGAAGAGTTTGCGCATGTTGCCGAGGTTTATCAGTCCGTCGTAACTTATACGCCAGTTTGGAAGGACGGCAGAGAATGAGGGGAACGGATCGAGATTGGCCGTCGACGGGTTGCCCCCGCTGTATGCTGCTACAAATGCGGGGATCAATACATCAGACGAAGTCTCGCTTACTGTTCCGGTGGCAGGATCGAAAGGCAGACCGGCCATGGCAGTCCCGGCGATGAAGCCTGCGTCGGGATAGCTGATGCCTGCGTAGCGTGCTTCGACACGGTCGCGTATGGCAGGGATGTATTGCAGGAACTTGGTGAAGGCTTCGGATTGGTATCCGTTGTCAGCCTTTGAACCGCGCAGTGCCGACGCTATGGCGCAGTGTGTGCGGGTGTAAGATCCGGCGAGCGATGTCGGCATGCCGTCATACATGAACTGAATCTGTCGTGTGCGGTTGTCGGTGCGGTTGAATGTGAGCTGGATCTTGAAGCCTTTGAAGATCTCGAAGTTGGCCTCGATGTTGAGCTCGTTTGAGTTTGACCATACGGCCGGAGAAGTCTGTCCGTCGTCGGTGATGAGCCATCCCCGGTCAATGGCACGGTCGATGTAGTTTTCACCTGCGAAGCCAAACGCGAAGTCAAGACCAGGCGACATCGGGCCGTAGGAACGGCTTTGTCCGAAAATGTTGCCTATCTCTGGTCTGAACAAAGGCAATGACAGCGAATGCGAGTTGCGGTAGCGTACGGATACATTGCGTGTTGACATCAGCAGACGCAGTGAGTATTCGCTGAAGTCTTTCCAGAACGGGTTGCTTTCTTTCAGAATCTCGGTGATGGTGAACTTGAGGTTTTCGTTGCCGTGGTTGAGAACTTCGATGTTGTTCAGGTCTATCACACGGGTCTTTACGGCAAATGGTTTGCCGTCGGATGTGGTTGCGGTGACCTTGACTTTCTTGTTGCGCAGGTTGTGCTTGATAGTCAGAGTGGTGTCGGGGAGAAGGGCATATGACCTCTCAAATTTCTTCGGCTTTGATTTACGCGGATCCGGGCGTTTATTGGCGAAGCGTTTGTTGACGTTTTTAAGAAGTGGAACTTTGTTGTAGAGGGTTTCGAGATTCAAACGGCCGTCAGCAGTCCACGCTCCCTGATTGGCGATGCTGTTACCTACTGATATGCCGTCGACAGATGCGCCTCGGTCCCAACGGTATGTGGCGTTATAGCTGACTGATCCGGTCAGGAAGTCGAGGACCGGAATTTTTGAGAATGGTGCACGATACTGTGCGGTGAACGTCTGGTTATAGGCCCAGGGTGTACCCATCGACAGAATGCTCTGCCAGACGGTGTCTTTCCATTCGCGGTATTTGTCGGGAAATAGTTTGCGGTTGACTGCTCCGGTAGTCTCTTCGATGCGTGCGGATGTGTTGGAGTTGAATGTCAGAGACAGCGATTTGGTGAGGTTCCAGTTGAGTGACAGCTGACGGTCCCACAGGAAGTTTTTGCTGACAGAAACGGGTAACTGGAATAGCATGTCGGTCTCCGAACGTGTCTGTTGCTCGTAGTAATATCTCGACATGTTTGTCATGAACGAGATTGTTGTCGGAAGCCAGTTGAGTTCCCAGTCTTTGAAGAATTTTACATGCTTGGATTTTGATTTGATGCCTTTGAACGGCTTGAATGATTTGAAGTATGGCGAATAGCTGTATTGGAACGAACCGCGATAGTCATTGGTGTATTCATATTCGGTCGTGGGATCCATCTTGGTCTGTTTGTTGAATGAGAAGCTGATTGTGAAGTTGGCGGGGTCCCAAGGCATAGGATTTTTGCTTTTGACATCAAATTTAAGTCCGGACAGAGAGAAGTTCTCGACGGTTGTACGGTCGATGGCAAAATCACTGATCGAATCGCGCTCTTGTTTGGATGTGCAGTCGTCAAGGGCGTCCTTCAGCAGCACGTCCTGGTCGAGTGGATTGTATTTTGGAGATGTTTTTTCTTTAGATATTGAATAATAGAGTGGTGCACGTAGCTTCACTGCTTCAGGTAGCAGACGTCCGGCGTCGCCCTGGACAGCAAAGTTGTATTGCTGGTAGTCATCGAGGCGACGTTCGTTGAGCGACTGGTCGACTCCGCCGAACCCGGCAGTCTCGACGTGTGCTCCGAAGTTGAGTGTTGCGATGTCTGAGACATTGAGCGTGGCATTGGCCTTGGCAGCCCAGCCGCCCTCCTCGTTGAAGTCGGTTACCTTAAGTTCGTTGACCCATACTGTTCCGGCTTTTGTTGAGTGAGAGTTGTTACGGACGCCAATCAGCACGACGCGGATGTCGCTCAGCGAAGGGTTGCCGATGACAGCCATGCGGTTGCGTTCGTTGTCGGGGTCTCGTCCGGTGTAAAGAGTGCCGAAGCCGACACCGCTCTCTTCATTGCGTTTGGCTGTGTTGCGTTGCTTTTTCAGGTCAACCAGCGCCTGGAGATTGAGGTTGAGGTAGTTGTTGAGAGGCCATACGGTCTCGCGGTCTGAGTTGAGATAATTGTTATAACTTCCGGGAGGAGTGAGAGTTAACGGCACTTCGTATTCATAGTAGTTGCTTTTTACGTCAGAGCCGAGTCTTACGAATAGGGCAAGTTCGCCTGAACGCAGGTCTGTGTTGTTGTCAATGAGAGCTTCGGCGTGAGTCCACATCTGCATGCGTTTGTAGTTGCGGAGATCGAGCTGTGTGTTGCGGTATACGCCACGGGCATCACCGGCGTTGAGGTCAGTGACCTTAAGCGACATTGACTGTTCGTTGAGTTGTACGATCTGGCTTTGTCCCGGATCTGTGATGCGTGTGACACCTGGCGGAAGGACATAGTTGACCGGTTCACGTTCGGCATTTTCCTCAATGTTGACGACTGAAATGTCGAGCTTACCTTCGGCAGGTGTGTCGCCTCGGTTGTTGAGGTTGAAATCATAGCCACGCCATTCGCCACGCACGAGTTCGAGTGTGGCAAAACGCAGGTGGGTGACGGCTTTGAATCCCGTCATGAACATACGGACGAAGCGTATGGTCGAGAAGTCGTTGATTGATCCGACTTTGCGTTCGAAGTCGTCGAGGGGTATCTTGAACTGATACCATTCGACTTCAGGATCTTTGCCATCGACAGTCGGAACGATTGACACCTGTTTGTCGGTGATATAGTTGCGGCCGACGACAAGGTCTTCGGGTCGGATTGAAATCTTATACTGGAAGTAGCGTTCGTATTCGTTGAGGGTGTTGTCCTGGTTGATGTCCTCGACGTCGGGAGTGCTTCGCGACGACTGGTAGAGCGGGTCTGAAGCGTCTTCCGGCGAAAGAGAGTTGCCTTCGACGCCATTGTAGCGCTTGTAGCGGGCAAGCACACCGAGGCGTTCCTCGTCGTAGTCATAGCCCCGATAGAAGTGATAATTGTCACCGGCCGGGTCGTTGAACGGCGAGAACTGGTTTTGCTCCATCTCGGCGATGGTGGTCGGCGAAAGGCGCATGCGTAGTTTGTCGAGATACTCTTTGTAGCTCGGAAATATGAACTCGTCGTCGTTGGGCAGTCCGTCAAGGCCTACGTCCTGGACAGGCCGTGATCCGGAGGCATTGTCAAACGAATATGTCAGCGAGTTTTGTCGCGAAACACGCCCCCATGCGGTCTCTGTCAGAAATTGGTCATTGCCGTCGTAGGGGATGCCGTTTTCATAGCTTTTCAGACCGTCCTTGAGGATGTCTTCTGATACTTCGCCGAGGTTGAAATACAGGTCGCCGCCTTCGTAGTTGGGATTTTCAGGGTCAAGGAACGGATTCATCATCCAGAACTGGATGTACTCGATGTTGCTTTGCTCGAAGTTTGTGTTGTCGAGCCTGCGCATAATGCCGCCCCAGCGTTTCTCGGGGTGCAACAGGTTACCTCGCTCGTCGATTTCTTCGGCGTCGAGATTATAAGGTCCACGTTCGGTCGGGTAGAACGACAGGTTTAAAGTCTGGATTAATGGCGATTCTCCATAGTTGAGTTGTCGTCCCGGGAAAATCTCGCTTGATTTGACGTCGCGGACATATGGGTTGGAGAGTTGAGCGAGGTCGCTCTTGATGTAGCCCGGTGCCAGCGACGAGTTGCGCTGGGTGAACATGCGGTCGATATAGTACCAGTTGAGCAGTGCCCGGTTTTTGCCGTAGTCGACATTGTCGCTCAGCGCTGCTTCGGGGAAGAGGGCGTCGCTGCCCGAATCGTAAGGCGTAGAAGCGAGAAACCAGGAGTATGGCGAACGCAGATCGATGCCGGTCTGTGTTGATTCGAAGTCGTCGATATAGCTCGAACCTTTGTTTGAGCCGGCTTTCTGAGCGTGGGGCAGCAGGCGGGCGTATTCAGCCGTGAGGCTCAGGTGTGACGGCTGGGTGGCGTTGACAGTCGGTATCTTGTTGATGAGATTGGTCAGCCACATGAAGTCGGAATTGTAGCTGAGGTTGAAGCCGAGCATCGAATTATTGACGGTCTCATCTCCGATGTTGACTTTTTCGGTGAGCGCTTTTTCGGAGAAGTGGAGAAGTGTCGCACCGATATTGAATTTTTTGCTGAACTGATATTGCAGGTCGAGACCGAGCAGTGTTTTTCGTTGGGTGGAGAACATAGACTGGTTTTCGAGCGTGACACTGATGCTCTGACCGGAGTCGATGATAGACTGGTTGGTGATGGTGACTATGCCCATCGAATAGTCGACGGTGTAGTCGGAGTTTTCGGTGAGCTGAACGCCTCCGGCCATGACGATGACCGAACCTCGTGGTACGTTCATCGCGTTGAGTCTGATCTGCGAACCTGATGATGCCTGGTACTCACCTGTGAGGATGAATTTGTTTTTGTTTGCAATCTGACGTGCCACTACGAGCGTCGAGTCATAAAGCTCTTGATAGACATATTGCTCAGCCAGGACGGGGTTGTTGATTTTAGCTGCCAGATGCGAGCCGAATGGTTCGACAACGGGGAATATGATCTTGCCGGAACTTGACAGCACTGTGTAGCCTTCGATGTAGTCGAAGAAGCCGTCGGGATTTGACTGTTCGTTGTTGTCGATGCGGTCGAGGTTCATGACTTGAAGCAGCGACTGGTTGTTGAGACCTGGCACCGGGAGATAGTTGATCTGTGTGCCGGTTGTGTCGCTCAGATACTTGACTTGCATCTTGAAATTGCTCTTCTGGACTTGATATCCGCCGATTGAATAGACGTTTTTCATCATCAGCTTCCAGACCGGTAACTTTGGCGAGACGGTTGTGCCCTTGAGCATCTTGAGATATAGAGATTGGTCTGTAGAGGTGATGTCGCCTGAAAATTCACCGACCTGATACACTTTTCCACCATAGGTGTATTCGTAGGCTACGGCGAGGACTTCGTCTGAATTGAGGGCTGTTTTGATTGAGATATATCCCAGGGTTGAGTTCAGAGTGTATTGGTCGGAACTGAGAAGTCTTGCGCTTTCGACCTTTTCGTAGTCGCGTCCGCCTTCGATGCCGAAAGCGCTGAGCGGTTCGAGGGCTTGGGTCACCAGGTTGATGTTGCGGGCATCAGGATATTGCTCTTTTATGGTCGTAAGGAGGTTGTTGGACGAGTTGTCGGGGTTGGGCAGAGCCGGGTTGACAGTCCAGTGGTTTGAGGCGAGAGACGAGCTTTCGCCGAGGTCCATGAATGCGACGAAGTTGCGCGCTTGTTCGAAGTTGCTGTTTTTGTTGGTCACCCACACTTCGATGCGGGTGATCTTTATGCCTGATGACACGTATGGCAGTTTTGATGCAAAACGGTCATAGTTGTCGCGGAAGAAATGGCCGAGGAAGAAGTGGCGGTTCTGGTCGTATTCGTCGGCATTGATCGAGAATTTCGTGGTCTGCACACCGCCTTTGGTGTTTACGGTCTTTGACTCGGAATTCTGTTGCGAAACAAGGGCTGTGGCGGTCAGCTTGCCGAACTGCAGTTTGGTCTTGACGCCAAACAGGGCTGTGCTGCCTCGTATTAGCGACGAACCGGTGGTCATCGACACATTGCCGGCCTCGATGAGCTTTACGATGTCGTCTTCTTTCCCTTCATAGGAAAGTTTGAGGTTTTTCGAGTCGAAGTCGAATGTAGCGTCGGTGTTGTAGGTCATGTTGAACTTCATGCGGTCGCCGACAGATGCGTTGACTGTAGCCTGAACCTTCTGGTCGAAGTCGAAATAGGTCTTGCGTCTCGCCGAGAGCGGCAGGGCAGGGTTGTCGGTCTTGTTGCTCTTGACGCCCATTGCAATCTGTACGGAGCCTTGTGTGCGGAGTTGTACTCCGCCCGGACCGAAGATTTTTTCGAGCGGGCCGAGGGCGAAGTTCATGTCGAGGATGTTGAATGGTTCCTTCTCCTTTTCTGTGACCTGGGCGAGGTTGCGCTCTCGGTAGTATTGCTGCATTGACCGGCGGAATTGCCAGTTGTTGTATTGAGCCGGTGTAAGCAGGAATGGAGTGGCGATATCGAAGTCACCGACACGCGTCCTGACGATATAACATCCTGTTTCTGGGTCATATTCGGCGTGTGTCTCGATATTGGATGGCGTGGAGAGGTCGTAGCCGAGTTCATCAGCCATAAGAGCCTCGTAGTTTTGTGGAACTGTCGGGCTTGTCCCGAACGGCAGCATGATGGAGTCGGCAGCCTGGACAAGCGGCTCGGGAGCGGGATAGGCGGCGGGAGCAGGCGGCCGGATGCCGGTCGCCGGATGCTGGCCTATAGTCAGCATTGGAAAGCATACGACAAAAGCTATCGCCATAACTGGCAGACAGCGAGATAATCTGAACTTATATTGTCGGTTGTTACTTTCTTTTTCCATTGCCTGACATTGTCAGACATATGCATCTGTCTGACTTTGTCGTCCGATATGTTACATAAGAGGCAGAGCCTTGCGAATGGCGGCTTCGACTTTTAGCGCCGGATCGCTGTCAAACAGTTTGGTCAGCACTTTGCGGCTTTGTTGCGCAGTGAAGCCGAGCATGACCAGTGCAGCGAGAGCTTCGTCGAATGCCTCTGAAGTGGCGGGCGACTGAATGATTAACGTATCGTCGGTAGGTTTTATTTTATCGCGCAGGTCTACAATTATGCGTTCGGCGGTTTTAGCACCGACGCCTTTCACAGCTTTGAGTCTGCGCAGGTCTGATGAAGCGATTACAGCCGACAGTTCCTGAGCGGGGATTGACGATAAAATCATCCTTGCGGTTGAAGCTCCTACACCTGACACACCTATCAGCAGTCTGAAAATCTCCCGCTCGGTTTCATCCAGAAATCCATATAGAGTCCAGGCGTCCTCGCGGATATTTTCATGGACAAACAGCTTTGTCTGGTCGAGGCCTTCGAGTTTTGAAAACGTCGGGAGCGTTATCTGAAGTTGATAAGCCACACCACCGGTTGTCTCTAATGTCGCTGCGGCCGGGTTGAGGCTTGCAAGACTTCCTTTTATATATTCAATCATCAGTTGTTGCTTTGGGGTTTGATATTTCTTGCAAATGTAGCGAAAAATCACGGGATTTTGGAGGTGTGTTGGAAAGAGTTGTGCCCTGAATGTACCTGTTTATACGTCCTTGATGGTCGCGGTGATCAGATCTGACGATGCAAGTCTCGGAGCTATTGGAGATTATGAAGTGGTATGTAAAATAAATTTATTAAAAGTTAAGGTGATGCTTGCATTGTAAGGAAAATAATTGTAACTTTGCACTCGCAAACGCCACTGATGGTTCCTTGGCCGAGTGGTTAGGCACCGGTCTGCAAAACCGTTTACAGCAGTTCGAATCTGCTAGGAACCTCCACCAAGCCCGACTAAAGTCGGGCTTTTTTTGTATATAGGGTTGCCGCCAGTGCGGGGATGAGAGAAAAAAGAAAGAGTCCGGTGTGCCGAACTCTTTCGATTAACGGGCAGAGCTTACTCTGTTAGAGGGAGGAGTGAGCTCCTTTCCGGTAATTGTGTGATTAAAATTTTGGATGTCGATTTAATTTATTGATCTATTGATTGTTGCGTTTCTTTCAGCGATTAATGGTTAGATTAATAGTGATGGATTTACCTGACAAACCATTGATACAAATGCTATTCATGTCATTATCGCTAATCTTAAAAGACATTGTCAAATCTGTGGAACTTGTGTTTGGCGCAGGTTTTGAATTAGTTATAGAGGTGTCGCTAATGTCTTCAGGATCAACTATTGTATCTGTTGTCCAAAAATGTTTTAATCGGTCTTTAATTACTGAAGAATAACTTCCTCCAGCGGAATGCTGATGACCTTCGTGGTTTGATAAATTAGAGTTCATATCGCTAAATGTATTTTATTAGCCGCCGACAGTTAATTGGTCGAGCATCGCGGCGGGTTCGATGCTTTGACAATGCAAATGTACCGCCAAATCATGTTATGTGCAAAAAAAAGCAGGAAGAATGGCCCAATCGATTTTGAAGTCATTCTTCCTGCTGATATGTATGAGTCGGTGATGCGTCAGTCTGTGAGGATGTCGTTGAAGTATTGTCTGACATCGTTCCAGTGATAGAAGGGGGCGATGTCGGTGGAGACGGGGATTGAGACTTCCTGTTCGTTGAGTAGGATCTTGACGATGATGTCGTCTTTTTTGTTTTTGAAGAATATCAATTGGAGGTTTGCGGCCATTGGAGAGATTTTGAAGTCTGCATAGACTTCGTGCAGTTTATAGGGGTCGTCTGTCGAGCCATAGCAGCCATCGACTTTCATCAGACCGACGAGAGGAACGATACAACTGTCGTGGCCGAAGCGCAGGTCGGCACCGTGTTTGCCGCTTGCGATCATGGCTTCAGCGCTTTCAAGAATGTTTGTCAGGAGAGGTCGGGCGTTGTTCAGAATCGCGCCATTGGCCGATGTCGGGTTGGACATATGGTTGTAGTATCTGAAGTTGAATGCTCTCCATAGGTCGAAGCGTTCTTCGGTTGTGAAGATGTCGTCGAGACGGGTGTCAATGTCAGCGTTCGGTTGGTCGATCGATATCAGGAAAAGCTGACGCATGAGGGTTGGCGCGTCTATGCTTCTGGTGAAATCGTTGTCGACAAACAGTTCGTTCATCATTCGTCCGGGTTTTGTCATGGCTTTGTCAAATTCGGCTACGGCTTTTGCTGCCGGGCCGTCCCAACGGTTGAATTTGTTGGCTTCGGGAGTTACGTTGGCCATGTATTTCATGTAGCGCTTGCCTGATTCGCGGGGTATGTTGAGCGAAGGATTGAGTTCTTTGAGACCTTCGCAGAAAGCAGCCATGGAGTGGGCGCATCTCATCACGGTTGTTGATCTGGCAGTCATGACGGCGTCTTTGTCAAAGACGGCAGGGTAGGCGCGATACATGCGTTGCGCTATATCGTGGTGCTGGGCATTGCCTTTGCGGGTGAGTTCACCGGAGCGGCCTTTTACGTCGTCCCAGATTGTTTCGAGGCGATGCATCACTTCTCTACCTTTTGGGGTCAGAGATGCTGCGCTATCAGCGGAGTGGAATGTGGCGAGCGGTTTGCTGTAGTCTTCGTCGTTGACAAGATAGCGTGAGCCGTGTCTGCCGTAGTGGCTGATATAGAACGGCGCGTAGCCTTTGGGCGCTTTGGTGGTTTCGACTTTGCCGGTGACGGGATAAAGATAGTATAGTCCGCCTGTTTTGTCGGGGTCGCGTGATATCTCGTCGTAACTTGCCTGTCCGCTGGCTGTGAATGTCGCGGCTGCTGTCAGGAGCAGCAGGAATACTTTGCGCATTAGTTTTTAAGGTCTTGGGGTGATGAAAAAAGTATTTTGAAAATAAAGACTCCGGAATCTATACCGATCCGATGCGGCAGTTTCCGGAGTCTCTTTATATCAGTCATTGAAAGTGAGTTCGTCGAAACCTTCTTCGTCAAATTCGTCGGGGTTGAATTCGTTTTCACCATAGAACTCTTCATCGATGTCCTCGATCGAAGGTGTTGCGGTTTTGGCTTTGGCGTCGATCTTAGCATCAAACTCGTCCATGTCGACAATCTGTGCGGGAGCTTGTCCGAGTGAGAGTGTGCACACCGGGTCTTTGAGATTTTTGCCGGTGATTGTTTCCTTCATTTCGATAAAGAACGCTCTGTCGGTCATGTAGTCAAAAACATAGAGCATCTTCTGGCCTTCGTCTTCGATGAAATCGCTCAGGATGGTGTCTTCCATGAGCCATACGTCCTGGTCGGAGTCTGAGCCCATGTCTTCAAATGTGATTTCTTTTTCTTTTTCCCAATTGCGGTCGCAGAGAAAGAAAGAGCACATCTGATTTTTATCATATCCCACCGAGTTGCATATAGCGTTTTTCAGATCGAGAAACGTGGCGTCGGCGTCGATTTTGATTTCTCTTTTGAAGTTGTCAACTTCGTCGGATACTATTCTGAAATTGAAAATCATATGATACTATAATATATAAAGGAGTTGGTCTTTGTTTTTGTTATTTATGCTGCGAAGTTAGTAATATGTCAGAATCTGTGCAAAAAAAAATGTTCATTTTTTTTTCTGCTTGTTGTAAAGATTGAAAATGCCTTTTGCGGTATAACGTTGTCGCGGTTGAGTTTGTGCTTGGTGCTGCGTCATTTTTATCGGAGGATTAAATATTTATTTTGTCAGAGACAAAGTTTTTTGTTATATTCGCGGAAAATTACCTACCCGGTTTTAATAATAATTAATAAGTAGAAAGAAAATTCTTCCATTGAATTGCCATGAACAAGCAAAATTTTGACGCTCTGGATCTTAAAATACTTGGTGATCTGTCGACAAGTGCGAGAAAGCCTTATCTTGAAATAGCGAGAGAGTTTGGTGTGTCGGGTGCCGCCGTGCATCAGCGCATACAGAAACTTCTGTCCAACGGTGTCATCATCGGTTCGGAGTGTCTGATCGAGCCTACGGCCCTGGGATATGAGACTTGTGCTTATGTAGGTCTTTATCTGAGAGAACCGTCGCAGTCGACTGAGGTTATAGAGAAACTCAAGGCTATCCCTGAAATTGTCGAGTGCCATTTCACGACAGGCCGATATGATATATTCATCAAGTTGGTGGCAAGCAACAATGAGCATCTGCTCCATCTGCTTCAGGATGTCATCCAGCCTCTCGGCATGGCTCGCACTGAGACCCTGATGTCGTTCAGGCAGGTGTTCAAGCGTCCATTGCCTGTCAGATAAGATAAGTTGTTTGCAGACATTGCGAACTGCCGCTTGAAAAAATATTTTATCAATGGCTTTTGAAATAATTTATTAATTTTGTAGCGTAATAAGGTGTGACCGGTTTCGTTCGGTCGCCTCATTGCGTTCATGGATTTATGAAATAAAGAAATAGAATATTAACCACATTACATTATTTACACAATGGATATCAGCCATATCGAACACATCGGCATCGCCGTTCCTTCGCTCGACGAAGCCATTCCCTTCTATGAAAAAATGCTCGGTTTCAAGTGCTTTGCAATCGAGGAAGTAGCAGACCAGAAAGTGCGTACGGCATTCTTCAAAGTCGGCCAGACCAAGCTCGAACTTCTTGAAGGTACATCTGAAGACAGCGCCATCTCTAAGTTTATTGCCAACAATGGTGGCCGTGGTGGCGTCCAGCATATCGCATTCGCTGTTGAAAGCGGAGTCGCCAATGCTCTCGAAGAAGTGCAGGAAAAAGGATGCCGTGTTATCGACAAGGCTCCCCGCAAGGGCGCAGAAGGCCTCAACATCGCGTTCCTTCACCCGAAATCGACCATCGGTACGCTCATCGAGCTTTGTGAGGATCCCAAGAAGGCTTAACAGACAGACAAAATAGAAAATATTCAACCAATTACTATCAAAATGAGCAGTCAACTCGAAAAAGTAAAAGAGTTAATCGAGCTGCGTGCGCAGGCACGCATAGGCGGTGGTGAAAAGGCAATAGAGAAGCAGCATGAACGTGGCAAATATACAGCCCGCGAACGTATCGCACAGCTTCTCGACGAGGGTTCGTTTGAAGAACTCGACATGTTTGTGCGTCACCGCTGTACAAACTTCGGACAAGAAAAGAAATCGTTTCTCGGCGACGGCGTTGTGACCGGTTATGGCACAATCGACGGACGTCTCGTGTATGTATTTGCCCAGGACTTCACTGTCTTCGGTGGATCGCTTTCAGAAACGATGGCACTTAAAATCTGCAAGGTCATGGACATGGCCATGAAGATGGGTGCACCTGTCATCGGTCTTAATGACTCGGGCGGCGCGCGTATTCAGGAAGGTATCAACGCACTCGCAGGCTATGCCGAGATTTTCCAACGTAATATCCTTGCATCTGGTGTGATACCTCAGATTTCAGCTATCCTCGGTCCCTGTGCCGGCGGTGCTGTATATTCACCAGCATTGACCGACTTCACCATCATGGCAAAGGGCATCTCATACATGTTCCTCACCGGTCCGAAGGTTGTGAAGACAGTCACAGGTGAAGACGTTACCCAAGATGCTCTCGGCGGTGCGGAAGTGCATTCGTCAAAGAGCGGTGTCTGCCATTTTGCAGCCGACGACGGTGAGCATGCAATCAAAATCATCCGTAAACTCTTCTCTTACATACCTCAGAACAATCTCGAGGAGCCGCCGTTGGTTGAGTGCAACGATCCGATTGACCGTCTTGAGGATTCGCTCAACGATATCATCCCCGATTCGCCCAACCGTCCCTACGATATGTATGAGGTGATAGGTGCAATTGTCGACAATGGCGAATTCCTCGAAATCCAACGCGACTATGCAAAGAATATCATCGTCGGATTTGCACGTTTCAACGGCCAGACAGTCGGCATAGTTGCCAACCAACCCAAATATCTTGCAGGTGTGCTTGACAGCAATGCATCTCGTAAAGGCGCCCGTTTCGTGAGGTTCTGCGATGCATTCAATATTCCTCTGGTTACACTCGTCGATGTCCCCGGTTTCCTTCCCGGCACAGGTCAGGAATACAATGGTGTCATTCTCCACGGTGCGAAACTCCTCTACGCCTACGGAGAGGCTACTGTGCCCAAGGTTACCGTCACCCTCCGCAAGAGCTATGGTGGCAGCCATATCGTGATGAGCTGCAAGCAGCTTCGCGGTGACATGAACTATGCATGGCCTACGGCAGAAATCGCTGTTATGGGCGGTGCGGGTGCAGTCGAGGTCCTCTATGCCAAGGAAGCTAAGGCATCAGAAGATCCGGCCAAAGTGCTTAAAGAGAAAGAAGCCGAATACAACAAACTTTTCTGCAACCCCTACAATGCTGCTAAATATGGATATATCGATGATGTCATCGAACCGCGTAACACACGTTTCCGCGTGATCCGTGCACTGCAGCAGCTTGCAACCAAGAAAGTTACAAATCCGGCTAAAAAGCACGGCAACATTCCTCTCTAATATTGCGACAATCTTATTCGCTCATAAAGCAAATATCTATGAAAAGAAAAATATTTTTGGCCGCCATTCTCGTTGCCGCAGCAGCCGCAACGTCCTTTGCTCAAGGACGCAAAGCCCTGCGCATCAATGAGGTCATGGTGCAGAACGAATCAAGCATTGTCGATGATTATGGCGAACGTCATGGTTGGATTGAACTTTTCAACTCCAACTTTGCTCCTCTCGAGATCTCGAGCGTCTATATCACCAACGATTCGACCCAGAAAAAGAAATATCCCGTGCCCCTGGGCGATGTGAACACACGCATCGCGAAGCGTCAGCATGTGGTGTTCTTTGCAGATGGTCAGCCTGACAAAGGCACATTCCACATGAATTTTGTTCTCGAACCCGGCAAGGACAACTGGATAGGCATTTATGATGCCGACGGTCAGACTCTGATCGATCAGGTTGTAGTTCCGGCATCACTCGAGGCCGACAACAGTTTTGCCCGTGATGCTGACGGTGAAGACGGATGGTCTGTACGCGACGGCAAGTCTGCCTACATCACACCGTCAAGTGCCAACATCATCCGCGACACCAACAAGAAAATCGAGATTTTTGCAGATCTTGATGGAAATGGTTTCGGCATGACTGTTATGGCGATGTGCATTGTGTTCAGCGCACTCCTTCTGCTCTGCCTGTGTTTCTATGCGATCGGCAAGATCGGGGCTTCAGTGTCACGTCTCAACAAGATGAAAGCTCATGGTGTGGAGAAGCATGAAGTTGACGAAGATTTCCGTCCGCATGACTCAGGCGAGGAGATTGCAGCTATCGTAATGGCTCTCCATGACCATCTCGACGCTCATGACACTGAAAACACGATCCTGACTATTAATAAAGTGAAACGCGCGTATTCGCCCTGGAGCTCCAAGATCTATGGTCTTCGTGAAGTGCCAGATGTGAACCATCGCCGTTAATTTCCCCGCATTTTTAATTTTAAACCGACTAACAAATGAAAGAGTATAAATATAAAATCAACGGCAACCTTTATAAAGTAGCCGTGGGCGACATTGACGGCAACGTGGCTCAGGTCGAAGTCAATGGTGTGCCTTATAAAGTAGAACTTGAGGAACAGACTGCAAGCAAAGTAAAAGCAGTCAGCGCACCTCGCCCCACAGCTGCACCTCGCACAGCGAGCGGTGAGAAAGTGATAGCCAAACCTGCCGCTACAGGTACGGGCGCTGCAGTCAAGGCTCCGCTGCCAGGTGTTGTTCTTTCAATACCCGTCAAGGTTGGCGACATGGTCAAGGCCTCGGATACTGTTGTCATGCTTGAAGCCATGAAGATGGAAAATGCCATCCATGCGGGCCGTGATGGCAAAGTGGCTTCAATCAATGTCGCTGCCGGTGAATCAGTGCTTGAAGGTGCAGTTCTTATCACAATCGAATAATCGTATCCGATATGTCATTTGGTGATTTCTTAATGAGCAACCTGCAACAGTTCTGGGAACTGACAGGTTTCGCCAATGCCGAAATAGGCAACTTCGTCATGCTTGCCATAGGCCTCTTCTTTATATGGCTTGCCATCAAGAAGAATTTCGAGCCTATGCTGCTTGTGCCTATCGGTTTCGGTATACTTATCGGTAATGTTCCGTTCAACACAGGTGCCGGCCTCGAAATCGGCATCTATGAAGAAGGTTCGGTACTCAACATTCTCTACAACGGTGTAAGTGCCGGATGGTATCCTCCCCTGATTTTCCTCGGAATTGGAGCGATGACCGATTTCTCGGCATTGATTGCCAATCCTAAACTGATGCTAATCGGTGCAGCAGCGCAATTTGGTATTTTCGGAGCGTATATGGTGGCTCTTGCCCTCGGTTTCGCTCCTGATCAGGCCGGTGCGATTGCGATTATCGGTGGTGCCGACGGTCCTACCGCCATCTTCCTGTCGTCGAAACTCGCACCAAACCTTATGGGTGCAATCGCAGTCTCTGCCTATAGCTACATGGCGCTTGTGCCTGTCATCCAGCCGCCGTTGATGCGTCTGTTCACGACAAAGAAGGAACGTTTGATCAGAATGAAACCGGCTCGTGCCGTGTCTCAGAATGAGAAAATCATATTCCCGATCGTCGGTATGCTTCTGACTTGTTTTGTCGTGCCCTCAGGCCTGCCTCTTCTCGGCATGCTGTTCTTCGGCAATTTGCTCCGTGAATGTGGTGTGACAACCCGTCTTGCAAAGACTGCAAGCAACGCGTTGACCGATATCGTCACAATTCTTCTCGGCATGACAGTCGGAGCTTCGACTCAGGCTTCGCAGTTCCTTACGCTTGAGACTATCGGTATTTTCTTCCTCGGTTTCATGGCGTTCATCATCGCTTCGTCGTCGGGCGTATTGTTTGTCAAACTGTTCAACCTCGTGTTGCCCAAGGACAAGAAAATCAATCCGCTTATCGGCAATGCCGGTGTTTCGGCTGTGCCTATGTCGGCACGTATTTCAAATGACCTCGGTCTTAAATATGATCCCTCCAACTACCTGCTCATGCATGCCATGGGTCCGAATGTTGCGGGTGTCATAGGTTCGGCCGTAGCGGCAGGTGTGCTTCTCGGCTTCCTTGCCTGATAAATGTTTAGACGCGCCCTTGCGGATATCTTCTGCAGGGGCGCGTTCTATATATAATTTATTGTTTGTTCCAGCCAAACAAATATCGCGTTCAGCGGTTATAATTATACGACGGTCATTCATCAACATCCATGCTGCGCTCATGTCTGGAGGCTGAGACAACTCCGTTGCGATATATTATCCGACAATCAGAAAAATGAGTTATGATTACAAAACAGGTTATAGAAACGTTATATAAGAAATATAACAAGCGTCCCAAGAGTCCCGACTGTCTGGATTTCGGCTTATTGTTTGACTCAATATCCGATTATCATGATATCTCAGTCGATATGGACACAGATGAACTGGTGATTCATGACCTTGGCGAGATGTCACCCTTCTATAAGTTGCCGTTGTCGAAAATACATGCTATAGTCCCTTTTGAGGAGTGGGTGGCCATCGTGCTCCATTCGTCAATTGTTTTCCTCAACCGTAAGTCAAATAAGGTCTCTGTGCATGTCAAGGAGCCGAAACTCTCGTTTGTCGACCGTCTTCGGATGTCTTTGTCAAAAGATGAATAATGAGCGGCATGATATGACAACGCTGTAATAACGAAACCATAATAAATATAGGACAGCATCGCGCCCCGATCGGAAATAGACCGGGGCGCGATGCTGTTTTGGTGGTTATTATTTCTTGGGCTGGATGTTGAGTCTGTACTGGACTGTTACGATGAAGTAGCGGGGAAGGGAGTTGGTGTAGGTGATAGTGCGTCCTGTAGCAGTTACAGCGTAATCGACATTTGACAGATTGTGGAGCAGGTCGAAGCCATCGGCGCTTATGACCCAGTGTTTGTTGCGTGGCGGGGCATAGGTGAGTCTAAGGTTCCAGACCGCATCTGTGGTGTCAAGTTCCCTGACGCCATATCCGACGCGCTTATAGAAGTTGAGGTCGGTCGAAATGCCGAAGCCTGCGGGGAGCGAGAATATGCCGCTGATGCCGTATTTGTAGTGCTGCGCGTCGATGGTGTTGAAATCAGGACGTTCGGAAGATGTGTGGCGATGTGTGACAGCTCCATTGATTCTCAATGTCTGTTTCCCTATCTTGTAAGCGAGCATGAGGTCTTCGGTAAGCCCGAGATTCCGCACCTGGGCTTTGACCGGCGCTTCAAGATTTATGCCGACCATGTCCGTATTGTTGTTAAGCGAGAATGATGTTCCGGAGCCAAAAGAGAATTGTTTCTGCCGCCCGAACTCCCAGTTGAAGGAGTTCATGAGACGGAAATTGGTGTTGCCGTCTACGTTGTATGTGCGGTGGCGGCGGACGCCTGTGGACGTGTTATAGACATATCCGCGGACAAGGGCGTCGGTAATGACTTCGAGGTTGGCTGCCAGTTGGTTGTTGATAGGCTTCCCGTAGGGAGTATATCTCCATGTCAGCATATGGTTCTGTACGTAGGCGTTGCGCAGATCGGGGTTGCCTTCTTCGATGTTGAGGGGGTCGGCATCGTTGATGACGTCGACGAGGTGGAGCAACTGAGGCGCTTGGTTGCGCACAGTCGGACGGTATTCGAGCGTGTGGTTGTAATGATTTCTTGCGTCTTCGTTGTCAGGTTTGCAGAAACTGTATCTCAGCCATATTGTGGCGAAGGTCTGAGGAATGGCAAGTGATGTTCTTTTGACGAGATAATCCCGGTTGTCGCGCCAATAGTCAAGTCGATTATGCTCTATGCCGATTGTCGGTGAGCACATGAACATGAGCGAGCTTTTTTCGAAATTCTTTTGGATCGAATAATACAGAGACAAAGAGTGGTTGTTGGTGAATGTGCGCGATGAGTAGGAGTTTGACGGGTCGAGGGTAGATTCATATCCTGACGGCAAAACTCCGAATATGCCCATGTCTTCGAGACGTTCGAGCGCATACATGTATGAATCCTTGGCTGCGTCGGTGAATGTGTATTCGTAGCTGAGTGTGAGATAGCTGTCACGCATAGGGCGTGAATAGAATGCTCTGACGCCAAGGTCGAGCTTGTGGTGGGGAGAGTTGTCAGTGTACTGCCGGCGTCGGTCGGATGGAACCGGATCGCTGCCGAAGTTGATTTCATAGTCGTTCCATGAGCGTCGTTTCGATGCGACATAGTTGGTGG
This sequence comes from uncultured Muribaculaceae bacterium, assembly GCA_964018265.1. Classification (GTDB taxonomy): domain Bacteria; phylum Bacteroidota; class Bacteroidia; order Bacteroidales; family Muribaculaceae; genus CAG-873. Next base: position 74,448 of record CAXHOY010000008.1, read on the forward strand.
CCAGACCAATGCCGATGCGGTCGTTGGAATTTGGGAGACGGAAGGTCGCGTTTGGCCTGAACATAATGCTTCCGGATTGCAGTTGCCCTTCGCTGACTGTGAGCGAACGGTTGACGACTGCTTTCAGGACATCGGCCGATGCGTCAGTGTAAATGGCTTCAAGAGCCTGCCGGCTGATGTCAGAATAGTCTTCGTTGAAAGTACCCGAAAGGCCGTCGCCGTTGTTGTCGGTCCTGCCATAATCGCCATGGAGAAACAGAGAGATGCTGTGTCGTTTATTGATTGTGAAATAAGCGGAATGATCTGTGTTGAAATGTAGATTGGTCGATTTGTTGTTGCTGAAGCGACGCTCATATGTGTCTCCTCCGCTGAGGAAGTTGGTTGTGGAAGTTGTGTTCTGATAGTCATTGCTTCCGCTTTTGATTGAAGCGGAGCCACGGGCCTCGAGGCTCTCATCGGTTTTTTCGTGGATATAGTTTATGCCGACCCTGTTAGTCGTTATTGTGCCTGATGGCATACTTTCGGGAGTCCAGCTGTCACTTTTGCCCGGAGTGCGGTTGTCGTTGAGATTGTTGCTCAAGGCGGTCAGCATTACTGACGTTGTCGGCGAGAACCATGAGGCGAACAGGCGTCCGAGATAACGGTCGGATGTGCCATAGCCAGCCTGAGCGTTGATTATCCACCCGTTGTTGTATTCTTTCTTAAGCTTGACATCCATAGTGAGATGTTTTGGCGCCAAGGTGTCTCCATTGCGTTTTTCCTCTTTTGTCTGGCCTTTGTAGACCTCGACGTTCTTGACGGTGTAGGCGGGGATATTTTCAAGCGCGACGGTGTGGTCTTCGTTGAACAGGTCTTTGCCGTTGAGCAGCAGAGTCTCGACAAACTCGCCGTTGACGGTTATCCGTCCGTTCTCATCAATGCTTGCTCCCGGCAACTGAGAGACCAGAGCGTCGAGCATTGAGCCTTCTGCGAGCTGGAATGCGTCGGCATCGTAGACAATCGTGTCGCCTTTATTATAGAATTTCACCTTCGATGAAGTCACTACGAGTTCTTTCAATACACGCTGCCTGTTGAGAAATATTGGATCCATGTCGCGCGAAAGCTCGCGTTTGGCAAAAGGTTTGAAAGTCCAGTGTATGGTCTGTGTCTCGTAGCCGGGAGCGCCGGCTTCAAATATCACAGATGTGTCGCCTTCCATAACCGGAACTGACACGTCGGATGTTTTTACGACGTCGGAGCCGTTCCATTTATATCCGCTGGCGTAGATTGTGTCGAGAGGATTGCCATCTTTGTCAAGCGGGATTACATAAGCACTATCTACATCCCGCTTCCATGTAGCATCTTTGATTGACGTGCGGAAATATCCCTTTGCGTCGTATTTTGTTGATTTTTTTACGCTTGATCCTCCTACGACAATGACCTGGGCATTGATCCCGCAGATTGTTGCAAAGATGAAAAGGACAGTGATGAAGTGTTTCATGTGTAATGATTGAAGGGGTAGAATTCAGTTTGTTTACAAATGTATTAATTATGAGTCGTTTTGAGCAAATATGTGACAAAATAATTATTGCATTTAGAAAAAATTAACAATTTTATAAAATATATGTTATATCAATTGATTGGCATTAGTTCGAAAATGGGTAAATTTGTATCAAAATGACATAAAATGAATTTTACAGCAAAATTGAAACCTTGGATGCTACCGATAGCGATGCTATGCGGAATGCTTTTTCATACGGCGATAGAGAGCGTTCAGTTCCTCGCCCCATGGCTCATTTTCATCATGTTGCTTATAACCTTCTGTAAGGTTGACCCGCGTCGTTTCAAGATAGGACGTCTGTCGTGGACATTGCTCGCTGTTCAGATGATTTTTGCTCCTTTGATATATTTTATCCTGCGGCCTTTTGGCGATGCTGTCGCCCAAGGCGCTTTTATCTGTGTGTTTTGTCCGACAGCTACGGCTGCGCCGGTCATCACGGGCATGTTGGGCGGATCAGTGGAGAAGGTGGCGATGTACTCGATAGTGTCAAACGTCGCTGTGGCTCTAACCGCTCCTGCTCTGTTTGAATATATGGGAGGCGAATCACTTGCCGGAGAAATCAGTTTTGTAGATGGATTTGTAACAATCTGCTGTAAAGTCGGACCATTGATAATAGCACCTCTGATTTTGGCATTCATACTCCGGAGTTTGATGCCCGGCGTTCATCATGCCATAGCCTCCCGTCAGTCTTTGTCGTTTTATATCTGGGCTGTGTCGCTGCTGATAGTAGTCGGACGTTCAGTCAGTTTTGTAATGGCTGAGCCTGTCGAGGCGATACCGATGATGCTTTCCATCGCCGGAGCTTCGCTTGTGATATGCTGTCTGCAATTCGTTGCCGGTCGCAAGATAGGGCGTCGCTATGGCGATCCGGTGTCGGGCGCCCAGGGTCTGGCACAGAAAAACACAGTGTTGGCGATCTGGATGTGTCTGAGTTTCCTCAATCCTTTGTCGTCAGTTGCGCCTGCATCCTACATATTATGGCAGAACACTATTAATTCCGGACAAATATATTTTAAGACTAAAAGAGCCATTGGCAGCAAGCCGGAACAATCTTAGATTGCAAATTGTTTTCATTTAAATACGCTACGAAAATGAACAGTATGTTTGATATATTGATGGAGCTTCCGTTATTCAGAGGGGTTAGCCGTGATCGGATTGCCAAGACGGTCGGCACAGTCAAGTTCCATTTTCTGAAATATTTGCCCGGCGAAACCGTGGTTGAGGCCGGTACGACCTGTACGCACATCAAGTTTGTGATATCAGGATCGGTGCGTTCGTCGATTGTCAACCCTGACGGACGTTTTAAGGTGAGCCAGACTTTGGCAGCCCCTGAAGTCATAGCCCCTGATTATCTTTTCGGGCGTGCGACGGTCTATCCATGTCAGGTTAAGGCCGTCGAAACAACAGGTATCCTTCAGATAGCAAAGGCTGACTATATGAAGATACTCTACAGCGATGAGGTTTTTATGTTCAACTATCTCAATCTGTTGTCGATGAACGCACAGAAGTCAGTCAGCGGGGTTCTTGCCATCACGACCGGAAGCATTGAGGAGCGTATAGCGTTCTGGATTGTAGCGCTTACACAGCCGGGCGGCAAGGATATAGAACTCGAATGTCGCAGGCGTGATCTTTATGCATTTTTCGGTGTGCAGAGATCTTCATTTACAGCTACACTTGAAGATATGAAGGCTCGTGGATTGCTTGATTATGCCAATAACAATATTCAGATAACGAGTCGTCGATCGCTTGTCGAATTGATTGAATCCAAGTTGACAAGATGTTTTGAGCGGGACAACGGCTGACATAATATCTGTCGACTCAAACACTTTAAGCCATGAACGTTTATGAAAACAGCAGGACGTCTGCCGCAAAATCGACGTATATATCTGCGGTGCGCACGCTATTGTTTTTTATAATTGGCTTTATGTCACATGTATGTGTTCAGGGTGCTGTAAATGGCTTTACATCCGTGGGAGCCGCTGTGGACTCGCTTGATGGCTATATCGGGCGCAGCGCATATTTCCTCGACCGAAAGTCAGAAGCAATAGACGCCGTGAAGCAGCGCCTCGCATCGGTTGATGGGAACGATTCGGTAAGAATCCTGATCGAATTAGGCGACGCCTATCGTAGGTTTAACGTGGATTCGTCGGCATTGAGCTACCAGCATGCCGCTGACGCAGCGCGTCGTCACGGTGATGATGTGCTTGAACGTGAGGCTTTGTTGGGCTTGTGTTCGGTCAATCCTCTGCGCGGCATCGTCAAGGAAAGTCTTGACATGTTTGAAGGACTTGACCGGTCAGGTCTTGATACGGCGGCTTTGAAGCGTTATTATGACACCGGCTTCAATGTCTATCTGACGTCTTCGCTCTACTATCCCAATGACCGATTGGCAAAGGTTTATCTGGCCAAAGCGGTGGCCAACGGTGATTCGCTTATAGCCCTGTATCCGGAAGGTCATCCTCACAGACTCTATCATCAAGGATGGAATGCGATGATGGCCGGGTCGGTTTCGACTGCGCTCGCCGATATGACGGAGGCGCTCGATGGCACAGAGTTCGGAGATGAGCTGTATGCGCGCATAACTGCAACTATAGCAGATTGCTATAATAAATATGCAGGAGATGAAGACGAGGCTGTCAAATATTTGGCTTTATCGGCCATGAGCGATGTCGCCGCCGGAACAAGAGAAACAACATCGCTGCAGTTGCTCGGTCTGAAACTGTTTGAGCAGGGTGATCTTGCAAGAGCATACCGTTACATGAATCTTGCGTTAGACAATTCGATTTCTTCAGGATCTAAAGTGCGTACACTTGGCGAGATGAAGGTGTTGCCGACCGTGACTAAAGCCTATACAGACAGGAGCGATTCGCTGGTACGCTGGCTTTATCTGCTCATTGCCGTGCTTGCGGTCGGTGCTTTATGTCTGATAGGTCTATTGATGGCATATCGTCGGTCGCACGCGAGACTCGCCGGCTATAGCCGTCTTGTCGCTAACAATGTGTTGAAAGATGAATATATACGACAGTTGCTTGCGCAATGCTCGTCATATATGGAGCGTCTTGAAGATCTCAACAAACTGATTGTGCGTAAGACAAAAGCCGGGCAGGCAAACGATTTATGTCGCATTGCCGAGAGTGGTGATTTCATCAAGGAGCAGAATGAACGTTTTCTGCGCAGCTTTGATGAGACCTTTCTTGATGCTTATCCGGATTTCGTCGACAATCTTAATGAATTATTGCAACCTTCCGAACGGTTTGAACCATTGACCGGAAAACGTATGACACCGGAGTTGCGTATTGCTGCGCTCATGAGGCTTGGGGTTGATGATGGGGCGCGCATCTCGCGTTTCCTGGGCTTGTCATTAAACACCATCTATACTTACAAAAACAAACTCAAGAACAGAGCTGCCGACAGGGCTAACTTTGAGCAACAAATCGGTAAAATAGGTTCTATTGCCTAAATTTATACTTATATTTATTCAATGATTTGTTTCTGATATATTGGTGATAAACAATATATTATAGATTGTAAATCCTGTATTATATTTATATTTAGTTTATATTGCAGTTGAAACGCGGATATGTCTGCTTAACTTTGCAGTGTAAATAATTATTAAGGTCTAAGCCAGCATAGGCTAAATGAAATTTTCGTAAAAAGGATTTAAATGGTTTTAGGTATTTAGTGTTAGAAACACGAAATCAGCCGTACCGGGAGGTGCGGCTGATTTTATATGAGATGTCCATGATAAGGCTGAGGCCGTATATCCCGGTGATATGGGGTCGCGTCTTAGAGTGTGTTTGAATTTAGCACACAAAAAGATATTATATTGTAGAATTTAAAATTATATGGATCTGTTTCGCATTAATCTTGAGCCCAATTACGGCGCTTTTCCCACCGCTCATCAGTCACGTAGCTCGCTACGTTCCTTCTTCACGATGAAAAAATCACTCGTAATTGACTCTCAATCTTAACACGAGTTAAATTAAAACACACTCTTAAAAAATTTACAGCGGTAGCTCTTTCCTGCGGAAAGCGTCAATAAAACTTCCGGGTGTCGAGTTGAATATATCGGCACCTATGCTTCGTGCATATCGTTCGATCTGGTGATAGCTGCGGAATGCGATATAATAGCTGTAGACAATGTCGTGCAGACAATATTTGCGGTATTCGTTGGCCGAGCGCTTGACCTCCTTGTCGGATTCTTTGTAGAAATGGTTCATGCCCGATATCACACAATTGTTTTGATCGACATGCAGGTCCTGCATCCATGAATGGTCGGCACCGCATATATATATTGTGCGGTAGCCCAGTCTCAGGCCGGCCATTATCGACGGGATAAGTACGTTGCGGGGGCGAGGTATTGCCAGACCGTTGCTGAATGCGAACTTTTCCAATCTACGGAAGCCTTCTATGCCTACAGCGTTGAAAGTCTCTATCTTTACGTTTTGCGGCAACTTGACCGCTTTTGCAAGATGTGATGCATATCTGATGTCGATAATCAGAGTCAGGGGCCATGTTGCCGCTGATATGTTGTCGAGAAGCTTCCTGACATTAGGGTCGGATGTCGCTTTGAAAAAGTGTGGGTCGGCCAGAACATAGTAGCGGGGTTTGAGCATTGTGAACTCAGGCGCGTTTGCTGCGAAATTCACGGCCATCGTGTCGCAATCGCGGAGTGCCGGTCCGTGTTGTGAGATTGTTTCTCTGAGCGAAGGCCCGTTGGCAAGGATGTAGAGCGTGCGGTCACGGTTGTCTGCGTCTTCCTTTATCGAAGCGCCAAATCTTGACTGCAGGACTATTTTGGCGATGCCTTTCAGACTCGCAGCTGCATTGTTGGCTATATCAGAGACTTTTGTCATCGTAAATATGGGTTTTCAGATAGTCGATGACTCTTGTGGGCTTATATTCACCGGCGGAGCATAGTTTCTCGCACGAGAAAGTCAGCGATCGGCGCATGTCGTCATATTTGCGTCGGCCGAAAATGAATCTGAACCATTTGTCACCGATTGAGAAAATGCGTTTTTGAGATATTCGCCAGGCGAGGGCTTCGGCAAACTCGGAAATGCTCGTCTCTGAACGGTCGGTGACATTGTATATGCCCGGTTTGTCCATCGCGACCAGAGCCGCGTCGGGCAATGATGAGGCATGGACAAAGCTTCGTAAGCCTGTGACGCCATTGAGTCCAATGAATGTTCCGCGGTAGATTTTGTTTGCCATCATTCGTGGAAAGCCTGTCATGCCGGTAGCGACGATGTCGGCGCATCTGAGTATGACGGCTTGAAGACCCGAAGCCTTGCAGGTCTCAATGAACTCATGTTCGAGTCTGGCGGCACTGCTGTCTTTGTTGACCGAAGACAGCTCGTTACAGTTAAGCCCCTCTGCGACGTCATAGACAGCTGTTGATGAAATCATAATAGCGAAGTCCGCCCCGGCGACCTCGTCGGTAATGGCGAATTGCGGCATCTGATGGATGAAATATGGTCTTACAAAGTCCGTTGCGGGCGTGTAAAGGAATATTGACGGCGGTCTATCTTCGTTGTTTGTAGTCATAAGAGTAGGAAAACTTTAGTGCAAAAATACAAAAAAAAGGAAGCAGGGACGCTTAAATCACATGAATTTTAATAATTTTGCAAATTCAAAGATTTATATCTGTTTTAAACAAGTTCCAATAGACAATGGCAGGCAGTTCGAAAGCAATCAGGATAGACGTCAAGGCGGTATTGAAGTCCAGACTTGGCTCTGTCGCGCGTTTTGTGCCGGACTATCTTGTGAGGAAGCTCGAAAATCTGATCTGCCAGGATGAATTGAATGCTCTGCTCGAGAATAATTATCCGAAAGAAGGCGCTGAATTTTGTCGAGGAGTTTTTGACGAACTTGGAGTCACGACAGAGCTCTTCAATGAAGACCGTCTGCCTGATGTCTCAAACCGTCGGGTCATAATCGTCAGCAATCATCCGCTCGGTGGCCTTGACGGGATGGCTTTGATAGATTATTTCACACGCAGATATGGGGGTAGGGTGATGTTTGTCGTCAATGATTTGCTGATGGCGGTCACACCTTTGGCGCCTGTCTTTCTGCCGATCAACAAGCACGGGCGTCAGCACCGCAGTTCGCTTCTTGCCATAGACAGGGTTATGGCCGGCGACGATCCGGTTATAATCTTTCCGGCCGGACTGGTGTCGCGTCAGCGTGAGTCTGGCGGAGCTATCGCAGATCTCGACTGGAAGAAAATGTTTGTCAACAAGGCGGTAGCTTTTCATCGCGATGTAGTGCCGGTCTATTTTGATGGCGTCAATTCAGGTCGTTTCTATAATTTTGCACGCCGGCGCGAGATGCTTGGCTTGAAGTTTAATTTTGAAATGGTGCTGTTGCCGTCAGAGGTTTTCAGATCGCGTGGCAAAACTTTCAGAGTCAATTGTGGAAAAGTTTTGCCATGGCAGAGTTTCACCGGAGGCAATGAGGCAGAAGGAGAGGCCATGGCAGTGAGAAAAATGGTGTATGAACTCAAGGAAGAGCTCAGGGCTCTCAGTTAAAAGTAACAATTACAAAGCAAATATATGAACCAGCGTATCATAGATCCAATACCGACCGAACTTATAGAAGCGGAGCTTACGGACGAGTGTTTTCTACGTGACACAAACAAAGCCGGCAACAAGATATATGTCGTAGATGCCCACAACGCTCCTAACACGATGCGTGAGATTGGCCGTTTACGTGAGATAGCCTTCAGGCTTGCCGGTGGAGGTACCGGTAAGGAGTGCGATATTGATGAGTTTGACCTTATGGATCCGCCGTGTCGTCAACTCATAGTCTGGGAGCCTGAAAGCAAGCTGATACTCGGCGGTTACCGTTATATCTGCGGTAAGGACATCCGACTTGACGGAAATGGACGTCCTCGCATAGCGACAAGCCATATGTTTAATTTTTCAGACGAGTTTCTCCGCGACTATCTGCCTTATACGATAGAGCTCGGGCGCTCGTTTGTGCGTCCTGAATATCAGTCGTCAAGGGCGGGAGCAAAAGCCATATATGTGCTCGATAATCTGTGGGACGGTCTCGGGTCGCTGACAGTGGTCCATCCCGACATCAAATATCTGTTTGGCAAGGTGACGATGTATCCGAGCTATATGCAGCAGTGTCGCGACATGATACTCTATTTCCTTAACAAACATTTTCCTGATAAGGATAAACTTGTGACCCCGATAACAGCGTTACCGGTCAACATCGACTATGCCGAGATGGAGCGTCTGTTTACCGGCGACAGCTTCAAGGCCGACTATAAGATACTCAACGGTGAGGTTCACAAACATGGAGTCAGCATACCGCCGCTGGTCAATGCCTATATGAGCCTTTCGCCGACGATGAGGATGTTTGGCACCGCAATAAATGATGAGTTTGGCAATGTCGAAGAATCCGGCATATTTCTTGCGATTTCAGAAATTCTTGAAGAGAAAAAACGCCGTCACATCGAAAGCTATATAGCACGTTGATTTGCCCGATAGTGTGCTGTGCTCGTCGGCCGTCATCGCGGGATGATGCTTTGCCCGGGTGAAATCGTGAAGAATCGTGCGCAAAACCATAATATTAGCGCTATATGTTTGTCTTTTTGAGAATAAAGTGTTAACTTTGCGGTCGATTTCGTAATCTCTGGCAGGACGTGCAGCCTGCGAATATTGCGAGTAATGTTAACATTTTAAATCATTTAGCTACAATGGATTTAATTAAAGTTGCTGAAGAAGCATTCGCTTCAGGCAAACAGCATCCTGAATTCGGCCCCGGCGACACCATCACAGTCGCATACCGAATCAAAGAAGGTAACAAAGAGCGTATCCAGCAGTATCGCGGTGTTGTAATCCGCATCTCTGGAGAAGGCGCAAAAAAACGTTTCACTGTTCGCAAAATGAGCGATAATATCGGTGTAGAACGTATCTTCCCCATCGAATCTCCGTTTATTGACTCAATCGTAGTCAACAAATACGGTAAAGTTCGTCGCGCAAAACTCTATTACCTCCGCAAACTTACCGGCAAAAAAGCTCGCATCAAAGAGCGCCGCGTGGTTTCAAAGTAATAAGCCGACAGGCTTTAAGAACTTTAAAGCATTCCGGATTTCTGATGAAGAAGTCCGGATGTTTTTTTATGGTCGGTAGTTACGATATATAATTTTTTTTAGAATTTTTGAGCCTGTGGTTTCCTACAGAGTGATTTATTTAGTATTTTTGCAAATGAATGTAACACCCTCTAACACTATTTATCATTATGAGAAAAGCCCTATTTGCGGCAACCGCAGTTCTGACTGCGGCCATGACAATCGCTTCCTGTAGCTCAAAAAAAACAGAAACCGCAACTCCCGAAAAATCGCCGTATGAAATCGTGACATACGTATATAGCGGAGAGACCAGAATGCCTGATCCGACTTTGGTGACGACTATCAACTATGCGTTTGCAAACATGGATTCAACCCGGGCGAGATTTGTCATCAACAATGAGCCCCGTTTCCAGAAAATCGTGGATCTTAAAAAAGAAAATCCTGATCTCAAGGTGCTTGTGACAATCGGTGGCACATGTGAGTCCGGTTTGTCTGAAATGGCAGCGAGTGCGGCCAACAGAAGTTCTCTTGCCGGCCAATGCAAGCGTGTGATCGAGCAATATGGCATCGATGGCATCGATTTTGACTGGGAATTCCCCGGTGGAGTAGGCGGAACTCCTGACGACTATGCAAACTTTGCGCTTGTGCTCAAAGAGGTCAGAGACAGCATCGGCGATGACAAGCTCCTGACACTCGCCGCAGGCGGTGATCTCGCAGGCATGGATGTCAATAATGTGCCTGCTTTTCTTGACGTGCTCGATTATGTCAATGTGATGGCTTATGACCTCAGCGGAACACCCACGACTCACCATACGAGCCTCTATCGTTCGCCGTTCACAGGCTGGCGTTCGGTAGACGAGGTTGTCGAAGACTATGTCAACCATGGAGTGCCTTTTGACAAGATGATGCTTGGTCTTGGCTTCTATGGACGTGGCGACGGAACACACTATTCACAATGGACCAACTCAGAGCAGGCCAAACCATATGGCGACTTGACCGAGCAATGGGATTCAATTGGCTGTGTGCCTTATATCGCTGATGCGGAAGGCGTGCTTACGGTAGGCTATGAAAATCCCCGTTCGGTTGAAATCAAGTGCGATTATCTGAAAGATAAAGGCTTCCGTGGCGCAATGGTATGGCGTACTGAGCTCGATCTCGACAGCATGCAGATGGCCCGTACGGTAGCGAGATGTCTGTCGGTCAAAAATGATTAATGGTCAATCTGAATGATATTATGAAGAAACTTATTGTTTTGGCGGCAGGAATTGCCGCAATGACGGCTATTGTGTCGTGTGGCGGAAAGTCGGATAAGAACAATGTGGCCGATGAGCCGAAATATGAGTGTATCGCTTATGCGTGGGAAGCCGACGGACAACTCCCTCCGGCTGATATGGTGACTGCCGTCAACTATCTTGCGGCATATCCCAATGAAACATGCGATGGCTTGAAAATCAACAATATGCCTCGTCTTCAAAAGATACTCGATCTCAAAAAGGAGAATCCTGACCTTAAGGTAATCCTGTCGATGGGTGGCGCCGATGCCGGAAGTGCCGGCTGGCCCGAAATGACAGGCAGTGATTCACTCCGGGCTTTGTTTGTCGCCGACTGCAAGCAGAAAGTTGAACAGCTTGGACTCGACGGTCTTGATTTTGACTGGGAGTTCCCACAGACCAAGGAGCAGGCCGACAACTACATAAAGTTGTTCCGCGATGTGCGCGAGGCTCTTGGTGAAGACAAGGTCGTGACCGCAGCAGCAGGCTTCTGGGGCAATGGCTTTGATCTCAAGGAGGCTATGAAATATCTCGATTACATCAACCTCATGACCTATGATATGGGTTGGCAGGCACCTTATCATCACACAGCATTGCGCCGTTCGCCTCTCGCCGGCGTGTGCACTATCGAGGAGTCTCTTGACTCATGTCTTAGCCGTGGTATAGAACTCAAGGATGTTGTGCTTGGCCTCGCTTTTTATGGCAGGGGAGAAGGCAACTATTTCAAAACCTGGACAGACTACCGTGACATCGCTGTGCGCGACGGCATGGAAGAGCGTTGGGACTCTGTGGCTTGTGTGCCATATATAGTCGACAGCCTCGGAACACTGATTGTCGGTTACGAGAACCCTCAGTCATTGAAAATCAAATGTGATTATATCAAGGAAAGAGGACTCAAAGGCGGCATGTATTGGCGCACGGAGCTCGACAACGATTCGTTTGATCTCACGCGCACTGTGGCGCATGAGCTGATGAACAAGTGATTGACAACATCTTGTTGAAAATAACAGGCCGTCCTGACACGTTTTCCGTTCAGGGCGGCCTGATCTTTTTATGTAGGGAATAACTTTTCTACATAGGCTACGGAAAAATATCGCTAAAATATTGATTTTAAATCTAAATTATTTATAACTTTGCGTCATCAAAGATTGACTGAGATGCATAGAGATGCGTTCGGTTGTGGTTGCTTATCGCAACTTCGGGAATCCGGTGAGAATCCGGAGCAGTACCCGCTGCTGTAAGCTCTGTTTAATGATGTCACAATATGTCATTGGTGCGAATTGCATTGAGAAGGCGTGATATCAGGGGCAAGTCAGAATACCGGTCTTTGATACATTACAACTGATGTCTGCGGGACTATAGACAGACAGTTGAGGAAATGTTTTACCGATACTGTTATTGTCGGTAGTGCCTTCTTTCAACAATTTTCTCAACGATGAATTCATATGTTTGACCGCGATATCAACGTGCGTGTCAAACATTTTTTTATTAATTATATTTTTCATCATGAGAACAATTTTCACATTTCTTTTGCTGCTTTTATCTGCCGTAATGGCAAAGGCTGCTGTTCCTGCGAAAGTCGTGATTGTGAAGGATAAGGCGGATCAGGAGTTGACAACGCTGTTGTTGGCTGATCATCCGGTTCTTACCTTCAAGGAAATCGATGAGACCCGTCATGTGGTCGTTGCAGCCCGTGACTATGAAGCATCGTGGCCCGCTGCGGATGTTTATGTTACGATTGCAGACGCAACATCAACGGGCATTGACGACATAGGGGATGTCAGCAGCCGCGGTGTGAGTTTCGAGATGCTTGGCGGACGCTGTCTGCAGCTGACCTCACGTGGACTCGATACTCCTGTCAATGTCTACGATGTTTCAGGAAATCTTGTGTTTTCCTATGAGCTCGTCGCCGATGAGTCTGTGACCATCGACCTTTCAAACCGTCAGCCGGGAGTGTATCTGGTCAGCACTAAAGCCGGGACAAGCAAATTCCTTATCAAGTAAAAATCTTCAAAAAGTTATAATATGCGAAAATTTATAATTGCCGCAGTTCTTGCGGCGGCTGCGCCTTTGATGCCAATGGCGCAAACCACCATCACACTGCGTTCAAACAGCAGTGCGGAAAAAGATCTACATTTCGACATCACCAAGGTTGAGAGGGTAGAGTTCACTGATGAAGAATTCACAGACTTCACCCAGGGAGGAAATCCGTCAACCCCCGTTGTCCCCGATGGCTTCGTGGACTTGGGATTGCCTTCCGGTACTCTTTGGGCATCGGACTATTTCGGCACGGGCGATTTGGCTGACCGCCATTACCATTGGGGCGAGATGCAGCCGTCAAAAGCGTATGCCTGGTCTGTCTCAAGTGCTGTCCAGCGATACTACAATCATCCGCTCACCCACTCGACGCAGCTTCTCGACGAATATAACGTTGTAAAGCGCTCGCTCGGTAACAATTACGGCTATCCTACGGTTGAACAGGCACAGGAATTGTATGATAATGTGGAAATCGTATATCAAGAAGACTATAACGGCAAATCGGGTCTTCTGCTCACCTCGAAGATCAACGGCAACAGCATCTTCCTTGAGGAAACAATCCGTTATTTCAAGTACCCGAGCTATAACGGAGCATTAGTTCCGGTCACGACAATGGATACCAACAGTGACAAACAACATGCCAGCTTTTGGACAAAAGATATACATGGCATATTGTCAGATGGCGTGAAGATAAGCACCGCAGATATTAGCCCTTCGTCAGCACAGACAAACTATGATGATATTGCGATGTTGCATCTTGTCCTGCCGGTATATAATCCTGAAACCGCTCCTGAGGTGAAGGCCGACCAGGGGAAACTCGACCAATTTGAAGTTCTGAATGACTTTGTTGATCTGGGTCTTCCGTCAGGCACCAAATGGTCTACTCAATATCTGTTTGAAGACTACGATATAAATAAGACAAATAATGGAGGTCATAAAGCTAATGACCCGAAATTCTCGTGGGGCATGCCTGACCCGATCAAAAATGCGACATCCGAGAACTATGATGGCAGCTTCACTGAGACAATAACAGCGCTCAACAATCCTGTATACAAGGCTCTCGGGCTTGGTTTCGACATGCCGACGATTGAACAATTCAATGAACTTATAAATCCGGAGTATACAGATATTCAGGTAGATAAATCGGGTTATATAGTAGCCAGACTGACCATTACATCTAAAATCAACGGCAAAAAACTTGTTATACGCAATCCCGGTATAGGAAAATTTGATGATGCTTGGAACAGTCGAGACCCAAGTTATGGAGATTATACTCCGATATTTTGGTTGAAAGAGGCTTCAGGAAAGAAAGACGGAATATATGACGCCTTCAAAGCGTATGCCGGATTTTTCCTTGACACCAATATCGGAGGTTTTTATAATCCCGCCACAAAGGCCGGAGCTGTGGAGCTTCCCGCATGGTTCCCATTGGCGGTGCTTCCGGTCTATAACGGTGATTTTGTAGATACATACAGGGGAATTGAATTTAAAGAGTCTTCCACCTTCAGTATGGTTTCTTCCAGGTCTGTTTTGTATGGACTTCCTGAAACAGAGAGGGTGGAAACAAAAATGAGTGAGCTCGTCGACGACCCTCAATATGGCGGAGATTTTCTCTATGGCGGTAAGTCGGACAACTATGTGTTCAAACACGAAGCAACCGGTCTTGTCACCGGATTGCGGGCTCCGGTATGCAAATATCTCAATATCCCCTATGAGCCGTCGGCTTATGGCGATTATTATTACAGCGGCGGTGTAGCCATCTCAAATTATTGGTCGACAAGTTTTGATGAAGCCAATTATTCAACTCAGCTTACTGCATATTTTAAGACTAAACGAACGACTCCATTTTTAATGCTGTACGGCTATAATGACATCGAGCAGACGGCAGTAAGCTACGATTCACGTCCGATTATGGGTTTTGAGGAAGAGCGCAGGATTTCGAGTTTGTCACTATGTTATCCTACATACCTGCTGAATTCGTTGGCTTATGGCGACGGATTTAATTCAGCGGCAAGCGACGACACTGAAATCTATCTGATTATTGAAGGCTTCGACAGCAATAACCAGTCTCTCGGAAGCTGTAAGTATACCATCTATAATAAGGATCTGAAGGATGTAATTCTTGAAAAGGGTACAATTGTTATTGATACTTCCAATCTTCCTCAGTCTCACTACTATCTGTTTAATATGGATGCTACGCCCGACCAGAAGGGCCCGAACGGGCTGAATACTCCGGCGTATATAGGCATTTTTAGAATTTCAGTAGACAAGGTGACATATCAGAAATAATCATTGAATTTTAAACATGCGCTTACAGGCGAGGCTGTGCTTTCACGTTGAAGCACAGCCTCGTTTGTAAGCGCACGTCATGTATATGTGGCTGACGCTTATTTTCTTGAGTTCATGCGGATGATGACCTGGTTGTAGATCCAGAGCACTGCCCCTGCGACAAACAAAGCCACCAGAGCGGCGATTGCGAATGACTGGGGTGTATGGTCGCCGATTGCGAGAGCCGAGGTCCACCCGCCGATTACAGCGCCAAGCAGCCCGATGATGATGTCAAGCACTACAATGCGTTTGCCGGGTAGTACATACCCTGCGAGCGCTCCGGCGATCAAGCCTATGATTATCCATGCGCACCATGCCCATGGGCTGGAGTAAAGCGGTTCCATGATAAGGTCTTATGGGGTTTGTGATTACTGTATGGTCAGGAAAGGCACCGGTATCATCGCGGCGACGTCAGTGTCTCCCATGAAGTCGGCGACAGTCAGCCATATTATCAGAAGTATGATGAGGAACAGAGCTCCGATTGCGAGCCATAGACTTTTGGATTGTTTCTTTTTGCTTGACATAATGTAAATGATTTTATGCGGTGAGATTATTAAAATATCATGATCTTATATGTTGATAACAAACCAAGGCGGCTTTGGTTCTGATATAATGATCGGCGGCCGCCCGAAAACCTCCGTAAGAACTGTGGTGGAAAGATAACCGACGAGTGTGATATCCAAAAAAAATGATGACGTTGGATCAGCGAGCCGAAATATTTATTAAATTTGCGCAAAGAAATTTACAACATAAAACTCATAACCCCCAAGTCATGCAACTTTTTGACAAGTTAACTGAGAATGCCCGCAATCACAAACAGCGTATTGTGCTTCCCGAGGGCAACGAACCGCGTACGCTTACGGCAGCAGACCGTATCATAGGTGATAATCTCGCAGATATATTTCTGATCGGAGACCCTGTCGAGATCAAACGTATGGCAGCAGAGCTCAATCTCGGCAACATCGGCCGTGCAACGATTGTCAACCCTGCCGACGAAAGCGTCATTGACCGGTATGCACCCTTGTTCTTCGAACTGCGCAAGAAAAAAGGCATAACGATGGAAGAAGCCCGTCTGACCACAGCCAATCCGCTTTATCTCGGCTGCCTTATGGTGAAGGCCGGGGATGCCGACGGACAGGTTGCCGGAGCTATGAACACAACAGGCAATGTTCTCCGTGCCGCGTTCCAGGTGATCAAGACCCAGCCGGGCATCGATGTGGTATCCGGAGCATTCGTAATGCTTGTGCCCGAAGGCATGCCGTATGGCACCGATGGAGTGATGGTGTTTGCCGATTGTGCTGTTGTGCCCGATCCGACAGCTCCTGAACTTGCCCAGATAGCCGTTTCGGCGGCGCAGACCGCCCGCGACATCGCAGGCATCGAGCCGCGTGTGGCCATCCTTTCGTTCTCAACCAAGGGATCTGCAAAACATGATCGTGTCGACAAAGTGATCGAGGCAACCAGAATAGCAAAAGAAATGGCTCCGTCGCTGATCCTTGACGGCGAGCTGCAGGCAGATGCTGCCATCGTCCCCTCGGTTGCGAGCACCAAGGCTCCAAACAGCCCTATAAGCGGACGAGCCAACGTCATCGTGTTCCCTTCGCTCGAAGTCGGCAATATCGCCTATAAACTTGTTCAGCGTCTTGGCGGAGTTGAAGCCGTGGGCCCTGTGCTTCAAGGTCTTGCCGCTCCTGTCAATGACTTGTCGCGCGGTTGCTTCCCCGAAGATATCTATAAAACCATTATCATAACATGCAATCAGGCTATCGGCCTTAAAAATAACAAATAATCATGAAAATCCTTGTTCTGAACTCCGGCAGCAGCTCTGTAAAGTATAAGCTTATCGACACCGTGACGGAGAAGACTCTTGCTGAAGGCGGAGTGGAAAAAATCGGCCTGCCGGACGGTTTTCTCAAGTATAAACGCGAAGATGGCTCCAAAGCGATCCTTGAACTCGGCAAAACCGACCACAAGGGTGCGATAGAGGCTGTGTTGCGCATTCTCACAGACGACGCTGAGGGTTGTATCAAGTCATATGACGAAATCGATGCAGTCGGACACCGTGTGGTGCACGGCGGAGAGAAATTCAGCGGCAGTGTCCTGATTGATGATGAAGTCAAGGCAAAAATCAAGGAGTGCTATGACATAGCTCCCTTACACAATCCAGCCAACATGACAGGCATCGATGCGATAACCGCCCTTATGCCCGGAAAACCGCAAGTCGGTGTCTTCGATACGGCATTCCACCAGACAATGCCTGCAAAGTCATATATGTATGCATTGCCATATAAGTTTTATAAAGAAGACGGAGTGCGCCGTTATGGTTTCCACGGCACAAGCCATCGCTATGTCTCACAGCGTGTGTGTGAAATACTTGGCGTTGATATCACAACAAAGAAAATCATCACCTGCCATATCGGCAACGGTGGCTCGATAACAGCTGTGCTGAATGGCAAGAGCGTAGACACGTCGATGGGTCTCACTCCGACCGAAGGTCTCATGATGGGAACACGCGTCGGTGACGTTGATCCGGGAGCGCTTACCTATCTGATGACAAAGCATGGTCTGACAGCTGAAGATCTCCAGCGTATCATCAACAAGGAGAGCGGTGTGGCCGGCGTAAGTGAGATTTCAAGCGACATGCGCGAAATCGAGGCAGCTGTCAAGGAAGGTAATGAAAGAGCGATTCTCGCTCTTGATATGTATGAACAGCGTATCACCAAATATATTGGGGCATATGCCGCTGAAATGGGAGGCGTGGACATCATTGTCTTCACAGGCGGTGTCGGCGAAAACCAGACAGACGTACGTGAAAATGTATGCAAGCCACTGGCTTTTATCGGAGTTGAGATCGATACGAAAGTCAATGATGTCACACGAGGCACAGAGACAGTCATATCAACCCCTGAGTCAAAGGTCACGGTTGTGGTAGTCCCCACAGACGAAGAACTCACAATCGCCCGTGATACAAAGGAAATAGTTTCGGCTTTGAAGTAGGGAAGCCGATTTCAGGCGTGGTTTTGAAAAACTTCGCTCGATTTCTATAAAGTCAGCCGATATGCAAATTTGTGTATCGGCTGTTTTTTTGCTTGTTTGCCATTGAAAACATGTCATTAGCCCAAGACCGGTAAACTATTTGTTGTCGTTGAATCTTATAATTATAACTGATTGAACAGAATTATAATGCTTAAAAATTTGATATGGATTTAAAGAGAATGACATTCAGTGTGGCTGTGACAATTGCTGCCGTGTGTGGTATGCAGTCGTTGACGGCATGTGGAGGGAACACAAAACCGGAAACAGAGCAGACTTCAGGCAGACGAGCACAGGTCGAACGCAAAGGAGTCAAAACCGGAGGTCCGCAGTTGGGCACACCCGGCGGAGGGCCTGTTATAGACAAGAGTTCAGATGCAGTTCTTCAAGCTATGATCAGGACCGAAGTCCCGGAGTTTGAGCAGTGTATCTATAGTGACCCCAAGAGCGGAAAGACTCTTAAATACAATCTCTATTCTCCCAAAGACTCTGTCGAAGGAGCCTCATATCCGCTTGTCCTGTTTATGGCGGACGCGAGTACACCCGGCGATAATTTCACTACACCCTTGACTCAAGGCTACGGTGCACTGGTATGGGCGACCGCAGAGTGGCAAAAAATCCATCCGTGTTATGTGCTTGTTCCGCAATATTCCGGTGTGGCAGTTAACGACGCTTATGAGCATACGGATGAAGTTGATATGGTTATAGGCATGCTCGGCGATATAGTTTCTGAAAAGAATGTGGACGCAAGCCGTCTCTATACCACCGGCCAATCGATGGGCGGCATGATATCAATGTATTATAATATAACATATCCGGATCTGTTTGCAGCGTCATTGTTTGTCGATTGTCACTGGGATACTGCTAAATTTGATGATCTTGTCAAACATAAATTCACGTTTGTCACTGCCGGCAAAAACGGTAGCTCGTATGGCAATATCGAAGCTCTGGAACGTGCGGCCGACGCAGCCGGTGTCAAATATGAATATGACAGCTGGAGTGCCAAGCTGCCACAGCCTGAGCAGGATGCCCTTGCTAAGATTATGCTTGACAAAGGAGCTCCGATCAATATTATTAACTTCTCTCCCAAATCAGTTCTTCCCGATGATGGAAAGGGCAGTGAGCACATGTACTCGTTTGATTATGCATATAAACTCTCGCCGGTGAGAGATTGGTTGTTCGAACAGCATAAATAACTCAGCTCACTGACTTAATTCGTTTAATGCTTTAGATAGTTGTTAACAGCGTATGATAAGATTGCAGCCCCGAGGTTTCAGCATGGGAAGACGTAGTGTCTCAGGGAAAATCAAGCCTGCCTGAAAGGATCTGTTCTTCTTTGACCTGGTATCCGGAACGTCAATCATACAGGTTCTAAATCATTAAGCCGGATGTTAAAGAGGCTGCCTGACATTGATTGTTAGACAGCCTCTCACTCCCGGTTCAAGTATTTAGTGTGGATTATCAGTGATGCTTGTGATCGTGGTGTTCATCATCTTTGCGACGGCACAGATGCTTTATCCATATATAATAGCCCGTCAGCGGCAGAGTGGCGCCAAGCAAAGCGCCAAACAACCAAAGCAACCGGGTCACAATGCCTCCGAGACTACCCGTGTGGATCGAATAAATCCATCCACGCATCTTGTCGGCTTCATTTGCGTCGGCATACAGAGTCGATGGGGTCACTTCACCTGAACGACGATTGAACTCATAGCGGTCAGATGCACGGCCATTGCCGGTCGATCCAAGAGTGACAGTGGCCGTTCCGGCACCGATTGTTATCTGCGGCGCATCGGGATTTTCAGCTTTCAGACGATCATAGACCTGCTGCCAGCGTGAGAATTCAGATCTGCGGTGACCTTCACGACCTTCGCCGCCACGGCCGCCACGGCCAGCGCGTTCGCCGCGATTATCAGCACTTTCGCGCCCCTGACGGTCCTCGCCGCCCTTGCGTGCGCCTTTTTGAGGAGCTTGGCCGAAATTACGGGGTGTGTGCTCTACGCCGCAAACCGCATAAAATGCCGTGCGATACCAGCCGAACGAATATGTAAGTCCGGTTAGAGACATGGCAAGCACAAATATCAGCGCATACATGCCGCCTGCGACATGAAGCCCTTTCCAAAAGCCTTTCCATCCTTTTTCAAATGATATGGACAGGCTTTTCTTGAGATTTTTGCGGGCACGCGGCCACCATATGACTACACCTGAGATCAGAGCGACGACAAATATCAGAGTTGATATGCCGACAAGTGTTTTGCCGACCTTGACGCCCTCGCCATGCGGATTGGCGCTGTCGAGCAACCATCGGTGAAGCTTGAACATCGTCGAAAAAAATCCGACACGTTCATAGCGTCCTGTCACATTGCCCGAGTACTGATCGACGAACATCGACGCCCTGCGAGGCTTCGACAGATTGACCTGATAGGTGCGGCTTGCATCATCGAACACGGTGATTCCGGTGATCGATACGCTGTCGGGAAGACCTGCTTTCACAGTCTCCATCAGATTGTCAAGCGGAAGAGCCTGCTCCTTGACTTCAGCCACATAATAGACATCATGGTTGAGCATGCGGGTGACTTCCGGCTCAAAGATAAGCATCGCTCCCGAGAAGCAGATAAGCGTCACTATCAAGCCGAAAGGCACCGACAGCCAGAGATGTATTTTTCTGAAAAACTTGATCATCTTAGTTTAGTTTTTCGGAGTGAGGTAACCGAAACCGGTGATGCTGGTCGCTTCTATCTCAACACCGCGTGTGGCCTGAGCCGTCTTGGTATCGATTGCATAGATAGCCGGATTTTCGTTCTCGACATTGATCGGAATATACACCTTTCCATTACTGTTGTAGACAGTTTTACCTATTGAAGTAACATTCGACGGCAAACCGGTGACATAGCTCAACTTCTTTGCTTCGGCGTCGAAGATGGCAAGTTCGGTAGCTGCAAAGCCTTTTTCGGTAAGCGGACGATCGTACATGATCATCAGGAAGCAGTTGCCTCCGGCATGCCAGCAGCGCATGAACGAACGGTTCTTGCCGGGAGTCTGCTCTTCGATGTTGCAATAATAATCGTCAAACTTGGTGCTGCCCGCAGGGATGCGGCATACACCGGCAGGAAGAGTTGTCTGCTGAAGGTCAGAAGTCATGGTCTTGGCATAGCTTGACGAGAACACATAGATGTCGCCATTGTCGGCGGCCCATACAGTCTGATAGTACTGTGAACGGTAGCGACCGCACGGCGAGCTTATCTTGTCAGTCTTGACCAAGACCGGATGAAGGAAATCGTCATTTTCATAGACAGCCACCCAACATTCGTCGGGATACTGAGTTCCGGCAAGTTCGCCTGCCTTGTAAGAACCGCCGCCTGTACCGCCGGCTTCAGTGTGGATCAGTTTCGACCAATCGCGGCCATCTTCTTCCTTGCGGATCCATTTGCCGTTGTCATAGGCCACGCCATACTGGCTCAGACCCATCGGCACAAGACCGCAGTAGAGCTTCGACCCGCTCTGTTCGGCACCTGCGAGAGTCACATACTCACCATTGCCAAGATAATTCTCAAGCGAATACTGTCCGGTCGAAGTGTCATTGCTTCTCATGCTCTCTGTCTCCACGTCGAGATAGGTCACGAGCAGGGTCATCGGATTATATCCGTGGCTGTCGGCAAACTGTGAGGGCCCCTCGCCTGTCGACATGGCAAGAATATCGTCTTCATAAGTTCCGTATGATGAAAAGCGGTTGTTCATGCGGAAATCCTTGTCGCGCGGCTGCATCTTGCCGTCAGTGCCCAGTATATAGCTGCGGGTTGTGCCGGCTTCGCCCTGATTGTAAGTCAGCGCATAAAGGTAATCTTTGTAGAACACCCATTGTGTGGCACCCTCGTTGCCGAGACCGTTTCCGACCGTTGACAGCAAGCCGTCATCAAGCGATTCTCCGGTAAGAAGCACATTGGCTGTATTGCCGCCGGAGCCTTGAACGGAAGTTGCAAACACATATTTACCCTCACCCGGCTCCTCCGGGTTTTCAGTCGGATATTCGGGTTTCTGGACTTCTGGCTCGTCGTTTTCCGAGCATGACACCAAGGCGACAGCCGGAAGCACCGCGGCAACCATGATGCTCAATAATGATTTATTTACAGTCATAATTGTTTATTATTATAGAGTTTGTTTGTAAGTTAGTTTCCGAAATACACTCTCACCTTGCCATAGAAAGCTCGTCCGGCCTTCTGAAGGCTGAAATTGTCATAAAGTTTTGCGTTTGTAAAATTGCGACATTCCAGCGAGAGATTGTAGCGTCCGTTGCCGATGCTGTACGACATTGTGAGATTATGTGAGAACTGGTCTGGCACAATATAATCGCCGTTCTGCTGACCGATGTTTTCTGAATAATAGCAGAAACTGTGAGTGTACTGATTGTCATAAGTCACAGACAGGACGTTGGCCTTGCGTCCGAGACCGTGCCAGTAGAAGTTGACATCCGAATCAGCAAAGCGGTAAGGAAGATTAGGCATTCTTACTTTATAGGACAGATTAGGTTTGGTGCTGCCTTGGGCTGTCGGCATATTGTCGCAAACGTTCATCTGTGTGAAGTTGCCTCCGATGCTCAGCCACTTCGAGAAATTGTAACGGGCAGATATGCTGATACCTTTTGTCTGAACCTTACCATAATTGATATAGGTGGCGGCCGACTTTCCTCCACTCAGGGCAAGAATGTTGCGCTGGATGTAGTCGCGCGTGTCGCGGTAGACTAATCCGGCCTCGGCATAGATGATATTGCTGCCGAACGTCGCGTTATAGCTAAGATTGAGATTGACATTTTGGCTCGACTCAGGGTTGAGGGTCAGATCGCCCATTTCAAGATCCTCGTCACCGAACATTTCCTCTATAGTCGGCAAGCGGTAAGCTTTCTCATATGAAGCTTTCAACTGCAAACCAAGCGGCATGAACCATGTGCCGGCAGCGCCGTAACCGAAGTAATCTATCGACCGCGAATTAAGTTCATAGACATCCTGGGCCGACGTTGTCGCCATCGGGCCTGACACATACTGGTGATATTGCTTTCCGAAAGCCGTGAAATTAAACTTCGTGTTTGGTGTGTAGCGATATGACAATCCGACGATATTCTTGCTCGTCACCTTCGAGAACTCATCCTTGCCCGGAGGAGTCGTCAGCAGATTTTCATTAGTGCGGTTAAACGAGTTGAACACGTCGTTGAGCGAGAACACATGTTTTTCTCTCAAGCGGTAATTGGCAGTGAACGCCCCAGACCAGTTGTTGTTGATAGCCAGCGAATTCTGATAGGACTGCTCGCCCGGAGAGTTCAGCTGCTCGGTCTCTCCGCGCCAATTGTACTTCACCGAGGCCGTATCGACGTTGGTGGTGTTGTTGCGGTTGTAGTTGGCATTGACCGATATGTCGAGCCCTTTCACAAACAGATTGCGCTTGCCGTACTCGATCGACGGCATCAAAGTGTAGCCGTGACGGTGTTTATGACCATAGACGATCATCTGTCTTACGCCTGTCTGCACCTCCTTATACATATGCGAGTAATTGAACCCCACCATCAGTCGGTCGGCCCAGCTCTTGTTGACAAAGCCGATCTTGGCGACGACGGCCTCGTTATGATAAGTGTCGTTGAATCTTTTGACATGCTCTATCTGCTTGCGGTTGATCGAACCGGTCGAAAAATCCTCCACGGGCGTGTCGACATAGTAATTATTGTCAGAATAGTTCTGAAACGCGTTGATCTCATATTTGAACCCATTTGCCAGCGTCTGTCCGAAATTGATATATGATTTATGGGTGTTGAACGAACCATAAGAGTATGACGCGTCGATAAACCACCTGCGCTGGCGACGCGGGGTGACGATATTGATCACTCCGCCGATGGCATCAGCACCGAAACCGACAGGCACCACCCCACGGTAGACCTCTATGCGTTCGGCAAAATTGACAGGAATATTATTCAGTCCGAATGCACTTCCGACTCCTTCCTGTGGCACACCGTCGATAAACACCTTTACATGTTTGCCGCTGAAACCGTCCATGGTCACGGCCATGTCAGATCCGACACCGCCGCTTTCTCTGATTTTCATGCCGGGCGCTTTGTTCAAAGCCTCGCTCAGAGTTTTTGTTGTGTTGACCAGATCGCGGGTGTTGACAGCAGTGGCATTGAATGCCGAATTTTTAATTTTACTCAATGAGTTGCCGACAACGATTACCTCGGCCAACTGTGCCGACGATTTTAATTTGACGTTTAGTCGTGTGCGTTTGCCTGCGATTATGTCAACCTTAATCTCTTGTTTTTCAAATCCTACCTGTGAGACAACCAGTGTGTAAGAACCGGCAGGCGCAGATATGTGATATAGCCCTTTTTCATTTGTAGAACAATGATAGGGTGTAGCTTTTAGAGAGACTGATGCGTAATCTAAGATTTCGCCGTCAATGGACAGCACTTTGCCTGAAATCATGCCGATGTTGTTCTTGGCGAAAACGTGTGCTGTAGATGTGATTATTATGGCTATTATTAAAAAGAACTTTTTATAATCTGTCATTTTATCCCTTTGATTTTTTTGCAAAGGTCGGAATAAAATACTTGCTCTAAAATACTCTATTATAGGTATTGTTGTTGTAACATTTTGTTTGACAATGAATTGTTGAGAATAGCCGCGTGCGGTTAATTGGCCAATGATTGAAATTTAATGGCAAATGGCATCGATGCCGGTATTGTTTGAATATGTCAATTGTCAGTATTATGACTTTTGAGTATTGGTCCGTCGGTTTTTGGGAGTCATCTTTTCGTGAATGAATTGGAACACGACAAACAGAGAGGGCACAATGAAGAGCAGCGCGAGTGTGCCGAATAGCAGTCCGCCGACAGTGCTCACGCCAACTGATATATTGCCGTTGGCTCCTACTCCTGAGGCAAACATCAGAGGCAACATGCCGAATATCATTGTAGCTGAAGTCATGATGATAGGCCTGAATCTTGCTTTTGCGGCAGAGATTGCAGCAGATATCAGTGACATGCCTTCTTTGCGTCGGGCAGATGCATATTCGGTAAGCAATATCGCGGTCTTGGCAAGAAGTCCGATAAGCATAATAAGACCTATCTGCATGTAGATGTTGTTTTCAAGCCCCCACCATCTGGCGAACAAAAAAGAGCCTGCAAGGCCAAACGGCACAGCTGCAATAACAGCAAACGGCACAGTGAGACTTTCGTATAGAGCACATAGGATGAGGTAGATGAAAGCGAGGCATATGCTGAAAACCAGAACCGTGGTGTTGCCTGCAGAAGACTCTTCTCTCGACATGCCACCGAACTCATAGCCATAGCCGACCGGTAGGTATTTTTCGGCGGTTTCTTTGATGGCCTTTATGGCTTCGCCTGAGCTGTAGCCTTCGCCCTGCTCGCCATAAACTGAAATAGAAGGGAAGAGATTGAAACGTGAAAGACTTTCGGATCCATAGACACGGGTCAGGTTTAAGAAATTGTCGATCGAAGCCATTTTACCGTTGTCAGTTCTGACATACATGTTTTTAAGTGCATCTGTATCCAATCTGTTCTCGGGAGCAGCCTGGACCATAACTCTGTAAAGTTTTGTAAAACGGTTGAGGTTTGAGGAGTAACTCCCTCCGACATATCCCGACAGGGTTGATAGCACGGCTGAAGGAGATACACCGGCCTGAAGGCATTTTGCTGCATCAACATCAACCATGTATTGAGGATATTTGGTGTCGAAGGTCGTGTAGGCTCTCGATATCTCTGGTCTGTTGTTGAGCGAATCGATAAATGTTCTGGTCACGGCGAGCAATTGATCTGTGGTTTTGCCTGATCGGTCCTGTATATAGAGCTCGAAGCCGCTCCCTGTGCCATATCCTGATATCATGGGTTGCTGAGAAGCGCGTATCTGAGCTGAAGATATTCCAGAGGTGCGCCGGTATATCTCTTTTATGACAGCGTTTATGCTATGTCCGGAGCCTTTTCTTTCGGCCCAGTTAGCGAGTCTGATGTTGAACGAACCGGCAGAGGCAGACTGATTGTGGCGGGCATCTTTGCCGGTGACTCTTGAGTATATGGTGATTTCAGGTATGTCTTTGATCGCATTTTCAATTTTATCCATTATGCCGTCTGTTTCTTCAAGGTTGGTGCCTGGTGCGACTTGCACATTGAGTGTTATGGCCCCCATATCCTCTTGAGGTACAAGGCCGGTGCGTGTTGTAGTCATTAGCCATATCAAGCCTCCGACAGATAGGGCAAACAGTGCCGCCACTATCCATTTTGCCTTGAAGAGGAATACTACACCGGTCTTGTATTGGCTTACCACTGCATTAAGGGATCGGTCGAAGGCGTAGTGAAAACGATCGGTAAATGAGGGTTTTACATCAAACCGTTTAGGCGGACGCATCATCAGGGCTGACAACGCCGGACAAAGTGTCATGGCATTGATGAGCGAGATGCCGACGGCTACAGCCATAGTCAGGCCAAATTGGGTGTAGAATGTGCCGGAAGTGCCTCCCATGAAGCATACCGGGATAAATACGGCCATAAAGACGATGGTAGTCGTGATTAATGCGGCTGACAGGCCTCCCATGGCGGATATCGTAGCTTGATAGGGGTCGGTGTGCCCTTCTTCAAATTTAGCCTGGACGGCCTCTACTACGACCACAGAGTCATCGACGACAGTTCCTATGACAAGCACAATTGCAAACAGAGTAAGCATGTTGAGAGTGAAACCTGCGGCATAGATGAAGGCAAATGTGCCGATAAGAGACACTATGATTGAAACAGTCGGTATCAGAGTGGCGCTGAAATCGTGGATGAACAGGTAGACGATAAGCACGACAAGTATCAGGGCTATGATCAGAGTTTCGACTACTTTCCAGATTGATGCATCGAGGAAGTCTTTTGTGCTTGATATGTCGGTGAGTATCATGCCGTCAGGTAAGTTCTGACGAATTTCGTCGAGAGCCTTGTCAATTTGTATTATGACTTCGTTGGCATTTGAACCGGCGGTCTGTGCTATCATCGCATTTGCTCCCGGATGGCCGCTTGTCTCGCTGATCATAGCATAATTTACGGCTCCGAGCTCGATAGTCGCGATATCTTTAAGCTTCAGTATGTTTCCATCGGGGAGGGCTCTGATGACCATGTTTTCGTATTCGGCAGCATCTTCATGCCGTCCTCGATATTTTAAGACATACTGAAACGTGTTTTGAGATTCGGCTCCGAGTGTGCCGGTTGGTGATTCAATGTTTTGATCGGCAAGAACTTTGTCTATGTCAGACGGCATAAGGCCATATTGCGACATCTTGTTAGGATCGAGCCAGATTCGCATTGCATATTCGGCGCTGAAAATGTTGACATCACCAACGCCGGGAATACGTGAAATCAGAGGCTCAATGTTGATTTTCATGTAATTGGTCAGAAATTTTGCATCATATGAATCATCCGGGCTATAGAGGGTGATGGATTTCAGTGTGCTGTTCTGTCGTTTACGGACAGTCACACCGCTTTTTGTGACTTCGGCAGGTAGTAGACCTTGAGCCGAAGCGACACGGTTTTGGACGTTGACAACGGCCATGTCGGCATCGGAGCCTTGTTTGAAAAATATCGTGAGAGAAGCGCTGCCTGTATTTGTGGCCGTAGAGGTCATGTAGATCATGTCCTCAACTCCGTTGAGCGACTCTTCAAGTGGCACAATCACACTCTTCATGACGGTTTCGGCATTGGCTCCGGTGTAAGTCGCTGTGACTCTTACAGTCGGTGGCGCTATATTTGGAAATTGCTCGATTGGCAGTTGAACAAGTCCGAGCAAGCCGAATATGACAATCAATACAGATATTACTCCGGCGAGTATTGGCCGGTCGATGAATGTTTTTACGTTCATTGCTGAGATATTTTTGTGCAAATATAGGCGTTTGTTTTTTCGAGGATTACGTCATGTCTGCTAATAAGTGACTAACGGCTGTTAATTGATGGTCAATGATGTGTGGCTATGTAGCGTGCTAAAAATAAAATGGTTAACTTTGCGTGTCTTATTCAATTAACAGAGATGAAGAATCTGCCGATATATATTGACATTGTCTTTTGTGTTGTTGTCTTGCCGGTGATGGCCCTGCTGTTTCCGGTGGAGAGATGGTTTCATTATTTTCAATGGTATGTGCTCGCTGTTGGGTTCTGGCTTTATGCTGTATATTTTACCAATCGTTTTGTAACAGTTCCCGCGCTGTTCAAAAACAGTCGTTCGCGTCTGTTTGGCGTGTGTTTCGTAGTGCTGTCGGTTGTGGTCACTTACCTGCTTGCCAAGATCCAATGGTATGTTCCAAAACCTAATGCTCTTGATATTGGCATTGTGAGGATATTCAGTTCTGTGACCCATCATCAGCAGGCCGTATGGTCGCTGTTTGTGATTGTCGAAGCCTATAGCTTTGCTGTCGGTCTGCTAACCCAGGCAAATGAGCAACGCTCACACCGCCGACAGCTTGAGGCGGAGCGCGAGAAAGCTGAAATAGAGCTCTACAAGGCCCAGATTAAGCCCCATTTTATGTTTAACACCCTCAATTCACTCTATGGCCTTTTCCTTACGGGCAACGGCAAGGCTCTTGAGTCGCTTGAGAAGTTTATATCGATGATGCGCTATATCCATGTCTCATCATCGAAAAATATGGTCACTTTGGATGAAGAATGTGATTATATCCGTCAGTATGTCGACCTTCAGAGTTTGCGTCTGAATGATAAGACCAGTGTGATGCTCGACATCAATGTTGAAAACCGCTCATTGATGGTTCCACCGATGCTGCTTGTCACGTTTGTCGAAAACTCCTTCAAACATGGAGTGTCGCCTATTGAGAAGTGCGCAATCCGGATTATGTTGAAGGAAAAAGGCGGAACACTGACGTTCTCGACCTTCAACCGCATTTTCCCTGTCAAAAGGATAGGGGAGCACATGGGCATAGATAATTGTAAAAAAAGACTCGACCTGCTTTATGCGGACCGGCACAGCCTTGTCATCGCAGATGACGGTTATGCCTATAATGTAAAACTTCTAATAAAATTGTCATGAGATGAAGTGCGTAGCAATTGACGACGAGCCCATCGCTCTCAGTATAATCAAAGAGTATTGTCACCGTTATGGTGATATTGACCTGCAGACATTCTCATCACCGGTGGCAGGTATGGAGTGTATCAGAAATTCACATCCTGATGTGGTGTTCCTTGACATTGAGATGACGTCACATAATGGTGTGGAGTTGGCAAAACAACTGCCTAAGGACATCTGCATCGTATTCACGACTGCATATGCCCAGTATGCCTTGGATGGCTTTAACGTAGATGCGGTGGACTTCCTTCACAAACCGATATTCTATCAACGGTTCGAACGGGCTATGGATAAAGTCAGGCGGATGGTCAATACGACGTCAACAGAAGAACCGGTAGAGGAAGCTCTGACTTTTAAGGTCGAACATAAGACAATTGTGCTCAGATTATCAGAAATCCTTTATGTTGAAGCCATGGACAACTATGTCAAGATTTTTCGCAAAAACCTTCCGACTGTGGTGACGCAGGTGACCATGAAGGAGATGGAGTCGCGCTTGCCTGCCGACCGTTTTATCAGACTTCACCGGTCGTATATTGTTTCAGTTGCAGACATAGAGCGCTTCTACAATCGTCAAGTCTTCTTGCGCAATGTGAACCGCGCCATACCGGTAGGAAGAAAATATGGAGATGTTTACAAAGAATTGAATAAGTGCATAACAATAAATAACAAAAACGACAAATGAAAAGAACAATTGTAATGTTGCTGCTCGCGTTAGTGGCATCAGTGTCGGCAAACATATTCGCCGGAAGTCCAATATCATCGACAGATCTCCCAAAAGCTGCGCAGCAGTTCTTAAGCAAGCATTTTCCTGGAGACAATGTTATTAAGGCTGAGAAAGATCATGGCCGCCGTGGTCTGGAATATGAGGTCGATCTGGCGAGTGGTGCGGATATAGAGTTTGATGAGGACGGTGCATGGAAAGAGGTTAAGGTTGCGCGAGGAAAGAGTGTCCCCTCTGCCATAGTGCCTGCCGGCATCGCCAAATATGTAAAGGCAAACCATGGCGATATGGCAATCGTTGAGATAGCCCGCAAACGGGGCGGATATGAAGTCGAACTCTCAAACGGACTCGAACTGCATCTCACCGAAGAAGGAGCTGCAATGCAAGCCCGTAAAGGCGGCAAGCACCCTCGCCGTTAAAATGAATGAGACAAGTCCATTGCTTGTCATCAGACAAATAATATAGAATAATGGTGTTCTGATGGTCGTGATTTTTTTTGTATAACGTGAGCTTGATATCAGGCTTCATGATTTAGTCGGATGATTGTCAAGGACAAAATCCAAAGAAAGAATAAGGTTTCTCAGGTAATATATAATAAGCAGCAACAGCACTCAATGCATTGGTTATGAAATTAAAGAATGACCGATGCATTGAGTGCTTTATTTGAGTTTTATTTTTCAGTTTACCATTGGCTGTCTCAAAGTCTATTGCCACGAAGTCTTGCATAGTCAGTCGTTTTTATAAAGTTCGTGCATATCTGAAATCCAGCCTTTCATCATCCGGCGAAGCGAAACGGGTGAAATCACTTCTATCATAGCCCCAACCTGAAGCAGTTTCATCACAAAGTCATAAGTGGGTGCAAGATACAACTCAAAATCAGCATATTCGCCATTATCTTCTATCAGCTTTTGGCTGTGATGAAGTGGCAATGATTTGAGATAGTGTGTATGGTCGGCGTTTGACCGAATTACAATTCGTTCGGGTTTCACATCCTTGGAAATGACGATGCCGAAATAGTTGGAAAAGTAGTCGGCTGCAGAGAAGTCTTTGGGCAACTTAAATTCCTGTTCTGTAACTTCAATCGACTCAATGCGGTCGAGAGCATAGAGACGGATGGAGTCTTTACTGAGATTGTGGCCGAGCATATACCAGCGGTTTTCATGAAGTTTCACACAATATGGCTCAACCGGGATCTTGAAAGAACATGAATATTTGAATGCCTTATACTCGATATTGACAATGCGGTTTTCCTTCATAGCTTCCAATAGAGTGGTAAGGTGGTCGCGGCCTGACGGGATCTGGTCTACGAGGATCCTGTCTTTCAGTGAAAGATTCTCACCAATTAGATTACCGACGGCAAAGGAGTCGAGCATCCATTTTTTCAGCTCGTCCTCATCTATGTCTTCAGGATTTGCGATAAAATAGTGATAGCCTCCGACACGCTGGCAGTCGATAATTATTCCGAATTGCGAAAAGATCGCATTACGCCAGCGATTGAACGTGGCGCGGTGAAGCGGCTTGCAGTCGCTGAGGTCTTTGCACCGCTCCCATTTGTCGGATAAATCTCTATGCGAGATTTTCCCGGCGCGTCTGATAGTCTCAATCAGCCATGTATATTTCTGTAGTTGAGTCATGCGTAATTGAATTTTCTTGTTGCAAAGGTAATCAAAACTTGTTGCATTTGGCGATACAAGTCATAAGTGTTTCACAAATCGAATTGAGTTATACCTTATTTATACCTTGAACCTACGATTGGACAGGCGATAATAATTTAGTCCCACCAGGTATGGAGAGCGTGTTCACGTATATGGCAATAGAGCCGGTGTGCTTTATGCCAGTATAAGTCTCTGCCAATACCTATTTTCAGATCTTTGTCTGTTTCTAATCTGAAACGGGCTAAATCTCTATCGTCGACTGGATAAGCAATATTTCTAATATTCATGCCCAATACCTTATCTTCGGAGATACGGGATGAATCTGTAAGCAATTCAAGCAGTGTGATGCACAGGCGTAACCAGCGGCAACCGGGATAATTACCATCGGAATCAGATGTTACAGAATTTGAGAAGTAGGCATCCATACACTTCATCTTTCTCATTTCCAGTCCAAGCAGGAAACGGGCATCGTATTGCGCTGAATTAAGCGCATAATCAGCCATAGATTTAACCATCGGTTCAAGTACCGCCTTTTTCCAAACACGGAATTTCTTCTTGTGATAGTAAAAGCCTCGATGACAAGCTGCAATTTCTATTTTTTCATTCTCAGTCATTTCCTCCTCGACTCCCCAATAATGGGGAACTGCACAAGCCAATGCCAATTCAAATTCCTCGTCAGACTCGAATTTTTCATAACTATATGTTGCGAACGCACATATTGCTTTATGTTTTAGGTTGGCCTTCTCGCGTTCTGAAAGATATGAGATATCGGCTAAGGGTGCATTGTACTCTTCCCCTCCAAAGGTTAACGCTTTAGGATTATTATCCATAATTATAGTTTTTATCCAACTTTATGTTTTATATTTCAAATATATCCATGTTCCCAACAAATTCCTATTTAGATGCCTTGAAGTTAAATATTGGTCGTATGATTGCGTCGATATTGACTGTATCGCCAATGTTGGCGATAATCTCATCTGCCGGCTTATAAACCATCGGCGACTCATCGCGGGTGAAGTCGTTGACGCTCTCGGAGTAGATGCCGGACATGGAAGCTTCGAAGTCCTCAATCTTGATTTGTTCGTATGCCTGTGTGCGGCTCAATACTCTGCCTGCTCCATGAGGAGCGGACCAGTTCCAATCGGGATTTCCCTTACCGGTGCAGAGCAATGAGCCGTCGCGCATATTAAGCGGTATGATACAGCGCTCGCCCTCAGCAGCTGAGATAGAACCCTTGCGGATTATATTGTCATCGCTGATGTAGTTGTGAATGCTCTCGAATTCTTCAATGACATTGGCATTCGGGAAGAATTTCAGTAGCAATAACGCTATGAGTTTACGATTGAGGACAGCCCAACGCTGGCATAGACGCATATCGTGGAGGTAGTTTTCGCGTACTTCACCTTCGACATAACACAAATCGCGGGGCAGAGTAGGTTCGGCTTCCTGTTGAGATTTGCGCATCTTCTTGATTACGCTCTGCAATTCAGAGCGACGCCCGGCGGCTTTATATCCCTCGATTGTGCGTTTGATAGTTTCCTCAAACTCATCTGCCCCTTCTGTCATATGTTTGATAGCGCGGTTCTGGTATATGTCTGCCACCTGCTTGCCAAGGTTGCGCGAACCGGTATGGATAACGAGATATACGTTACCATCATCGTCCTTATCCAGTTCTATGAAGTGGTTGCCGCCGCCGAGCGAGCCGATGGCCTTATAGATACGGTCGGCGTATTTCAGCTCGCGGTAGCAGCGAAGTTCAGTTACAAGTCGCTTTGCTTCGCGGTATATTTCCATCTCATCACCTACCAATGGTTTGAACCCGAAGCGTTCCTCTCGCACAATCATCCCTGACGGCACATTGGCTCTGATATGTTCATTGAAAGCGTGAAAGTCAATATCCTCAATCTTGCCAAGATTAAGAATGAGCATACCGCAACCAATATCCACGCCTACAATGTTTGGGATAACCTTTTCGCCAAGGTTGCCGGTGAATCCTATTACACACCCGGCTCCTGCGTGTACGTCGGGCATAATCCGTATCTTCTTGTCAGAAAACACATCAATCGAGAGCAATTGTCTGATTTGCGCCAAAGCGCTCTCTTCAACGTTGTCAGAGAATATCTTCACGTCATGGCCTTCTATTGTTTTCATATATTTTTTTTATTGTCTTCTTAATAAGGAGTTTATTGCATTATGTTATAAAGATAAAGCTTATTACGACCGCAAAATTAAATGCAAGGTGACGCAGTTTGTGGTACAACATAAAAATTTTTCTGAAAATTTAAAATAATTCGAGTTGTACCTAAAATTGATACACCTTGACAGTAATTTTGCAGACAATAAAAAAGTCAATAATAATATGAGTAAATTAATAGAGAGTGAAACTTATTCAGCTATCAGCAGCGGTGATTACATATTACCGGCAATTGACATTTTACCGAACCATAAGTCGGAGAACCGAGATATCTTCGATAATAATCTTGATGGTATAAAAGATTTGATTACTGACACTCTGCGATCGTATGATATTCATATCGACAGTTTCAATATCACAGTAGGACCAACAATAACCTTGTTTGAAATAACACCATCTCCAGGGTCACGCATTTCAAAGGTTTATAATCATCAGGAGGATATAACGTTATTCCTAAAAGGAATTAATGCACGCATTCTGGCACCATCCTATAATAAGGGCCCGATAATTGCTATTGAAGTTCCGAATAAAACGCCACAGAAAGTTTCTTTGAAATCTGTGCTTTCTTCGTTCTCGTTTAAGGAGGGAGAGTCTCGGCTTCCTATCCCCTTGGGTGTCACCGTCAACAATGCAACATCGATAATAGATCTGGGTGAAATAGGTCATTTACTTATCACTGGAGCTTCGGGGCAAGGAAAATCTGTATTGGTCAATGCTATCATATCTTCGTTGCTACTCCAGAGAAGACCTGATGAGATTAAGTTTGTTCTCATTGATCCAAAGATAGTTGAACTTGGTATATATAATCGATTGCCTTCTCAGTTTTTTGCTACGGTTGAAGATGCAGAAGCATCTGTCATTACCGACATTGAAAGGGCGAATCTCACGTTATCTTCACTATGCGAGGAAATGGATAAGAGATATGGCCTTTTTTATGAAGCAAAGACCAAGAATATTAGAGATTACAATGATAAATATTCTAAGGGACTTATTAGTTCGGAAGCGAACCATGAATATTTACCATCTATAATCGTGATAATAGATGAGTTTGCTGATTTGATCATGACTTTAGGCAAGGATATAGAGCTCCAGATAGTTCGTCTTGCTACTCTTGGCCGCTCGGCAGGAATACACATGATTATTACTACTCAACGTCCATCCCCAAATGTGATTACCTCCAGAATCAAAGTCAACATGAATGGACATATAACTTTTAAGCTATCATCTGGCTATGACAGTCAGACAATTCTTGGTATTCCTGATGCTACACTACTGGCAGGGAATGGAGACATGCTTTATAAATGTAATGAAAATTTGATACGTCTGCAGGGCCCAAATGTAGAATTGGAGGACATCGATGCAATATTAGAATTTGTAGAGTCGCAAAATCAATCTTCAGTCCCATACTGCTTACCCAGTCCAAAAACAGAGAGGGGTGCAACAGGCATGACTCCAGATTGGAGGGATGCACGAGATTGTTTGTTTGATGATGCAGCCCGGTTTGTTTGTGCAGCCGGACATATAGCGTCGACATCTTCATTACAGAAATTCTTTGATATAGATTTTCATAGAGCTTGTAGAATAATGAAAGAGTTAGAGGAAGCTGGAGTCGTTGGCCCCGAATGTATAGTACATAGAGTCCTTATAGATATTGATCAGTTGGAATCAGTGCTTGAAGATGATGAGTGAATGCGAATAGCTGATAGATTGATTTGATATTTAAATTTTATAAATTACATAATTTCTCCATTGCAAAAATAGTGAATATGAAGATATTGCATCTATCAGACACTCACGGCTGCCATCATCGGCTTCGGGGCTTACCCGAGGTCGATGTGGTGGTGCATTCCGGAGACTTTACCATGAATGGGAGTGAGGCGGAAGCTATTGATTTCATGAACTGGTTTTGTGACTTGCCGGCAACACACAAAGTTTTTATCTGTGGCAATCACGATGATTGCTTGTATGGAGCTAACATTGATGGTCTCGATCCAAATGTCCATTACCTCTGCAACTCCGGTGTGGAGATTGATGGCGTAAAGTTTTATGGCGTACCCATGTTCATGGGAGATTGTGTCACTGATCGTCAGAAACGTAATATCGGGAAAATACCGTCTGATACATATGTATTGGTAACTCATAGTCCGGCTTTCGGAATACTTGACTTTGATGACGACATCCACTATGGCGATGGGCTACTGCTCAAAAAAGTTATGGAAATCAATCCCCGGTTGCATTTGTTTGGACATATCCATGCTCAGCATGGAAACGCCACTGAACACGGAATAACCTTTTCCAACGGAGCTATAATGAATGCCGACTACACGACACTCAACTTACCCAATGTTTTGGAAATTTAATACTTAACAGGCATGAATGTTGCCGATTGAAAAATTTACCTTGAAACACTAAAGTTGGCACAAGACGAAAAGTCGGTGCAACTTGATTGCAGCAATCCAGAGCATGGATTTCGCACCACGGATTCTCTCTGTAACCTTTTCTTGACGGACTATGTCTCCTATATATTCTGTTGCCATACTCAAAGTAACTTATTTCTCAATAAAACTTTGTGCTTGCCATACTTAAAATGCGAGGAACACTCGACGCTGCACCTTGTACCTTGCACAAACCATGTACAAGGTAATGTCATCTTCTTTGTGCAAGGTTCAGCATTTTTGTGCATTTTACCTCTTTTTTTTAAGCTGTTTTTGGCCGCTAAACAACAATAAAACGCTGACTAAGGCTATCTATTGTGCCTATAATCAGTGTTTTAAGAATTGTGGTCCCACTTGGGAAATCCACTTCGGGAATATCCTTTATATCAATTATTTGCAAAGGTCCTCTTCGCCAACTCCAACGTTCGAGCCTATGACGGATTACATTGCTTTTCCTCAATCTGCTCCGTTAAAGCACTCGGAATCGCACCATAGAATATAGAATATTCTCTCACTTGTCAATATAATAACGATATTACTACTCTTGTTATTGTTAACTCAGCCAATTTATATGCCTGAATCAGAATCATCTTCTGTCTCCAGTGAAGTATCATCCATCCGGTTTTGCCAATCGTTAGAAATTTTTGTCCAATCAATATCACGATCTACGTTACGAGTCCACACATCCCAATAATCAGGATCTTCGGATTGCGGACATTGATTTTTCGGTAAAGTTCTCATTTTTACCATCACTGGGAGTTCTGAAGCCCATCCCAAAAGAACTGCATATTGAGATGGTAAAGATGGCATTTCACGGAGAATTCCCCTCATATTATCAGGTAATAAACGATGGACCAACTCCTGATCTCTATCATTAGATATGCGATGTAATAGGAAGGTATTACATTGAGAGAGAACTGTAGGGGACAATTCGGAGGGTCTTTGAGATGATAATACTAATCCAAGACCAAATTTTCTTCCTTCTCGAGCAATTTTCTCAAATACTTTACAGCATTGCGTATTGGAACTCGGAGTTTCAGACTCCTCACTATATCGTTTCACAAAATAGTGAGCCTCTTCCATTACAATAACAGTGGGTAAGCACTTTTTATTCAACTTCAGATAACGTTGCTGAGCTTCAAAAACTATTCTTGCTATAACAGCTGTAACTATGCTTGTCACCTCAGAAGGAAGAAGAGATAAATTAATAATTGTCAAGGATTCCTCGTTATTAGATCCAATATAATTATTCAGCCATTCGCTCAAATCAAGTGATACATTGTCAATAACCTTTTTTACTCGTGCGTCTGTTAGTAGGGCTTTAATACGAGGCATAAGAGATACAATGTAATCAGTTGTACTCAAAATCTCAGCATTTGCCTCGATAGAACGTATGAAGTTTTCTCCATCAAATGGAATCGGACTATCTTCATCTATTGGCAAAAAATCTTCTCCTCTCCCTCCAGCTTTAGAGAATATATCTTTCAATAGGATTAGGATGTCTTCAATCTCTTTTTTTGTATAGTCAAAATGTGCATATTGTCCTGAGCGAGCAGTAATGAGTTCTGTAGCCTTGTTTTGAAATGCTAGAATTGCGGCTTTTAACGTATCAGAATAATCCTCATCGCTATTTATACCGCTTGCCAATTTCTCAAAAGACTGATGAAAGTTTTTGGACAATGGGAATCTTCCCCATGGGGTACCTGAAGCTTTATAGATTTCTATAGTATCTATAACTGTGCGAGTATAAGAAGCTAAATCTCTTTGTTGTGTTTGATTTTCAAATACAATACCGCTTCTTACAGATTTCAAAGCATGTACTATGGTAGTTCTATGTGTTTTCGGAGATGCTTTAGTAAAACCGCACCACTCATCTGTATTCCACATCCATAAAGGTACTTCAAGTTGCTTTTGTTTTGAACCTTCTTCTATATTGACAGTGTAGATATTTGCATCGACCTTATCTGCAAAAGCTTTACTGTACTCTCCGTTGGGATCTAAAATAATAAAGCGGCTATTTACGGATTTTGATTTGTCATCTATACTTCCTTTAGCACTTTCAAGAGACCAACGTATTAGACCAGCTACTGAACATGATTTCCCGCTGCCTGTATTTCCTAACACTGCAAGATGTCGTCCAAAAAGACGATCGGGATCTATCATTACTTTTGCATTGCCAATCAACGGACTATTTCCAATGTAAACACGTCTGTTTTCACCGGATTCAATGATTGCGCGTAGCTGTTCTTCAGTGGGGAGAATTACAATGTCCCCAACTGATGGGAAAGTTTCTAATCCACGCTTAAATTTATATCCCTTTTCGTTAATACAAAGTGTTCCGACGGGTTGAAGTTCCAGCCTTCTTAAAGGAAA
Organism: uncultured Muribaculaceae bacterium; assembly: GCA_964018265.1. GTDB lineage: Bacteria > Bacteroidota > Bacteroidia > Bacteroidales > Muribaculaceae > CAG-873. The sequence goes on from CAXHOY010000008.1 coordinate 113,208, forward strand.
TGGCAAATCAATTAAACCAAAATCTTGAAATCCTCTACGCTTTGGGTATGGAGAGCGTTGAATTGTTATCCATACTACCTGTCCTACGACAAAACCGAGGTCTATCGGAATCATCACAAAGCCATTTATGCGTGGGAAATTTCTAGGGAAGCCTGTGTTTAAGGCTATGTTATCTGGGGATTCAATGTCTAGTTGGACCTCTATCTTATCGGGAGAAATATACTCAATAGTTCCGACTCTTAGAGAGGCTATACGTTCAATAGGTGAGGTCATAGTTATTACTTGATATTTTTAGCGTCTTCTGTAGTATTTGAGAGTTCTGAAATTGGGTGGACAACGTTTGCCGGCACATTTGATGATGCTCCGAATCTCCGTTGTAGAAGTTCAGCCATGCGAATCGTTGTTTTATCAATAGCCGCTTTAGGTAGGTAGTCGTTAGTTAAATTGGTGATATCTCCAAGATTTCTGCCCATTAATACTGATATTTGAGTATGATGGGGAGAATTATTGTAGAATTGGATAATACGTCCAATTGGATCGTCAAAGGAAATAATAACAAGATGCGTTGATGGAATAGTAAGCATATCTTGAATTACTCTATTGATATGTTCGTCTCCAAATCCGTATCCATAAGTAACTAAAGTACTATTAGGACGACATATGGAGGCAGCAAAATCACGGAATAGTTCTACGTAAGGATATTCCGCAGTTTCTCGATCTTTAGCTGAATTTGGATAAATCATTACTTTTAGAGCATCTGCTTGGTATAACCCAGGAGCCTGAAGATAAGGTAATATATCCTCAGCACCAAATGGCAATCCGATTCTTCGTATTTCCCCTTTATTTTGTATCCAATCTATTGAACCATGAAGTTTGGTTATACGCGCAACGCCCTCCAAATAACGAGGTTCACCTCTAATGCCCGGAGGATTATAGTGTATGTCTAAGTTTAGGCGAGAAGATCTAAAAATTGGCATCATAGTACCAACGAACCGATCCATTAGATGAATACCTGCTAATTCAGCACCCACTTCGATTAGTCGATCATAGTTTGTGGTAAAAATGTTTAACCTTTCTCTATTCCCAGTTCTACTTGCAAAACTTAGAAGGAAGTTCTCCAATACGGCATAAGCCTCATTACGTTTTTTCTCATCTCCTACAGCAATGGCTCTCTCCGTACTTAATATAGATTGGGCAAAACCCCTAATTATTTCATCAAGGTCTTTTTCAAGATTACTGGCCTCCTCTGTCTTCTTTAATATTTTAAGTCCCCGTAATAGGTCATTAGCTGTTCTTATTTGGTCTTCAATATTTCCTTTACTTCGACCACTAGCTTCTGCTATGGCTAGGGCTGCCTCAGTAATTTCCTCTTTAAATGTATTGAATTCCTTTGTCCCCATAGAGGCTCCACCATTAGCTCCTGCTTTAAAGCTAATGGCATTAGAAATACCAGATCCGCATAACAATGAAAGATGTTCTGATTGAAATAAGGATGTCAGCCACGGCTCAATTCTTTTACGGAAAGTTCGATTGTCTACAGTATCTCCTTCTTCTATTCCCCAATCACAGGTTTCCGTATTCTTAATAACCCCGTCACTTGATACCAATATGAGATCCCGGTCATCCCGAGTCTTGATAATGTTGCCACCTTCTTGAAGTAATTTATTATATTCTTCCATATTGTCTTTGATATTCACGTATTTGTGGAGTTAATTCAGTAGTTGCTATTTTTAATCTTCCAAGTTTTTGCTTCCTCTGTGAGAAAATATTTCTGTTTCGGATGATTGGGGACATCAGGGTATAATAGTCCAATGGCGTCATCCTCTATGGCAGGAAGTAAGTAGTTCTCTCGGAATGTTGTTCGGTGCTTTAATCCCACACATTTCATCAGCTCACTCATTGTCAGATATCCATCATTCATTGAAACAATCAATTTTTGAACTTGAGCGGTACTTGGACTATAGTTGAGCGGTGGTTGAGCGGTGGTTGAGCGGTTCGGTCTCTTCTTTTGAAGCGACATTGTCCCCTAAGCTCTCGTTTTTAGTGACTGAAGTACCTTTGGTCGGTCGTTTGAAGGTCACGGTGATGAAGCCGCCGAGGTCGCTCCATGTCGGGTCCTCGACATTCTGGGCGCGGCAGGCATCTATGATGCGTTTGGCTCCGCTGCCCCAGTTTTCCAGATACGTCATGCGGAACAAGGCTTCCGCCACGTTCAGATTATGGGGAAACGACTCATGCGGCTCTTTTATATTCTCCGGCGTTATCTGTCGGGGGAACTGCCCGGAACTTGCAATCTCAATGCGGTCATCGTATATGGCGAGACTGATAGTGAGATTATGCTGCTCCCACCAACGGTGACAGAGAGCATTGATAAGAGCTTCCCTTAGCGCATCAATAGGCACTTCAAGATGTTCCTCCCGTTCGAGACTTTTGCTTGTGATGCGGCCACTCAGAGAAAGGTGTTTGAAACAGAAATCAATACCCGCCTGAAGGAGCTCGAAGAAATTGCCCTCGGCACGTTGGTTGTCGCGGAACATATTCTTATCCGTGCCGACAAACCTTGCCATCCTCAACCGGAAGTTGGGATACTCATCAATATTCTTTGAGAAAAGAAGCACAGCTCCATTTGTCGGAATACCATTCTTCAGCAACTTCCATTTGGCAAGAATGTCACGGATAGGCTCGGTCAACGCAATCTCCGGGATACGTCCGCCATCAATACCACGGCGAATGCCGTTGCGTATCTTACCCTCATCCATATCGGCAAGAGTCACCCCCTCACCGGTCATGTTTTCCCACGAATATGCTTTCGGCTCATGTGCCCGGATGCGCTCGTCATACATATCATGCGGCATGACCTTCGTTGTGCTCTCAACTTTGTAGTAAGGGCACCCATGGAAGGTATGCGGACGTTCACCCCAGACCCAACCATCGAAGTGCATGGCGATGACCTTATGCTCCGGATATTCTGGCACATCGACATACTCCACATGCACATCCACTTCCTGCCCGACAATCTTCAGCGACTTCGGCGCCACGCCGAAAATCAGCCAGCCGCCCTCCGTATTCAGAAACGCACATGCCGAGTGCATACCGTCCTTCAACTCACCGGTACTCTTCTTCAGCTCCAGAGTCCTCGACTCATCCGCCGCCACCAATGCCCGTATATCTTCGATAGTCATACTGAAATTTGTTGAGTTAGGATTCGTCTTTAAAATAAAGTTTATAATAAAACATTCGTTTTGTTTCATCAAACCCTCTTTCAAGAGCTTCTGTTCCTTTTTTCATTCTGATTTCAAAGGTATCGTCAAGTTTGATTGTTGAAAAGGATTTTGATTTTCCCGCTTTTTTGAGAGCTCTTCCTGATGGCTCAAAAGAGTCTGATATAGAGATACCCATATCTTTTTGTTTCTGGAGACGAAATTTAGTAAACATATCTGAAAGTCCAGCGTCTCCGAATATTGTGTCTACAAAATCAGAAAGTACTACTTTATCAGAACGCATCAACGAAACAGCGTCATTTATCATTGCACCCTTTAGTGATTTCCCTTGCTCAGTTTGAGGAATCTGTGATATAAATTCTCGACATAGAGTTAAAAGGTATTCTGTTTGACAATATCCATTATTGATGGGACGTATCTGAAGAAACCCGTCTTTCCAATATTTGGCTTCCTCGCCTTTGGTCCGATTCGTATTATCAACAATGGAAACGTGATAACCTGATTTCGAATCAAGGTTGAAAATTAAACATCCCTTGTCAAGACGATTTATATTTATGCCTCGTTCGCTATCTATCTTAAAGTTGCTTCCCTCCGGATATACTCGAAGAAACGTATCTTTATTTTCTGATTTGAAGATGCCAATTACTGAATCAACTCTATTATCATCACAAATATAATCAAATAGGACGACATATAATTCCCCTCCCTTTATCTTTGGATGATTTGATTCATTGTAAAGATGAGTAGCAATCTTCTTAGATTGATTGACGAAGTCATCAGAATTATCGAAAATACTACTTGCAATACCATTTAGCTCATTAAAGCGGAGGTCTACATCATTATCAAAATGATATAACATGTCATCTGATTTAAATGAGGAAATGAAGTATTTACACAATATTGGTGCTATTACGTCATTTGGTACGAAACATTCTGTTGAAAATCTAATTCCCTCATCATGGAATTTATTTCCAACAGAATGAACGATTATTTTCCTTATATTGAGAGTGTCGTAATTCATTAATTTATAGAGCCTTTTACTAAAATATAAAATACTATCAGAAAATAGATTGTTTGTAGTATAAACCATATTAATAAAAGGTAAAATATGTCTACCAAATAATCTATTCCTGTAAATGATTTAGGAAAAGAAAAATTTCCTATTGTATATGCATATAAAGTTGAACAGAATGAGAGTATTACTACGTATTTATTAAAACTAACAAATTTAATAAATGGCTTTTTTCTAACTCTCATTCGTTGAATTGCTGAGTTGTCCCCCTGAATTATTACAGTAAACATTGTCAATAAGAATCCGAAAGAACAAGTTCCTATAGTTGGAAAAGCTTTGATTAACTCGCAGCTATTTTCCCAACATACTAAGTCAAACTTATAAAGGGCTAAAACCAGTATAAGACTTAATATTGGAGTTGCTAAATAATCGAATAGTTTTCCCATTTAATTTTTATTCGATGAGAATATTGTTTTGAGTTCAGGAAGATGTTTGCGATATAATTTTTCAATTTCTGCTGCTCGCTCAAATTCCTGTAAATCCTCATGCAATATTTTATCCGTCAATGATATGTGCACATTGAATGTATCCGCTATCAGATTTATAGGTTGAAGTGTTGACGGAAGTTCAGGATCACTATAGTATCCTTGTACTTTTAAGATATTAATATTTTGTCGATGACCCTTGGATATGAGATGTTGAAACGATTTTACCAATCTCAGAACATTTTGCCTTCCTAAGCCTAACTTGTTGTGTTTTTTGCCATGTGTGGCAAATTTTACAACCATCGTGTCAGTATTGGATTTTGCTGCATCCGATATATATTTACGAGCAGTGGAAAACATCGAAGATTCATCATCTTCAATATCTTGCATGATTGCAGAGGGATTGGCAATCTCTACTTGAACCTCTTTAAAATATGACATTTTTAGAAGACGCTGATATTCGCCTTTTCGAGACACAGGATAAAACGAAACCTCTATTAAATTGGTTTCTTCAGATTTGTTCCAGCAACTTTTTAGGTATTTTACAAAATCGTCAACATCACAACCATTCTTGTTTATCTCATAAAAGAAGACATTTATTTCCTCATCATAAAGAAACACATTCCCAAAGGAAAGATTCTCTTTTGTGATATCTATCCCAAGTTTAGAATGGTTCCCTGTCAACTTATCCTTCTTTGGAGGCAAATTTTTATTATGTCCAGTAGTTATCAGTCCTATTATGATGTCTGAGTTGGCTGTTGAAAGGATTTTTAGTTCATAATCTTTAAACTCGTTTGCGAACTTATATCCCCGAGCTTTAAGCAAAATGTCTTTTAACGTAACATTATCTTCTGTTGATTTAACTACAGAAGTTAAGAGCTTGTTTAAAAACTATTGTTAACGGAAGTGAGTTTCCTGAGAGTAATTACCACAGCAGCCACCATGAGCATTTCATTGGCAGAATCTGTTGTTTCCTCGTAATTTCGGCATAACCGTCTGAAGTTTTCAAGCCATGCGAAGGTTCTCTCCACAACCCATCTCTTCTTTGCCGGGACAAACTGACCGGAGTAATTTGAATGTGTTATTTCGACATCAACTCCAAAATCATGTTTGGCCGCCTCAATGAAATTACCCCGATAGCCCCTGTCTGCATATATCCGCTTTATCCAAGGGAAAGCAATGACAAGCATTGCCAAAAGAGCGTATGCGGATTTGGAATCATGTATATTGGCAGGAGTAGTGGATGCCTCTAGAATGTCGCCGTCCTTGTCTGTTATTATGTTGCGTTTCACGCCTTTGACCTTCTTGTTACCGTCAATTCCCTTTTTGGAGCGAGGCAGGGCGGAGCGGGAACTTGCGCTGTCGATAGCACCAATGGCAGGATGCGGAGACTCGCCTCTGCGAAGCCTTACCGACTCCACAAGACTGTCCTCAAGTTCGGGAAAGGCATCCATCGCTCCCCAGCGTCTGAAATAGTAATAGACGGTCTGCCACTTGGGGTATTCTGCCGGAAGCAACCGCCACTGACAGCCGCTTACATCGATGTAAATTATCGCGTCAAGTATGAGGAAGAAATCATATTTGCTGCGCCAATTGTCCATGAGAATTGTTCCTTTGATATACTCCTTCTGAGCATCAGTCAAATCTGTCAGATACATAATTCTTTGGTTTTGTTTCTGTTTATTCATTTATTTAAACAATCACCAAAGCATAAATGCCTGAAATATTGACTGATGCTTATTTATTATTCACATTTGTTTTTAAACAAGCTCTAATACTTCTATGCGTTTCTTCGACTTTGACATAATCAATGGTTATATTTAATTGGGAAAGATTATAATGAGATAATTGTTTCGTCGCCGCAGATGTTGCGGATTTTCATGCGGAGGGGTTTGGTATCGGCATGGATGGTGCCGTCCCAGAAGTTGGAGGTTTTGCGACCGTTGATTGTTACGGTACTGTCCTTCTCTATTTTGATTTCTGAGTCGCTGTGCCAAGGTGCGTTTAATTCAGCATTGATACAGTCAAGAGAAATCATTTCGATTGCTTCCAGTCCTTCAAGGCTCATTTCAATTGGCGTAAACTTCTTTTTTGAGTTTGCCATTGCTTTCTGGTTGAACTCATTTATTTTATGACTCACCCTGTCACTGTAGAACCGCTTGATTGCAACAGTGAAAATATCAACCATCTTAGTGCTGTCCTCTGAAAGCGTATATTCTATTTCGTCTTGCAAAATTGCATTGTCGAGCAATTCTTTAAGATCTCGAAGTTCAAGATCAATAACGGTGTCATTATTATCTTTGATGAAATCATCCAGCTCTTGACGGTCAATAATATCTATGTAGTATACAATAACGCGTTTAATTGACGGCGGCAACTGAGGCATCGCATCGTTAATAATGCGATTTAGTGTGACAACATCAAGCACTCTTGATGAAGAGTCCATTAAATCCGGCACATATACCGGAGATGAGCCATACGCAGTATCCATAATGCTTCCAATCCACATTGAGCCAATAGTTGAATCAACCCTTAAGCCCGGTATAATTCGAGTAATGGCATCCTTAGTCTGAATGGGATTACGATAAAGTGTAACTCCATCTTGCACTTTCTTCACAGTAAAGTTTGCACCATTCGCTTTCAAGCGGTCGCGCGCTGTCTGAATACTGTTGATGTTGATGTCGGCATGGATAAACTTTCTTCCTAATTTATTGGCATCAGCCGCAGTAACTCCACTTCCACCGAAGAAGTCTGCAACAATCATACCTTCATTACTACTTGCCTTAATAATGCGATCAAGTAACGCTTCTGGTTTTTGGGTAGCATAACCTTCTTTCTCTTTTGCCTGAGAATTTATCGGCTTTATATCTAACCATAAAGACTGTGAAGGCATCCCTGGAAGTTCATCCAAATATACTTTGGAACGAATACCTCCATTCTTGGTAAAATGAAGTCTGCCATCTTCATCCATTTTCTTCATAGTTTCAATAGGCATTCTCCATAAAGACCTACAGCCTTTATAAGTGTAATCGTATCCCCCGCCACTAAGTCCTTTTGCTGTAAGGTTGCCGCTTTCCCATTTACGTCCATCCTCATCAACTTGAGTAAATCTTGCTAAATAGGATTCATCGTATGGTTGGAAAATAGTATTGAAATTATAGTCTAACTGTGATTTTGTATAGAAATAAATACAATCAAAGTTATTCCCATAAAATTCCGCATCACTATGAGCTGTTGATCTTTTCCAAATAATTTCATTGCGGAAATTATCTTCTCCAAATACCTCATCCATAAGGATTTTGACATAATGACCGATATGGTAATCAAGATGCACGTATATTGAAGCAATTTCGTTCATGACAGAACGAATAGCCATAAGATTCTCGTACATCCAGTTAAGATATTTCTCTTTATCCCAGATGTCGCCATACATCTTTTCTTCAAAAGCTTTCAGTTCATCATCTTCAAGCTCCTGTTCAGTTTTCTGAATTGCTTTGGCTACCAATGGATTCCTACGCAAGTAAACTTTCTTTGCATAGTCGGCTCCACTTGCAAAAGGAGGGTCAATATAGACTAAATCAACTTTTATGCCTTGTTCCTTCAGATAAGCACATGCCGACACACATTCGCCATGAATGATCATATTATTGGATTCTTCATCGCCAACACGCTCTTGCTCGGTTACTTCATAGAGTGGCATACCGCGAAGGATACGCTCAGTAACTTTGTCACTTTCACGATAACGCATGATACGCTGAGTGCGAACAAAATTATCAAGGACAGCTTGTCCTGATACTGTATTAGGGAAATATGGGACGTATTTTATAGCCATGACATAATCAGTTTAGAAGAAAAGCGTCAATTCTATTTGTGGTTTTTTGAAGACGCTCTTCTTTTGTAAGCGTATCTTCGATGTAAAGAAAGTCAAACCGGGGAAAGCCAATCTTTTCGTTGTTGAGCTTGATGAAAGATTCCTCCATAAATTGTTTGCGAGGGACAAACTTACCGGCAAATCCCTCGCCCTTGGTTTCGATAATTATAACTTTCTTAATGGTATTATCGGGGTTGCGAGTAAGCATGAGGAAATCAGGGTAGTAATACCCGTCTAATTTCCATGTACGACCACGTTTGGTGTAGCATCGAATACGAAAATCGGTAAGAGTATCATCACCATTAAAGTAGAACTCAATACCGTTAAGGGGCTTGATATGGTTAATGACATCGTATAGATAAGACTCCTCAAGCCTGCTGTCGAGGTGATAAGGAAGATAGTGATATGTGCGGTCGTACACTTGCGATGACGACATATCGGGAATGTCAACTGGAATTCCTCTTGCTTTCATTGCCAGTAGTATCTCAACCTCTTCCTCTGATATGGATGGAAGCTCGGGATGCTTATCTGAGTCAATTATTTCTTCAACTTTAACTTGGTCGGGAGCAAAGATATTATTTTGAGAAGATTCTATCGGAGAAGTAAGAGCCTCAACCTTTAGAAGAGACGCGCTTTTAGGAACAAGTTCTTCGATTGTGTTAAACCTGCGTACAGTTGCAAAGCAATTGCGGATGTCTGCCCTGACTTTATGTTGGTCTATTTTTGAATTATATATGGTAGACTTGTCGTTGTAGACAACAACTTTATTAAATAGTTCCTTCAAGACTATTTCGTGTTCTAACAGTTTATTGATAGAAAGAAGTCCGAAACTTTCTTTTATAATTAAGTCAAGCCACGAACGGAACGAAGTAGCCTCTCTCATGCCATAATTTACAGCACTTTCTGACGCAATATATCCATCTGTCAGACTCTGAGTATAAATAACTGCAGCATCAAGGTACGGGGGTTGATAATTCTTCAGATACTCGTTGATGTCAGAAACTTTGTCGGTTTCAACAGTATCGTAGTTGATCCTTATCTGATAGAAGTCAATATTTGGAAGTTTAAGCTTTTCCATTCGAGAGTATCGATGAATAGTGACGACGTCATCAGGTCGCTTTCCACCAAACTCCTTAATGGTAATATATTGCTGTTCTTGTAATTGCTGATTAAGTTTGTCCGCATTGAACTTATTTAGCCAAATAAGTGCTGTTTCTTGTCTCGAGGAGTCAACCTCGCGCAAACAACGGCAGCTTATCTGTAACACCATATTCTGGGGACAAGAGTTACGCTGAGAAAGAATAACACCGGTAAGACTTTTGCAATTCCAGCCCTCGCGTCCTATGCCTACTAATAGAATTACTCTCTTCTTTGAGAATGGTGAGTCAAGAGTTGAGAACTCAAATTGAGCATCTTCATCAGCTGCATACTTCTTATTCCCTTTGTGATATTTAAGGACTGCCTCGTGAATACCTATACCCAATTCTTCACATATATGACATACTTCAGGGTATACTTCTTCCTCCAAGACCTCAATTGAAGGAGCATAAATAGCCACTTTTGCACAAGCTCCGTTGGAGTAAGTTGTATCTTTATATGATGCGAAAAACTCTCTGAGTCCTTTTGTAATAATTTCGGAAGAATCAAGATTGGCATGACGTACGGTCGGTATTTTCAAAAAATTCCCGATACCTTTTATTAGGGGATAATACGTTACGACATTAGCATACTGGGTACACTTGATAGCCAGATCAGATGTTATCCTAATTCTTGCAGCAGGATCCATATTAGGAGTTCCATAAAACCCAAGAACAGAATTAAAATTACTCTGCTGCATCCACTTGTTGACAACCTTGCGCAATTTTTGATCGTCACTGGCATGATGCACTTCGTCAATTAGGACACAAAGACCCGGTATCTGACCGATTTGATCCCTGAGTTCGTTAGCCTGTTTTATCGCTTCAAATTCCTTACGGTCAGCCTCTCCTAAAGATTCCCACAGAGAATCCTCAGCATTGAAGTTGCTGTCAACCCTATCAAGAATAATTTTCTCTGCATTTGTTACTGCAACCAATCCCATAAGGTTTGGATTAGCTGTATGCATAATTATTTTACGAGCGTTAGGATTCTTGACAATATTGCTTTTAGACGCAGATGAGGATTCCTGCAACCATTCGTATTGAATTAATTTCTTTAGCTGTGAAGCCACTGGATCAGGAAGAATCCAGAGCGGATTAAAATTCTGAATATCCCTAAGACTTGGAACAATAGAAGATTTTAATCCAGATGGTACAAAGAGAATAAAATTATGGGCAAATATCGGATTGTCAGGTTCAGTTATGGCAAAATACAGATTCAGATAAATCAAAGCAGCCATCAGATACGTCTTCCCGGCACCCATTGGAATGCTGAAAAGATAGTCAGGATAATTGACATTGGCAAATAGTTCTTTGATTATATCTTCATAGTTAATGGACGCCGGAGTTTTCTTAATTGCCTCAATAATTTTAGGAGAATTCATTTCTCCAGTCTCATTAGTTAGTGAGGCGTATTCCCATAATGCTAAAGCTGCGGGATTGTTATTTAGAATTGTTCTAGTCGCTTTGTTTACTTCGAGGTCATCTACATTTATAGAGTTAAACTTGCCATTAGCAACTAGTTCCCATAAAGGTCTATTCTTACATTCAATTTTGAGATATAAGTAGGTCTTAATAGATTCTATTTGAGCATCGCGCATTTTGCGCTGATGTTCTATATAAGATACGAGATCAGAAACGACGCAACTTGGGGAGTTGAGCCATTCGTCCCTCTTTTTCTCAATTATTTTATAGAACATATTTACTCTCTCAATCTATAATTTTACTGTTTAATAAATCATCAACACTTACTTCCAATAGCCGAGAAATTTTAACAAGAGTTGGCAAATCTGGTTGTGAGCTATTTGTACACCATTTTGAAACAGTTGATGGATTTACGTTTAGCTGTTCACATAACCATTTATTTGTCCTTTTCTTCTCTGCTAAAACTACTTTTAGTCGGTTTATATCAGTTTCCATGTCAATAAAAATTGTTATCCGTTCACAAATTTAGTGAAAATTCTTCACATAACAATAAGGTTATCAAAAATTCTTTGGCGATTTCTTATTTTGTAGTGAGGCATCCGTTTTTTTGAAGTCAACATTGACTTTGCAAGGTATGTTACCGGGCTCTGGAAACCAGATTGGTGCCCGATAACCCTTGCAAGTAGAGGTGGCAATTTTGCGGAACCATCATTTTTAGATTTAAGTTTAGATTTAAGCATTGCATGGGAAAAGACGATGGGAAGAACGACTTTGGAGTTCTGCCGGGTATATCATGCAAGGGTGGTATGCAGCAAATCTAATTTGATGCTGCATTCCACATAACTTGCAATGAACAGGCGTTCATCGTTATTATTTGATTGTAAATGAGCCTAATCCACTCTCCGAAAGAAATTGTTTACGAGACAATGAACCTTTTGAATATCTCGTTTGATCGGAATGTTGTTAGGAGTATAAATGTCCGCTATGCGCTTTGTTCATAGCCAGAATGGCTTTCCCTATTAAAGAAGCCAAAGCATGGAATTCTGAAAAACGCAATTGGTTATCAATTTGTTATATCACAGATTCCTAATGAGTAGCCATTGCTGTGCCCATACGTTTAAACGATTAATCGATTAAATGAACGAACGTAAGTTCAAACATACATTCATTCAATTATATGTATGAATGCTTAAATGTATGTACATATGTATTGCCGTAAGTATGTACGTATGTACATATATATGTGCATTTTCTCATACGCTCATTCATATGACCAGTCCTATTAACATGTGAGGGTATTTGTTATCGTTCATTCACTCATATGAATGATTGCAGGTATGAGTTTGTGATAATATGACAAATCACAAACTCATGTGTATGTGTGTACATGTGAATAGATATTGTTGATTGCACACATGATGTAGCCGTCTTGATTGCAGGTCCGGAATTGCAGTCGGGGCGATTATTATATGCGGTCGAGTACCGCACCACTGAATCCTTTTTTCAAATTCTAAACAAAAACATTTATGGATTACGTTGTTATCGAACGTGTCGTTTACGATGCGATCCTGGCACGTGTTGACGAATGTGCCAGAGGGCTGGAGGCTCTGATGGGGCTCTATGCGCCGAGAAATCTTGATGGCTGGGTCGACAATGAGTCGGCTCAATCTATTCTGAAGCTTGGACTGCGCTCCATGCAGACCATGCGTTCATCCGGCAAGATCGGTTACTCTATCATCGACGGTAAGGTTTTCTATCCGATGAGTGAGATTGACCGTGTGCTGAAGCAATCCTACGTCAACGATGGCGGACGGGATGCACGTGCTGACTTCGGATGAGGTCGCCGGCATTTTCTCAAAACTGAACAGCGTGAAGGATGGCTTAAAGAAGTTGACTGAGCATAGTGTAAGATCCAGACAGTTCCTCACTGATACGGAATTGTCACGTGAGTTAAATATCAGTAAGAAGACTCTCGCCAATTATCGTGCGAAGGGAGAATTCGGTTACTATGCCTTACCGGGTAAGATTCTCTATGATACCGCCGAGATTGATGATTTTCTGCAAAGCCATTATCTGCCGCCTTTCCGCTGAACGACAGTCGCCCCGACCATTATCGTTGTTGGTCGGGGCGATTCTTCATTATAGCTGACGTTATTTCTGCGAACCGAATTTGGCGGCAAGCGAGCCAATCTGTTCGGCTATGGATTTATCCACGACTTTCGCGTAGATTTTTGTGGTGCGGATATCAGAGTGCCCCAACATGCGGGCGATAACTTCCATGGAAACTCCGTTGGCAAGTGCAAGACAGGCGAAACTGTGGCGGGCGATGTGCATTGTCAATGGTTTGTTGATGCCGCATATACCTGCAATTTCTCCAAGATAGGAATTCATCCGCTGATTGGATATGACCGGAAGCAACACACCGCGAGACTCGCATAGCGGATGACCTTTGTATTTCTCGGCAATAGCTCGTGCCGATTCCAGATATGGGATGCTACAAAGATTCTTCGTTTTCTGACGAGCCTTGTGAATCCAGTAGTTACCTTCTTCGTCAACTGACACATGTTCCGGTTTCAATCCCTCAACATCAGAAAATGAAAGACCTGTCAAGGCGCAGAATACGAATATGTCGCGAACCACATTCAGCCGTTCAAGCGTGAATGTCTTGTTCATGATTGTTGACAGTTCTTTTTCAGTGAGAAATTGGCGGTTGGTAGCCTTAGCCTGAAAGCGCATCCCTTGGAATGGATTTATTTCCATCCATTTATTGTCGAGTGCGAGGACAACAACCTTTTTCAGAATCTTGCAATACTTGTTGGCGGTGTTTTGCTCCAAGCCCTTGTCAACTCTGAGAAAAAGATGATAGTCTCGAACGAAGGCGGTGTCTATTGAAGAGAATGGAAGGTCGTCGGCATTGAATTGCTTCTTTATGAATTCGCCAAGATAACGCTCCGCACGTTCGTTGCGGAGAACGGTATTCAACACCACATCGCCGATGGCAAGCCGTTGACGATATTTATCATTCTCCTGCTGGAATACCTCGCGTAGCATCTTCGGACGCTCGATGCGTCCGGCGTAAGAGTCAAGTATTGTCTTGGGATTGATGAGTTTCTTCTCATCAATGAAACGCTGGTGGATCTTCAGAATCCTTGCGAGGGTGTCGTCGAGGTAGTCGTTCAGTTCGAGCGACAGGCGATCGCGCCCGGTGGAGCGTTGACGTTTCTTATTCCACGTCTTAGGATTAACACCGCGTTTCATGGAGATTTCAAGGAAACGGCCATCAATGGTGACGCGCATATACACCGGCGCATCCCCATTTTTCAACAGCTTCTTTCTCTTGATAAAGAAAAGGACGCTGAAAGTCGATTTTCTCTGTTGCATGTCAAATAAACATTTAGGGTTCAACATAAGTTTTTTCGACAAGATGAGAAAATCGTGTGCAACCTCAGCTGAATCAAAGTCTTGCATCCAATCCGTTGGACATTTTCGGCAGAAAATCAAGTCCAACGGATAGCCCAACACGAAACGCCCCATTCTTCGACTTGTAACAAACTACGTTTACTGTGGTTGACACTGTTTACACGCTGGTTTACACAGATTGCGTCAACTGGTGCGTTCAGGCAATAAAAAAAGTAGTCAGCGGCGGGCTAACTACTTAATTCTTAGTGGTCCCACTTGGGCTTGAACCAAGGACTCCCTGATTATGAGTCAGGTGCTCTGACCAACTGAGCTATAGGAC
>CAXHOY010000009.1:0-112891 GCA_964018265.1 uncultured Muribaculaceae bacterium
TACCGCAGCAGGATATGGCATCTGTGAAGACACCCGTTCCTGTCTCAGCCTGTTCGTTTCGGACAGGCTTTTTTATCTTTATCGGTGATAGAAACACCTATGTTTTGCGATGTGGGAAATTATGGTTATTATGAACAGAAAGCCGAATTTGCCGTGAATACCTCCTATTGTACTGTGAAGGTAAGTGCCAATCCAATGGCATGTTGCTATAATTCCGCTTAGTAGTGTCAACAGGAAAAATACTCCCATTACTGCATGTCTATTGCTTCGATTTTTGTTTTTTGATTCAACTCTTTTCTTGCCGGATTTATGAAGGCCGATATGCCAGAAAATTCCGCAAAAAAACAATATTCCAATAACTATATGCACCCATAACCAAATAGTTGCTCCAGCTGGATTGATTTCCAGTTGTATGCCCGATGAAAGTATAGCGATGGTCAAAAACAGCAGTGACCAGTCGCATAATTTCAACGTTGTTTTCTTTGTCATTTTACAGTCATTTATTGACTGCAAAATTACCTTAGATGGGAATCCGTATCAATGGATGATGTAAGACAATGATTGGACAATTCAAGGTTTCGTCCTGAATTGCAACGGTGATCTGCCGGTTGCTTTTGTGAAAAGGCGAGTAAAGTACGCGTTATCTTCAAATCCCAATGATGAAGCAATTTCCCTTACTGTCAGATTTGTATGATATAGCAACCGTTTTGCCAGGAGTATAACCTCATTGCGGATATAGTTGCTTACGCTCCATCCTGTCACTCTCTTGACCACTTCATTAAGATATACCGGAGACAGGTTGAGTTTGTCAGCATAATAAGAGGGGCTATGACTTTCGGTGATATACGTTTGTAGTAGCGAATTAAGTTGCAGCACAATCTCGGCATGACGACTGCTATATGAATTTTGCAGACTGTTTACTCTTTTGAATGAACGGGCAACGATACCGACAAACGCTGAAACAAGATTTCGAATCACGTATAAATCTCCATCCCTTACATACATATTATAAATCATACGATACAAAACCGATAATTCGCCGAACTCAATATCAGGCATCTTTATAGCTCTACATGAAAATGCGGTCTCTTCAAAAATCAATTTATAAGAGTCGTTGACGATACTCCTGTCAATTAAAAGCATTAAGCCTTCAAAATTCTCACAATTCAAGAAACTGTGAATTTGTCCCGGTCTTATAAGTCCAATTTCACCTTCTGAAATTGTCAATTCCTCAAAATCAATGTCAATACATACAGTTCCACGAGTTACGAGCCCCAAGATATAGTAGTCGTCCCTATGGGCATATTCTATTGGATGATGTCCAAGATTTTCAGAAGTCACAACCTTTAGATATATTCCAGTCTTTGTAATATCCTTGTGAAGGTGCATCGGTATGATTTCTTTCATATTGCTTCTGTACGAAAATTTATACTTTTTATGGCCTTTATCATATGCAAAATTAACGTTTTCCCGCCCAATATCAGTAAAATGTTTTGCATCCAGAAACATTTCTCAGAACAGTTAACAATTTTTTCGCCGGGATTTTTCATTATTCGAAGCCCGGCAAAAGAAATTATAGCTTCATATTTGTTAATTTTGTAATCACAACCAATAAATTCAACAAGACTTAAACAAATCATATGACATGAAGGAATTCAAACCCAGAGCGTGGCTGCTACCACAACCTGTAATTATTATAGGCACATATAACTCTGACGGCACACCAAACGCGATGAACGCGGCATGGTGCGGTCAATGGGACTCTGATCAGATAATGATATCTATGGGCTCCCATGCGACTACCGAAAATCTAAATCGCTGCCCCGATTTTTCGGTCGCTTTTGCCACCGAAAAGTCCATGACTGCCGCTGATTTCGTCGGGATTGTCAGTGCGAAAAACGATCCGCACAAGATGATAAAGACAGGATGGAAATCAACCAAAGGCGACAATGTCAACGCCCCTGTTTTTGACGTATTTCCGATGACAATGGAATGCCGCATCAAAGAGAAGCTCTATGAGTCAGAGACAGGCTTCTACATCATAGCTGATATTGTCAACATAGTCTGCGATGAGCGCTATCTTGCCGAAGACGGCAAACCCGATGTCGAGAAAATGAAACTGATAACATTTGATCCCATCCACAATGGCTACATCGCCCTCGGGTCCCGTATCGGAAATGCCTTCCACGACGGCAATGCGCTGAAGTGAGCAATCTCAATCAAACAAGACAACAAGACAAACAGGCCCAATGATTAATGAAAAATCAGTAGAAATATTCCTCAAAAACGTCAGGTTGCTATCGGAAACAACACCTATGGAGAGCCGGATAATGGCTCATGGTCATGGTTCATTCCCTTCAGTCCCGGCTTTGCGCGAAATCATCGACATTGTGAAGGCTGTGATATTCCCCGACTTCTTCGACCAACGGCGCAACAACGATAAAATACGCAGCTACTATATAGGCGTCAGCATTGAAAACCTTTTCCGCATACTTTCTCGGGAGGTCAGCCACGCCTTGCGATTTGACGATGACAAGGATGAGAACTGCAATGACAAGCGGGCTGAAGAACTCGCCATGCGCTTCATCGACTCACTGCCGGAGATAAAAAGGCTGATATATACAGATGTCGAGGCTATGTTCAACAACGACCCGGCGGTAGACAATTTCGCAGAAATAATATTATGCTACCCTGTCGTACAAGCCATGGTGCACTATCGTGTCGCGCATTCACTTCTATGCCTCGGCATCCCGGTGATACCGCGTATCCTGACCGAACTCGCCCACTCGGCCACCGGCATCGACATTCACCCCGGGGCTCAGATCGGTGAATATTTTTCGATTGACCACGGCACAGGTGTCGTTATCGGCGAAACATGCATCATCGGCAATCATGTCACACTCTATCAAGGTGTGACCCTCGGAGCCAAGAACTTCTCGCTTGACAGCCACGGACACCCGCTCAACGTGCCGCGCCATCCAATAATAGAAGACAATGTGACCATCTACTCAAATTCGTCGATATTAGGTCGCATAACCGTAGGCAAAAATTCTGTCATCGGTGGCAACATATGGCTGACCAACTCAGTGCCTCCTGATTCCAAGATACTTCAGCACAAAGCAGTCAACGCACCGAAAGACCATAATTAATTCAGTATCTATCTTTCTTCAACAAATTTCAACAGGATCATAATGGCAAAGATTTATAACAGTCTGACTGAACTTATCGGCCGCACGCCTCTACTGGAGTTGAAAAACATCGAAAGAGCCAACGACCTCAAGGCCCGGATCATCGCAAAGCTCGAATATTTCAATCCGGGTGGCAGCGTGAAAGACCGCATTGCACTTGCAATGATTGAGGCAGCCGAAAAATCCGGGGAACTCAAACCCGGTGGAATGATTATCGAACCGACAAGCGGCAACACCGGTGTCGGCATCGCATGGGTTGCCACCGTCAAGGGATATACACCGGTTCTGACAATGCCCGAAACCATGAGTGTCGAGCGGCGCAAACTGTTAAAGGCTCTCGGAGCCACCATCATACTCACTCCCGGCAGCGAGGGCATGACCGGAGCGATCAACCGTGCAATCGAGCTAAAGTCTCAAAATCCGGGTTCTATCATACTCCAACAATTTGAGAATCCGGCAAATCCGGAAGCTCACCGAAAGACAACCGGAGAGGAAATCTGGAACGACACAGACGGTGCGGTTGATATTTTTGTGGCAGGAGTCGGCACAGGAGGCACTCTGAGCGGAACGGCAGAAGCACTTAAGTCACACAGAAGCACCATCAAGGCCGTAGCTGTCGAGCCCGCGGGATCACCGGTGCTTTCAGGAGGAAAAGCCGGTGCCCATAAAATTCAAGGCATAGGTGCAGGTTTTGTGCCAAAAAATTTCAAGCGCGACGTTGTAGACAATATTGTCACAATCACTGATGACGAGGCCATAGCAGCAGCCCGACAGCTTGCTGAAAAAGAAGGCCTGTTGGTCGGCATATCTTCCGGAGCTGCCTTGGCAGCAGCCATACTCGAGGCAAGCAAAGAAGAAAATGCAGGCAAAACAATCGTTGTCCTGCTTCCGGATACCGGCGAACGCTATCTGTCCACGCCCCTATACTCATAGAACTACGTTCAGTCAAAACATATTATAACGGCAGGCTCATGTTGTGAGGCCTGCCGTTGATCTATCAAATAATGCATGCGGAGTATCTCAGGATGAAGCTTGTCTGACCGTGCGTCGGATCACTCGACGTATGGTACGCCATTTAGGGAAAATCGCTCCCGGGCGGATGGGACCATAACTGATGAAAATAATCAGCAACGATATTATAGCCGCCAACAATAGCCATCCATAGATTTCTTTCATTGACACTACCAGTGCATGACGCTGCACGAGGCCATACAACTGACCTAAAGGTATATTACTTGCCACCGGATTGAAATCCGTCATGCCAAAGCCCAACATAGAGGCATTCTTGGCCATTATATGACGCAGGAACTCACCAATCAAAGCCGGTCCCAATGTCGCTCCCATGACCGCCCCGGTAAAACCATTGATAGTGAGAGCCTGTGGAAATACCTGAAACGACAGACCACTCTGCACAATCGACGTAAGATAAATGATTGAAATGATGACCGAAGCCATACCGCGTATGAAAAGCGGCACAAACAGCATCTCCTTCTCGACTCCGTAGTCGATATAGAAATAAAACCATGCGAGATAGACAGCCGCAAGCGCAAAAGCTATTGCAGTCATGGTCTTGTAGCGCCATTTACGCAACGCGAACGTGAAATATGTAAAAGCGCAACCTGCGATAATTCCGGCAAAAACATACCAGTTCAAATCAATCAGATTTGTCTCGTCAAAGCCGAGCACCGTACTTGCATAGCTATGTTCAAAGACGTGTTCGGTTGCCATCAAGGTGAAAAACACGAGATAGATTAACGTCGCACGAATAACGTTATGGTTGGTCATCGCTTTCAAAGATATGTAGGGATGATGGAGAAATGTGGCTCGCCAAAGATTTATGGCCATACATATCAGGCCGAGCATAGTGGCAAGTCTGATTTCCGAAGCATCCCACCAATCATAAAAATTGCCATATACGCAGACAAACGTAAAGCACATCATGAACACCGCCCATAAGATTGCGCCAATCCAGTCTATACCGAGCAATGGGATGTACATCGGGCATCTCAACGGTCTGACCAGAACCGAGACCATGACCATCATAAGCGCAAGCAGTCCCATCATAGTCCACTGCATATATTCCCATTGCGAAAAGAATGCCGCATAGACAGAAGCTATTCCGCTAAGTTGGATCACACTGTCGACAACGATATACACATAGCAGAAGAAAATGGCCATGTCTCTCACCGGTGTAAGCCATAGCTGTATGGTCGAATTGCAAGCCAAGGTCGCCTGCATCCTGAACCATCCGGCAATCAGACATGTCACAACGAGCATCGGAACAGAGTCGGTGTGGGCACAGATGAAGTTTGCCGCAATAAGCACCACCCCACTTGCAAACAATTGTGTGCGAGTCGAGAAACGGAACTTGATGCGGAACATGACCGCAAAATTAATCGCCATGCCTATAAGCGATGCATATCCGGCCATGAGGATGTCCTCCTGCATCAGGCCCGTGGTCCCGACCATGTCAGAAGCGGCCGCAAGATAAACTCCACCCGAAAACTGTATAATCAGTACAAAGAAGATAAACAGCCAAGGTTTTAGCTTGCGCGGCACAAAATCAGGCACTTCGGGGATGTCAAATGGCCCCTGGGGCATGTGATAGTCGCCCATATCAGTATTTCACCTCACATTCAACGTTCATGCCTGCTCTTAAAAGCTGCAAGTCAGATGGATTGTTATTGTCAGTAAATTCAATTCTGACCGGCACACGCTGACGCACTTTGACAAAATTTCCGGCTGAATTATCCTGAGGCAATAATGATATAGAAGCACCTGTAGCCTTGGATATGGTCGAAACGACTCCGACGAAAGTAACATCAGGAATAGCATCCACTTTGATTTCGACCTTGCTGCCGGGAGCGATGTGTTGCAACTGAGTCTCCTTGTAATTGGCTGTAACCCATACATCAGCCGAATCAACCATATCAAGGAGTGTCTGACCGGGCTGGACAAGCTGACCGACCTGTATCTGCTTGCGCGATGTATAACCGTCACAAGGAGCAACAATCACACAATAAGACAGATTGAGTTCCGCCATGTCAAGCAAAGCTTTTGCCAGATTGATGCCCGCTTCGTTCTGCGATATACGCTGGCGTGTCTCAGCTACTACTGACGTAGTGGCTGCACGCTGACGGTCGAGCATTTCATATCGTGCTTTTTTCGCTTCATAATCAGTTCTGGCCGCATCAAACTGCTGACGTGTGACAGCATTCTGCTCCATCAGTTTCTTATAACGCTCATAGTCGACTGCGGCCATTTCCATCAATACTTTGGCCTCTGCGATAGAAGCATCGGTAACTGCGACATTGGCCGAAGCCACCCCGACACTACGCCCTGCAACTTCCATGCCTGCAAGAGCGTTCTGATAGTCGGCATTGGCCTGCGCGACACGAAGTTTCAGATCCGCGTCATCTATGATAACCAAAGTGTCACCCTTGCTTACCTTGGTATATTCGTTGAAACGTATCTCTTTTATATAGCCTTGCACTCGACTGTTGACCGGCACAATCTGTTGCCTGACCTGCGCATTGTCTGTAAATTCGACATTGCCGAAACGTGTAAATCGTCCTATCACCCAAATGGCAGCTGCGGCGACTACGATTATAGTGATGATATAAGAAATTATTTTTTTACTGCGGTGGTTCATATCTTTCCGGTTGTAAATAAGAGTTTGTAATAGTAGTAAATGATGTTGATTCGGGCATTGACAAGCTGTTGCTCAGCATCGAGTTTTGAGTTTGCTGCATCGAGCATGTCTGTGATAAGAGCCATATCTGCCGAATAGCGAGTCGATATGGTGAGATAGTTGCGGTCTGCGAGTTCTACGCTTTTCTGTTGTGTCTTCAGTTCTTCATATGACTCCAGATAACGAACGTAGTCTGAACGCACCGCAAGCTGTACGTCTTCCCTCGTTGCATCAAGGCGCTCGATGGCTTGACGAGTAGCCGCTCGGCTTTTCGCAACTGACTTATTGCTCTTGTATAACGATGAGAGGTTATAGCTCACGCCCACACCGACATACCAGTAGCTGAGATTGCGATTGATAGGCGGAACCTCAACCAGAATTGGACCATCGATCGTCCAACCTGCCTGAAGGCCAATTTTCGGAAGACGTTCGCTTTTAGCGATGATTTCGGCTTTACGACTAATGTCGACCCCGGTGCGAGCCAGACTGAGTGCAGGCGCATTGTCAACCGCATCCTGCTGCCAAAGACTCTCTGAAGCCATGGGCAGCGAGCGGGACAGTATGGTTGAATCAGGCACAACAACCGTACCTTTCGGAAGTCCTGACATCACGACAAGATTATTGTTAAGGATATCAAGTGTGTTGTTAATCTTCACAAGCTGAAGTTCCAGACTCGACACAAGGAGTTCATAGCGTGTGATGTCATTCTGAAGAGCAATGCCTTGTTCATATCTTGCGTTCATCTCGGCCAACACCCCGCGGGCCTGGCTGATGTTGTTCTCAACCACAGTGCGAAGGTTAGTATACTTATAGAGATCAAGATAAAATCCGGTTAGGCGGAAACGAAGATTATCACGCTGTAGATCTGTCGTAAAGCGTGATGCAGTCGATTTCAATTCGGCAAGTTCAATGCCTGCATTAATCGCCCCTCCGGTGTAGACCGGTTGTGTAACATTGAGCGACAGACCATTGCCGAAATGAGGAATGGGAGCCTTCTCATAATCAGAGAAATTTCGCTCTGTTGTAAACCCGTCGCCTATATAACTGACAGACAAAGCAGCCGAAATATCCGGCAAACGGTTGCTACGGGCCACCGCTATCTCTTTCTTTGCTTCATCCTGTGACGCAAAATAAGGACGGAGCTGGATGCTCCGCTCAGCAGATGCAAAAATCTCATCGAGAGTAATGACCTGCTGCGCATACACACACGCTCCACCGCCCGACAGAGCCACCGAAAGCAGCCCTGTGAGCAATCGAAGATTGATCATAAGGTAATTAAAATTGAATTATGTGACTATTGATTGAATTGGCGGTTATGGGATGACGGAAACCGACCTAACGTCCAGTTGTCATACGGAAGCCGTACTCTTCCAATTCTCAAGAAATCCCCAGTTAAACACCGGACGTTTGATTATTCTAACAGTTTTCTGTGCTGTGGTCATATATAGGCAATTCTTTGTGAATTGCACTGCAAAGTTAGTAAAAAAATCAATAGAATTGCCATTTTTATACTTTACACTATGGGTCAATTATCGAGGCATCCCGATTGTGACTGTTTCCAAATTCATGATTTTTTCGTTAATTTTGCATTGATTTTAAAGATTGTTTTATGGAAAAAGTTTTGCGCGGCAGAGAGGAAATTATTCGCCGATATTTCGTATTTGTTCTCTCCCTCTTTGTGATGGCATTTGGAGTCAGTCTTGTGACGCGTTCATTGACCGGTACATCACCCATCTCAAGTGTCCCATATGTATGGAGCCTTAATACTGAGGTATCAATGGGAACATATATCATTATCCTCAACGCCCTGATGATATTGGCACAGATGATCATGCTCGGACGAAAAGGCATCAGGGAATGCAGGATCGAGCTTTTGATGCAGATCCCGGCATCCCTTCTGTTTGGCGTCTTCATAGATATCACGATGTCAATATTGGCGTCGTGGCATCCGACAGTCTATTGGCTGCAGTTGTCAACGTGTGTGGCCGGATGCTTTGCCATGGCTTTAGGCATCTCTCTCGAGGTCGTTGCAGATGTAAGCATGAATTCGGGCGAATATGTGCTTCACATAGCCTCAAAGAAACTGCATAAAGAATTCGGCACGATGAAAATAGCGTTTGATGTAACTCTGCTTCTCATAGCGGTCGGATGTTCATGGATATTCGCCGGTAAAATAGATGGTGTCAGAGAAGGAACTCTTATCGTAGCCATACTGACCGGACCTCTTGTACGTCTGATCCGCCCTCACCTCAGGTTTATCGACAGCTGGGAAGCAAAGCCTTCGGCCAAAGCAACATCAGTCTCAGAAGTGAGCGTTTCAGACAGCTCCCATGGAGGAAAGTATAACGTCATCACAATCGGACGCGAATATGGCAGCGGGGGACACGAGATCGGCAAGAAAACTGCAGAACAGTTGGGCATACCATTCTATGATAACTCAATGATGGAAATGGTCGCGCGCGAAAGCGGCCTCGACATCAAGACCGTCAGAGACCTCGACCAACGCCTTCCTCATCCGCTATTGCTTGAGATGATTATGGACCACCACACTGTGCCAATGGATCAATCGTTGTCGAAAAAAGACGCCCTGTTTGTGGCGCAAAGCCGCGTCATCAAACGTCTTGCCGCGGCAGGCCCGTGTGTCATCGTTGGTCGATGCGCCGATTATATCCTGAAGCACAACCCGGATTGCCTGCACATCTATCTCCACGCATCGGCTGAATATAAAGCCAAACGTGCCATATCATTCTATGGCATAGATGAAGACAAGGCCACTGCACATGTGACCAAAACAAATGCCGTGCGCCGCGATCATTATGCCTATTACACAGGGCAGACGTGGGGTGACCCTAAAAACTACCACGCTGTGTTTGACAGCTCAAAAATGTCGTCTGACGCCATCATAAATGCGCTGAAAACAATCTACAACACTCCGGCCGAAGGCATGCTTTCATAGAAGCACGGACTTTGTATATTTACAAATCCGACACTTAGAAATCAAG
The DNA here is from genome assembly GCA_964018265.1 of uncultured Muribaculaceae bacterium. Taxonomy (GTDB): domain Bacteria; phylum Bacteroidota; class Bacteroidia; order Bacteroidales; family Muribaculaceae; genus CAG-873. The sequence goes on from CAXHOY010000009.1 coordinate 9,882, forward strand.
TTTAAAACCACCCATCGCCGTAAAACCGGGCATTTCATATCCACGGTTGATGGTGTAACGTGTGTCGGTGAGGTTTTCCAGACGTGTGAAAATATCGACATATCGACAAATCCTATATGTCAACTTAAGGTTAAGCAGCGCATAGTTCTGAAGTCTGACATCCTCCGCTACGTATAGCCCTCCGGTTCCTTTGAGGTCAGCCGCAATCTTCAACTTATCCCACACGGTAAATTCAGCACCTAAATAATACTGATTTTTTGGGGCGCCAACAAGATTATCGAGTGACGTATGGAGAAAACTATAGGAGGCAAACAACCAGAGTTGATCAAGTGGACGGCTTTTGGCAGTAATCTCGATACCTTTATTTATGAAGCGACCTGTATTGACATTCTTATTATCGACCACTTGTATCATATCCTTACCCTTACTGTAATAGAAGGTTATATCAGCAGTCAGATAACGTGAGAAATGCTTCCCGACGGATATCTCATAGTTCATCATCTTTTCAGGTTGCAAGTCTTGATTTGCCATACGATATAGATATAGTTCACGGAATGAAGGATTGCGGTAACCCATAGACAAAGTGCCCTTTGCATTGAAACCTTTGCCGGGATTGACGGCAAAACCGACTTGCGGCACCCACTGAGTGCCGAACTTATCACTGTTGGCCATTCTCAATCCTCCGTTAAGATTTAGCAAGCCTTCGGCAAAAGACTGTGAAAGGGTGACATAAGGAGAGTACTCGACAATAGTCTTCCGGCTTATTGTACTCATCGACCCTTCAGTGTGATTTGTTCCTCCCGACACCGGTATCTCTCCCGAATAAGAATCGAAATCGAAACCGACAGTTGCAGAAGCACCTTTCCATGGTTTGAAATTCTGATATGCGATAACGCCAAATCTGTCGTCTTTGCTATGGAAATGACGCGGATCGTCAACAAAATGATTGCCGTAGCTATAGTAGACACGCACGACACCGTCGGTAGCAGCATATCTATTTGATGCACCGACCGAAACTTCTCCACGAGTGATATTCTGATGATAGATGTCTGTCGACTCAGGATTTGACAGTTTCGGATATATCGGATCATTGCCTGTGAAATGCATGATAGTATAGTCGGCGTTTGATTTCCAGTTTGATGAAATATCATATCCTAACTTCACATATCCATCGATCTGTTTAAAGTCGAAATTGTCGACAGTGCCGTCTGTACGGTTATAAGAGACAGATGCCAGAGACGAGAATCGGCCATAGCGCGTTGTGTTTGTCAGAGAAGACAGCCATGTATTGTATGATCCATATTGCGATGACAGACTCGTATGCACACCATTTTTATGTGAACTTTTTGTTATTACATTTATCGCACCGGCCATTGCATTTGATCCGTATAAAACTGATCCGGGACCGCGGAGCACCTCTACCCTCTCAACATATTCCCTGTCATAAAAATCAGCTATATGATGAGAGTAAATCCCTGCAAATTGAGGTTGTCCATCGACCATCATCAGAACTGCACTCGCTCTGTCGCCGCCGACACCTCGCAGTTTGATATGGCCTGAGCCACCATTGCTCACACCGAAACCAAATATACTGCGCTCTGATACAAACAGGCTCGGTACCATACCGGATATCGCTGACAACAATTGAGTCTGACCCGTTGCTTCCAGTCGTTCCTGGCCAATCACAGAAACTGAATATGGCAACTGATTAGCAGCAACGCCTGAATTAGTGCCCGTGACAACGATTTCACCAAGTTGATGAACAGTGTCGGCATTTTCGACGGCTGCAAATACAGTCAGTGGAAATGCCGACACAAAAAGAGAGACTATCGATTTTACCGCCATAGCTATCTCATGTCTGAATTTAGAGACAATGTCTGATTACGGATTTAATTTGTCTATGTCTACAATCTCATATTCCAAAGAGCCCAAGCCTATTGCCGCAGCATGGTCTATCGTGTGTGTTCCGTGCCGGCTGTTTATACGCTCTATGAGCGGTGCGTTGTCATTTCCGTCAGAAGCTTTCATGTTGAAAATAATGTCCACACAAGCCTTGTCAAGCGCAACCGGATCGGTCGATGCCAAAATACCGTAATCTTTAAGCAAGACATCTGAAGGATGAGCATCACAGTCACAATCGACAGACATATTGTTCATGACATTGATATAGATTATATTATCCCCAAAATAATCATCTACGGCCTGCGCAGCCGCTGCCATTGCTTCAAGGAACAAATCCTGCTCCGCAATATTTTGCCATAGTTCCTCAGGTTTGTCAGTCTTGCCTGCTGTGTGGATATAAGATTTTCCACCGGCCGACGCAACTCCGATGGATGCATTCTTCAGCACGCCTCCATAACCACCCATAGCATGACCCTTGAAATGAGCGAGATTGATCATATAATCATAACGTGGCAGATGATTTCCGACAATATCATATTTTATGTGACGACGGTCCCTGACCGGTATTTTCATCTGTCCTTCCTCGTCCATAAGGTCAACCGGAGCAATTGAGTCGAACCCATGCTCATGAATTGTCTGCCAATGAGCCTCGACCGTATTTCTCTTGCCTGCATATGCAGTGTTACACTCCACGATCGTGCCATGTACACTGTCAACCAAAGCTCCGATCAACGTTGGCTTCAAGTAGTTGGGATTGCCGGACTCTCCGGTGCTGATTTTAACGGCCACCCTGTGACCGTCGGCTGGACGTCCGAGCGCTTTATAGATTCGGACAAGAGCCTCAGGACTTATTTCACGGGTCTGATAAACTTTTGACTGCGCCTGTGCAGAATAAAACGACAGCAGCATTAATGCCACTCCTAATAATATATTCTTCTTCATAATTAGACAGTTATAAAAACGAGTGTTTACTTATCAATCAAGTTTGTCATATTCGTCATCAGAGACAGGCTCACACCACTCGGTTGACGTATTTACTCCAGGCACTTCAAACGCGAGATGGGAAAACCAAGAGTCTGCAGACGCTCCATGCCAATGCTTGACGTTTGCCGGAATATGAATTACCGTGCCGGGCAAAATCTCGATTGCGGGTTTACCTTCCTCCTGATACCAACCTCTGCCTCCGACACCGACAAGCATCTGTCCGCCGCCTTCTGACGCATGATGAATATGCCAGTTGTTGCGGCAACGAGGCTCAAATGTCACATTGAAAAAAGGCACCTGTTCGGTCGATACCGGTGCGAGGTAACTCTTGCCGGTGAAAAACTTAGCATATGCATTGTTTGGCTCGCCTATCGGGAACATAATCTCCTGTTGGTGCCGACTACGTGCGTCATCTGAAACGCTTACTTCTCCCCACACTTCCTTTGCCTGGCGGAACGCAGCCCATGCCTTAGGCCAACCGGCATAAAATGCAATCTGCGTCAGCACTTCGGCTATCTCTGTGCGTGTCACTCCGTTTTTCTTCGCTTCCTGCAGATGGTAAGTCAAAGAACTGTCGATAACCCCACTCGACACCAATGCCGTCAGTGTAACAATGCTGCGGTCGCGAAGCGAAAGTTTGTCGGTGCGGCTCCACACTTGTCCGAATAAAACATCATCATTCAACTCTGCAAACTTAGGAGCAAACTCTCCAAGCTGCACATGTCCTGCTGTCTGATTAGGGTTGACCTCTGAGTTAGTCAACTTCGTCGGATTCTGCGAATTTGCCATAATCGTGCATCCAAATAAAAATGTCAATAAAATTGTTTTTCTCATACCTACACGCATTTCGTGTTAATCTTACACATCATCACCGGAGCATACGTTTCGGGTGATCTGCAATGCAAAATTAACACTAAATCATCTATTTACAATAACCAAAATCCCCTTATTACATACCATATTTACAGATTTTCGGTATCAGATACACTCCGTTAATCCTTTTTAGTTTTGTCCGGTGCAGAGATGGAGCATTAAAAAGACATATGGAAGGCAATCCTGAGTCCACTGCGGTCGATCTGATAGGCGGGATGACGATAGCTGAGCCTCCACACATAGTCGACTCTCAGACAACGGAAAATATTATCAATACCGGCTGAAAACTCCATATATGGTCCTTTTTCCATCCGGGAGATTGTCGACTCCGGGGGAAAGGCAATCAGCGAATTGCTCTCCGACGGCAGGTTCTTGCTGCTTAACCTTCCATAAAATCCATTGAACGAGAATGCCTCGCGCAACTTTGCCTTTTTCAGACCTGGAATAAGATTGAACAACAGACCGTCCGGACTATAGGTAATATACCATGCGACCTGCGAATCGTTGATAAACTCCATCGGGTTAAGCAATGCGAAACTTTCGGGCTGTATCGTATAACTGAGGTTTGCATTAGGGATGACCAGATCAAGATATGACGAGCGGCTCCAGACTTTTGCACCTGTCACGATTGCATCGACATAGCCGAATGCTGACAGCCAAAAACGCTTCTGCATGCTGAGTTCTGTTCTGTTGATCGGATATTTTGACAAACACGCCGGTGCGAATGTCTGACTGAGTACAAAAACCGGAGCATCAAGATTGACATGATGTCGGGAAGATCGCGATTGAACAAACTTTTCACCGGGAGCATATCGCAGAGTGACGTTTAGCGAGTTTTCAGTGAAATGAGCCATGCTGTGACCGTTACAGTCAACAAATGGGATCCAGGGAGTGGCTTCCCTGCGGTCGTTGCGTAAAGTTGCGCTTATCGAAAAATTGTTATATAGTTCAAGTGTATACTTCAGATCTGTGACTCTGTGATAGATGACATTACGATCGGTCATTCGCTTAAGCGAAAGGAAGACATTGTCAGGGTTAGTAAATTGATAATGCTGGCCGACATAATCAATATCGTATAAGTGAGTCAGACGCAGCGAATGGACCGGAAACTCCCGTGTATGTCTTTTTTTGTCATGGAACGAGTATTCGATCTCAGCACTGTATTTCCACTTATGATCGCGTGTGCCATAAGCGACATAGCCTCGTCCAAACCATCTCTTGTTCAAGTCTGCGGTAGTCATGCCACCGGCTCTCAGACGTGTACCTTCTATTGCATTGAAACTCACGGTCGTGTTGACAGGCCCGTAATCAAACTTGGATCCCAAGGGGACATAGCCTTGCACAAACGCGCTGACAACACGGACTCCATAATAGAAGAGTTTCGATGTGCCGAAGCGCTCAAGCATCGCCCCCACTCTGCTCTCCTGATGCGACAGTGGCTTGATACGCGCCTCATCCCAAAAGCCGTCCGAGCGCGCGCCAACGCTATCGCTGACAAACTCATTTTTCATCATGTCGAAAATAGCGCTGTCGGCCGGGGCTGAAAAATCATGCCCTCTGTATGACGTATTCCGTCGCACATAAATGCTTGGCAAACCGGGCATAGGTGACAACTCGAGCGTGAGGTCATCACTAAGTTTCAACCTCGTACCGTCAGGCGCACGGTCATAGGTCTGAGTGAGATAAAACTTTTCGACAAAATTAAGATTGATTTCCTTCGGCACACTCAGATCCACCCTTCTTATCGTCATTGCCGAGTCTGCAAGGGAGACAAAAACATGTCCCGTAAAACCAAATCCCGAACGATTGAACGGATAGAAAGACAGCATAGCACAGCTGTCGCCCATCACTGTCAATGTATCTGTCAGATAGAATTTATAATAATCTGGAGCTATCGGAGACAATGGGCTGACAAAACGCTGTTGCAGAAGATTGACATCATTGTCATACAGATCGACCTCCCGCAACAGGTCCTCGATTATGACCTGCGAGTTGTCAGTGTCGCTTATCTGGTCGATGCCGGTCGCTTTAAACCCGTTGACCGTTGTTTTGAGAGACTTTGGCGAACGTCTGTAATTGATCGTCGATGACTTTTCCTTCACCGAAACATTGAGGATGGGTTTTCCGGAGACTTCCGAAGTATCGACATAATCTTTGAGAAATGGATAGTTGCGCGTCAGAAAATTATCGGCTTCCGCGTTGAAATCATTCAGCGCCATCGTTATCCGCTCATATTTGTCATAGCTGTAATAGTCATGATGCAAAGGATCGCCAAGTGACGAGTTTTTTCGAAGACGCCGGGCAAATTCAACCGCCGGATTATTGCGTTTGCTGTATTTTTTTCTTCTTACAACCACTTCATCGAGTTCGGTAGACGAAGGCGAAAGCCACACAACAACCATGTTATAATTGTCTCGTTCAATCGCCACATCTTTGGGCTTATATCCGACTGAACTCACATGAATGCCCTTATCGTCGGAAGTCATGGCAATACCAAAAATGCCGCGTGCGTCGGCTACAGCCGAGCGGGCGCCTTGAGACGTGCGCACAGATGCCCTCGGCAAAGCCTCTCCCGTAATCGAATCCCTGACTATGCCCTGAAGATAAAAACCACCGTCCATCACCCGTTGAGGATGTTCGTCGGCCCACACGACAGACACCCCTGCCAAGACAAGGATGAATACAGTCAGAATGGTTATTAGACGATGAGTGATGAGCATATCAGAATGAATGATTATCTTTGCGCTTACATTTACATTAAACAATCCGGGAGGCATATGGTTGCCTCTTCTCAAGTGTCAATAAATCCAACACACTGAATTTATTATATCAACGAGAACCATGTCTAAAGAAATCGAACGCAAATTTCTCGTCACATCCGACCTTTACCGCGATCTCGCTGTCAAGTCGTCGCACATAGTCCAGGCCTATCTCTGTCGTGATCCACGCTCGACCGTCCGCGTACGCATCTATGACAACCGGGCCTTTCTGACGGTCAAAGGTCAGAATGAAGGTGCGGTCAGAGACGAATGGGAATATGAAATCCCCCTTGATGATGCACGTCAGATGATCGGAAGATGCGCCTCGGGGTCAATCATCGACAAAACACGCTATATCGTCAACCATGAAGGCTTCAAATGGGAAGTCGATGAATTTGGCGGCACTCACAGCGGACTTGTCGTAGCCGAAATTGAATTAGACAGACCCGACCGTATTTTCCCCCACCCGGAATTTATCGGAGAGGAAGTCACCGGCGATCCACGCTACTACAATTCCTCGCTCTGAACAGTAGCTTTGTCTCTTCGCACAAGTGCGACCACATTCTCGACATGCTGTGTGTGTGGAAACATATCGACGGGCTGAACAGCCTCAACGGCATACTTTTCGTCAAGCAAGGCTATATCTCTGGCCTGTGTCGCCGGATTGCAACTTACATAGACGATGCGTGCCGGTTCGGCCCGGAGTATAACGTCAACAACATCACCATGCATGCCTGCACGCGGAGGATCAACTATCATCACATCCGGTCGTCCGTGAACCGATATGAATTCGTCAGTCAGTACGTCTTTCATATCACCGGCATAAAACTCGGTGTTGGTGATTGAATTTCGCTCTGAGTTGATTTTCGCATCCTCAATTGCGTCGGCAACATATTCGATGCCGATGACATGACGTGCGTCGCGACTCACAAAATTTGCTATCGTGCCGGTGCCGGTGTAAAGGTCATAGACAAGTTCATCGCCTGTCAAGCGGGCAAAATCTCGCGCGACTTTATACAATTCATAAGCCTGACGCGAGTTGGTCTGGTAAAAGGATTTAGGGCCGACCCTGAACTTCAGGCCTTCCATCTCCTCTTCGATATATTCTTTACCGCTCCAAAGATGTATGTCAAGATCGCCCATGCTGTCGTTGACCTTCGTGTTGACCGTATACATCAGCGATGTTATCTCGGGGAAAGCGTCTTTCATCGCATCAAGCAATTGTGCGATTTTATCCCGGTCGTCCTCTCCAAAAGCCATCACAACCATCACTTCTGACGTCGATGCGATGCGCAGCATCAGTGTGCGCAGCAAACCATGCTGACCTTTCAAGTCATAGAATGACCAGCCTCGTTCCTTGCCGAAATTTTTGACAAAAAGGCGTATGCGGTTACCGAGGTCATCCTGTAGATGACAAGCCTTTATGTCGAGGACCTTATCAAACGAACCGGGGATATGAAAGCCGGCGGCATCACGGTCAGGAAATTCCTCACCACTCGCAAGTTGCTCGAACGTAAGCCAACAACGGTTGGAGAAGGTATACTCCATCTTGTTGCGATATGCCCATATTTCAGCCGAACCTTTAATTGACATTATTTCAGGCAGTTCAACCTTTGCGATACGCTGCAACGCATCCATGACCTGCTGCTGTTTGCAACGCAACTGGAAATCATATGGCAAATGCTGCCACCGGCACCCGCCACAGATCCCGAAATGCTCACAGCGCGGTTCGGTTCTTATTGCTCCGGGGGTGATCAGACGGGCAATCTGACCCTCGGCATATGATTTTTTCTTCTTTACAATCCTGATATCGGCGACATCACCAGGTGCGCCGAAGGGGATAAAGACAACCATGTCATTGACTCTTGCGAGTGCGTTTCCTTCGGCAGCGACATCAGTGACAGTCACTCCTTCAAGGATCGGAAATGGTTTACGTTTTCGTGCCATATATAGAGATATTGATTTTTTAATCTTGTTAATTCGGATAATAACTGCAAATTTACTACATTTGCGAGAAATATGGCGAGGTTTAATGAAGTGTTTTATATATCCTTCGTCATTTGACATAAGCAAGCTCATATATCATGAATGAAATTGTCGAGAAAAGCTATTTTTCAGAGAAGGTGGTTCGCCTTGTGGTGAAAGCACCCGAGATAGCAAAAGCCCGTAAACCGGGGCACTTTGTAATCGTGCGCTGTGGTGAAAACGGCGAGCGCATACCACTGACCATCGCAGATGCAGACATCGAGAAAGGCACAATCACGCTTGTAGTCCAGAATGTCGGAGCATCAACAGAGATGATCTGTTCGTTGAATGAAGGCGACCGGTTCACTGACGTCGTCGGACCACTCGGCCGCGCGACGAAAATCGCTTGTGTCGGCACTGTGGTATGCTGTGGCGGTGGTGTCGGTGTGGCTCCCCTTTTGCCGATCATCAAGGCAATGAAAGAATCCGGCAACAGGGTTATAAGTGTTCTCGCCGCAAGGACTAAAGAGCTGATAATTCTCGAAGAGCAAGTGAGACAGTGGTCAGATGAAGTCGTCATAATGACCGATGACGGCAGCTACGGACATAAAGGGCTCGTCACTGACGGAGTCGAGGCTGTCATCGCCCGGGAACAGGTTGACGAGGTTGTCACAATCGGGCCTGCCATCATGATGAAGTTTGTGTCGCTTCTGACAAAGCGTTATAACATTCCGACAATCTGCTCGCTCAACACCATCATGGTCGATGGCACGGGCATGTGCGGAGCCTGCCGTGTCACTGTAGGTGGAAAAATGAGATTTGTATGTGTTGACGGGCCTGAGTTTGATGCTCATCAGGTAGACTTTGACGAGATGATGATGCGCATGAAAGCCTATAATTAACGACCGAATGAATATGTCAGACAAAACAAACAATCCGGATATTACGGCGCCACGCGATGCAGCATGGCGCGAAGAACTGCGAAACAGCATGAGCGCGAAAGAGCGCACGTCAATTCCCAGGGTTATAATGCCCATGCTCCCGGCCTCATATCGAGTGACATGTAACGACGAGGTCAATCAAGGGCTAAGCGCAGGACAGGCTGTGATTGAGGCGCGTCGCTGTCTCGACTGTCCGGATCCGCAATGTGTGACCGGCTGTCCGGTGAATATCAACATACCAGGTTTTATAAAAAACATTCAACGCGGAGCTTTTGCCGAAGCCGCTGCCGTGCTCAAGGCCACCAGCGCCTTGCCTGCCGTATGCGGCCGCGTATGCCCCCAGGAGAAGCAATGTGAGAGCCGATGCATCTATCACAAGATGAAAAAAGAGCCTGTCGCTATCGGCTACCTCGAACGCTTTGCTGCCGATAACGAACGTCTAAACGGTCTAACCATGCCTGCCCAAAAAGCGCCATCCACCGGCATACGTGTTGCAGTCGCCGGCAGTGGGCCCGCCGGACTCTCCTTTGCCGGAGAAATGGCAAAAAGAGGCTACGACGTCACTGTTTTTGAAGCTCTCCATGAAATAGGCGGTGTATTGAAATATGGCATACCCGAATTCCGTCTGCCCAATTCAGTTGTCGATGCCGAACTCGAATCTCTGAGATCTCTCGGAGTGGAATTCCGCAAAGACACAGTCATAGGCAAAACCCTAAGCTATGACGAACTTCTTTCGATGGGATTCAAAGCCATTTTCGTCGCTTCCGGAGCCGGACTTCCACGATTTATGGACATCCCGGGAGAAAATCTTATCGGCGTTATGTCGAGCAATGAATATCTCACCCGCATCAACCTCATGGGTGCCGGACATGGCGGCATGACACCGGTCGCACACGGACGACGCGTGGCTGTGATCGGTGGCGGCAACACGGCGATGGACAGTGTCCGCACAGCCCGCCGTATAGGTGCCGAACGCGCAATTATCGTATACCGTAGAAGCGAGGCTGAGATGCCCGCCCGAATCGAAGAGATCGAACACGCAAAAGAAGAAGGCGTAGAATTCATGACTCTGTCAAATCCGATCGAATACCTTTCTGATGATAAAGGACATGTCAGAGCTATGCTTGTCCAGCGCATGGAACTTGGCACACCCGGCCCTGATGGTCGCCGCACTCCCGTTCCAATAGAAGGTGCGATTGACGAAGTTGCGATTGACGAAGTGATTGTCAGCGTCGGAGTGTCTCCCAACCCGCTCATCCCCGATTCGATCAATGGTCTCGACGTGTCAAAACGCGGCACCATAGTCGTCAATGACAATCTCCAGTCCTCAATGCCGTTGATATTTGCCGGAGGTGACATTGTCCGTGGTGGCGCGACAGTCATACTTGCAATGGGAGACGGAAGGAAAGCGGCAGCCTCGATGGACAGCTATCTGCGCGACAACGTGGACTTTGGCTGCAAAGCATAAATCTGTACGGCATGCCGTGACAGATTATAATCAGAAACGCTTCAATTTTTTTGTTTTGCATTTTTCAGACAAAGATGTTAACTTTGTTTGTTATTGGTAAAGATTGGAACATTTTCTATACATATTACCTCGTGGCCTTGCCATCGGAGCGCTGATTTCAGCCCCCATGGGTCCGATTGGCATGCTCATCATACAACGCACCTTGAGCAAAGGGCGGTGGCCTGCATTTTTCACCGGCATCGGGGCGGCCTTGAGCGATCTGTTCTATTGCCTTCTTGCCGGCTTCGGCCTCAGTTTCATAACTGACGCCATAGAGAAGCACCAATTTGCCCTACAGATATTCGGGAGCATTGTCCTTGCGGCCTTCGGCCTTTTTTTATTCAGAAAAAATCCGACAAGAGCACTCAAGACCGCCGAAGTCGAGAGCCACAGCTACTGGAGCGACTTCATATCGGGCTTCTTTCTCACGGTGTCCAATCCGCTGATATTGTTTTTCATAATCGGACTTTTTGCAAGATTCAACTTCATCCTGCCGGAGTATGAGATCTTCCACTATATCTGGGCATATCTGACAATATTCGGTGGCGCCATAGTATGGTGGTATCTTGTCACTTTCCTTGTCAGCAAACTTCGCTCACGCTTCAACGTACGCTCACTATGGCTTGTCAACCGCATTGTCGGCACTGTGCTCATAGTCATGGCTGCAGTCGGTGTGCTGCTTGCGATCAAAGATTATATTCAACTCTAACTTAGCTTCAAATGTCCACACCAAAAAAACTTGAGATACCATATATCCAATCACTTGACAGCATCACTGATTTCGATGAGATCATAAACGTCCTTGACCGCGAGGCACCGAGACGAACCATCGAATCTGTAAACTGGGCTGACCGCTTTCCCTATCATCCTCTTACGACTATAGCTACAGCCCACTCCAAGGATATGCTCTATATCGATTTCTTTGTCAGATGCAATTATCTCCGTGCTGAGAATTATCTCAATCAATCTCCTGTCAGCGAGGATTCGTGTGTGGAATTTTTCGTGGAGCCTACCGGCGATCTGCCATACTGGAACTTTGAGTTCAACTGCATCGGCACAGTCAATGCTTCGGTCAGAAGCCGTCGCGACCAACCTACCCGTCTGACCGAGAGTCAGATTGCAAGCATACAGAGGTATCCTTCTTGCGGCACGCGCCCTTTCCGTGAACTCGAAGGACTTTTCACCTGGAATCTGCTTGTCGGAATACCACTCGAACTTATCGGCATCAAGTATGACGGTAGTCCGATAGCAATGCGTGGTAATTTCTATAAATGTGCATCGGCTGCGTCTCAACCTCATTTCCTCAGCTGGAATCCGATTGTAAGCGAAGAACCTGACTTCCATCGTCCCGAATGTTTCGGTGAACTCATACTATTATAGAAGTAGAGACTATTCAAAAAAATTCAGGCCTCCCGGATTACTGTCCATGGAGGCCTGAGAGGTAGAGATATGATAGGTCGCAGTGTTATCTCTCCTTATACTCATTGTAATACTCGTCAAGAATCTTGCGTATCGACTCACCTATTCTCAGATATGCATCTGAGTCGAGATTTGCAAGCGAAGCCCTGACAGACCATGCCGGACCGTCGAAACCGTCACCATTGAGCAACACTACGGATGTCTCATTGGCAAGACGAAGGACAAAATCAATCGGTAGGTAAGTCTTCTTCAAGTAATCTGCAAAATCAGAGCCATAAAGTTTATTTGCCCAGACGAGCAAGTCAATCTCGCTGTAATAACCGGCGCGCAGAGGATCGGGCAACAAAGTGAAACCTGTCGTCCTCCACAGATTTGCAAGACGCTTGTGTATTATTCCGATCAACTTTGGCTGCAACTCATCGCGGTGGAGATAGGCATAAGCCGAGAAGAGGGTCATCATGATCTGCTGAGGTGTTGATAATCCGGCCGTGTGGTTAAGCGCCACAAGACGGCTGTCGGCGACAAGCCTGTCTATGAAACGGAATTCTTCAGGTTTGACGCCCAAAGAAGCGTAACGACGTGCAAGCACAGCCTTATGCTCATCAGATAGCTTAGACAGACGTGCGTCAAAAACATTGTTGTCGGGAACTGCCATGACGGCAAGACGCCATCCTGTCGCTCCGAAATATTTGGAATATGAATATAGACAGACCGTATTGTACGGTAGTTCATACATCAGCGATTTAAAACCCTTGATAAAAGTGCCGTAAACGTCGTCAGTGATAATCATCAAATCTGGATTGTCTCTTTTCACAACGTCTTTGAGCAGCTCCATCGTATGGGGCGAAAGCTCATAGCTTGGCGGGTTGCTCGGGTTGATGACACAGACGGCCTTGACCGACGGATCACGCAGTTTATCGATTTCCTCATCAGAATACTGCCACTGGTGATAGCCATCCTTATCAACCTTATTTGCGCTCACATAGACGACATCAAAGTCAAAACGCCTCAAATCAGGTATCTCGAGATAAGGTGTGAACGCAGGTGTAAGTATTGCGAGTTTGTCACCCTTGTTAAGTAGAAAATTGGCTTGAAGACTGTCAAATATATAACACATTCCGGCAGTAGAACCTTCGGTTGCAAACAATTTGAACTCCGTATTATCGTCAGCACCACCCATAGCCCAACGAAGATAATCGCGACAGATCACTTCGGTAGATGCAAGTATGCGCGGCGGGGTCGGATAATGATCGCCGATGATACCGTCTGCCCATTCATAGACGAGCCCCTCGGCATCACATTTCAGTGTGCCGACAGCATAGTCATAGATTTCTTTAAGAGTGACAGCTGCCGGATCGGAGCTGTTGCCGGCAAGAAATTTCTCAAAACGCTTGTCGATTCCCGCCTCAACCGGACAACCAGCTATGCCATCCGAGTCATAGACCGCCTTACACTCTTCCAATGCAAAGCGGCCAAGCAGAAAATAGGCAGCACGAGGTTCCGCCATAATCCAGTTAGGATTTCCGCGTCCGGCGTTAAGAAATGTATTGGCCGATCGGCGCTGACTTTTCTCTGCAAGACTTATCAGCGTAGACTTAACCTCAAAAGGGCTGACTTTTTCGAGCTTCTTCTCAAAATTTCTGGCCTGAGAAGAATTTTTATTATTATCCATGTCAATAATACATTAATCTTTTATATTCAATCTTTCCGAAGATTCACTTCATAGAGACAACGCCAATACCGGCCACAAGGTTCAAGGCAGCTGACATTCATAAGATCCGGCCTTACGATCTAACACAAACATAAGGTTGACATATTATGAAATTTATCACCATGAAAACAGGATTAAAATGGCAAATAATCACTATCTTTGTAACACCTTAACAGATCCATCATGAAATCCGTATTATCGTTACATAATTGTAGATATTACCTCTCGGCAATTGCATTGATTGCAATGCTTTATGCAACGTTTATGACATCATGCGTTCAATCAGACTGCAACGTCACAGACAAATATGTGGCACTTCTTGACTCGCTGATTGACAAAAGAGACGAACTCGAACGCTCAAAACTCATAAAGATTGCAGAAATCAGGCAGAAACTCGAACACGCATCATCCCTATCAGACCAATATCTGCTCAACACTCTGCTTTTTGACGAATTTCAGACATATAAATCAGACTCAGCCCTGAAGTATGCCGACAGACGACTGACTCTCGCAAGACTTGCAGGCAACCACGAATGGGAAATCAAAACCCTGATCGACAAATCAGAACTTTTGACAGGAACAGGCTTGCTCACTCATTCGGCTGACATCATGCACTCTATCGACAATTCTTCATTGCCACGCAACCTGCTTATCGACTATTATGGACAGATGATCTATCTCTACAGCCACCTTGGCAACTATACCGGCGGTAGCGGAAACGACTTCTATGTCAAAGAGCGGGCTTACAAAGACTCGATAATATCCATCATCGACAGTAGCCATCCTGACTACCTGTGGTTCAAGGCTTGGGATGTGCTTGGCACCGAAAAATCAAACATTCCGGTCATTGATGGACTTCATGAGAAACTGTCCAAGTCAGGATTGAACTCCCGGCAGGACGCCAAAGACGCATACATACTCGCAAAACTCTACGAAGAAACCGGTAAACAAGACGACTACAAGAAATATATGGTAATGTCGGCCATCTCGGACGTGCGCAGCGTCAATGCTGAAATTGCATCTCTCGAAGAACTGGCCAAAATCATGTTTGACGAAGGAGACATCGACAGGGCGTATTCATATATCAACTACAGCCTTAATAAAGCGATAAACTACCCTAACCGAGTCCGGGCCTATGGCATTTCCCAGACTTTGGATGAAGTCAACAACGCCTATCTCGAACGGAGCCGTCAGCAACAAAGCCGTACAAAAATGTTTTTGACAACAGTTTGTGTGCTTGCCGTAATTCTTGCCATCCTTATTGTCGTAATCATTATACAAAACAGGCGTCTCAAATATCAGGGCGGACATCTTGATTCAGCCAATAAAAAACTTAACAACAAGATTGCCGAACTGTCAGACGCCAAAAATCAGCTCGACGCCGTCAATGACAGACTCAAAAAACTAAATGAGGATCTTAAGCTGAAAAACGACGAGCTCAAAGAGGCTAACTACGTTAAAGAAGAATATATAGGCTATGTATTCACCATTTGCTCAAACTACATAGGCAAACTTGAGGGGCTCAAACGCAATATCCATCTCAAGGCCATGACTAAAAAATACAAAGAAATCGAAGCCGAGACTGCCGACATCGACATGAAAGACGAACTCAAGGTCTTCTATCGCTCGTTTGACACAATTTTCCTTCATATCTATCCTAACTTCGTCAACGATTTCAACACTTTGCTTCAGGAAGACAAACGCATTTACCCCAAAGAGGGAGAATTGCTAAACACCGAACTGCGCATCTACGCTCTTGTCCGCCTCGGCATCACCGACAGCGTCAAAATCGCCGAGTTTCTCCACTGCTCTGCACAGACTGTCTACAACAACCGATTCAAGGTCCGCAACAAAGCCATCATTTCGAAGAAAGATTTCGCCGACTCTGTGAGAACTCT
Organism: uncultured Muribaculaceae bacterium; assembly: GCA_964018265.1. Classification (GTDB taxonomy): domain Bacteria; phylum Bacteroidota; class Bacteroidia; order Bacteroidales; family Muribaculaceae; genus CAG-873. The sequence continues at coordinate 25,841 of CAXHOY010000009.1, forward strand.
CGGCAAATTCATGGAACCAACATCCTGATCAAGCTCTTTCACATCCTTTACAAAGCGACAACCATTTTACTTTTTTAAACGCCCTCCTTAATAATAACAAGTTGATTTAGCGACTGTTAAAAATTTGAGACATTTACTTGTCCTCTTTACTCTCCGCTTAAATGTCAAATAATAATTTATAATTTTGTCCCGTCACCGAATAACCCGATTCAAGTCTGTTATCTGATGATAATTCCATAAAAACATGCGCCCTCAGCCATGGAAACTATGACGAGAACAACATTATCTAACATCAAATAAATCTAAAACTAACATCAACTTTAAATGATCTACCAATGAAGGCGAAGTGCAATCTACTACCATTGGCTCTCGGTTTAGTCATGATGTTTGTCGGCAGCATACAGGCATTTGCCGCTGCCATCAATGTATCAGGAACTGTCACCGATTCATCCAACGAGCCACTGATTGGCGTAAGCGTCGTACCTAAAGGACAACCCGGCATGGGTGTCACTACCGACTATGACGGCAATTTCAACATCAATGTTGCCGAAGGTTCAATCCTCGTATTCTCTTACATAGGATACGACACGACCGAACTTCCAGCCAAAGCCACAATGAACGTAGTCCTCAAGACCAATACCACAGACCTTGACGAAGTCGTGGTCATCGGTTATGGTTCCGTAAAACGTAAAGACCTTACGACGGCCGTTTCAACGGTCGATGAAAAGGCTCTTGCCAACAGACCCATAGTATCCGCGGCCCAGGCTCTTCAGGGCAAAGCAGCCGGCGTATCCGTTTTGCAGCCTACGGGCGCTCCCGGAGGAGGCATGACTGTCCGTGTGCGCGGCACTACATCATTCAACGGTTCTAACGAGCCTCTTTATGTCGTCGACGGTGTGCCTGTCGAAGACATCAGCTTCCTGTCGCCTAACGATATAGCAAACATGCAAATACTTAAGGATGCATCATCAGCAGCCATCTATGGCTCACGCGGTGCAAACGGTGTAGTCATCATATCGACCAAGCAAGGGAAATCGACCGACGCGAAAATCACTCTCAATGTCCAGGGCGGCTTCACGAATGTGGCAAAAAAATTAGACGTTCTCAATGCGGCTCAATATAAGGAACTCATGGACGAAATCGGTCTTGTGAAACTCCCCGACGGACTCACAGATCAGACAGACTGGTTTGACGAGACCTATAAAACCGGTAACACCCAAAACTATCAGCTCGCTATCTCTCAGAACTCTGACAAAATCAGCTACTACCTTTCAGGCGGCTATCAACGCGACCGCGGTATCATCAAGAGTTCATTCTTCCAGCGTTTCAATTTCCGCGCAAACATAGAGGGCAAAGTGCGTCCGTGGCTTACGGTAAAAGCCAATGTAATGTACTCCGACCAGTCGTCAAACGGCGGCGGTGCGATGGGTACGGTAGGCAACCGTGGCGGTGTTGTGCTCTCTGTCATCAATACTCCGACATATGCACCGGTGTATGATCCGGCCAACCCCGACCGCTTCTACAACAATTTCTATGGTCTCAACATGCAGAGCCCGCTTGAAAACGAAGCGCGTCAGGAAGCCAACCGCAACCGCGAGAACCGCATCATCGCATCAGGCGAACTCTTCTTCAACATCATCAAAGGCCTTACATTCTCCAGCAAATTCACTCTTGACCGCCGTCAGGGATGGAACACTTCATTCCTTGATCCTGAAAAGACAACCTGGGGACGCGAACAGGGCGGCACAGGCTATGACGGCCGTACCTACAACACAGTTCTCGTATGGGATAACGTTGCCAACTACAACTTCTCATTCGGCAAAAACTCATTTGACATCATGGCCGGCTCATCTTGGAGCGACTCCGACTATTCGACCAACTGGATCAATGGCCAATATTATCGCAACGGTCTCATACAGACTCTCAATGCAGCCAATAAGATTGACTGGGCCGGCACAGGTTCAAACGGTTCTCAATGGGGCATTCTCTCATTCTTCGGACGTATAGCATACAACTTTGACTCAAAATATCTCCTTACTGCAAATATCCGATATGACGGTTCGTCGAAACTTCATCCTGACCACCGTTGGAAAGTGTTCCCTTCTCTGTCAGCCGCCTGGCGTCTGTCACAGGAAAACTGGCTGCGTGATGTTGACTGGATCTACGATCTCAAACTCCGCGCCGGCTGGGGTAAGACAGGCAACCAGTCAGGCATCGGCGACTACTCATATCTCCAGTCCTATTCAATCAACCGCATCCCCTGGTTTGAGGAAGGCAACGCAACAGCAGTGCCGACAATCAGCCAGTCAAATCTCCGCACGACCGACCTCACATGGGAAACCACAACCCAGACAGGCATTGGCGTAGACTTCTCTGTGCTTAACAACCGCATCGAACTCTCTGCCGACTGGTATTACAAGAAGACCACCGACATGCTCATGAACGTCGATCTGCCATCAGGCTCCGCTGCCGCAAGCTCTATCAAGCGAAACGAAGGTGAGATGACCAACCAGGGCTTCGAGTTCAGCATTACCTCTCGCAACTTCACAGGTCCCTTCTCTTGGACAACCAGCCTCAACATGTCGTTCAACCGCAACAAACTCACAAAACTTGAACTTCAGAAAGTCTATCTCGACGCTGTAACCAGCGAGACTGTAAACGAAGCAGTCGTACGCAACGAGCCCGGACGTGCACTCGGTGGTTTCTACGGCTACGTGGCAAATGGTGTTGACCCCGAAACAGGTCTCATGATCTATGAAGACATTAACGGTGACGGACGCATCTCATCGTCTGACCGCACATATATCGGCGACCCCAACCCTGACTTCACCTATGGCATGACAAACACCTTCTCATACAAAGGCTTCAGCCTCAGCATCTTCCTCCAAGGCGCATATGGCAACGATATCTTCAACGCATCGCGCATGGAAACAGAAGGTATGTATGACGGCAAAAACCAGACAACAGAGGTCCTCAACCGCTGGCGTATCCCCGGCCAGATCACCGATATGCCTAAAGCCGGCTGGAACATGCGCAACTCTACCTACTTCATTGAAGACGGCAGCTATCTGCGCATAAAAGACATCTCATTGTCATATGATTTCCAGGGAAAATGGATGAAGAAGCTCGGCATAAGCCGTCTCCAGCCTTACTTCACTGCCTCCAACCTTCTCACCTTCACCCACTACTCAGGCATGGATCCCGAAGTAAACCAGTGGGGAGACAACGGTCACGTGCAAGGCATAGACTGGGGCACATATCCCCACTGCAAAAGCTATGTGTTCGGCATTAACATTGACTTTTAATCACGACAACAATCATGAAAATCAAACATATATCAAGCATCCTGGCTTTATCGCTGATGACTGCAGCCTGCGACCTTGACTATTCGCCAGTCAGCGATTATTCAGACATAACCGAAGGCTCTATAGACAACACCGTAGATGAAATCATCTACAAGAACCGTGCTGACGCCGAAAGCGCTCTTACAGCACTCTATGAGGATTTCCGCGGAAACCAGAATTTCCTGCAGCTCGACTATCTGCTCATCGGAGATGTGCACAGCGACAACGCTTATGCCGGCACAACCGGTTCGGAAGTCGTCGATCCGGCGACAAACGACCTAAACGGCACCACTCTGTGTGTCAACCGCGACTGGAACTACTATATGCTCCAGGCTGCAAAATGCACAAAATTCATTGTAGGTGTGGCAGCTGTCGGTGACAACAGTCTCTCCGAGTCTGAAATCAAAACGATGCGCGCACAGGCTGAGATATTGCGTGCGTTCATCTGGTTCCGCATGGTGCGCATGTGGGGCAATATACCCATCATCACCACCGTACCCAAAGACATCACCTCTGACAATATCAGCGAATCATATGAAAGCTACTTCCCGGCACAGAACACAGAGGCCGAAGCATATGAATATATCCTCCGCGACCTCAATGATGCCCTTCTATATGCTCCCGACGGCAACGGCGACAAGACCCGTTTCAGCAAAGACGTAGCACGCGCCCTTCTGGCCAAAGTCTATGCCGAAAAGCCTGTCAGGGATTATAATATGGTTGTCAAATATGTTGACGAACTGACTCAACTCGGCTATGACCTCTGTCCCGAATATGGCGACCTGTTCAACATCGACGGTGCGGTGAAAGACGGATTCACAGCCACTCCGCTCCACACCAACACCGTCGAGTCAATCCTCGAAATCCACTATCCCGTAGGATCAGGCAACTGGGCTTCCTGGATGTATGGCCGCTGTCTTGAAAACTGGGACAACAGTTTCTCATGGGCTAAATGGATCACCCCGTCACGCGACTTGCTGTCGGCCTTCGATAAAGCAGGCGACACAAAACGCAAGGAGCAGACCGTGGTCTACTATGAATGTAACTGGTCAAACTACTATCCTTCTGACAACTATGCATTCATGTATAAAGTCCGTTCCGGCTACAGTAATATATTCTTCCTTCGCTATGACGACCTTCTGCTACTTAAAGCCGAAGCTCTCATCAACGGTGACAACCAGGATCTTCAGGGCGCAGCCGACATTATCGACCGTATACGCACCCGCGCCGGAGTCAACAAACTGACATCCGCAGAAAAGAGCAACCGCGAAAGCCTCTTCAACGCCTATGTCAACGAACGCCGTCTCGAACTCGCATGCGAAGGCGAACGCTGGTATGACCTCGTGCGTCTCGACCTTGTGGAATCTGCTATGGCAGCCGCTCAGCGCAACGACTCATATCGTCTGCCGATATCGGTGCCTTACACCAAGAATTCTTATCTCCTGCCTATTCCGCAGGATGTCCTCGACACTAACCCTAATGTGGTTCAGAATCCCGGTTATTAATCTCTCTAAATCTCTAACGTAAACAATGAAAAAAATTCGTGTTACATTAGCATCGCTGCTCGCTGTAGGAGTTGTTTTCAGCTCCTGCGGCAGTAGCAATGACTCACCCGATCCGAACACACCTCCGACACCATCAGAACCGGCATCCGGAGATGTCAGAGTCTTGACAACCACAGCCAATCGTGCCAAAGATCTCACCGAGTCATGGATCAGCTTCAGCACCACCGACAACATGTCGCCATCGACAATACGTCTAAACCCGTCTGAGACATTCCAGACCATCGACGGTTTCGGTGCGGCCATCACAGGTTCCACAGCCTATAATCTCATGAAGATGTCGGCCACCGACCGTGCGAAATTTCTCAAGGAGACATTCTCCCCCACCGAAGGCTATGGCATGAGCTATATCCGCATCTGCATAGGCTGCTCGGACTTCTCGCTGAGCGAATATACATGTTGCGATACGCCGGGCATAGAGAATTTTGCATTGACTGATGAGGAGAACAAATATGTGATTCCTGTCCTGAAGGAAATTCTTGCCATCAATCCCGACATCAAGATCCTCGGTTCGCCATGGACAGCTCCCCGCTGGATGAAGGTCAACAATCTCACCGACCTCAAGCCCCACAACTCTTGGACAAGCGGCCATCTCAACCCCGCTCACTATCAAGACTATGCAACATACTTCGTGAAGTGGATACAGGCATTTAAGAAAGAAGGCATAGACATCTACGCCATGACCCCTCAGAACGAGCCTCTCAACCATGGCAACTCAGCATCGATGTTCATGGGGTGGGATGAGCAGCGCGACTTCGTCAAAGGCGCTCTCGGCCCGAAGTTCAAAGAAGCCGGCATAACCACGAAAATCTATGCTTTTGACCATAACTACAATTATGACAACCTGCCTGACCAGAAGAGCTACCCCACAAAGATATACGCTGATGCTGAAGCATCAAAATATATCGCCGGGGCAGCGTTCCACAATTACGGTGGCAATGTCGAAGAACTCAACACTGTCCATGCATCAAACCCCGAGAAGGAACTTGTGTTCACTGAGTCTACCGCCGGAGACTGGAATGACGGATCAAACCTTCAGACACGTCTTGTCGACGACATGGAACAGATCTCTCTCGGAACAGTCAACCGCTGGTGCCGCGGATCGATCATCTGGAATCTCATGCTTGACTCCAAACGAGGTCCCAATCGCCCGGGTGGCTGCATAAATGGTTTCGGGGCTGTTGACATCGCTGACGACTTCAAAACGATCACCCGCAATTCGTTCTATTACATCATGGCCCACATGTCGTCGGCCGCCAAACCGGGAGCTGTACGCATAGCCACCAAAGGTTTCACCACAAACGGCTTGACATACACAGCATTCAAAAATCCCGACAACAGTTACGCCCTCGTCCTGAGCAACAGCAAATCAGAGGATGTCAAGGCTACAGTCGATGACGGCTCGCACCACTTCCCCGTTACCATACCCGCCCGCGGCATCGTATCACTGATGTGGAAATAAAAAATCAGATTCTTAAAAACACAAGCGAAAACCTTAATATGAAATCAACCAGAATACTCGGTCTGTTATTTGCCGGCGCCACACTGCTGACGGCATGTAACGATGACGATACATTGGCTCCCGGCAATCCTGTGATGAATGTTACAGGAAACCTCGGACAGGCCTGCTTTGGCGACAGTCTAACCTTCACGATCAAGGCCACAGACAATGATGTGCCCCTGTCAACCATCCACGCAGAACTCTACTTCGGCGACGAGATGGTCAGCGAACGCGTGATACGCACAAAAGTCAGCGGTGCAGACTATGAAGCCAAAGTCTATGTGCCATACTACGCCAACATACCCGACGGTCAGGCTACGCTGCGTCTCACACTTCAGAACATCCACTTCACCACCACTGAGCAGACTTACAGCGTGTCGGTGACCCACCCCGACTACCCTGCGCTGACATTCCGCGCCGAGACAGGCGAAGAATACACGATGAAGAAGACCGAAGACTATGTCTACGCGATGACTCAACGTTTTCCCGCCGAGATGCGTGGTGTGATTGTCGCTCCCGCTATTGGAGACAACGGCAACGAAATCACATTCGGCTACGAAGGAAGCGAAATAAAGCCTTATGCCGAAGGCATGATCCCTTTCTCCAACTCCGCACCGGGCCGTTATACGATTTCGTTCAACACGTTCAGCTTCGAAGGCTCGCCGTTCGTGGTCCTGACTATCAACGGCCAGAAACTCGAAGCCATCGATGAGACCAGTTCAGGCATCAACCTCAACCTTAACAAGGGTGACATACTGACTCTCGACGGATTTGCCAATTTCAACGACTGGTGGCTCAATCCCGACTACTTCACCAAGAACGATGACGGCACACTGACATTCAACGCCTACAGCGGCAACTACCGTATCATCGCCGACTCCAAGCTAAAATATCTGCGTGTCTACAAGCTTATCGGCGACGCCCCGGCAACCCTTAATGACGACGGCACCGGTGCACTATGGATAATTGGCGCAGGCATCGGACATCCCTCGATCAACAACGAAGTGGGATGGACGACAGAAAAGGCTCTGTGTATGGCTCCTGTCGGTGAAAAGACCTATCAGATAACTGTTGTCGGAGGTCAGACTATCGCTACAAACGACATCAACTTCAAGTTCTTCGGTCAGATGGGCTGGGGTGTCGAATTGACCGGCGCAGACCTTGTCTCCAAATCAAATCTTATCGGTGTGGGTACAGGCGACAACGGCCATGACAACGGCAACCTCTTCCTTGAAGACGGTGTAGTGCTTCAGGACAATGGAGTGTATGTCATCACCGTCGATCTCACACAAGGCATCCACGATGCGATCATGACTGTAGACTTCAACGGCGAACAGCAGTTTGAAGAGAAACCAATCTATCTCAACAATCAGAAGATGTCGACTTCTGACAATGCCCTCTACTCGACAGTCATTGAGCTAAACCAGAACTCCAAACTTTCATTCAGAGAGTTTTCAGATCTCGCTGACCTCTACTATGATCCCGATTTCTTCTTCTTTGACGAAGACGCCTTCGATGTGACCTTCCTGCCTGTAAGCGGCCACTACAATGTCATACTCGACAAACTCAACGGCACCCTGACCGCACAGCACGTCAACGCTGACGGCTCAGAAATGACACTTCAGCCCGACGGATCAGGAGCATTGTGGCTCATGGGTTGGGGAGTCGGATCGCCATCGCTCGACAATCAGTTTGGATGGGATCCGGGCAAAGCCTATCAGCTTGCACAAATCGCACCCGGAGTCTTCCAGTTCACCGGCAAAGCAGGTCCTGAAAAAGGCTCCTCGATCGGCGACCGCTTCCGCACAGATTATCTTTCGTTCAAATTCTTCCACCAGAACGGTTGGGGCGGTGAATTTGGTGAAGGAGCACTGAAAATGACCGGCATCACCGATACAATGCTCAAAAACACCGGAAACTTCGAACTTGCCGACGGAACGCAACTCGAAGCCGGAGCCACCTACCGCCTGACAATCGACTTGAGCGCCGGCATCGACAACGGCACAATCAACATGGTGAAACTTTGATTGGCCACCTATCAACACCTAAATTATATAGGCCAAAAAGGTACAAAGAAAACAGATTTTAGGTGAAACGAGGGGGCTCCGCAAAGAATTACTTTTACGGAGTCCCCTTTTTTAGACACACATTTTATACTACAATGAAAAAAATCATTTCAATTATCACTATAGCTGCGGCATCTCAATGTCTCAACGCTGCAACGCCAATCTATCTGGATGATACGAAACCGATTGAACAGCGTGTCGAGGATGCCCTTTCCCGTATGACATTGCGCGAGAAAATCAACATCATACACGCACAGTCAAAATTCAGTTCGCCCGGAGTGCCACGTCTTGGCATACCTGAATTATGGTGCACGGACGGCCCGATGGGCGTACGCCCCGAAGTGCTCTGGGACGAGTGGGAACAGGCCCAATGGACCAATGACTCCTGCACAGCATTTCCATCGCTGACGGCACTTGCCGCGACTTGGAATCCCGATATGGCCCTACTCTATGGTAAAAGCATCGGTGAGGAAGCTCGATTCCGCAACAAAAGCGTTCTGCTCGGACCAGGTGTCAACATCTACCGTACACCCCTCAACGGCCGCAATTTTGAGTATATGGGCGAAGATCCTTATCTGGCATCTCGTATGGCAGTGCCATATGTCAAAGGTGTCCAGAGCAATGGTGTTGCAGTCTGTGTGAAACACTTTGCCCTCAACAACAACGAAATCAACCGCCACACCTCCAATCCTATTGTCGATGACCGCACACTCTATGAGATATATCTCCCGGCATTCCGTGCAGCCGCACAGGAAGGTCAGGCATGGTCTTTCATGGGCGGCTACAACCTCTTCCGCGGTGAACACGCGAGCTATAACCCGATTCTGATGAACGATATCCTGAAAGGCGAATGGGGATGGGACGGTGCGGTCATATCCGACTGGGGAGCAGTCCACGACACACGCACAGCAGTGAGCGGTGGTCTTGATATGGAATTCGGCTCATGGACCAACGGACTGACTAACGGACGTTCAAACGCATATGACAACTATTTTCTTGCCAACCCTTATCTCGAAGGCATCCAAAACGGGACATACTCGACTGACGAACTTGACGACAAGGTGCGCCGTGTGCTCAGACTGACGATGCGCACTGTCATGGACCGCAACCGTCCATTCGGTTCAATGGGTTCGGACGAACATGTCGCAGCTTGTCGCGAAATCGGAGAAGAAGGTGTGGTTTTGCTGCAAAACCACAACAATCTCCTTCCGCTCAACCTTGACAAGATCAAGAAAATAGCCGTAATCGGAGAAAATGCCATCAAAATGATGACTGTCGGCGGTGGCTCATCGTCGCTAAAAGCACGTTATGAGATCACGCCTCTCGACGGTCTCAGAAACAGAATCGGGGACAAAGCCGAAATCACTTATGCGCGCGGCTACGTAGGCGACCCGACAGGAGAGTATAACGGAGTTGTCACGGGCCAAGACCTCAACGACCCCCGTTCGCCCGAAGAACTTCGCGACGAAGCCATAAAAACAGCCCGGGAAGCGGATGTCGTCCTCTTTTTCGGAGGCCTGAACAAAAGCAACCATCAGGACTGCGAGGACACGGACCGCGAATCGCTTGACCTGCCATACTATCAAAATGAACTCATCGAAGCGCTCGCAGCTGCCAACCCCAACATCGCTGTCATCAACATCAGCGGCACAGGAGTGGCCATGCCATGGTCTGACAAGGTAGACGCAATCTTCCAGGCTTGGTACCTCGGCAACGAAACCGGCAACGCACTTGCATCTATCCTCACCGGTGACACAAACCCCAGCGGAAAACTCCCCTACACCTATTATGCAAGCCTTGACCAATGCGGAGCTCATAAACTCGGTGAATATCCGGGTCATCCCGGCATAGACGAACTTGGTAATGAAGTGATGGACATTCCCTATAATGAAGGTATTTTTGTCGGCTATCGCTTCATCGACAAAAACAAGCTGAAACCGAAGTTCCCGTTTGGCCATGGTCTAAGCTACACAAAATTTGAATATGGCAAAGCGACCATAGACAAGACCGAAGGTCCGGCTGAAGGTAAGTTCACCGTCACAATACCCGTGACAAACACCGGTGACCGTGAGGGGAAAGAAGTGGTACAGCTCTACATCTCTGACCTCAAATCATCGGTAGAACGTCCTGTAAAGGAACTCAAGGGCTTCAAGAAAGTCAGTCTCGCCCCGGGCGAAACAAAAGAAATCAGCTTTGAAATTGATAAAGATGCCATGTGCTTCTTCGATGCAGACGCTCATAAATGGGTCTACGAACCGGGCATGTTCGAAGTCCTGATTGGCTCATCGTCATCTGATATCAGAAGCAAAATCCGCTTCAGAGTCACCGAATGAGAGCAAGCGCCATATTATTGACAAGAGAGGCATGCTACAAACGCATGTCTCTCTACATAAGCAACTCAACCAGATAAATCATCCTGATTTATGAAAGCAAAATCATTGTTATCAACCGTCGCCATTATCTTATTAATCGCCAATACATGCATGGCCGCAGGCAGGCTGACAGATGAAGACATCCCCTACTCATCTAAAAAAGACGACTACTCAATCCAACGCCTGAAACTCGACGTGAGTCATGTGCCTGCATCAAGCGGGACTCCCGTTGTCGTATGGTTTCATGGAGGAGGACTTACAGGAGGCAACAAGAGCATCCCCGACGAACTTAAGGATACAGACTTTGTCATTATCTCACCTAACTACAGACTCATTCCCAATGTCGGTGTCAACGAGTGTATTGATGATGCAGCCGAGGCTGTAGCATGGGCTTTTGCCAACGCAGAGAGATTTGGTGGAGACACGTCAAAAATATTTGTCAGCGGACATTCAGCCGGAGGATTTCTCACCAGCATGATAGGACTTGACCGGGCAAGGCTTGAAAAATATGGCATTAATGCCGATAGCATTGCGGGACTTATACCTTTCAGTGGCCAAGTCATAACCCACTTTTCTGATCGTAAAGCCATGGGCATCGGCGAATTGACACCATTGATTGACCAAAATGCACCGCTCTATCATGTACGTCGCGATGCACCACCCTACACAATCATCACAGGTGATGCCGATCTCGAACTATTCGGCCGTTATGAAGAAAATCTCTATATGTGGCGTATGATGAAACTGGCCGGACATGAAGACGTAAGCATCTATAAACTTGACGGCTATAATCACGGAGATATGGCGAAGCCCGCCTTCCACATACTCAAAAGCGAAATAAGGCGTATTCTTAAAAATAAGCAGACAAATTAAAAAATTCATATTTTTATCGGAGAAAATTTGGAGGGATAAAAAAATAGCCTTAACTTTGCAGCGCAAAAAGGCGATTTAGTGTAGTGGCCTAGCACGCCACCCTCTCACGGTGGAGACCTGGGTTCGATTCCCAGATTCGCTACACAGACCAAAGGAGTTACAGATAAAGTAACTCCTTTTTTTCATTAAAGCGCCCCATTTGGGGGCTGTTGCAAAAGGGGGGCAGTAGATATCGGGTCAGCGGACAGGAGCGGTTGGTATTCCCCCCCATGAGCAACATAGTCAACTGTAAAGTTTCGATAGGCGATACATGAAGAACTTGATGTCTCCGACACCTCGGAATTGCGTGCGGAACGCCTTTATTTTGGCGTTGAACGATTCTGCCGATGCGTTTGTCATCCTCTGCTCAAAGTAGTTGATGATGGTTGTGCTGTGATTCTCAAAAGTTTCAAGCACTTTGTTGAACTCGCGGTTATCGAATTTCTCGACATCGTTATACCACCTTGCCAGATTAAGCCTGGCCTCATCGGGTATGGATTTTTTGTTGAATATGTCAACCAGGTCAAGGTAGAGGGAGTAGGCTTTTTTCAGGTCCGGGAACTTTTCAAAAAGTATTTTGGCTCTGATTGATTGTTGCTCATTCCATTTTGACTTATGCTTGAGAATGATATGACGGCTGCGGGCCATTATCTGCGGCATAGTCTCTCCATTTTCCATAAGACATGGCGTCCATTGACCCAGCAGATCACGCTCTTGCCTGTTGCGGCAAGTCTTACGTTTTGCCCGATGCTCTTTAATCGCTCTATTCTCTTGGTCAAGCACCTCCCATCGGTGGCGGATACGCAGTTGATCAACCGCCTCGGACATCAGCCGCTGCACATGGAAACGGTCGTTCACCAACTTTGCCGCGGGAAATGCCGTCCTGACAGTCAGCATCATGGCCGAAGACAAATCGGTTGTCACGGTCTTGACCTCCAGCCGTTTCTTTAATGGAATTTTCTTCAGTATACCGCTGACCACCTCCGAGGCCACCCCTTTGACCATGGCGGCAAGCGCACCTTCGCGGCCATGGGCGGCTTTGTTGGTCAATATGGTGTAGACATCGCCATTGCTAAGACACGTCTCATCAAGGCTCATATCCTGACCGATGTTGTCGGGGAAGAGGACATACTCTTCGGCATGCTCCAGCTGGTTCCAACCGCGGTAGTCGCTCAACTTCTCCTTATACTGCTTGCGCAGGGTCTGTCCGTTAACCCCGTTGCGCTCTCCCAACGCCTTGATACTTACGGGTGTGGTGTCAATCTCCCTCTTTTAAAAAAAGAGCGAACTCCTCGTTGAGCTGCGTGCCGTCGTATTCCGACAGGTCCCAGTTGTAACTGAATATCTCGCCTGTTGTCTTGTCTAGCCATTTGCGCTTGCGTACATGCAGCCATGTCGCCCGGCCACGTATCGGATAGTCCTGGATATTGTGATACTCGCCAAATCCATACGCTATCACATCGGTATTTTTCTTGTCCTCGCGCATCTGGACCTTTTTCTCATCGAGCCAGATATCAAATCGGGTATCAGTCTTCTCAAATCGGTCTATGTCAAAATTGTCTACGATTACTGATGGCAGTATCGCTCTTAATAAGAGTTCCGGTTTCATGCTGCAAAGTTAATCATTTTACAGTTGACCATGTTGCTCATGGGGGGGAATACCAACCGCTCCTGTCCGCTGACCCTAGATATCTCGCAAGTCCTCACGTAGGCTTGGTCTCCGACCAATCTCTACATGAGGTTGACGCGGGGCATCGTCTCCGACGATGTAATGACACGGGGTGAGATGAAGTTTGGGCGATGCGATGACACGGAGGATGCAATACCGCGGGAGATCTTCGTCCGGAGGACGATGCACCTGATTATCCTCATGCAGCGATAAGTCGGAGATTTAGCCTGTGTGAGGTTTTTGCACCGCCCCCGGCTCTGACAAGCTCGGAGAGATTGAACCCAAGCGGTAGTAATGTTGTAGGGACAGGCAGCGTGGCCGGTAGGTCACCCAACTACAAGCTTTGTTGAATTTAATTTGGCATTCCCCTTGCTTATCCGTATATTTGCATAATAATTCCGAAGAGATGCAAAGAGTTGTTTCAAAGCGGAAACCATAAGGGAACTAAAGGTGTTATTGAAATTTTATCTTCGTAATTCAAACTTGGTCGTCTGAAACTGCATGAAGATAAGATTGGCAATAGCACCTGCATCAGATGCATATACCCGCTCAGGCGTGACGTATGGCATATGGTGTGGGGCTATTGTTTTATCCATGCAGTTAGGTAGACCAAGACCTGAATTACGGATAAAACAATTTATAGACCTCACACCTTTTATATATAACATGCACATCCTCGAGGTCTGAATGTGCGCCATACGATAATCATGAGCTCTTTGCCTGCAAGTCTTGGTCATTACGCCCTGTCGATAGTATTCTCTCCGATCACGATACCGGTATATATCGGTGTAAGCCTGTTTGCGCGCAAGCATGTCTACGCATCGTCATCACAAATTCCCGCTAACGAGACCGGAATACTCTTGGCCATCTCACCTCTCAACGACTGTCCATATTTCAACAACAGGATGGCCGCAGCCGCCGAACTCTATCACGCAGGCAAAATCAAGAGAATCATCGCAAGCGGCGGCGATTATTCAGACCGGACACCGCCATACAACGAATTGACTGCGATGCGCGACAGTCTTGTCAGACTGGGCGTATCCCCTGGTGACATAATCCTCGACTATGACGGCAGACGCACATATCTTTCGGTTAAAAACGCAAAACAGAAATACGGTCTTCAAAATGTGACTTTTATCTCTCAGAAATATCACATCGAGAGAGCCTTGACTATAGCTGTCGGCATGGGTTTGAAAGCCGTCGGATACAGTGCTGCCATGGCCGGAAGCCGTGGAGCAGACCTCACATGCATAGCCCGCGAACTACCGGCGCGCATCAAAATGCTGGCCGATCTGCTGAAAGGTCATAAAATATTCAAAAAGTAGAACATAGCCGGGGAGGCCTATCGTCAAGTGATTTAGTTTTGGTGATATAGAGAATGACTGGACAGGCTTTCCCGGCTTTTTTATTTCAAACTTTTATTTTCTCGGATCGTGGAGTATGAAAGGAACAGGAGGAGTCATCGCCACAGGTTCGTCCGATTTCAGACGACTTAAGGCAGCCTGAGCCTCCTTGACATCTGAATAAGCTCCGGTTATTATATAATAATATGGTTCGGCAGTCTGGACGACAAACGCCTCCTTATATCCTGCATCAACAAGTCTGTCTCTTAGCGAAAAGGCGTTGAATTTCTGTTTGAAACGCCCGGCTACTACATTATAAGGCATCACCACCCCCTTTTGTCCGTCTTTTTCGACGGCCGAAACGTGTTCGATGACCACAGGTATTGTGTCCTGGCCTGAGATCACAGCCTGAGCCGTCAGATTGCGCCGCTCTGCGCCATAGATTGTCTCATTGTCGGCTTCTTCACGTGCAGCAATAGTTTTCTCATATGCGGCCCGGTAATTTGCTTCAGAAGTCTTGCATGATGCAAGAGCCATCAGCATCATGACTGGAATTAAAAGGTGTTTCATCGTATTCATCTTAAAAAGAATAACATATTAATCATTGGTTCGGCTTTTGTTATTAAACATCCTGTCAGACTTTTAGTTTTCCGAGTTCGATCACCTCAAGATCCTTGATGTCTGAACCGTCTATGGTAAGCCTCATCAGTGTTCGTTCCCGTTGCCAACCATGATAACCTGCCGCTCCGGGATTGAGATGCAGCATCGAGAGTTCGTGGTCATATTGCACTTTGAGTATATGGCTGTGGCCTGCCACCATAAGTGCCGGGCGCTCACCGACAAGCATGCGTCTGACGCCCGGTGCATATCGTCCGGGGTAGCCACCGATGTGGGTCATCCATACTTTCACTCCTTCGACATTGAAGCACTCAATCTCAGGACATCGCCTTATGACCGGACCATGGTCGATATTTCCTCTGACCGCGCGCACAACCGGACATACGCCCTCGAGACGCGCAATGACTGAAATATCTCCTACGTCTCCGGCATGCCATATTTCATCACAATCCTTGAAATGGAGAGCGAAGCGGTCGTCCCAGCAAGAGTGGGTGTCTGACAGAATACCAATCTTTTTCATTATAAGCGAATGAACATGTATATTATAAATCCGGGCGTCTGACCATTAAGGCCGACGCCCGGTTAGTTTATGGGAGTAGCAGATATGGATCAAGAGTTATCAGAAGCCTAATTTTTTAGCTATGGCACCGGGTACTGCCTTCTTGTTCACATATATATCAAGAGTCTTTGCGTCGAAATAAGGCATCGAGACATAGAGGAAGCCGTCATAGACCTGATTTGTATCCCACGAGTTCTTCACTTTGTAATAGCGGTTGCCCTCGCGGTCTTCGGCTATGCCTACGATTTCCATGCCATGGTCGTCAGTCGTCTCCTGACGGTCAAACATCTCCTGACGGCTCTCCTGTGTGATTGTCTCTTCCTCGACCGGACCATTGAATTTGTATTTTTCAGCCGCACGGTCTTTGTCTGAGAGTTTAACCCAACGCGACAGCTCGGTGCCGCTCATATCGCCTTCTTCTTTGCCTTTTGGCATCAGCGCCACACCATCTGTCCATTTGAAACCACCTTCGCTGACATCAGCAGCCCAAACGACCGTATAGCCATTGTTGAGAGCATTATCGACAACCGCACGGAGCTCTTCGATAGGAACGTTCTGATATTGACCCCAAAGCCAGTTGTCAGAAACTTCGAGGACAAAAGGCTTATAGAACGGATGGTGAGTGAACGATGTAAGAGCGACATAGTTGTCCGGCGAGATGCCCAGCGAACGGGCAAACGACTGAGGTGTGTAAGTTTTGCCTTTATAGGTGAACGTCTCAGGAACTTTGCCGAGATAAGCATCGAGAACAGCGTCAAAACCTTGGCGCCACGCTGTCGAGACCCTGCGGTTAGGTTTTGCCACTACGGCCTTTACATAGCCACTGAGCACAGCATCAAGTTCGCCATGGACATGCTTATCCTCGCCGTAATTCAAACCGGAATACACTTCTTCCGGCACAGCTCCATAGTTTTCCCATACATAGGGGACATCGAGCACCGAACCGCCCGCAGCAAAATTAATTGTTCCATAAGTGCGCACATAACGGTCTGCCTTATCTGAATAACAATGACGCACTGTAAACATCTCCGAAAGATCGAGAGAGTCGCCGCCGGCCTTGCGTATTTCATTCTCATAAAACGACGTACCGGCAAAGCACCAGCATGTGCCTGACTTGTTCTGGTCCTTCACAGATGTAACCGGAACAGTCACGACATCCTTAAACTCGAAGCCCTTCACCGAGTCAGTGGCTTCCTCTACAGGATCAGCGGCCCAAAGCGGAGCTGCTGTCAAAAATAAAACGAAAGGAAAAAGTATTTTTTTCATTACAAGAAGATATAATTGGCTAATCGTTGGAGAGCATGATGCAAAAGTAATACTTTTTTGCATGCATCGCAAGAAAAACCTGCACGAACAAAAACGGCTGTAGATTGTAAATAATATAAGCAGTTCAAACTGCCGGAAAACAATCATCATGTAAATTGAGAGAATCAGCCCTTAGGCCTCTCCAATAGAAATCAAAAAAAACAAACATTATGCTGAGTTTACTCTGCTCATCGCCTTTGCTTCCCATCGCAGTCGACAAACCAATCGACGCCGCCGATTTTGCAGGCGAGACATCAGGCACAACATTTTTGGTAGCCAAATGGATAATGAAAATAGTCGACTGGCTCTTAGGTTTGTTCGGTCTCGAACACAACCAGACAATCGTGACCATATTTTATGCCGGCGTAGTCTTCGGTGTGGCTATAGTCATCGGCTATCTCGCGAAATGGATAATACTACATATCGTGCGCGAAGTCGCGCGACGCTGGAGCAACGACACATATCAGAATCTGACCTCAGTCAACTTTTTCACAAAACTCTGCCGCATCATCCCGGCTCTGGTTTTCCTTATTCTGATAACAGTTTCCCTGTCTTCTAAAAATCATCTGGCGTCAGTTCTGTCCAAGGTCACGATAATATATATCGCCTGCATGTTGGCCGTCGCCATGTCTGCGCTGGTCGTTGCCTTGTGGCAGCACATTGACTCACGTGAGAACAAAAAGAAACTTCCGCTCAAAGGATTGTCACAGCTGATCAAAGGCATAATATGGATAATCACCGCCATCATCATCATAGCCGTGATTGTCGACAAATCGCCTGCGTCTCTGTTTGCCGGACTCGGTGCCTTTGCAGCCGTGCTGATGCTCGTGTTCAAAGACAGTATTCTGGGTCTGGTCGCAGGCGTACAACTGTCGGAAAACGACAGTCTGCACGTCGGAGACTGGATTGCGGTCGACGGCACCAATGCCAACGGCACCGTGACCGAAGTGACCTTGACATCAGTCAAAGTAGAAAACTGGGACAAAACCACGACTACACTGCCCCCCTACTCCCTCATCAGCGGGAGCTTCACAAACTACCGTTCCATGCAAGTCAGCAAAACCCGCCGCATATGCCGCAGTTTCATGATCGACGCCGACAGCATATTGCCTGCGACACCTGAGATGCTCGAAGCCATTCGTCAAGTGCCTTTCATGGATGATTACATCACAAAGAAACTCGCTCAGAAAGCAGCCGGAAAGGTGGCTGATGTCGACAATCCCGAAGGACTCGTCAACGGCACAATCGACACAAACCTCGGTCTCTTCCGAGCATACATGAAAATGTGGCTTGATGCCAATCCCCATATTTCTCACGACAGTGACTGTTTTGTCTCCACACTCGCACAGACTTCTGTCGGCATTCCATTCCAGATCTATTGCTTCACCGCCACATCGGCATGGTTTGCCTACGAAGCCATCCAGGATACCATACTCGAACATGTCGCGGCCATGGCTCATCTGTTCCAACTCTATACATTTGAAAATCCTTCAGGCCGAGACACCATCATAGACGGTTATCTGAGTCCAGGCAAAGACATCAGACAAATCTACGGCATCCCGTATCCATTTTTCAGCAATCAGCAAACGCCAGGCAGCGCTGCCTCAACCGATAACGGCCCCCGGATTCCGCCGGCCAAACCACAATCCGCAACGGTGGACAAAGCATAATTGAAAAAAATTTAAGACCGACTGACGGAATAATATGGATGCTCTCAAAAAAAATTATTACCTTTGCGCAATTTATTTTTTAAGAGATGAAAGAAGTGACATACGAAGGCATGACTTTCGTGCCATATATTTCGAAAGAAGAAATTAACGCCCGAATCAATGAGTTGGGTAAGGAAATAACGCGCGATTGCGCAGGCAAAATGCCCCTGTTCTTGTGTGTCTTGAACGGGGCATTTCCGTTTGCATCCGACCTGTTCAGAGCATCAGAAGGCATTGACGCCGAAATTGCTTTTATCAGACTGAAAAGCTATGAAGGGACATGCACGACAGGCAATGTACGTCAACTTCTCGGCCTTGAAAGCGATATCGAAGGACGCACAGTCATCATCGTGGAGGACATCGTCGATACAGGCAACACAATCCACAATCTGATCGGCACATTGCAGGAAAAGAAACCAGCCGACATCAAGATCGCCACACTTCTGTTCAAGCCGGAAGCCCTTGAGAAGCCAATCAAACCCGACTACGTAGGCTTCAGCATACCAAAGAAATTTATCATCGGCTTTGGACTTGACATCAATGAGAAAGCCCGCGATCTCAACGACATTTACGTTCTGAAAGACTGATACTTCAACATACAATTCTTAAATACACATAAATGCTTAATCTTGTAATTTTCGGCGCACCCGGAAGCGGCAAGGGCACTCAAAGCGAGCGTCTCAGAGATGAATACGGGCTGCACCATATCTCTACAGGCGAACTTCTGCGCAAACATATAGCGGAAGGAACCGAACTTGGCAAAACCGCCAATGACTACATCTCGCAAGGTCACCTCATCCCCGACGACCTGATGATCCGCGTACTCGAGGATGTTCTCGACAGCAATCCCGAACTCACAGCCAAAGGTGTTATCTTCGATGGATTTCCCCGCACCATCGATCAAGCAAAATCGCTCAATGAAATGCTTGCAAAACGCGGTTCGGAAGTTCATGCCGTAGTCGGACTTGAAGTCAACGAAGACGACCTCATCCAACGTATGCTTCGCCGCGGACAGGAATCCGGACGCGCAGATGACAACCTCGACACCATCAAGGAGCGTCTCAACGTCTACCACAACCAAACGTCACCGCTGCGAGACTTCTACCTTAACGCCGGCAAGTATCATGCCATTGACGGTAACGGCAGTGTCGACGACGTGTTCAGCTCAATAAAGTCTTCAATCGACAAGGACAAGAATTGACACAATCCGAAATTAACTGAAACAAAAAAACGATGAAGCTGCACGCTGAACTCTGACAGCGTGCAGCTTTATTTAGGAACAATCAGTAAGGGGTGTCAATATTTTTTTGTAAATTGCACCAAAATCAACAGCCATGTCAGACTTCAACAATCTATACTCATCATATCCCGATATTCTCTCAATCTACGGGAGTTCATTCGCTGACAATTTCACAATGCCGGCTCTGAGCGAATATGGCGGCAAGACAATGACCTACGGACAACTCGCACGTCGTATAGCCCGCTTACACCTTTTCTACGAGCAAGCCGGAGTCAGACCCGGTGACAAAGTAGCGCTAATGGGCAAGAACTCCGTCAACTGGATAGTCACATTCATGGGCACGATAACCTACGGGGCTGTCATTGTGCCAATCCTCGCCGAGTTTAACCCTGCGGATGCTTGCAACATCATCAACCATTCGGATGCCAATGTCCTTTTCATCAACGAAGGCATATGGGATAAGATTGACTTTGCCGACCTGCCGGAAATCAAATGTGTGATCAGCCTTGAATCTCGCAAAATAATAACCGAACGGCCGGAACATTACTGCACAGGCCGGAAGACAAAGACTCCGACAAAGATCATCAAAGCCCTGACAAGAGAATTCAACAAACGCTATCCCGACGGCTTCAGCGCCGCTGACATACATTACACCTCCCGTCCCGACGATAACACAGCTGTAATCAACTACACATCAGGTACTACAGGATTCTCGAAAGGAGTCATGCTAAGCTATCGCAACCTGTGGGGCAATGTTGTCTTCGGCATACGCTCACGGCTTCACTATGAGGGATCGAGGGCGCTGTCATTTCTACCGCTCGCTCACGCCTACGCCTGTGCGTTCGACATGCTTGTACCCATGGCAACAGGCACCCACGTAACGGTTCTTGGACGTCAACCGACTCCACAACTGCTTGTGACAGCGATGAAAAAAGTCAAACCTTCGCTGGTCATATGTGTGCCGTTAATTCTCGAAAAAATCTACAGGAAGATGATACTTCCGATGATTTCCAAGCCATCGATCCGTTGGGTTCTCTCTGTCCCGATGCTCGACAAAGCGATCTACAGCCGCATACGCGCCAAACTTGTCGAAGCTTTTGGTGGAGCATTTGAAGAAGTGATTGTCGGAGGCGCACCGTTAAACCCCGAAGTTGAAGAATTCCTCACCAAGATCCATTTCCCCTTTACCGTCGGCTACGGCATGACCGAATGCGGTCCACTGATCAGCTACAGCCAGTGGAGACGTTTCTCACCCGGATCTGCCGGGCGAACCCTGCGTGGCCTCATGAAAGCGCGCATCTTAAAACAAGATGGCGAAGCTATGGGCGAAATACTTGTCAAAGGCGTCAATGTCATGAAAGGCTACTACAAAAATCCGGATGCAACCGAAGCGACTCTGGAGGCTGATGGCTGGCTTCACACCGGAGATATGGGAAAACTCGGCGAACCGGACGACCGTACGATATATATTCGCGGCAGATATAAGACTATGATACTGACCGCTACCGGACAAAACATATATCCGGAAGAAATCGAGGCAAAACTCAACAACATGCCATATGTGGCCGAGAGCCTCATCATCGAACGCTCAGGAGGCCTCGTCGGACTTGTATATCCTGATATCGAATCCATTCAGACTGAAAACATCAACAGTGATGCTCTGAAGGAAATCATGGAGACAAACCGCCATGACCTCAACAACCTTGTGGCTCCTTATGAACGTGTAGACTCTATCGAGCTTTATGACAAGCCATTTGAGAAAACGCCCAAACAATCGATAAAACGCTTTCTGTATCATTGACATATTTAGTCAAAAAGCGCCGCGTATTTCCAAGACGAAATTACGCGGCGCAACAATTAAGCTCCCGTCTCAGCTCTTAAGAGCCTTTATGCGCTGAGACCGTATCATCATCGAAAGTTTCTGATGATACATCCTTAGGGTTGCGGTGGTATCTTTTGAGCGCATCTGCGATAATCCATTGCAACTGGCCGTTGACCGAGGGGAATTCCTGTGCCGCCCAAGCCTCAACTTTCTCCATAGTGGCAGGATCGAGCCTTAGCAGAAAACTTTTAGCTGTTTCTTTCTTAGCCATGCCAAAGGCAATTTTGTGACTATTGATCCAATCAGTTGTACAACGTGCCGGTGTTGACTACAGGCTGAGCCGGTTCGTCAGCACAGAGAACCACCAGAAGGTTGCTGACCATCGACGCCTTATGTTCCTCGTCAAGTTCGACAACACCTTCCTCCTTGAGCTGGCTGAGCGCCATCTTGACCATGCCGACAGCACCCTCGACAATCTTTTCGCGGGCTGAGATGATGGCTGACGCCTGCTGACGGCGCAACATGACCGCAGCGATTTCAGGTGCATATGCAAGGTAGTTGATACGAGCCTCTACAACCTCGATACCAGCCATAGACAGACGCTCGTTGAGTTTGTCCTCAAGCAAGGTCACAATCTCGTGAGAGCCACCACGCAATGTCACCTCTTCAGACGAATTATCCTCGTTGTCATAAGCAAAATGCCCTGTCACCTCGCGGAGCGCGGCATCACTCTGTATGCGGACAAATGAATTCAAGGCGCGGTCCTTGTTATTGACCACTTTGATCTCATTCGATTTCTGATCCTCTACCACATCATCAGCCGGCGCGTCAATGTCAAACACCGCCCGATACGTATCCTTGATTTTCCATACAAGCACCATGCCTATCATCACCGGGTTGCCGACTTTGTCATTGACCTTTATCGGAGCCACGTCCATATTGCGGATACGTAACGACATTTTCTTAACGGTCATAAACGGATTGACCCACCAGTAGCCGGTTTCACGGAATGTGCCTCTGTATTCTCCAAAAAAGATCATCACTCTCACCTGATTAGGCTGCTGCACAATATACCCGCACAATAATATGATAAATACAATAGCAAGAACGGAGGCCGGTACTATAGCCATTGCCGAATCTGCCGGAAGAAATACGAACAATGAGGCTATAGCCGCAGGAAGCAGCAATAGATTGATCAACAACATCGCGAAGCCATTCATCTTCCATCCCTTGTAGTCATACTCGTTGTTATTCAAATTTCCTGTTTTCATAGTTAAACCTTCCATATGATATTAAAATGATATTGTTTTTCTATTGCAAATATATGACTGATTTTTTTAATCTACAAATTTTTCACAAAAATTCGGTGCGGCAATTCTGTGTCCTATGACCTTGGGCTTGTCTCATCGGTCACGGGCCCTCGTGGCATTAACATTTATTGCACAGGCAGAATGCCAAAAAGATTTCCGGCTTGTTGGCATTTATGCATAGTTTTTTTGTAACTTTGCTGTAATTCATCCAACCAAACCAACAATATCACAATAATGAAAAAACATCTATTATGCATGGGATTGCTTCTGACCGGCTTCGCAGCCATGTCTGCAGCTCCCACAAAGATTGTAGCACACCGTGGTTACTGGACAGCTCCCGGTTCAGCCCAGAACTCAATCCGCTCACTCGTCAAGGCAGACTCAGTCGGTGCAGACGCTACCGAATTTGACGTCTACATGACATCAGACAACGTTCTTGTGCTCAATCACGACGGTCTCATCAACGGCCATTGGGTCACAAGCACTCCTTCAGACACCATCTGCAACCAAAAACTTGAGAACGGCGAATACCTACCTACCCTTCGCCAGTTTCTTGACGTTGCAAAAGATCTCAAGATAGACCTCGTTCTTGAGATAAAAGGCCATTCGACACCCGAGCGCGAACGCGAAGTAGCAAAAGCATGCGTAGACATGATCAATGAATACGGCCTTGCAGACCGCACACAATATATCTCATTCTCTACAGTCGTATGCGAGGAATTGCCCAAATGGACAGACCGTCCCGTATCACATCTGTGGGGTGAGAAAAGCACACCGGAGCAGGTCAAGCAAATCGGTGCCGATGGTTGCGACTACAGCTATCCTTATTGGGAAGCAAATCCAGACTGCTTCAAAAAATGCAAGGATCTCGGCCTGATCACCAATATCTGGACTGTTGATGATGAAAAGCGCATGGTAAACGCATTCAAAGACGGGTTCGACTATCTTACTACAAATTACCCTGAAATGGGTCTGAAGCTGCGCAAACAGACTATCATTGATCCGCGCGAAGGATCAAAGCGTCCCAAAGTCGTTGCCCACCGCGGCTACTGGCACACTCCCGGCTCAGCTCAGAACTCGATCCGCTCGCTCGTCAAAGCCGACTCTATCGGTGCAGACGCGACCGAATTCGATGTCTGGATGTGTTCAGACGGTGTTGTCGTCCTCAACCACGACGGCGTCATCAACGGCCTGTCTGTTCAGGAAACTCCCTCAAAAATCATCCGCAAGCAAAAACTTGAGAATGGTGAAAACGTACCCACCCTCGAAGAATTCCTCAAGGAAGCCAAGAAACTCAACATCGACCTTGTGCTCGAGATAAAGGTGCACAGTACTCCCGAGCGCAATGCAGCCTGCATCGATAAATGTCTTAAGCTCCTTAAAAAATATAAGTTGCTCGACCGCACATACTTCATATCGTTCTCTGACTACGTATGCCAGGAACTTGCCAAGAAGAATCTCAACCGCCCCATCCAATTCCTATGGGGTCAGAAATGGACTCCGGCCGAAGCCAAGGCCAACGGCTGCACAGGCTGCGACTACTCATACCAGGTATGGAAAGAAAATCCGACCTATATGGACCAATGCCGCGACCTCGGTCTTGACATCAACATCTGGACACTCGGCACCGAACGCGGCATCATCGAGTCGATCAATGATGGTGTTGACTTCATGACGACCGACACCCCCGAAGAGGCTATCGAACTCGTCAACAAAGCATATCCCAATACTTCATGCTGCAAAGCCGATGCTAAAGCATGCTGCAAGAACGACGGCAAAAAGGCATGCAAGAAAGATTGCAAGAAATAAACCGATTAAAACAATAACAATTGCAGATAAGCTCCGTCCGCCCGACGGAGCTTATTTTATAATATTACCAATCATTAAATCTCCCTATCAACTCACACCAGCCGCCTAAACAAAACATATACGGTGTTACCTATAGCAGACGGCATTTTTTCCCATCGCCACTGATCTTATTACAATATTTTTCGTAATTTTACAACATCTGATAATATTAACATTATCGGAACATAGCTATGACACCCGAAGAACTCGCTCGACAAAAGATAGACCGAATGTTTTCTGATGCTGGATGGGCAGTGGTTGACCGTGACCATTTCTCACCCGAAGACTCCGCTGTTGCTGTTGAAGAAGGATTGATGAACGACAATCTTGAAGCTGATTATCTCCTGTTTATCAACGGCAAGGCAGTTGGTGTGCTTGAAGCCAAGCGCGAAGAAGTAGATGTTACTTCTTCTGTCGTATGTGAACAAGCGGAGCATTATACGCGGAGTGTTCCCTCATGGGTTCCGACATGGCAGAATCCTCTTCCCTTGGCGTATGTATCCAATGGCAAAGAACTTTATTGCCGCGACCTGCGAAACCCGGATAGTCGCTACGAACTTGTCAAAGGGATTCATACCCCTAAGCAGATTACCAGAATGTTAGGTATCACCGATTTTTACGCAGGATTGCCGACATTGAAAAAACGCGGCCTACGCACTTGCCAATATGAGGCAATCACAGAGTTGGAAAAGAGTTTCCGGTCAGGTCAAGACCGTGCGTTGATGGTTCTTGCAACCGGAGCTGGTAAGACATATACAGCTTGTCTCGCAACCTACCGTATGCTCAACTACACTCCGATGAAGCGTGTGCTGTTTCTTGTTGACCGCAACAATCTTGGGAAACAGGCCGAGGGAGAGTTCGGTACATTCAAACTCACTGAAAGTGGCGATCCCCTGAATACGATTTTCAACGTTAATCGTCTTAAATCCGCGAATATAAGCGATAAAGACCAAGTTGTAATTTCCACGATACAAAGATTGTTCTCTCTTCTGAGCGGTCAACCGATTGAAGACTCCGATGACGATGAAGCAACGGAAGATACCAACGGTAAGATTGTATTGCCCAACAATCCACTATTGCCGCCCGATTTCTTCGATATGATTATAATCGACGAATGCCACCGCTCAATTTATGGGAATTGGCGCTCTGTGCTTGAATATTTTTCATCGGCAAAACTGGTTGGCCTGACAGCTACGCCTGTTCCGGAGACAATGGCGTTCTTCAACAATAACCGTGTGGTGAATTACACTTTGGAGAAATCTATTGTTGATGGTGTCAACGTGCCTGAAAGGGTTTACCGAATCAAGACAAAAGCCGAGGAAGGTGGAGCTATCCGCGAGGGCGACAAATTCCATCGTGTCACCCGATATACCGGCAAAATCGAGGATGTCCGCAGTAAAGAGGTAGAGACATACACAGCCAAAGAACTGAACCGAAGCATCATCAATCCGGCTCAGATAAAACTCGTGTTGGAAACATATCGCGATGTCGTGTTTGAGGAAATTTTCACCGACCCAAAGCGAGAAAAGAACTTCGACTATCTTCCCAAGACGCTTATCTTTGCGCTTAACGATGCTCATGCTACAAACATTGTAAATATAGCCAAAGAAGTGTTTGGCGACTATATCAGCGGAAATCCTGACCAATTCGTTCAAAAAATTACATATTCGGCAGGTGACAGCAATGCCCTTATCCGCTCTTTCCGCAATGACAAGGATTTCCGTATTGCTGTGACTGTGACTCTTGTTGCAACCGGCACTGACGTAAAACCGCTTGAAGTAGTTATGTTCATGCGCGATGTTGAATCTCAACCGCTATACATTCAGATGAAAGGTCGTGGAGTCCGCACCATTGGAGATGATAAACTCCGGGAAGTCACCCCGAACGCTTTCAGCAAGGATTGCTTCTATCTCGTTGATGCTGTCGGTGTCACTGAACATGAAATGTCTATACCCACAGGCACAGGGGAACCACCTTCTCAGGTTATTACTCTGAAGCAGTTGCTTGAACGCATCAGCCACGGTGAATTGCCCGACGAGTATCTGAAACTCCTTGCGGGACGATTGTCTCGTATCCACAACAAAGCAAAAGAAGAAGAACGCAGCGATTTTGAACAGTTGGCCGGAGCCGGTTTGGCAGATATTGCCACAAATATTTATCAGGCGTTGGAGTCGGGTAATCTGCCTCCATACGTCAACGTAAACGAACCTAATAATGAGCGTAAGGGACTTGTGCGTCCTCTCGCTGTTCATCCCGAAGCCCGTCATTGCCTGTTGGTTTTGAACGCCGGATTTGTTAAGATTCTTGACCCCGGTGAAGACAATCTCATTGAAAAGGGTTTCTCACAGGAAGAAGCCCGCGAGACAACAAAGGCGTTTGAAGAGTATCTTGAAGACCACAAAGATGAGATTGAGGCTCTCCGCATAATTTACAATAACACAGGCGAACCGCTTACATATTCAATGCTCAAAGAATTGCAACGGACGCTGGAAGAATTTAACCATAAGTTCCGCGCGTCGCAGTTGTGGAACAATTACTCTATCCTTAATCCCGGAGTAGTCACTAAGTTCTCGTCAAAAGATGAAAAGGAGGCTTTGACCAATATAATCCAACTTGTGCGCTACGCAATGCACATCACTCCCGAACTTCGCAGTCTGCCTTCAATGGCGGCACAAAAATTTGAGTTGTGGTGCGGTCAGGCACAGCGTCCTCTGACCGATACGCAGAAGGAAATAATCCGTCAGGTTGTCAGCTACATCGTTACCAATGGAAGTACTACATTGAAAGATGTGCGCGAATACGACAAGACAGTGGCAGCGCAGATTATACGAAACTTCGGAGGCGCGGAGGCGGCTAAACAGGCACTTCTCTCACTCTCTCAATTCCTGATATTTAATAAGAAAGCAGCATAATGGCATCAAATATATCCACACCGCAGACCCTTACAAAGAAAGTCTGGACTCTTGCGACCACCCTCGCCGGTCAAGGTATCGGTTTTACAGACTATATTACGCAACTCACTTATCTTCTGTTCTTGAAAATGGATGATGAGAACGTCAATACATTTGGTGAGGACTCTGCATTACCTGTCGGTTGCTGCTGGACTGACCTTGTTGGCGAAAAGGGGGAGGATTTGGTGGAGACATATGAGAAGATTCTTGATACTCTCAGCCGCGAAGACAATCTTATTGGTACAATCTACACCAAGGCGCAGAATAAGATTGACAAGCCGGTATATCTCAAAAAGGTAATCGACATGATTGCCGAAGAAGATTGGCTCGTAATGGACGGCGATGTGAAAGGTGCCATTTATGAGGGTATTCTTGAAAAGAATGGTCAGGACAAGAAAAGTGGCGCAGGACAATATTTCACTCCACGCTCTCTCATACAGGCAATGGTGGATGTAACCCGCCCTCAGATTGGTGAGACCGTCCTTGACCCGGCTTGTGGCACCGGTGGTTTTCTTCTCGCCGCATACGACTATATGAAAGCGCAGTCTGCCGACCGTGAGAAGCAGGATTTTCTGAAAAACAAGTCACTTCATGGTGTTGACAACACAGCATTAGTTGTTACCCTTGCCTCAATGAATCTATATCTGCATGGCATAGGTACTGACCGCAGCCCGATTGAGTGCCGCGACTCCTTGGAGAAAGAGCCGGATGTAATGGCAAATGTGATACTGGCAAATCCTCCATTCGGCACTCGTCCGGCAGGTTCTGTTGAGATTGACCGACCCGATTTCTATGTTCAGACGAAGAATAACCAGTTGAATTTCCTTCAGCACATGATGCTGTCGCTCAAAAGCGGTGGCCGCGCAGCCGTTGTACTTCCTGACAATGTACTTTTTGAGGGAGGAGCAGGTGAGACAATCCGCAAGCGTCTGCTTTCCGATTTCAATCTTCATACTATCCTCCGCCTACCTACCGGAATCTTCTATGCTCAGGGTGTAAAGGCCAATGTGCTTTTCTTTACTAAAGGCACACCAACAAAGTATGTATGGTTCTATGACTACCGCACAGATATAAAGCATACTCTCGCCACCAATCCCATGCAACGTCATCATCTCGATGACTTCGTGGCCTGCTATAATACCGACAACATCAACGCACGGATGGAGACATTTGATGCAGAATCCAATCCAAACGGACGTTGGCGCAGATATGACGTCGGCGACTTGTTGAAACGCGATAAGACCAGCCTTGATATAACATGGATTCGTCAGGGTGGCGATGTGGAAGATATTTCTCTCGCCGAACTTATGTCAACCATCAAAGAGAAAAGCGATAACATCTCCAAGGCCGTAGCCCAACTGGAGAAACTTTTTGCCGAACTTAACATCGAGGAGGATTGAGAATGGATACAAAAGCACTTCGCCAGAAAATTCTCGATCTTGCCATCCGTGGCAAACTTGTACCCCAAGACCCCAACGACGAACCGGCATCGGTTCTTCTCGAACGCATCCGCGCCGAGAAAGAGCGCCTCATTGCCGAAGGCAAAATCAAACGCCCCAAAAAGCCCAAGACATCTTCCTCTGAGTCCCATTATCAGAACTTCACGCCGCCGTTTGAAATTCATGATAGTTGGGAATGGGTGAGATTGGATGACATTGCACAATCTAATATTGGATTAACCTATAAACCTACGGATGTTTCAAAAGATGGAACCCCTGTATATAGGTCAAATAATATTCAAAATAGGAGCATCTGTAAAGATGATATTGTAAGAGTAAATTCGGAAATATTGTCGAATCAATTCCTACATGAAGGTGATTTACTGATTTGCGCACGAAATGGAAGTCGAAGGCTTGTAGGTAAAAATGCAATCATTCAAAAGTTGGACGAGCCGACCTCCTTTGGGGCATTTATGGCTGTGTGTCGGAGCGCCTACAATAGTTGGATTCATATATTATTGAATACACGATACTTTGATAGATATTTAGACGCATCTAATTCAACAGCCATTAATCAGGTAACGCAGAAAATGTTACTTGATTTCACCATCCCCTTTCCTCCAATAAGAGAACAGAATAGAATAATATCAATTCTATCCATGTGGTTCAAGATTTTAGATGACATGGATAAGAAATCAGAGGACTTAAAGACAACTATTTCAAACACGAAGTCCAAGATATTGGAACTGGCGATGCAAGGCAAGCTCGTGCCACAAGACCCGACTGACGAGCCTGCCGCCGATATGCTCCGCCGTGTCAATCCGAAGGCCCGGATTATAACTGATAACCCACATTATCCGCAGTTGCCGGATAATTGGTGTAATGTTAGCATAGTTGATTGTGGAGAATCTGCTTTGGGTAAGACTTTAGACCGAGAAAAAAATGAAGGCGGCATAGTCCCGTATATATGCGCCTTAAACGTTCAAGATGGATGGTTCGATTTATCTACAATTAAAAACTTTAGAATAAAGGACTCTGAAAAAGACCGATATTCTATCCGTAGTGGTGATTTGATGATATGCGAAGGTGGTGATGTCGGTCGATGCGCAATATGGGATGGAAACACAACTTTTTATCAAAATGCACTTCATAGATTACGCCCGCATAAAGGTATTAACACAGAATTTCTTCGACTCGTCTTATCACATTATAGAAATAATGGTTGGATAGAAGAGCTTTGTAGTGGGGTAACAATAAAACATTTTACTCAGAAATCAATGAGTAAGATGATTATAGGTCTGCCGCCAACTATGGAGCAAGCTCGGATAGTAGATGAAGTTTGTAGATTATTTAGCATTTTGGATAGAATATTATTTAATCTAACTGAGTTGCAACTTCATCCAGTATCACGTTGAGACGTCTGATTTTTGCTATTATTCGTTGCTGTTCATTTATCGGAGGAATTGGAATTAGTAACTTGGAATATTCCGAGATCCAATAACGCTTATGCGTTTCACCAACCAATCGTGTAATAGACATGAAATATGAGACATACTCAACGTTAATTCCCTCTTTGACTGTTAGAATTTTCATAGCAGAAGACTTAACCTTAAATGGAAAATCTACTAGATGTGAGTCTGTTGTGAAATCGTCAAAAATGATAACAGGCAATCGGTTATATATGCCAAAATCTTCGTTGGTATAACCAAGAATGAGAGATTTTCCGGCTGTTAAGACTGGGGTGGAATATAAATCGGAATAATCAGTGTCAGTTACTATGAATGGCTGTGGCTGTTCGTAATCAACAATATCTTCAAGGCTCACAGATACCCAGTTATCCGGCAATTGCGGATAATGTGGGTTATCAGTTATAATCCGGGCCTTCGGATTGACACGGCGGAGCATATCGGCGGCAGGCTCGTCAGTCGGGTCTTGTGGCACGAGCTTGCCTTGCATCGCCAGTTCCAATATCTTGGACTTCGTGTTTGAAATAGTTGTCTTTAAGTCCTCTGATTTCTTATCCATGTCATCTAAAATCTTGAACCACATGGATAGAATTGATATTATTCTATTCTGTTCTCTTATTGGAGGAAAGGGGATGGTGAAATCAAGTAACATTTTCTGCGTTACCTGATTAATGGCTGTTGAATTAGATGCGTCTAAATATCTATCAAAGTATCGTGTATTCAATAATATATGAATCCAACTATTGTAGGCGCTCCGACACACAGCCATAAATGCCCCAAAGGAGGTCGGCTCGTCCAACTTTTGAATGATTGCATTTTTACCTACAAGCCTTCGACTTCCATTTCGTGCGCAAATCAGTAAATCACCTTCATGTAGGAATTGATTCGACAATATTTTCGAATTTACTCTTACAATATCATTTTTACAGATGCTCCTATTTTGAATATTGTTTGACCTATATACAGGGATTCCATCTTTTGAAACATCCGTAGGTTTATAGGTTAATCCAATATTAGATTGTGCAATTTCTTCCAATCTCACCCACTCCCAACTATCTGGAATTACAAACGGCGGGGTGAAGTTCTGATAATGGGACATATCCCAAATTGCAGATTAGGGGATATTGCAAAGCTTGTCAAGAAATAAGGACTTCGGTTTGCGATGAAACAAAAGCGGTTAGTAATGAATTGAAGATCGATCCGATGCCCTAACATTCCAGACTGGCATACAATCGTGTCTTGACCTTGTATTTTATCAGAATATTCTTTCCTTTTGATTATATTGTGTGGGTGTTACAAGTCAACAGGGTCGGCTTTGATGATGGAAGCCGACCCTGTGTGATATGGATTATGGAGTCTGATTATTTGACGGACTCGATCATTTTGGCAAAGGCTTTTTCAAGTCCTTCCTTGTCCTTACCGCCGGCCTGTGCAAAACCGGGCTGACCGCCGCCACCGCCTTTGATTTCCTTGGCTGCCTCGCGGACAATCATAGACGCATTCTTTCCGTCTTTCACCACTTCGTCAGTGAGCATCACCGTAAGGAGCGGTTTACCCGAAGGATCGCATGTAGCTGCAATGAAAGCGGTAGGCTCGGTCGAACGTGCACGCACGGCAAAGGCGACATTCTTGACCACGTCGGGAAGACGTACGCCCTTCATAGCGACGATGCGCACTCCGTTGTCGAAGTGAGATTTGTCGATGAGAGTTGCCGCGAGATTATTGACGCGTTCCTGCATGTATTCCTCAGCCTGTTTACGCAGTGTCGCATTTTCCTCCACCGACCGGCGCAGGGCAGCCACGACATCGGGAGCATTGTTGAGCATGGCGGCGATGTCGCGCAAGGTGGCCGACATTTCATCAATAGCTTTTTCGACATTTTCGCCGGTTATGGCCTCGATACGGCGTATGCCGGCGGCGATGCTGCTTTCGCCGACGATGCGTATCATGCCGATATTGCCGGTATTGACGACATGAGTGCCACCACATAGTTCGACAGAATCACCATATTTAATCACACGGACCTCATCGCCATACTTTTCGCCAAACAAGGCCATGGCGCCCATTGCTCGGGCTTGTTCGATGGGGACGTTGCGATGCTCGTCGCGGGCGATGGCTTCGCGTATGCGACGGTTGACAATATGCTCTACCTTTGAGATTTCTTCGGGCGTGAGTTTCTGGAAGTGAGAGAAGTCAAAACGCAATACTTCGGGAGATACAAATGATCCACGCTGTTCTACATGAGATCCGAGCACTTCACGGAGTGCTTCATGAAGCAGGTGAGTCGCGCTGTGGTTACGCGAAGTCGCCATACGCACCTCGGTGTCGATAGATGCACGGAAACGTGCTGCCGGATTGGCGGGTAATTTATGAGTGAGATGAACTCCGACGCCATTTTCACGCTTGGTATCGAAAATCTCTATAGTCTCGCCGCTTTCAAGATCTGTGAGTGTCCCGCGGTCGCCGACCTGTCCACCCATCTCGGCATAGAACGGAGTCTCACGAAGTATGATCTGATAGTATTCGCGGTTTTTCTGTTTCACCTGACGGTAGCGCAGTATCTCAGTATCGACAGCAGTCTCATCATATCCTACAAAATTCTGCTCTCCGTCATTGACGTTTACCCAGTCTGTGGCTTCAACGGCTGCCGCGTTACGGGCACGTTGTTTCTGAGCTTCCATCTCGGCGTCAAATTCGGCCTGATCGAGGGTCATGCCGTTTTCCTTAAGTATGAGGAGAGTCAAGTCGAGGGGGAAACCATAGGTGTCATAAAGGGTGAACGCCTGCTTTCCCGAGATCATGTCAGAGCCGTGCTTACGGGCCTCGGCCATAGCATCGTCAAGCATCTTGATACCATTTTCGAGTGTGCGGAGGAAAGCGTCTTCCTCTTCTTTGATAACTTTCATTATCAGGTCGCGCTGCTGAGGTAGTTCAGGATAAGCCTCACCCATGCTTTCGATCAGCGTATCGACAAGGCGATACATGAACGCGCTCTTCTGGTTGAGGAAGGTATATGCATAGCGCACCGCACGACGGAGTATGCGACGGATGACATATCCGGCTTTTGCATTGCCGGGGAGCTGTGAGTCGGCAATCGAGAAGGCAATAGTGCGCACATGATCGGCGATAACGCGCATTGCGATGTCGACCTTATTATCTTTGCCATATTCAAGCGCCGAAAGCTGTGATATCTTTGTGATCAGCGGAGTGAACACATCCGTGTCATAGTTGGAGCGTTTTCCTTGCAGAGCCATGCAGAGGCGTTCGAAGCCCATGCCTGTATCAATTACCTTTGCTGGCAGCGGTTCAAGCGAGCCGTCAGCCTTGCGGTTGTACTGCATGAACACAAGATTCCAGATTTCAATCACCTGGGGATGATCCTTGTTGACGAGAGATGCACCGCTGACGGCCGCACGTTCTTCGTCTGAACGGAGGTCGATATGAATCTCCGAACATGGGCCGCATGGGCCGGTGTCGCCCATCTCCCAGAAATTATCGTGCTTGTTTCCGTTGATGATATGGTCTGTCGGGAGGTGGCGTCCCCAGATTTCAGCCGCCTCATCATCCCGGCTCAGACCTTCTTCAGGCGAGCCTTCGAACACAGTGGCGTAAAGACGTGATGTGTCAAGTTTGAGAACATCCACAAGATATTCCCATGCCCAGTCGATTGCCTCTTTTTTGAAATAATCGCCAAAAGACCAGTTGCCAAGCATTTCGAACATCGTGTGATGGTATGTGTCCATGCCGACTTCCTCAAGGTCGTTATGTTTGCCGCTTACGCGCAGACACTTCTGGGAATCGGCCACCCTCTTGAATTTCGGCGCCTTGTTTCCAAGAATGATATCTTTAAACTGGTTCATGCCTGCGTTTGTAAACATCAGGGTCGGATCATCTTTAATCACCATCGGGGCCGAAGGCACAATGTGATGACCCTTGCTTTCGAAGAAATCCTTGAAAGACTCGCGAATTTGCTTTGCTGTCAACATGTTAATAGATTCTATATCTAATTGGAAGTTTTAAAATCTCTTTAAAAAATTATCTTTTTATCAAATATACCGCAAAATTACTCAGAACTTATTATTTTTGCAAGGAAAAAGGCATACACATTAATTAAAGAGCGCTTAAAAATACAGACACTGACAAAACATCACATAGACCACACCCACGACAGATGAGTAAAAAAGTATTCTACAAATTCAACACTGCAAGCGGACGCTATGAACGCGTCTACCCGTCGTCGTGGGAACGCTTCAAGACATCAGCGCGGCAGATTGCCATCGGCATAGTCGCAGCGGCCTGTGTGTTCGGGGTGCTCTATCAGTTTTTTGAACTGCCTCGCGAAAAAGAGCTCCGGCTTAAAGCCGAACAGACCGAAGACCGTCTGCAGATGCTCGGACGACGTGCCGACGAAGCGATGTCGGTGATGGAAGATCTTGCAGACCGCGACAACAACTTCTACAGAGTGATGATGCAGGCAGACCCGATATCGGCCGGTCAACGTTTTGCAGGCCTTGAACGCCAACGCAACTATGATGCCATCGACTCTATGGCCGACTCCGAGCTCATGCGCCGTACCGTCGATAAACTTGACAAACTCGACCAGATGATCTACACTCAGTCAAAATCCTACGATTTTCTGGCCGGACAAGTTTCCGCACTCAAAGACCGTATATCACACATACCGGCCATACAGCCGATATCCGAAAAATATCTCCGAGCCATGGCGTCGGGCTATGGCCATCGCAGAGACCCCATCTACGGCACGACAAAATTTCATGAAGGCATGGACTTCTCATCGCCCATAGGCACTCCCGTATACGCCACAGGCGACGGAATTGTCACCCATGCAAAATGGCAGAGCGCTTATGGCAACCTGATTGAGATATCACATGGGTTCAACTACACGACCCGCTACGCCCATCTGTCTCAGATCCTTGTCAAGCCGGGGCAACAGGTCAAACGTGGTGATCTCATTGGCAAAGTCGGCAACACCGGCAAGTCGACCGGTCCACACCTTCACTACGAAGTCAGACTCAAAGGTGAGCCCCAGAATCCAGTCAACTACTATTTCTACGACCTTACACCAGAACAATATGACCGCATGATCAGCGAAGCCGAGAATGCCGGTCACGTGATGGACTGAACATTTATGCCATGAGCGATTCAATCGAAAAAAAATATTACAAGATACGCGAGGTCTCGGAGATGCTCGACCTGCCGGTCTCGACGCTGCGTTTCTGGGAAAGCCAATTCTCAATTCTGAAGCCAAGACGCAATCAAGGCGGCACACGTTTCTACACCGCTTCCGACATCGAGACCATAAAGATGATCAACTATCTCATCAAGGACCGCGGACTGAAAATCGGGGCAGCCCAAGAAGCCCTGCGCCGCAATCACTCAGGCGTCAGCCGACACCATCGGGCAGTCGACACCCTCCGCAAGGTGAGAGCCGACCTACAGTCAATCCTCGACGCCCTCAACAAACTCAGATAAGAAACGACCAACAATATATTCTTGTAATGACTGCGTCAGTAGATTTATCTTACTCTTTCAAGACCAGAAATGTCGGACAATTTCAACACATATATCGAACACATTGACTTCGAGGCCTGGCGCGATGTCTGCGTCAGCCATGGATCATTGCATCGTTTTGCCAAGGGCGAGGAATTTGTCTCTATCGGCAAAACCGGCCGTTTTATAGGATATATCGTTTCCGGAGCGCTGAAATATGTCGCATATTCCACCGACGGCACTGAGCATGTAATGGGCTTGGTGTTTGGCGACGGGTTTGTTGCCGACTGGCCTTTTTGTTTATACGAACAAAAAGCGAAACTGGCCATTGTCGCGGTTTCGGATTGTGAGATTTACTGCCTGGAGACAAAAGACCTCAGACAATCAATCGACTCAGACCCCGGATTTAAAGAGATTGTGATGCACTCGACCGAGGCCGTCTATTCAACCGTCTATGACCGTTATATTGACCTCTATTGCAAATCTCCGCAGGAACGCTACAGAGAGCTTATTACCCACCATCCAAACCTTTTTGACCTCTTTTCACTCAAGGACATTGCTTCATTTCTCAATATCACCCCTACCCATCTGAGCCGACTGCGAAAAAACGGATGTGATAAATGTTAAAATCATCGATTCTCAACAGATGCGAGGGTGCGGCCGGATGGAGGCGTCGGAAGCTCGGGCCGCCCGGCTTTTTCTTTGCGGTGACCGGCTTTATTTGCGACTAATGTTTTTTATATATTAAGGATATGGGACTAAAAAATTTTCAAAAAGACAGGGATGCCGTCAACCGGCTTTATGATGCACCAGAAAACCGACGTTTGAAACATGCAGCATTGGCTGTGATAACCGTCGTTGTCATTCTCCTGCTTTCGATGGTCATATGGTTGGAGGATATATCCTCCAAGACAATGCTGATAATGCGGGGTTGTGCAGGCTTGGGCGCAATAGTGTTCGTCGCGCTTGTCGGAGTACTATCCTATCGTGTCAACAAACGACATCTGGACAATCACGGCAAGTAATGCCGGATATACATATTGTAAAAACAAGCGACAGGCCATGTTATTATCCTTGACTCTCAACAAATGTTGAGAGTTTTTATTTTTAATCCTTGTAACTTTGCGCCAAATACAAATAGCTTAAAGTTATGAAGAAAACAATTCTATCACTTGCATTTGCGCTCCTCGTCACCGGAAGTGCGATTGCAGCTCCCCAATTCAAGGGCTTAGACAATAACCATGGTAAAACAACTGTGAAAATAGAGTTCCCATCATCGGAGTTCTCTCAGACTACCGTGATAAAAGGCTGGAAACTTTACAATAACGGCAAAGTTTATGATGTGAAAAAAGTGGATGTAAAGGGTAACAAGGGGGAAATTTTTGTACTTGAATTCAAGAAATTCACGGAGTTCTCAGACTGCATACTTTCATTCACTGTCAATGGTGAACCTGTCAGCATTGACATACAGAGTCTGATGAACCGATAATAGGATTTCCGATTTTCACTTAGATATGCAAGACAAACGCTTTAAAATATCATGCCTGATACTTGCTTCATGTATTATCATCGGTATGTGTACGTCTTCGTGTGGTCTGAAAAAAAGCATTTCAGTCACAAGCGGGAGATATGACAATATTCCGTCACGTAATTCACGACCAAATATTGAAGTAGAAACGTCTCGCGATACAATCGCAACCTATAACTTTTAAAAAGCAAACACTTCGAGCCATAGACTCATCCATATCAGACAGTTTGCAGGATAACAGTGTATAATGAATAACGCGCCGCTTATATACTTGATTTGTTCAATTCTTAGTATTTTGCCGATATTTGTCTCCGCCCAACAGTCAGAGACTGCTGAAACTGAAACAGAGATTGAATATGGATACCGCCATATTGTGACGCACCCAATGCTCCCTGACAGCATGGATGTCGTCAGACATCAGAAGAAGCACTTCTGGAGAGCCGGAGCTGAGACAGTCGGTTTCAATATCGGCTTGTGGGCTTTTGACCGTTATATCCTTGACGGTCACTATGCATATATCTCATGGAACAGCATCAAGGAGAATTTCAAGCATGGGTTTGAATGGGATAATGACCATCTTCACACCAACATGTTTGACCATCCCTACAATGGAAGTATATTTTTCAACGCGGGACGCTCAAACGGCTTCAATTTTTGGCAATCCGAATTATTTGCAATCGGAGGCAGCGCAATGTGGGAGATGTTTATGGAGTGCGAGTATCCATCAACCAATGACATTATCGCTACACCCGTAGGCGGAGCTGCCATAGGAGAAGTGCTGTACCGAACTTCAGACCTAATATTGGATGACAGAAGCTCCGGTGGAGAAAGATTTGGCAGAGAGGCTGCTGCTTTTGTGGTAAATCCCATGCGTGGATTGACACGTATAATAACCGGAGATGCGTGGAGACACCGTTCAACTTCGGGCAGAAGATTTGGCGTTCCTCCGATAAGCGTTGAGTTGTCACTGGGAGGAAGAATGCTCACTCTATGGGACTATGACGAAGGGACACGGGTCGGTGCGGCAGCCGAAATCAATATCGAGTATGGAGATAAGTTTGCGGGAGAGACAAAAGTGCCCTACGACTATTTTTCATTTCTGATGGAAATCCAAGGAATGAAAACCCAGCCACTCCTCAGCAGAGTGGAGATTGTCGGCCGTCTGCTGTCAAAAGAGATAGTTGATAAAAAGAATATCAAGGCATCTGTCGGGTTGTATCAGCATTTTGATTTCTTTGATTCCGACACGATCAAAAGACGAGAACCTAACAGAGATCTTTTGTTCCCGTGCGTTGTGCCATACAAACTTGGCGCCCCCGCATCTGTCGGTGCCGGAGTCTTGGCTCAATATGTTCCATCCAATGATTTTGTATTTGAAGGATATGCACATGCCAATGGCTTGATACTCGCCGGAATCCTGACTGATTTTTACAGGGATTATCACCTAAACTATAACTGGGGTTCTGGCTACTCCATAAAGGTCGGCATCAATGCCTCTTTGTTCAAAAACCGACTGATTGTCAGTCTGGCCAACCAGTACTATAAAGTCTATACATGGAAAGGATATGACCAAAAATTTGATTGGTCGAGCACTCCGGAAGGAAAGCCGGTAAACATACAGGGTGACAATTCAATCTCAACATTCAATCATTTTGAGGCTTCATTGAAATACCGATTGTGGGAAAGGCTGTATTTATCCGCCGGTGCAGATTTTTATTGGCGAACTACAAGTTATGAAGACTTGGAAATTAGAGCCGGAGGAGGTTGGGCTGTGGGACCGCGAGTACACAGCAAGCAAATCGGAGCACATATGATGCTGACCTATGTGCTGTGAGACTTAAGCATCAAACCGCACATGCTTTGGTGTCATGGATATCTGAAGACGCCACATTAAGCAAACTGACCAAATTTTGAGAAACACAAGACCGTCATCATCAACCGTCAGAGAAGCCATGTGGGAGATTTGCGCAAACCGAAGTTCTCAGACAACACTTTTGCAAACGGAGAATGGAACTGACGCGCGCCACGCGGACAAATTTTCACGCACGCACAACATTTGATACATTTTGACGGGTCTGCCTCCATCCGGTCAGGAGAGATTGCCTCCGTGGGGCACACATCGTAGCAGCTGCCACAGTCATCGCAATGTGAAGGATCGACTTGTGGAATATAAGACACGGGCTTTAATGCCTGTCGCTGTTGGAGACCTATTACAAAATTACGGAAGTTAACCATGGCTTCAGCCGATGACGGTTGATCGGATAAAGACGCAGCATTGACTTCCCGCAATTGTCCCGCTTTGATTTTAGAGGCGATTTCACCTCCAAAAGCCCGTGCCTCGATCATGTCATGCCGATCCGGCCGACCTGGGGCTATAGGAGTATCGGCTGTTGAATATGAATGCTCACCGATGAAAGCAGCAGCCCCACAGATCCTGAAGCCACAGCCAGACATAAACGACGCAAAATCAACAACCGCGTTTTCAAAGGCGCGATTGCCATATACAGCGACCACTATGCATTTTGCGTTATTCCCTTTAATGCCGTCAAGTCTACGCTTTATGATTGGAGCAATTTTCCCGCCATATACAGGAGCTGCGACAATGACAATATCATCGACGTCAGGCACAATGCCTCCGACAGATTGAAACGTGAGGTCACGATAGACAATATCGGAATTATATACGTCTTTTATCCCTTTGACAATGCCATGCAGTATCTTAGAAGAACCGCCTGTAGGAGAAAATGAAAAAGAATATATGGCCATAAGTAAATCTAAATGTTGACAGACATGAATTTCATGCAAAGTTACATAATAAATCACGATTAATTATGTAACTTTGTGATATTCATTCTCAATCCATTAAATTAACGTGACATGAAAAAATTATTAGCGCTTATACTATCTGCTGTGCTTGCAGTCTGTTGTGTCACACCTTGTAATGGCGCGACACAACAAGATGACAATACAATATCGCGGGACAACAGATTAGACGTCATCGGATGGTTTTGCAAACGTGACACAGCAGTGTATTGGATTGAGGAAAGTAATTGGAAATTCAACAACGGGGATACTGTTCAAACTGCCGGGATTTCCACTAAAGTCATGATAACTGTTACCGACTCTACAGCGACCGGCTATAACATGGACTATACTTTTCTGGATGTTCGCGGCGACTCTATAACAAACTCTGAGCTGGGAAATCTTCAAAACAGATTAGTCACTTTACTCGGCAAAAAGATAATAGGTACGACTATCCGTTTTGAAACTGATGAATATGGTCAGATTGTAAAGTTCAATAATCTCGCAAAGATAAAAAAACAAGCGAAAACGTTATTCAAAGATGCCTTTAAGGAAATAGAGAGACTACCTTGGACAAAAGAACTTAAAAGCATGGGCTTTAACTTGGCTGATTACACAAAAAACATAGACTCCGACCTTTTGGTGGATGGATATCTCGAAGAACTAAAATTGTTGTTCATGTATCATGGCAAAGCATATAGTTTAGGAGAAACTACGGAAAAGGAAGAAGAGACCGAAACACAATATGCCAACGAGACATACCGTAATATAACAATCGATGATGACAGATGCTACAGCATAACAACCGATGTTGTCAGTACAATCCCACAATCTGATATAAAAGCTATGGTGTCGGGTATTGTTGATAATATTGACAATGCCGACGTAA
The DNA here is from genome assembly GCA_964018265.1 of uncultured Muribaculaceae bacterium. GTDB lineage: Bacteria > Bacteroidota > Bacteroidia > Bacteroidales > Muribaculaceae > CAG-873. The sequence continues at coordinate 67,607 of CAXHOY010000009.1, forward strand.
AAAATAATTTCAATGCTAATTTTGATGCAGCCGTCAATGTTGATTGTACAATTGACTCATATCTCAAGATTGCCTTTCTGCCGAACGGATGGCCGTATGAAGCCGTAAAGCAGGAAAACACCACGATAGGAAAAAATGGCAAGGCGAAACAAAAGTATATCTACATTGAGTCATACTCATTTTACAATTATTGAATGTAAATATCATCATGCCCTACAAAACCCACTCCTATTCCTTGATTGTCAATACAATGCACAGATAGTCACCCAAGACAGACGAAGTGAAAAAATCAAAAACATCAAATAGGATATCATATCATGAAAGGATTAGTAATCGGAATGGGTGAGGCGTTGTGGGATGTCCTCCCCGAAGGTAAGAAAATCGGCGGCGCACCTGCCAACTTCGCATATCACGTCTCTCAATTCGGCCTACCGAGTTGCGTGGTGAGTGCGATTGGCGATGACGCTCTCGGCAATGAAATAATGGAGAATTTCACCTCCAAAGGTCTGACACACCAGATTGAGAAAGTGCCCTATCCTACCGGCACCGTACAGGTGGAAATCGACCAGGCCGGTGTACCGCAATACGAAATCAAGGAGAATGTCGCCTGGGATAATATACCCTACACAGCTGCGCTCGAACAACTTGCCGAACGCACCACAGCAATTTGTTTCGGCTCTCTCGCACAACGAAATGTCGTGTCGCGTAACACAATCAACCGTTTCCTTGATGCAATTCCTACAGAAAACAGGCCTTTGATTGTCTTTGATGTCAATCTCCGTCAGGGGTTCTATAACAAGGAAATTCTATGCAACTCGATGAAGCGATGCAATATACTGAAGATTAACGACGAGGAACTGGTGACTGTCAGTCGAATGTTCGGCTATCCCGGCATAGACCTTCAGGATAAATGTGGGATACTACTTGGCAAATATAACCTCAGGATGCTCATACTCACCTGTGGCATCAACGGAAGCTATGTTTTCACTCCCGGAAACGTTTCGTTCCAGCCCACACCAAAGGTTGAGGTTGCAGATACGGTCGGTGCAGGTGACTCGTTCACAGCAGCTTTCATCGCCAATATCCTCAAAGGCAAGTCTGTCGCCGAGGCACACTCCTGTGCTGTACGGACATCAGCCTACGTCTGCACCCGGAAAGGAGCAATGCCTTTACTCCCGGCTGAACTAACTGATTAAATCGCACAATGCACTATTGGTCTTTGTTATCCGACAAGACCAATAGTGCAAATCATGACTGAAGGATTAGAGGAATTCAGAATTTCATTTGTCAAAATTTTTATTGAAGAATTCCACGATGCGGTTGAACGGAATGATGTCCATGCGGTCATACAAGTCGGTGTGGCTTGCACCGGGAACGACTACAAATTCCTTGTTATCCCCTTTTAGGAGAGCGAAAGCGTCCTTGCCGAAATAGAACGAATGGGCCTTGTCGCCATGAACTATCATCACGGCATTTTCCAACTCATCGGCATATTCAAAGAACTTGAAGTTGAGGAATGGCAACGGGGATGTGGCGTTGAAACCTCCGTTGGAGTTGAGCGACCGCTTGTGATAACCTCTTTTTGTTGTCTTGTAATAGTCATAATAGTCCTTCACGAACTGAGGGGCATCATCGGGAAGAGGGTCCACAACTCCGCCGCCGAGTTTATAGGAACCATTGCGATAGTCCTCGGTACGCTGGGCGCACAGGGCGGCACGTTTGGCGTTACGCTGTGCGGCGGTGTTCTCGCTGTCGAAATATCCGTTGGCGTTTACGCGTGTCATATCGTACATTGTCGAGGCTACCGTGGCTTTGATGCGCGGGTCGTTGATTGCAGACTGGATTGCGATACCTCCCCAGCCGCATATTCCGAGTATTCCGACCTTTTCGGGATTTACATCATCCCGGCATAGCAGATAGTCAACCGCAGCACTGAAATCCTCTGTGTTGATGTCGGGAGAAGCGATATAACGTGGCTCGCCACCGCTTTCACCGGTATAAGACGGGTCGAAAGCGATTGTAAGGAAACCGTTTTCAGCCAATCTCTGCGCATAGAGGCCGGACACCTGCTCCTTGACAGCTCCGAATGGACCGCTGACAGCAATAGCCGGAAGTTTACCTGTGGCATTCTTAGGCATGTATAGGTCCGCGGCGAGAGTTATTCCGTAGCGGTTGCGGAAAGTTACCTTGCTGTGATTTACTTTTTCGCTTTGAGGGAATGTTTTGTCCCATTCCTGAACGAGTGAAAGATTCTCTGTTTTCATCTTGTTATAAGGGTTTTCTGATTCTGCTTTTACCGGGAAAGCCATAGCGGACATAATCGTCGCCATTACTCCTAAAAATAGTTTTGCTTTCATTCCTGTGGTATCTGTTTTATGAATTCTGCAGGGATACCTCCCACTATTGTATTGGATGCCACATCTTTTGTCACGACAGCTCCTGCGGCAACAATGGCATTTTCGCCTATCGTCACGCCACTCAGTATTGTCACATTCGCCCCTATCCATACGTTGCTCCCGATATGTATCGGAGCAGGAATATTGTCAGCGCGATGCGAAGGGCGCGGGTCATGGTTGATTGTCGCCATCACACAGTTGTGACCTATGAGGGCATAATCTCCTATGTATATGCCTCCGTGGTCCTGGAATTTGCATCCGGCATTGACAAAAACATTTTTGCCATAATGGATATTCTTCCCGAAATCAGCCTGAAACGGAGCCATTACTCTTACCGACGGATGAACCTCTTTGCCGGTAAGTTCACAAAGAAGAACATTTCTCTCCTCATCGGTGTGGAGATTGGTATTATAGTCAAGCATCAGACGTTGCGATTCAGCATAACACCTGTGCATCAGCTCGTGTGCCGCAGAACCGGCCGGAACTGTTTCACGACGCTCCATCATTTCAAGAAATTCATGTAATTCCATATCACTTTGATTTTATGATGCAAAATTATATCGGTTCTACGGGGAGAAAATACCACCTGCTTGGGAGTAATTACCAATTTCTATGATGGGAGGGCAGAAATAGTGCTTAATTCACTAAAAATAACTAACTTTGTATATTGAAAATCAACCCAATGGCAAACATCCTCAAAGTCAACAAACCGGGAGATTACCTCTCTCATGTAGGTGCTGAAAGCCGGCATCCGCTGATTGGAGTCATTGAATTTGATAAAATCTCTCCGATACCTCAAAGCCTGAATAATTATGGGGTATATGGATTGTTCATGCACACGAATATCCCGAATGATCTCACATACGGATGTGGAACCTATGACTACCGCAGCGGAACTCTGATTTGCGTCGCTCCGGGGCAAATCGGAGGTCGAGATGGGAATGGAGACTTGATCGAACTTGACGGTTGGGCGATGCTGTTTCATCCCGATATAATCAAGGGTACTCATCTGGAAAATGAGATACATAATTTTTCATTCTTTGACTATCAGGTTAATGAAGCCTTGCACATGTCGGATGATGAAAGAAATATCATTGTCTCCATCATGCGCCATATACAGACAGAGATTGAAACAGGTAATGATGCCTTGCAGAAAAATATACTGGTAGGATATATTGATGCGATGTTGAACTATTGTCAACGGTTCTACAACCGCCAGTTCAGTACGCGGCAAGCGGAGAACTCGGATATCCTCATAAAGTTCAATGCCATTCTTAAAGAATACTTTGACTCAGAGAAGCAGCTCGACAAAGGCTTGCCCGGCGTTCAATATTTCGCTGACAAGATGAATATGTCGCCCAATTATTTCAGTGATGTCATAAAACGATATACAGGCAACAATGCAAGCAACATTATCCGTGAATATGTGATGCGCCTTGCGAAAAATGCGCTTAAATCATCCGGCAACATCGCACAAGTGGCATATTCCCTCGGTTTTGAATATCCCCAGCATTTCACGCGAATGTTCAAGAAACAAACCGGAATGACCCCAAAACAATACCTCAAAAATCAATAGAAAATTCAGCACTTTCAAATTTCAGTTGTTTCAATTTATCTTCCTTGCCCCCATGTTTCAATAAATAGGCAAAAATATTTTTCAGAATATCCATCTGATTAACAATGGCGTTAACAATCATTAACTATATAATATAGTTCTAACTATAAAATATAGTTTATATTTGCACCATAAAATATTTTAGTATGGAAAAACTGACGGCAAAAGAAGAAGAAGTGCTTGGTTTCTTTTGGAAACACGGAGCGTTGCATGTTAAGGATATTGTTGATATGTACGATGATCCCAAACCGCATTTCAACACTATCTCAACTATTGTGCGTGCGTTGGAGGATAAAGGATATGTTGGACACACCCAACATGGTAAGACATACCTTTATCACGCAATTATAGCCGAGCAGGAAATGGGCAAGAAATCCATAGGAAATCTTGTAAGCAGATATTTCAAAAATTCGTATCTCAGGGTAGTTTCTTCCTTTGTAGAAGATGGCAATCTGCCGATTGAAGATTTACGGAAGTTACTCGACGAGGTTGAGCAATCGCATAAAACCGAATTATAATGAACACAATATTTTCACACTCTCTCTCGGCATCACTTCTGGTCGTGATGCTATATCCGGTTTTCCACATTTTGGTAAACCGGTGTCGCTCGTTCAGGTTCAACCGATTGCTGATGTTGTCCGGTATTGGCATCATAATTCTTGCTCCGATAGCATTGGCCTATGAGCCAACGACTGATGCAGCGCACGTTAATGCCTCAATACATACAAATATCATTCGATCACTGGAAATAACAGCATCTGATGCCGCTAATCCAACTGTTGGAGCATCAAGTTTTGATTTTTTGCCTTGGATAATCAGCCTATATTGGATTGGTGTTTTTGTTCTTGTTGCCCGGCAGATCATTTCATATACCCACTTGTGGCGTATCATATCAAAATCTGAAAAGCAGCAGATGGGAGGTTATGTACTATGCCGACATAAAAATAAGGGTATCGCTCCATTCAGTTGGGGCAGATTTATAGTACTCCCTGATGCGGAAAACGAGCAATCTATTCTTATACACGAAAAAGCACATACGTTAAAGAAACATTGGATTGATGTTGCCATTGCTGATTTTTTCTGCATCTTCATGTGGTATAATCCGTTTGCATGGATGCTTAAAAATCTTATCAAGCTCAATCACGAATATGAGGCTGATGCTGAAGTTATAGGTTCGGATATTGACGTATTGAGCTATCAAAGACTGCTTATCGCCAAAGCGGTAGGCAACCGCACACTGCATATAGCAAACAATTTTGCCATGAGCAAGAAGGATTTCCGCAGGCGTGTCCTTACGATGAGCCAATCCAAATCTTCAAAAGGGATAAAATGGATTGCCGCAACAATACTCCCGGCGCTTGCAATAGCCGCGTATGCCGATACAACCCCGTGGTCTGTTGCAGTACATAACGCGGTATCAAGTTATAAATTCACATCGGCAGCCGCATCCGGAACAGAAATAGAAACGGGTACAGGTTATGCAGATGAAAAAAGCATCCCCGAAGAACTGCCTGCGACATTAATCACCAAGAGGATTCCCTCTCCTTTGACTGACCCGAATCCGTTGTTAAAGCAATTTGAAATGTCAATGGAGTTGGCCGATAAAGATTTAATTCCGGATAAGATACTTGTAAGAATACAGGCCGATGAAGATGGCAATATCGTGAGCGCGACCACCGATCATGACGACAATCCTGAAGTGCGTGTGGCTGTTGAACGCGCTACCAATCAAATTGTGTTTGAGGTTGTGAAAGATGGAGACCGAAAGGTAAGCACGCGATTTGCCTTACCTATAAGAAAAGTATCTTTGCCAATGTAAATCAGATAATTATATGAGTTTAATCAGGTCGCCGCATTGCGGTGACAGGCTAATTCCATACCTATGCCAAAATATAATATCAGAAATATTATCGTCGCATTTACTGTGCTATTGTCTGTTTTTCAGAGCCTTGCACAGGTTGAGATTTGTGGGGTTGTAAAAACCGCACAAGGGAGAGGTGTGGATTTTGCCAATGTTATTATCTCTCCTGCCAATTCTCCCAAACAAATCATTTCATCGTCTTTTACTGATGATAATGGACGGTTCAGCATATCGGCACACAGCGATTGCGACAGCCTGTTGCTGAAAGCATCAAGTATTGAGATTACACCGGCTACTATCAAAATACCCAATCGGTCAGGAACATACGACATCATCGTGAAGGACAAAACGATTGAGCTGAAAGAGGTTGTGGTAAAGTCCAAGAAAATCTATTCACAAGGAGATACCATCAATTATAATGTTGCATCGTTCCTTTCGCAGAATGATCAGGCCCTTGCAGACGTATTGAAAAAGATGCCCGGTATTACTGTGGCAGAGTCGGGTCAGGTTTCTTATCAAGGCAAGCCGATAAAGAATTTTTATATCGAGGGCTTGGATCTTATGAAAGGTCATTACGGCATTGCAACAAACAATATAGATCCAAACAATATCGCCACTGTGCAGGTATTGGAGAATCATCAGGACATCAAGGCTCTCAAAGGATTGCGCCCGGAGGAACAGGCGTCAATCAATATCCGGTTGAAGGAGGGCGTGAAAGGTGTATTCAATCTGATAGCCACATTGGGCGGAGGGTATGGCGACGATATGTTGTGGAATAATTCTGCGATAGCGACTTATTTCAAACGCAACAGCCAATTTCTTGCCACTTACAAAGGCAACAATACCGGAGAGGATTTGTCGCAGGAGCTTTATTCCTTCGATAATGATTATTCGCGCACATCCAACATCACCAATATATCAATGCCGTCAGCACCCGGCATTGACAAACGGTTTTACTATTATAACCGCTCACATAGTGCGACATTCAACAACGTATATCGTGTCGGATATTCCGGAGAGTTTGGTATCAATGCCGCGTATCTAAACGACCGTGATTCCCGCCGGAGTTATTCCTCAACAGCCAATACATTGCCTGATGGTTCGCAAAACATAGTTGACGAGCTGATTGACGGCTTATCAAAGACAAACAAAGCATACGGCGACCTGACATATCTGAATAACGGTGACACCCGGTATCTGAAAGAACAACTGAAATTCGATTGGTTCTCAACCGATGCCGACAGCCGGATAATGGCCGGAGCTGACAATATTTCACAAGCGGCCAAGACTGAATCATTCCGTTTGTTCAACAAATTCCACATGACAAACCGCAGTTCCGAATATCGTGGATATGAGATTTATTCAACAATAAATCTGGAAAAGCGTCCCCATAGCCTGTCAGTATCACCAAATCTTTTCCCGGATCTGACAGTCGGCGATGCTTTGCGTCAGAACGTGGATTATCGTGATTTATCTACGGAAAACCGTATCGGACTGCTCTCTGCGTTCAGAATAGGCAATGTAACCCTGCATCCTACATTTTTCTTGAATTATATCCGCAATAGCCTCACAAGTGAACTGCCTGATTTCAATAACGATTTATGCCTTGACAACCTTAATACGGGTGTTAAAGCTGAAATTGCATGGCGCAACCGTAAATTTGATATATCGCTACATCTGCCAATCGGATATAAATTTTTCAAGCTCGATAACCGTTTGTCAAACATAGCGACAGAAAAGAACCGTGTGAGGGTTGAACCGCAATTGGATTTATCGTACAAAATCAACAGCAGTCATAATCTCAGTGTAAAATCGTCATTGAACTATTCGACACCTTCAATTCAGAATCTCTATTCCAATAATATACTCACATCTTACCGGCAACTGTCGGCATACGATGTCGTGGGTTTATTCGAGGGGTTGAACATGTATAATACACTTTCCTACAATTTCAAGAATGTTCTTGCCATGAGTTTTGCCGGGGTGGATTTAAGCTGGGGAAGGCAGCGGCCGGATGTGCTGTACGGGGCATATTATGACGGCCTTGTGGAGCGTGTCATAAGTCAGCGTACCAATGAAACATCCGATATGTTCTCTGCCGCTATCCGTGGCAGTCAGGGTTTTGATTGGCGGCGTCTGAAAATAGGGCTGTCGGCTACATACAGTCATTATGACAGCCCGTTGTTGGTGCAGAACAGTATTCTGCGCTATTCAGGAGATTCTTTCGGGTTGAATGGAGATATAAGCCTGACACCATTCAAATGGCTGTCAGTATCATACGAAGGTAAATATTATCAATCAGCATCACATCAGAATGGTTTTGACCGTATGCCTTGGATACGTACACTTACCAACAACGCATCGCTCGATTTCACTTTACCGTGGGGTATAAGTATCGGAGCATCGTTATATCATTACTATAACAATTTTAACGATGGCGACAAGTCGTTTATGCTGCTTAATGCAGAAGCGAGTTACGCCATAAAACGATTTACATTCACTCTTACCTGCGACAATTTACTTAACAGGAAAGACTACGTGTATTCCAATCGCACGGCACTTACCGAAACAAACTCAATATATAATATCCGACCACGCAGTATACTGTTAAAAATCAGATTCCGAATACTTTAATTCCCAATAATATGAAACATTTTATTTTGACAATCATCTGCACATTCATGTGCATGTCTGCCTCCGCGTATGACACGTGGTCACAACTGATTGACGAGGCAACCCCTGTCGATACCGCCCGATACAAGGTAACATACGCCTTAAAATATAAATATCATCCTAAAATACAGGATTACTACGATGACACCCGTATTGTGCAAATTGGAAAGAACTGCATCAAGGATTACAGTGACATAATCCAGCACTATGATTCTCTTGCAACCGAGCAAATACGACGCGGTGCAGGCTCTTATTCAAATGCTTCTGGAATGCCGTGGCCTGTCGAGCTGGTACGCCAGACGCGCGGAACATCGGCAAACCTTCGGTTGCGATTGTCGTTGAACGTAAACACGTTGGTATATGCCGACTCTGTCCCGACTATCAACTGGACATTTCTACCGGAAGAAAGCACGTCAATACTTGGATATGAATGTTCAAAAGCTACGGGAGAGTTTGCGGGGCGCACATACACTGCGTGGTTCACATCAGAACTGCCACTTCCGTATGGTCCTTACAAATTCGGTGGATTACCCGGATTGATTCTTAAAATAGAAGATGCCGAACAGCAGTTCATCTGGGAGGCTGTCGGATTTGAACGCTCAAACGAGCCTATAATGAAATATCAATACCGGAATGCCAATGAGAAAAATTGCAGCGCCGAAGAAGCGGCAAAAACGCTTGTCCGTTATTTCAAATCACCGGTTGGCTTTGATATCGCATCCATGGGAGGTGACGCAAGTAGACTACATATAGTCGGTAAAGACGGAAAAGAGGTCGATATTGATAAGGCTGCGCAGCAGTCAATCCCATACAAACCACTTGAAATTAAATAAACATGAAGAATCTGATAATATTCATCTTCGCATTGACATTGACAAGTTGCTCTGTCAACGCTCAGCAATCGGCTGATGCTCAAAAGCTGACACTGACAGGCTGCACGCTTCCTGCAATCCGCCATGTCAATGATATGAAAATAACAGGCGATACGCTATGGTTTGTTTATGAAACCGAAGGCGGATACGGACAGCGTTTCCTTCGCCGTGCAATAATTGACAGCAATAACCACACCTTAAATGTCGGGTCCGAAATGGGCCACAAGGGTGATGTATACTATGTGTCATATATGCCATATCCGGTTAATAACTGTGATAACACTCGTTTGGTGGTAAGTCAAGACGATGGTGAGATATATCGTGCAGAGAATGACAGTGTTCTGTCACGGACTAAAAAATATATTTTCAGTGATGGAAGCTCTCTACCTTTTCCATTGTCACAATATGTTCAAGATGTATCAATGGTCGCTCCCGACAAATTTGTTTTTATCGGGCGTGAACCAAATGGAGGCACACAGTATGCGCTGAAAGCAAATATCACCACAGCGCAGGTGGACACAATCAGAAGAATACAACTATTACCGGAATTCACATCTTGGATGCCAAATACCGGAGAACTCGCCTATTCAAGACTACACGATAGATTGGCATTTGCATACAGACTTCATCCGATAATTGAAATATTTGGAATGGACGGAAAGCCGGTTAAGCAAGTGCGAATTTGCGAAGACACGTTCAATCCCGCTACTCTTGATGAGGCCGATTTTGAAGAGTTGAATCCACTGCATATAGTTGATATTACGATGACCACAAATTTCATATATGCCCTCCATTGGAATTTCAAATATGCCGATGCAGAGGATACAGCACCCACAATTTTCAAAATTGACTGGGACGGCAATATAGTTGACAGGTTGTTCAATGTGCCGATGCCTCTCTACAAAATAGCAATTAGCGATGATAACTCCATTATCGGGTGGAACGGTCAGGGATTTATCTACATTCCGTCTTTCTAAATACGCTGTTGCAACATACTTTACACTAAGATACAATGAACTATTGACTCCATGCCATAAAATCTCTCCCGGTTTTTCTACCAAACTACCTATCTATGGCTATATTACCCTATGGCTACATAGCCGGGAGAGTGCCGCTACTATTTATACACAATTAAACCAGTTTTCAAATGACTGACAAAATTTCAACCCCACGCACATATCGGTTTGGAAGTTTTGCGATTATGAGCAAAAGATTGAAATCAGGATCGGTACGCTTATTTCAAGTATTATTCCGTGAAACAATGCGGCTGATACAAGTTGTGCGTCGGTAGATTTACCGTCACCTACAATCATGGGCAGACACACATCCATTGAATTGATTCCGGCAACAGAGATTGCGGCCTCTCCCCGACCACGTTTGGAAAGATATTGGCAGGATAGCAGTGCTATCATTTCTCTGACAACGTTTGCAAGCAAAGCTATGGCCGCGACAGAAGCCGCTGCCTCGGCACCCACTGAGGCTTCCTTGAATTGCGCTATCAGCACTGACGAAAGTGTGTAATATCCAAAGCCACTTCCGATTGCCATGACATCGGCCGATGGTTCATCGGTGAATAGCATCGCGGCAATATAGGTAAATGTCAGTGTCCCGATGATTGTGCAAGCCGGCAATAGCAACAGGCGCGGATTGAAATTTTTAACAATGGATTTGAGATCGGGACGCATACCAAGCGATAAACCAACTTGTATTATTAAAGCATATAGACAAACCTGCGGTAATGAATACTCAGCGACGAAGTCCGGCATAAATCCACCCCAACCGACTAATATGCCGGCAAATACCATAAGAGGAAATAACAGATGGCTCATTTCACCCCTCCTTTCCTATTGATGAATTTAACACATGCAGTTGTTGCCGCTATACTTCCGGCCACGCCCAATAAGGCGATAGCACCGGCCATCACCCCATCTTTATGGATATTCGACAGGATTGATTCGTTTGAGCCGATGCTCAGGCCGAACATGAACAGCAGGATGAATATAGTGACAGGTGTGGTACGGGAAAGTGCTTTCCGTAAACCGGATTTGCGGCGAAGCATATAGCCTACACCGGCTGAGACAATCAGTAGTATAAGAACCTTGAACATAAGTTACATAACACAATCAGGTCTGGACCTCTTCAGTCCAAACAGTTACAATATCAAAATAAAAAAGATGTGGGAATGCCTGTCCGGACGCGACTTTTGTGATACAATCCTGTAAGGCGTGCGTATGTAACTTAAATGAATCCACTGAACCAATGTACATGAACCACCCTGCACAGGCGTTCTTCAGCCCGCACATTCTGACGATTGATGTATTTGGTTGCTACAAACATAATTCCAAATTCTATACAAAGTTACTCATTTTTTCGGGATAGATAACTATCCGCAGCCTACTTTTTGAGTTTTAGACTGAAATAACCTACCCCAAATTTTGTGACTCCCACCCAAAATCACTATATTTACAAAAATTATAACAGAGTCAGGCACCGAGTATCACTACTTGATGCCTGACTTTATTCTTTGGGTTTGTTTGGTTGATTATATGTGCGGAACCCCGAAGGGCTCGGCGTAGCCAATTATTTTTCTATCCATGCTTTGATTTTGTCGGCACTTGCCGGAAGTCGGAGGCCATTGTGCCATTTGAGGGTATGATAACCTTTCTGCAAAGTTGCGTCAGCTTCCGACATCGGGCTTTCGTATGATGTACAGAAGGGATAAAGTTCCTTGCCCTTCAAATCAGTGTTGTCAAGGAAGGTGCGGATTACAGCCGGCTCTTCGTGCCACCAGATAGGGAATCCGATAAAAACGGTGTCATATTGGCTGAAATCCACGTCCAATGGTTTGATTGCCGGACGTAATGTCTGGTTCAGATGCTCCTGAGTACATCGCGATTGTTCGTTTACCCAATCTACATCTTCAGCAGTGTATGGTTCTGCCGGAAGTATTCTCACAATCGGCGAACCTGTGACTTCGGCTAATTTTTGAGCGGCAAGTTCTGTGTTACCTGAGTGGGTGAAATATACTATAATCGATTTCATATCCTTCTTTGTTTTTGTGGTAGGTTCGGTCGCTGAAAGGTTGAAACTGAACAACAGAGCGGCTATCGCCATGACCGAGTTTATTATGTTTTTTATCTTCATTCTATTATTTGATTAGTTGTGATCCATCATGGAATGCCTTACCTATTATGCCTCCCAGTTCACGATAACTGCGTGTTTCAGAATCGTATGAGATTGGACGAAGCAGTGAATAATCCAGTTGTCCGGCTTCATTGAACAGGTTTTCTTCCGCCTGAAGATTGACGACTTTGCCGACAACACGGGTTTCGCCAAGTTCATTATTGATTGAGATTACCTCACATTCCATTGTCAGTGGAAAATCAGTGATTACAGGTGCATTGACAAATTCACTCTTTACAGCGGTCACACCGGCTTTCTCAATCTTGTTTTCCTTTCGGCCTGATACCAGTCCAAAGAAATCACACAACAATATGGTGTCAACCGTGCCGATGCTTAGAGTGAAAGCCTTGTTGATGCGGATGTTTTCAGTTGTCTTGTGACCGACAGCAAGATTGAGAGCAAGCTCGTGATAACCACATTGACCTCCCCATGCGGCATTCATCGCGTCAGGCACGCCGTTTTCATCGTAGGTGGCAACAATCAAGACGGGCAATGGAGTCACGATGGTTCTGTTTGAAAAATTCTTTTTCATAAACATTTCTTATTTCCAACCCATGAACATCTTGACAACCTCGGGCGCATGGTGGTCGAAGAACAGGCTCTGTTTTGTATCAAGGCCCGCGATAGCAGCCATGTCGTCCTGCGACAGCTCAAAGTCGAATATATCGAGGTTCTGCTGCATACGCTCTACATGAACTGACTTCGGGATGATAATCACATCGCGCTGAATGAGCCAACGGAGGGCCACCTGTGCGACAGATTTGCCATATTTCTTACCGATTGCCTCAAGCACCGGGTTGGTAAAGAAGTTGTTGCGTCCCTCGGCAAGAGGAGCCCACGCCATCATGTGTGTGCCAAACTCTTTCATGTAGCCCTGAGCCTCAATCTGCTGGTCGAACACATGGGTTTCAACCTGATTGACGGCGGGAATAATCTCCACGTTGCTTGCAAGGTCGATGAAATGGTCGGGGTAGAAATTGCTTACACCGATTGCGCGTACTTTGCCCTCTTTGTATGCAGCTTCCAATGCACGGTATGCACCGTAGCGGTCACAGAATGGCTGGTGCAGGAGCATAAGGTCGATGTAGTCTGTGCCGAGTTTGCGCAGGCTCTCATCTATGGAAGCCTTTGCATTGTCGAAGCCATAGTTGGAAATCCATACCTTTGACACAAGGAACAGTTCATCACGGGCAATACCACTTTTCTTTACAGCGGCTCCAACGCCTTCCTCGTTATGATAGGCCTGGGCGGTGTCAATCATACGGTAGCCGACACTCAGAGCATCGGAAACACAACGTTCACACTCGGCGGGAGATACCTGATATACTCCGTAGCCAATCTGGGGCATTACAACCCCGTTGTTCAATGTTACTGTATTCATATTTGTTTTTTATATTTGTCTGTTCATAAAACAACCGTAGCGAGCGTTTGCTCAATACAAACTTCGGTAAGTCTTACCTATTTTACCTCATCAGAGTTGCTCTTTCAAAATTTCAAAGATTTCATCGCGGGTAAACTTCTTGCAGCAGCCGGGGGTAAGTACGCAAGTATCGGCTGAATCGCGTAACACCTTTTCATCAGTGATACCCATCTGGCTCCAGCGTGTCGGCAGACCTATTTCCTGAATAAAATCTTCAAGAAGATCGATACCTGTGTTTGCCGCACGTAGATTGTCATTGTCGTGGACGCCCCATACCTCACGGGCCATCCGCGCCAGCTTTGGTGCGCCTTCCGGCAGATAGTGACGATAGAGTGCCGGGTGTATCACTGCAAGACCCTGACCGTGGTTGCAGTCGGTGTAAGCACCAACTGCGTGTTCAATCATGTGGCATTGGAAGTCGGTCATTTTGCCGAGTTTCAACATTCCGTTTTCCGCCATTGCGGAGTCCCACATCAACTCGCCACGGGCAAAGTCATCATCAGGATTTGCTATAATGGCACGGATATTTTTAATCACATTGCGCATTATAGCCTCGTTGATCTCATCGGATACATTGGTGGCGAAGGGCTGTCCCATATAAGTTTCCATACAGTGGCTCAGAGTGTCGAAAGCCCCGCTTATTACCTGTTTCATCGGGAGAGTGAGCGTAAGGTCACTGACAAGAACTGCAAAACGGTGGAACGCTCCGAAAAGAGCCTGCTTGAGTTTCTTTTCCTCATGGGTTATCACAGCTCCGTTGTTCTGTTCCGCACCGGTGCCGGATGCCGTCACGACAGCACCGCAGGGAACAAACTCGTTAGGCAGGCGGTGTTCATTATAGAACATATCCCACACATCTTCGTCAGTCTTTGCCTGAGCGGAGATGATTTTGCAACAGTCGATTACCGAACCGCCACCAACGGCAAGAATAAAGTCCACACCTTCTTTGCGGACGACCTCCGCTCCTTCCTGAACTTTGGCATAAGTCGGGTTAGGCATGATGCCGCCGAAATCCACGACTGTCTTGCCAGCTTCTTCAAGCCAGCCACGGATTTTGTCATACAAACCCGTGCGTTTCAGCGACCCGCCACCATAGGCAAGCATAACGATCTTGCCCATAGAGGGCATTTCTTTTTTCAATGCTTCTTCTGCACAGCCTTTCCCGAAATACTGCTTTACGGGATATTGATATGTGAATTTTTCCATTTGATATGATTTATTTTTTTGATTGGTTCTTGTTATAATGCCACAGTTGCCAACTGTTTATGATGTTCTGCCACAAGATATAACTACTCGGAGCAATAGATGTGACTGGCAAAAGGTAGGTATATGAAATCCATATTGCGAATACTGTATTCTTCTGTCCAAGTCCCTGACCGCCACTTATTCGGTCATTATAGCAGCCGCCAATGATTTTTCCGGCAGCAAATTGTATGCAGCATGTCAGAAGGCCAATTATCGCAAGGGTCCATATTGTTGCAAGGGTCGCATCGCTGTTAGCCAAAGACCGTAGCGTCTGACCGACAACAACCATCAGGGCAATTCCCCAGAGATAGAATGCGAGTGATCCGCAATGTTTAAGAATGAACTCCAACAGTTTTGGTAAGAATAAGCGTATGCCCCAAGCGAGAAAAAAAGGAAAGATGAGCAAAGGGAATACTTGTCGGCTTATAACCATCAACTGCTGAATGAATGTTGCATCGCCACGACCTTCTATAAGAGGGAAAATAACCGGTATCGACACCGCCGCAGCCATATTGCTGATGATTGTATATGATGTGAGCGAGGCTTCATTACCTCCTAACTTTCCTGTTATCACTGCCGCTGCGGTTGCTGTCGGAGCAATAAGACACACCATCGCTCCTTCAGCTCCTATTCTGTAAGGGAATGATGGATAGAAAAATAACACGGCTGCAATCAGCACACATGACAATATCTGGAACAGCACAAGAATCAAATGCCATTTCTTTATCTGCATGTGGAGAGGGTTAATTTTGCAGAATGTAATGAACAGCATCACAAACACCAATGTCGGGATAAACAATCCGACAAAACTTTCAACCGGAGCCTTCAATGGAGCCAATACATTTATGCAATGGAACATCAGAAACACCAATGTCCCCATTGTTATACTTATTGGCAGCGTCCAGTTTTTCAATATGGCGATTACGTGATTCATGCTATCTTATTACAGGCAAGCCTTAAACATATCCACAAGTTCATCAACGGACAAAGCACTGTCGCCCGCAAGTTGCTCTGCCGCATTGCGCAATGTCGCATCATCAGGCACTCTGCCATATTCCGAATAACTTGTCGGCAAACCGATGTTTTTGAAATATGCTTTGAGCCTGTCACAGCCATAGTTGATAATGTTGCCGTCAGATTCAGTGCTATCCGGAAATATCGAGCATATATAGCGTTTGACATCTTCACCGTGATGTACGGCTATGGTTCTGAGCCATTCCGGGAACAGGACTGTAAATGCCTGTCGGTAATGCAACGGCATACAGAGGCGGATAATCTCAACATCATTATAAAGGCTGAAACACCATGATAACTGTTTGCCACAATACAGCAGTTTGCTTGTAGTCATTGCCGAAGCCCACATCTGAGCGGCACGGGCATCGTAATCAGTAGGATTCGACTGGACGGCTTTTATACTGTCACGCACGGTGTTCATTATGCTTAGCCCAAACCTGTCAGTCAATGGGAATGAGCCGCCAAGAAACGGAACACTTGCCTGAATGAATGTCACAGCCCCGGCGTATGCACTCTGCACGGCATCAAGAGTAAACGTAAACTCCGGATTAAGCAGTGAAAAGTCAGCAAAGAAGCCATATAACGAGCCGTGTTCACCGGTTTCGAGATCGTCAATCTCCGCTGAGGCATCAGCTTCCGAACCACCGGAGGGATATGTCGGAACACTTCCGATGAGAAGCCTGTCTTCTTTTCCGGTCACCGGTTTCTTAAATGTAAGATAATCCCAGATGTCGTCATGCTTTGCTCCGAAAGCTATCATCTTGGCAATGTCCATGCAGGAACAGCCGCCGATTCCTATCACACATTCCACATTATTGCTTCGGCATATCTCTATACCCTTTTTGACAAAAGCGTAATGAGGTCCGATACAATCAGGTAAATCGAACCATCTTATTCCATTTACCTGCAATTCGGAAACAATGGCATCATACGCTCCATTTCGTTTTGCAGAACCACCGCCATACACGAGCAGGACATTTTTCTTACCGTTCAGCAATTCCGGCAGATGCGATACGGCATCTTTGCCAAAATACACATTTATAGGTGTCTGGAAATGGAAATTACTGCAAGTATAATTCGCCTTATTGGTCTTGTCCTTATCAAGAACCGCAGCCATTCGACTTTGTATATTTTCACTCATTGTAATTATGATATTTAATTATTTTGCTATGAAAAATATATATTGCTGATACTGTTTCGGGCAATTATTCCCATTGTTAAAAGAGAGCAAATAATCAGAAGATACAATCCCCATTTTTCGTTAAATGTGAATATACGACCATTGGGATTATTCTCAATACGTGCACGTATAAAAAATACAGTGCCGAGGATATAGAAAACCGAGGTCATCAACATATCTGTCAAGCCGCCGGCATACGCCATCCACAGGCAAAATGCAGATGTAACAATCGCAAGTATGCGTATACCTGTAGTACGTGCTTTCTTCAACAGGAATAATCCGGTAAAGAAATAACATGGTATAATCATAAGTCCGGTTATCCTCAGGGCTGCCATATAAACATTGTCGGCCATAACCACAAGTAGAAGGAATAATTCCATCACAATGCTTGAAGCGAACAAACCATAAGCCGGCATTCCGTGTCGGTTAAGCCGCTGAAACGAAGAGGGCAATATCCCCACCAGTGAAGCTTCGTATGGAACTTGAGCCACCACAAGAGTCCAAGCCACCCATCCTCCTATGAGCGAGATTATTACTGCACATATCACAAACCAATAGGCCCATTCGCCTACCGTTAACCGTAGGATGTATGCTATAGACGGGTCTTGAAGTCCTGCAAGCTTTGCACGGCTAAGGAGTCCAAAACAAAGTAAAGATACCGACATATATAATACCAGTGAAATGATAAAACCGGCAATTCCAGCTCTGCCGACATCTGAGCTGCGTTTTGCTCTTGCCGACATCATTACCGCTCCTTCTACACCAAAGAAGCAGAATAAAGTCACCATCATTGTGCTTTTTACCTGTGTCACCGGTGTATTCAATTCAGATACAAATCCCCATACATCGCTTTCAAACAGACCGGTATTAAAAAATACCACAAAGACAATAATTATGAACAAAAGCATGACTACTTTAACACATGCCAAAAGAGTGTTGACGAGTTTAGCAGTTTTTATGCCCTGAGCCACAATAAAGTACATAGCCCAAATAAGTGCAGAACCGAAAATGACGGTTTCCCAACCATGATTGAGCAGTGCAGGGAAAAAGGCACCGCATGAGTCATTCAACATTACTCCATAAGCAACATTGGAGAAAGCTGTACATAACCAATAGCCCCAGGCAACATTAAATCCGGCAAAGTTGCCAAATTCAGCCTGCGCATATTGATAAAGCCCTGCGTTGTACTGTGGATAATGGGTACTGAGCCACTTGAATGCTATTACAAGTGGCATAATTCCCATTGCTGTTACAATCCATGCGATGAAAACAGCTCCGGGAGAAGCGACAGCAGCCATGTTCTGTGGCAGATTATATATGCCAACGCCTACCATGAGGCCGAACACGAGTGCTGTCAATCCCCAAAAACCGAGTTTACCGCTTGTCAACATATGGACTTATTTTAGAGTTGACATATCAATGACATAGCGGAACTTGACTTTGCCGTCGCGCACTTTGTCGTATGCCTCAGTTATCTTTTCCGCATCAGCCGGAATAATCTCAACTTCGGGATAGATGTTGTTTTCTACCGAGTAGTTGATAGCCTCCTGCGTTTCAGGAATACTACCAATGCGTGAGCCGAAAAGCCTGCGGTCAGCCATTCCGATGAAAGAACGCATTGAGATTGTCGGCATATCCTCGTTTGACGGAATACCGACTATGCACATCTGGCCGTTCCACTTCAGCATCTTCATATACTGGATCGGGTCGTAATTGGTCGGAATAGTGCTTATAATAAAATCGAAGGTGTTGTCAAGACCTTTCATTTCATCCGGATTAGAGACATTCACATACCGTTCCGCTCCAAGATTTGCGGCATCCCCACGTTTATCCTCTGTTAAATCAAATACTGTTACATCAGCACCGAGGTGTTTTAGATAACGCACAGCCATATAGCCCAGTCCACCGAACCCTGCAACTCCTACTTTATCTCCTGCTTTAACTCCGGCAAATTTAATCGGCGAATAGGTTGTAATTCCGGCACACAGCAACGGGGCGACTCTTGACAAATCAGCATTTTGCGGAATAAGTATCGCGTAGTCCTCCGATATTACATAGTTATTGGAATAACCGCCCTGTGTACGTTCATTATTGTGATAAGGGTCATGGTCGTGGTAAGTTGAAACTGTGTGGCTGCAATAATGCTCCTGCCCATTCTTGCAGAAATCACATTCATGGCATGAGTTGATTATACAGCCCACACCGGCATAATCTCCGACTTTGAATTTTGTGACATTCTTGCCCACTTTGACAACCTTTCCTGCAATCTCGTGTCCCGGAACCATTGGATATTCCTCCTTGCGCCAGTCGCCGTGAACATTATGCAGGTCGCTGTGACAAATACCAGAATAAAGTATTTCAATCTGTATCTCATCATCACCGACAGCATGGCGGTTGAACTCGTAAGGCTTGAATACGCCCGTTTCATCGAAAGCAGCAAAGCCTTTTGTCGGGATTGAATCCTGTGCTTGCAATCCTGTGGCAGAAAACAATACCATTGCGAGACCTGCCAATATTGAAAATCCTTTCATGATTGATTACTCCGATATATCATGGAACTTGTAACGCAACCAGACAATGCCGTGAGGCTTTTGCGCCACTGAGATAAGCTCCAGAGCCTGACCCTCGGCCGGACGTTCTTCCGAGTGTCCGAGGTATTCAAAGATTGACGGTGCGGTTGTCAGTCCGTCTATTCCGGGATAGATTACAAGGCTCAACTCATTTATAAGTCCTTGTGCAAGCATAGCTCCGTCAATTATGCCACCACCTTGCAGTGATATGGTCATGACATTGAAATAGTGCTTTACAAGAGTGAAAACCTTGCGAAGGTTGTGTACGTCATCCACCACAAGGTAAGAAACAGCCTTTTCTTCAAGGGCCGCAAGATAGTCTGTTGTGGCATTCTTACCTAAAATGGTAAGAATATTGTCGCCACGCAGACGGTCGGAAGTGAAGAATATATCAGCATCCGGGTCAATGGTGATAAACAGCCTTGATGAAGTTCGGTTGCCCACAAATACCTTTCCGCTTTCGCCCACCGGTTCGCCTTTAGGCATAAATTTGTACGGAAAAACTTCGCGGGTGGTAGCCTTTCCGAACATCCACGCATCAGTGTCAAGGCTATTGCCTATCGCAGCGTATTCTTTGAATAATTCGGACGGATTTGTACCGTCGAATGGAGCGGTCCAGCGTCCGGGCAACAGACGCCCATCGACTGAACTCATTATGTGGCAGATTACTTTTGGTGTCATAACGTTATGCTTTTTTGAGATTTTACAATTTTTGATCCGCCAAAAACTTCACTCATCGGTATGCTGTCAAGTTGGCGGTCGATTGCTTCGACTTCCTCAGTTGATAGAATTATATCAGCTGCTCCGATGTTTTCTTTCAGTCGGCAAAGGTGACGAGTGCCGGGGATAGGCACGATATATGGCTTCTTACACAACATCCACGCAAGGGAAATCTGCGATGGTGTGGCGTGTTTCTCTTCGGCGAGGCGACGTATAAGTTCAAACAGCATCTCGTTTTCCTCAAAACTCTCACGGCTGAACTGAGGCATGGCTGCACGATAATCATTCTTCGGATTGAATTTTGAGTCGGCGGTATAGAAGTCCGACAACAACCCGTTGGCAAGTGGCGAGAACGCGATAAATCCTACATTCAATTCCTCAAGCGTCGGGAAAATATCCTCATGCCACCTTGCCATCATCGAATAGCGGTTCTGTATAGCCGTTACGGGGCATATCGCATGGGCGCGACGGAGATATTCTTCATTAGTTTCCGATATACCCCAATGGAGTATCTTGCCTTCCTGTATCAGTTGCGACATAGTATCTGCCACAATTTCCGGCTCAACTTCAGGGTCTATGCGGTGTTGCAGATACAGGTCGAGATGGTCGGTTTGCAAGCGACGTAGAGAGCCATCGACAGCTTTCCTGATGCTATCGGGAGTTGAATCCGGTATCAGAGGATAAGGCCCCGGTTCATGAGATTTGTCGAATGTAAGACCGAATTTTGTTGTGATTACAACCTTATCACGGTAAGGCTTCAATGCGTCTCCAAGCAATTCCTCATTATCGTGAGGATTTATATCAGTACCGTAAATTTCAGCGGTATCAAACAATGTGTAACCCATCTCCACAGCATCTGCAAGGAGTGTTTTCATTGACTTTTTATCAGCGGGCGCGCCGTATGCGTGGCTCATGCCCATACATCCGAGGCCGACAGAGGATACCGTTAATCCAGAAATTGTACGAAAGTTATTCATTTTGATATATTTATTTAACATTTAAAGGTCGGTGTTTGCGCCACGGCTTAAAAACAGAGATTACAACAAGAAAAATCAGTGCTATTGCTTGATAGAATGATGCGTCACGAGCCATTTTTAGTGAGGTAAGTACCTGATTGTTGTTCAATGCAGCATCATAATTTTGAAGTATCGTACCATAAGCGTGTTGACAAGCCGGATAAAAGACCAGTGAAGCAAGCAGTATCACGGCACCACAAACTATCCACTTAACAATAATCCATCGTTGCTTACAAAAGCCCCACGGCGTGAGCAGACCGTAAAAAATTCCTGTGCCAATGCTCAATATCGCCGCAGGAACAGTAAGAAGTCTGTCAATCCAAACCATACACTTATAGTACATGAAAAGCTCCTGACCTGTATCATAAGAAATCCATGAAAGAACCCACATTGCAATAATGCTGACAGTCCACGTCATGACTACAAGCAAATGCAGGATTTTCAAAATCTTGGTGCCGGTAGGACTGAGTTGTTGCATTAGTTTGTCTTTAACACCTTACGAGTTGATTTGCCGGATTTTACGATGTATAATCCATTGCTGAGAGTAGCAGGAGATACTACACGACCATTTAAGTCATAGTATGTTTCAGGTGTGTTTGTAGACATATCTACATTTATTGTAGTTATATCCGCAGAGTTACCCTGCATAATCGGAGTGAGGAAAGCATCAAAATCATTTCCCCAGATTGAGGCATTGCCTCCGCTGCCATATCCATGCGGGTACCCCTCGAGTACCTTGGTCTCAACCCTTACACCGGCTTCTTTCACTGCATTTGAGTTTTGGGTAAACTGGCCGGCAAATCCGTCGCGTGTTCCCCAGCAATAGAAAGCAGGAGGAAGGTTAGCTGCACGGAGTGTCTCAACATTGTTCATTGATACGCTCAATCTTCCATAAAAAGAATATATCATCCCCACGGCACAGGCAGAAACAGGCACGTTGTCAAGTTCATCAGGACGATATGAGCTGTCGAGAGCCGTACCGTTGGTAAGGTCACGCCAGTTCAGCAGAACTTCACCATTCAATATACCTCCGGCCGAGAATCCGACAAGTGCGATGTTCTCGGGATTGATACGATAGTCTTCAGCATGAGCTTTTACATATCGTATTGCCCTTTGCAGGTCTGTTGCACTGGCCTGCATGGAATAAGGATTGATGCGGTAGTTCACAATAAAGCACTGGTATCCCATCGGCACAAGCATATCAGCTATGTCATAGCCCTCGTTCTGCATACTGCGGAAGGCAAATGCACCTCCGGGGCAAATCATCACGGCACCTTTGGGCTGAACATTCTCAGGCACTGTATATACCAGCATATTGGGCATAAAGTCAGGGCCATCGGAATTATTCACGTTCTCACGAAACCCGGGAATATTGCCTCGTTGCCAAAGCTCCACTGTCCCTTCCATCGGTGCTGTCGCACCTCCGGGGTTAAGACTGCCATACTGTTCGTTGATAAGGTCAATCCATGTCTGTATGCGGCTTTCGTTGATAGAGCCGCTTGTAAGCCCAAGACCTTCAAGATGGTCGGCATCTGGTGTCATATCCACAATCGCCTGAAGGGTTTCATCACGGTAGGTTGATGCGTATGTTGTAAAGGGAACAACGGTTTTACCCTCAAAATCGTAGCTTTCCGCAAAAGTATGGAGAATCATGGGAGCTGTATGCCACCACACGGGGCCACCGAGAAAAACAACGTCATATTCATCCCAGTTTGAAACACTGTTTTTTATGGCTGGACGTGCATTGCTGTCGCGTTCCTCCAATGCTACTTCAGTACATGGGGTATATGAGGTCGGATATGGATTGACCGGCTCGATTTCAAACAGATCTCCACCTGTGATTGCCTGTACCTGCTGAGCCATGCGTCTGGTAGTACCGCCCCAAGAGAAATAGGCAATCAAAACTTTTTTTCCTGAAAAATAATCAGAGCCTCCTCCTTCGCCCGGTTGTACCGGTTGTGGCTGTTCGGGCATTTCAGGTTCATTTGCGCTGCATGATGTAAAAGTCAACAGCATCAGAAGTGAAAAAATAAAATGCTTCATACTCGTTGTGGTTTTAGAATTTTACTGATACAACTGCGAAGCCCTCGCGAGTCGGTATAAAGCGCTTGTCGGTCGCAGGCCGGTGCGCGTTGGCTTACCATTATATCCGACAGCAAAATTACAGACAGACAGCGAAGTTGTTGTTACTCTTTTTTCGGCTCGTTATTCCAAAATTTCCGAAAAATATCCGGCTCATTATATGATAAAAGAAGAACGACATGGGTGCCGTTCTTCTTCCTTCATCTGATTGGGTTATAAAACTACTTTGTATGTCTTGGCAGGGCTTTTCACAATAAATATGCCCTTTAGAGTTGTCGTGTCTTTTATGATGCGTCCATTCAAATCATATATCGTCACATCATTGGAGTTGAGATCTACCGACACATCTTCAATCCCGGCATTATTATCCGGATGTGATTCTTCCCATACTGCGCTGATATGGTTTACCCATGCTTCTACACCGCTGGTCGATCCTGTTGTGCCAAGACCTTCAAGGTGCTCGGCTTCTGGGGTCATATCTACGATGGCTTGCAATGTTTCATCACGATACGTTGCGGCATAAGTGCAGAAAGGGACAACCGTCTTGCCTTCAAAATCGTAGCTTTCTGCGAAAGTGTGGATTATCATAGGTGTTGTCCACCACCATACCGGACAACCAATGAAAACAATATCATAGTCTGCCCAGTTTTCAACGCGGTTCTTGATTTCCGGACGTGCATTATTGTTTTTTTCTTCAAGTGCCACTTCCGTGCAAGGTGTATAAGACGTGGGATAAGGCACAACCGGTTCAATCTCAAAAATATCACCTTTTGTCACATTCTCAATCGTTTCTGCCATACGGCGGGTAGTGCCACCCCACGAAAAATAAGCGACAAGAACCTTTTTGCCGTTAAACAGAGTTCCATCACTTGCCGATGCCAGCTGAGGCTCATCATTCTCAATCGCGCTACATGACAATATTGTCAAGAGCACCATGAATAAGGCGAAAAACTTTTTCATATCCGTTGTTAAGTTATGTTTGAAGTGCGATAATTATGGTTTGTTCCAAATTACATCGCAAAGTTACAGCTGCTTCATCTCTTGGGTATTACACTTTGTTCTGTTGTTTTTGCCAAATTTTCCGTTTCAGCACAAAATCGGAAAAAATGGCAATAGTTACAGAAAATATTATCGTGTCTATTTGTCTGGCTACTTGTAATTTTGCATCGTGATAAATACTCAATATAAAGTGATAAAAATATGAGAAAACTGACTCTTATCATCAGCGCAATCGCAGTAATGACCGGACTGCTCATCTCTTGTTCATCGAAAAAACAAGAGGATACCGTACAAAATGAAAAGGTTCTTGTATGCTATTTTTCTGCAACCGGAACGACAGAGAAGGCTGCACAGCGTATTGCTGACCTTACAGGTGGTACTCTTCATAATATTGCGCCGGAAGTGGCGTACACTGACTCCGACCTTGATTGGCGTGACTCACTTTCGCGCTCCTATGTGGAGATGCACAACCGTGATTTCCGCCCGGCTCTCAAAGATTCTGTGACGGATATGTCTGATTTCAGCGTTGTATTCATCGGCTATCCAAACTGGTGGAATACACATCCAACCATTATAAATACATTTATCGAAGCCAATGATTTACAAGGTAAGACAGTAATACCTTTCATGACCTCAGGTGGCAGCAACATTATCAACAGCGAGAACGAACTGCACGAAGCATATCCCGGCATCAAGTGGGCAAAAGGTCTGCTGATGAACAATGTTTCAGACGATGATATTAAGGATTGGTTGAAAGAAAACGGGTTGTAAGATGAAAAAGTTATTTGCCTTCGCTGTGCTTCTCATCGGTTCTATTATCGGAGTTGCAGCCCAAGATAGTTCCTTTACAAAGGAGGAACAGGAAATCATCAATCTCTCCAACGACAAATGGCAATGGATGTCGGATAAAAACGTGGAGAAACTTGCAGACTTATTCCATGAAACATCTCAGTTCGTACACATGGGTGGTTACTGGGGTAAGGAGCAAGAGCTGAACACTATCAAAGATGGTGGTATCTGGTATAAAAAAGCTGAGATACATGACCAAAAGGTTAAATTCACGGAGAATACGGCGACTGTTTACAGTATCATTCATCTCAATTCAGTAGTCGGTGGTAATTCTGTCCGCTTTCCATTCATCGTAACAGAGGTATTTGTCCGTGAGAATGGCAAGTGGCTTCTGTCCTCACTTGTGTTTACTAAAACATTGGGGGAATAAAAAAATTTCGGAAAAAAGTGATATACGCACCGCGAAAAATGAAAATCATGGTGTTTCGACAAATTGTTTAATAACCGTGCTTCGGCACAAATAACAAGATTACATGAAACTTAAAACGATTTTAATCATGGCAGCATCAGCTATCAGTTTCGGCACGGTTCTCCACGCACAGGACAATCCGTGGGGCCTTGTCTATGAGCAGGCAATCACCGAAAACGTACCCGGCAAAGTGAATATCCATCCTGTAAGATACAATCTCGACGGCATTGAGATAGCCGCAAACGTCTATACCCCGGCCGATTACAATCCCGATGAAAAGGAATATCCGGCTATCATTGTGGCACACCCCAATGGAGGCACAAAGGAGCAGGTCGCAGGGTTGTTCGCACAACGGATGGCAGAAAAAGGTTATATAACCATTGCCGCCGATGCCTCATATCAGGGTGCAAGCGGTGGTGAACCCCGCCACACAGACAATCCTTATTTCCGGATCAATGACATTCACGGTATGGCGGACTATATCTCCAAATATCCCGGTGTTGACCCACAGAGAATAGGTGCATTCGGCATTTGCGGAGGAGGCGGCTACACCCTCGGTGCGGCAAAAAGTGACAAGCGTTTCAAAGCTGTGGCTACACTCAGCATGTTCAATTCCGGTCGTGTGCGTCGCAATGGCTTCATGGACTCAGCCATGCCCACAATTCAGCAACGCCTCAAGGATGCCTCCGATGCGAGGGAAAAGAGAGTCACCACAGGTGAAATTGTGTTTACCGGTGACATGAACCTGACGGATGAGGAAATTGAGAAACTTCCATTTGACCTCTACCGTGAAGGCGCGATATATTATAACCGCACCCATGCTCACCCCAATTCAACATTCCGCTACACAATGGAAAGTCTGATGGACCTGATGACTTGGGATGCGACAGACCAGATCAACCTTATCAACGCCCCACTGCTTATGATGGCCGGAAACAAGGCTGATACCTTCTACATGACCTCAGATGCCTTTGAAAAGGCAACAGGAACCACCGACAAGGAATTGTTCCTCATTCCGGGCGCAACCCATATCCAGACATATTATGTGCCTGAATACGTGGATCAGGAAGTCAACAAACTTACAGAGTTCTTCGGCAAAAAATTATGAAAATATTGAAGTTCGTTATAAGTCTATTAATTATGGCTAATATAACAATATCAGCAGATGCTGAAAATAAAGCAAATGTCACTCCCTTAACGACTCAAATGGACACCGAGGTGGTTTCAGAGAAGGTATCGTTCATGAACGATGAGTATTCCTTAAAAATTGTCGGTATCCTTTTTCGTCCGAAAGGAACTCCCTCTGATTCCAAACTCCCGGCTATCGTTGTCTGCGGACCAATGGCATCCATAAAGGAACAGACTCAGAGCAAGTATGCTTCAAAATTAGCAGCTTTGGGCTACACCACTTTGGTATTTGATTTCACCACATTCGGAGAGAGCGAGGGCGAGCCTCGCCGTTATGAAAACCCGGACCGAAAAGCAAGTGACATCAAAGCTGCCGTTACATATCTCATAAGCCGTGATGATGTTGACTCTTCCCGCATAGCAGGCGTAGGCATTTGCGGTTCCGGCAGTTATATGGCTCACGCCACAGTGCAGGACCCCCGTATAAAGTTACTCGTAAGCATTGTTCCTTTCACAGTTATGGACTCATTTATGGTCGTGCCTTTTGAACAGGCTGTTAAAGACCGTGAAGCGTATGAAGCGGGGACTGGAGAGGTGAAATACATAAATCTCATGCCCGAGAATTCAATCGGCGCACCATATTATTATAATGACCAACGCGGTCATCTTCACGGTTGGTCGCCCGATGTGGTGTCGTGGTCAGAGGAATCTTGGGTTGACTTCAAGCCTACCGAAGAAATAAAGAACCTCAAAGTGCCATATTTGGTAATCACATCTGAAAATGCGTTTACCCGTCAAATGGCAGTGGAAATGTTCAATAACGCAGGAGTTACCAATAAAGGACTGTACACAGTGGGCTTAGCCTCCCACTTCGATATGTATGACCAAGACCCTTATGTGAAAGTCGCCATACAACAAATCGGCATATTCCTTAAAGATAATCTTTAAACTCATCTCGTTATGAACCGATTGATTATCTCGTTTCTTGCATTTTTACCTCTAATATGTATGGCAATGAACATAGATGATTTTAAGCAACCCTATCCCGCAGGAACAGCGATGGAGGGCAATCCGAATTTTATCGGCACTGCATGGCTCTATCCTTTGAGCCATGAGAAGGAACTCAATGTGCCGATGTTCAATGTTACGTTTGAGCCCGGATGCCGCAACAACTGGCACCGTCACAGCGGCGGTCAGATACTTATCGCCACTGCCGGCGTTGGCTATTATCAAGAGAAAGGCAAAGCCGCCCGTCGCCTGTTTCCCGGCGACATCGTAGAGATAGCACCCGGCATTGAACACTGGCATGGAGCGGCTCCCGACAGCTGGTTTGCTCATCTGGCTATCGAATGTAACCCCGAAAACAATGAGGTCACTTGGCTCGGTCCGGTCACAGACGCAGAATATCTCGAAGCCACAAAAAATCCGGAGACCGTAACCGAACTCACACCCCATCAACAGGCTATTGTGGCAATCGCTTCGTATGCTGCAATCGGTGACACCGACGGCTTGACAAAAGCTCTTGAGCAAGGTTTGACAGCAGGCATGACAGTCAACGAAATCAAGGAGCTGTTGATACAAGTATATGCCTACTGTGGTTTCCCCCGCTCTTTGTCAGCACTCGGTGTTTTCAAAAATCTACTCTCTGAGCGTATGGCAAAAGGCATAACAGACCCGGAGGGCGAATCGGCATCGGTGGTGAGCGACATTGATAAATATGGTCAAGGTGCTGAAACTTTGAGTAAACTTTCCGGAGTACCGGTTGATGCTCCTGCTCCTTGGTACGAGGACTTTGCTCCCGGCATCAACCGCTTCTTGAAAGAGCATCTTTTCGCTGACATTTTCGGTCGCGGAGTGCTGCCCTACACAGACCGGGAACTTGCCACTGTGTCTATGCTCACCGCTCTCGGTGGTGTAGAACCAATGGCTACCGGGCACATCGGCATCTGCCGTCATCTCGGAGTTACCTCACCGCAGTTAAACTCATTGTTGGACATCATCGAGTATAATATCGGTCCGTCAAAAACAGAACCAATCCGCAAGATTGTAAACAGATGAAGAAGTTAATCACTCTAATCGTATCGGCTATGGCAATAACATCATCTTTTGCCGAAGGCATTATAATAAAAAAACAAGGACAGTTCCCTGTTGGGGGCACAACGATTGAACGTCCCGGTACTTTCAACCCCGACACGTTTGTCGGCTGGGCTGAGCAAGACCAAGCCGGACAAAGTTATCGTTGCGATCATGCGTTTGCCCGCTACCAGATACCTGCCAATGCCAAAAATATGCCGTTGGTGTTCGTGCATGGTTATGGCGGTGACGGAGTTTGTTGGGAAACTACGCCTGATGACCGTCCCGGTTTCGCAACCCTCCTGCTTGCCGAAGGTTATCCGACATACGTTCTCGACCTCCCCGGCCGCGGACACGCCTCCCGCACAAGCTCCACTGTTACAGTCGAGCCGGTAGCAGACGAAATGTTCTGGTTCGACATCTGGCGCATGGGCATCTGGCCCGAATGGAATGAAGGAATACAGTTCCCGAAAGACTCCCTCAGCGTCAGCAACTTCTTCCGTCAGATGGTGCCCGATCTGAGCAATCATCAGCTTGATGTTCCGGCACTCGATGCAATGGCAAAGAAAATCGGAAATCAAGTGCTGGTGACGCACTCCGCAGGAGGTTTCCCCGGATGGATGGCAGCTATGCGCAATCCCGAAGTGAAGGGTATCGTTGCACTTGAACCCGGAGGATATGTTTTTCCCGACGATGAAGTCCCCCCGACTCTACCCGGTCTGACCGGAGGCTTGAAAGGGGTTGGCGTGCCGATGGATCAGTTCATGGAACTTACCAAAAAACCGATTGTTATTTACTTTGGCGACTACATTCCTGAAAGCAACGCCACCACTCTTGGAGGAAGCAACTGGGAGGTGAGATTGAAGATGGGTCGTGAGTTTGTCGCGGCAATCAACCGTCACGGAGGCGATGCCACTCTTGTACTCCTTCCCGAAATCGGAATAAAAGGCAACAGCCATTTCCTCATGCAGGAGCTCAACAATGATGTGATAGCCAAACTCGTAGCTGAGTGGCTGGATATGAAATTCCAAAAATAATTCGTAACTTTGCCATTATAATAGGCAAATTATGGCAGACGAGAAATTTTTTGACAAAATCATCATAACCGACTCCCTGAGCGAGATAGCCTCCGAAAAAATGGAAGGCTACCTCGCTCATGCTCTTTGTCTTGACGGGAGCATGGAATTTGATTTCAACGGAAAGCATTTCACTTTCGGACGACATGACCTGATGATAGTTCGCAAAGGTGGTCTTGTTGACAATATGCGTATCTCTGATGATTTCAGGGTGATGGTCATATATATCAATTCAGGATTTGTTGAGCATTGCACACCACAGTCAAACTACGGTATGAAAGGACAACTCGCTCTGTTCATGAACCCCGTGATGAAACTCAATGAAGCGCAATTCGCTCTCTGCCTTCAGGATTTTCAAGGGGTGAAATACCGCTACGACACCACCGGATTTGTGTTTTACGAAGAAAGCATCCGTTGCGCAGTGCAGCTTATGATCTTGGATTTCTTTGACTTCCATGCCTACAACTATGGTGAGGACTCCATTACGCCACAATATGCTGCCGTGATGAACAAGTTTTTTGCTCTGCTTGACAGCGGTGTTTATCGTGAACACCGAGAAGTGACATACTATGCCTCGGAACTATGTATCACGCCCAAATACCTTTCGGAAATTTGCAAGAAAGTGAGCGGACACTCAGCCAACTTCTGGATCAACCGCTACACATCGCTTGACATCTCCCGCCAGCTGCGCGACAAGAGCCTGACATTCGTACAGATTTCCGACTTATTCCACTTCTCCTCTCCCGGCTATTTCAGCCGCTACGTTCAGAACAACCTCGGCATGAGCCCCTCCGACTACCGGGAATAACGCGAGATTTTAAAGACAAAATAAAGGCGCAACCTAAATCACATGGGCTGCGCCTTCTCTATGAAAAAAAGCAGATGGATGGAGTGTTAAAAATTTCGTATGTTTAAATATCAGAAGTCTTGGGGAAGTCCGGTTTCACCGGAATACGACCATCGTCCATTGCTGCACTGTATGCCAGCCATGCTACGATTGCCGCATTAACTTTCAAGTCATCCAATGACAAGCGTTCGTATGTATCCATTGTTGTGTGATAAGCCCTGAAATAATCCAGCGGGTCTTGAATGAACTGAAATGCAGGAAGCCCAAGACGAGCAAAGCTCACATGGTCTGTGCTGCCGACAGACATTGGCGAGAATGTACCAAACCCTAATGAGACCAAGGGTTGTTTCCATGCTTCAAAATATGGATATGCCATATCATTTTCTTCCATATATACGCCTTTGAATCGACCGGAACCAAAATCCATGTTCAGGTAGAGTGCGAAGTCATCGTATTCCGGTAACTTTTTCTTTTGCTCCTTGTCGTAGAGCTTATGATCGGCATAGCCTCTTGAACCATACAGACCTTGTTCCTCTCCACCCCACAGAGCAAGGCGGATAGTACGACGAGGTTTTATATCGAGGGCTTTAAGGATGCGCATTGCCTCTATCATTGTAATGCAGCCTGAGCCGTTGTCAGCACCACCTGTTCCGCCGTGCCATGAATCAAGATGTGCTCCGATAAGCACGACTTCATTTTTGAGTTTTGGGTCTGTGCCCGGTATCTCGGCAATGATATTGTTGATTTTCTGATTGTCAGTAAAAGTGTTTCTTACATCAAGCTCCATTTTTACCTCATCACCGCCTTTAAGGAGGCGAACCATTCTGCCGTGGTCTTCGGTGGGCAAAACAATCTCCGGCACAGGCTCAGGATCGCCTACTTTATAATTAACGCCTCGTGAGCCTGGTATATTGAAACTCCCGTCGCCTACAATTACAGCCAACGGACGTTCTGCCTTTATAAGCGTGTCTATTGCCTGTTGCAATCCCTTGTTTGAACCGGACGACCATCGTCCCCACGGATTTGAAGGGCGGTTATCCTTTGTCATTTCGGAGAGTTCCTCATCGGTATATCTTTTTGCCATAGGACGGAACGAGAGTTCATATTCCCTTGCGATTGGCATAATGACAATCTTCCCGTGGAGTTTTCCGCGATAGTTTGATAATGAAGTCGTATCGGTTGCTTCTAATAGGATGCAATCACCTGTAACTAATCCATCGGTACTCCCTGACCATGCTTTGGGATTTGCAGCAAAACTGCAGTAGTATGGAGCAGTCATTGCCACATAGTTTTTTTCGTTGTCCCAACCGCCTTTTGTAAATTCAGAGGCAAACTCAGTGTGGACATTATCGAATCCAAAACACTTCAATGTGTCCGTCACAAGTTGTTCGGCACGCATTTTTTGTTTTGATGCCTCAAGGCGCGAACCGAGTCTGTCAGTGATGAAATGTGAGATGCCTTCGACCTGAGAATGATTAAAGGCTTGGTCTTTTACCCTATACGCCATTTGTTCTGATTGGCGTGTCTGGGCTTGGACTCCTGCCACCAATAAAACTGTGGCGACAAAAGTCACGATACATCTTGCCATTGTTATTTTAGTTTTAAGTTTATATCATCGAGCCATTGAGCTATGCCGGTTGTATCTCCTTCTTCTGAGATAAAACCGTTGGGGTGCAGTGAATTTGGAGTTGCGTTCACAATTTCGAGCAATGTTTCATGAGGAAACATATTTGCGTATGAGCAAAATGGAACAACAATCTTTCCTCTGAAATCATAGCCGGATTTTTTAAGGAAAGACAGTACAGGCATGGGTGCAGTGTGCCACCATACGGGACCGCCGACAAAAATCACGTCATATTTATCAAAATCAGCGATGGTATCTTTCAATGCAGGAAAAACGCTGTCGTTCAATTCTGACTTTGCTTCTGACGCACAATCTTTGAAATCATCCGGGTAAGGCTCTTTTCTTTCAATCCGATATAGTGTGCCCCCGGAATGGGTTGCTATTGCATTTGCAACCTGTTCTGTGTTACCGCTTCGGCTGAAATATGCTACCAATACATTGCGCGTCGTATCAGCCGATATTTCATCTCCGATATAAAGAGGCTCCTTTGAGCCGGTAAATTTGGCACAACCTTGATTGATTAAGCCAAATAACAATAAACATATATATAGGACTTGCTTGATTGTCATAATGATACTTGTGTTGAATTGTAATTTACAAAGTTATAGCGTAGAATATGTTTGAGCATCATCATAATGTCTGTATGTGATTTCATTTTTTCCGAAAAGCCATGCCTACTGTTACCCCTAAATATATTGAAAGACTTTCGATGCACTATTTTCGGCAAAAAATGAAAAAACCACCGATTTTTGCGTAAGTCTAATGTAATATATCAGAGCTAATTTTGTGCCGTAAAAAACTGATTTCATAATCATGGGCAAAGTAATTGATTCAAAATACACATTACTGACTACCGCTCCCGTATCGCGGGTTGTAGCAGTCATGTCCGTGCCCACTGTCATCAGTATGCTTTCAACAAGTATCTATAATCTGATTGATACGTATTTTGTGAGTAGTTTGGGCACAGGGGCAACTGTCGCTGTCGGCCTGTCATTTACATTTATGACACTATTACAGGCGATAGGTTTTTTCCTTGGGAATGGCACCGGGAACTACATTGCTATAAAATTAGGAGCCCAAAACATAGAGGAAGCACGCCGAATGGTTAATGTTGGAATGACTTACGCGGTTATTTTAGGAATTATAATTCTAATCATCGGTACAATCTTCATATCGGATATTACAGCGTTTCTTGGTGCGTCACCGGAAGTACAGCCCAAAACGGAGATTTATCTGCAATGGCTTGTTTTGTCTGCTCCAGTCATGATTTCCTCTCTTATGCTCAGTTTGCAAATACGTATGCAGGGGTTGGCTAAATATGCAATGATTGGAACTGTATGTGGAATGGTGGTAAATCTGATATTGGATCCGATTTTGATTTTTACATATAGATTAGGCATAGAAGGTGCCGGAATAGCGACCTTTACGGGACAGGTCGTCAGTTGTGGCATATTGCTTATGATTTTAGCAAGAACCGATGCTGCTCCAAAATTCAAAGTAACATCTTCAATGCGTTATATCCGCGATATAATCAAAGGAGGCTCACCGTCGCTGATGAGACAAGTGTTAGGTTGTATATCAATCTTGTTACTTAATCTGTATGCGTCTAATTTTGGAGAGTCGGCGGTTGCTGCGATGACCGTTACAACCCGTATTACATTTATAGCTCTGTCTGTCATAACCGGACTTGGACAAGGTTTTCAACCTTTATGCGGATTTTGTTATGGAGCCGGATTATATGACCGTATCCACAAGGCTTTTAGATTTACTGTTTTGGCTGGAACTGCCATACTCGGTGGATTCATGATAGTGGGTTTGCTTTTCATTACAGATATTTTTAGCCTTTTCAGTTCCAATACAGATGTTGTGGAATTTGGGACACGAGCCTTACGCTATCAACTGATTGCTTTCCCTATTGAAGCATTTGTTATAATCGCAAGTATATTCTTGCAGACTATAAACCGGACAACAGAAGCAAATATTATGGTCTCTTCGCGCAAAGGGCTGTTTTTTATTCCGCTTATCTGCTTCCTTCCTAATATATTAGGATTACAAGGAGTTATGCTTTGTCAACCGATTTGTGATGTTTGTGCATTTCTATTGGCAATCCCTTTGATTTCAAAAACATTTTCAATGTTAAATATTAAAAACATCGGATATGAGTTATGTCAAGAATTATATAATATACCAGGATTAAAAGTCACAAATCCGACATCAGAAGGAATATACATTGCCAAAGGAAAGAAACTCATAAAGAAATAACAACATCAACATGAACATGAAAAGTAAATATATGCTGCCGACATTGTTAATCGCCTGCTCATTGCTTTGCGGTTCTTGCTCACATGACAGCGATTTTGAAAAAGAGAATGAACCAATGTTTCCTAATAACAACTATCCTGTAAAGGGTGAAAATGAAATGAATTCGACAGAAGGATATTTCAACGCCAACACAACTGTAGCTGAGGTAATTGCTGATCCGGCCTTCGGAAACTTCGGACACCTGTTGTTCCCGGTGGATCGTAATGTTCCTACATCCATGACTCTTGCTCAGGTAAGTAGTTCAAGCGTGTATGTATGGTATTCATATATTTCTGTTGACAACACAGTTGAAATATTGAACTATCTGAGAAATGAGGCACTATCCGGCAAACAGATATTCTATCCGATTTACTCTGAATCTGAAATAGCCGCAGACCGTTCAAAGGCGGATACCGGATTATTCCTCTTCAGAGGAGAAGTAGGAAAGCCGTTCGCCATCACCAATGCCGGAGGCGGATTTATGTATGTCGGAGCCATGCACGACAGTTTCCCCCACTCTCTTGAAATAAGTAATGCCGGATATAGTGCGTTTGCGCTGATATATAGACCCGATGACCCATACAATGATCTGGCCCGTGCAATAACCTTTATTCATGACAATGCCGCAGAATTGGGTGTCAAGGCTGATGATTATTCTCTGTGGGGTGGCTCTGCCGGCGCAAGAATGTCTGCGGTTTTAGGTAATCAGGCATATCTGCAACAGCTGACAGACCGTACTGACATTCCACAGGCTTCTGCTGTAATTATGCAGTACACCGGATATACACAGGCATCACAATATGATGCTCCAACCTATGTCTGTGTAGGGTCAAACGACGGAATTGCCTCATGGCGAACTATGCAAAACAGACTGCAACGTCTTTCTGCAATGGGCATCCCAACCGAGTTTCATGTCTATGAAGGTTTAGGACATGGTTTCGGACTCGGTCATGGCACAGTTGCCGATGGCTGGATAAATGATGCGCTGAAATTCTGGCAGAAGAATATGAAAACCGATGAAAGTGCAGGTATTCCACCCGTATATGCCGATTAAGAAAAGGAAAAAATGGTAATAGTTACCGATATTTTTCAAGAGCTTCGGACTAAGACTGTTTGTTCTTTTTAGTGAATTCAAAAATACAGAATATGAAAAATAGAATATTAGGAACAACATCATCGCTCGAAGTTTCGAGCATCGGACTTGGCTGTATGGCTATGAGCCACGGCTATGGAGAACCGGCCGACAAAAACGAAATGATAAAACTTATCAGAACCGCCCATGATTTGGGAGTGACTTTCTTTGATACAGCGGAGGTTTACGGCCCCTATACCAATGAGGAGCTTGTCGGTGAAGCTCTCGAACCGATACGGAACGAGGTGAAGATTGCCACAAAGTTCGGCATAAGCATGAATATGGACGATTTCAAGCAAGTGCTTGACAGCCGTCCCGAAACAATCCGACGGTCGGTTGAAGGCTCGTTGAAGCGTCTTCGCACAGACCACATTGACCTCTACTATCAGCATCGTGTTGACCCCGATGTTCCCATTGCCGATGTTGCAGGAACAATCAAAAACCTTATGGATGAGGGTAAGATACTCCACTGGGGATTGTCGGAGGCCGGAGTTAATACTATCCGTGAGGCAAATTCGATCTTACCACTTACTGCCGTACAGAGTGAATTTTCTCTTTTCTGGCGTGAACCGGAGAAGAACCTCCTGCCAGTTCTTGAAGAACTCGGCATCGGCCTTGTGCCGTTCAGTCCACTCGGAAAGGGGTTTCTTACCGGTGGCATAACCAAGGACACAAAGTTCGGGAAACACGACTTCCGTTCATCAGTGCCGCGTTTCCAAAAGGAAAACATCGAGGCCAACATGGCTCTTGTAGAATTTGTCAAGTCTATCGCTGAAAAGAAAGGTATCACACCCGCACAAGTCGCCATTTCGTGGATACTCTATCAGAAACCGTGGATAGTGCCTATCCCCGGCAGCAGAAGCCTCAAACACCTCGAAGATAACATTGCAGCAGCCAATGTAACCTATACACAGGAGGAAATGGCAGAAATCAATGCCACCCTCGACACAATAGTTATCCAAGGCAACCGCTATAACAGCAACAACCAATCCCATATCGGGAACTAACAAACATACATCATCTATACAGAAGGTAGGTCACGCACCTGCCTTCTGCATTTATGGTGAAAAACACTAACTTCTAACCACATAATCTATAAACAAAGTTCTGATTATTGAAGCTTCCCCAACTGACGGGCGTATCATGTCCGGCTTGTTAACACGGGGCGGGTATGAACCTGTTGTGGCGGAAAGTATCGAAGCCGGGAACGTTGAGGCGGCTAAGCTGCCCCCCTGCGCAGAATCTTTCAACGCCAAAATCAAAGACCTGCGCAGACAGTTCCGCGGCATTAACGACACCGCCTTCTTCCTGTTTCGACTAAGTGCATTATACGGCTATCAACCATCCACACCAACCGGAAAAATCCACTGACCCATATTTTGCAATGATTGGGGATAGAGGGCATAAAGCAAAACCTCTGAAAATCACCGATTTTCAGAGGTTTTCGTCGGATTGATAAACCCTTTTGTGATCCGCCTGGGGAAACCTCGCGGAATTTATATCCTGACAATCAAAAGATTATATTGTCTAACTTTTACATCTCCAACATTTGAGCCTTGTATGGCTTGCATCGTTGTTCCCTGTTTTGCGTTCAAGGTAATGTCAGAAGATGTTTGTTTGCACATCAGATTCTCTAATCTTGTCGAGTACAAAATTACACAAAAACTGAGTAATATAAAATTGCTTAAGGATTAAAAAACTTTAATATTAAAATCTTTCTGATATAACGTGTTAAGCCATTTCAGATACTCCATAAGTGCATCGCGAGAACTTTGTCTAAACTTGAATTCATCAGATATGATTTTATCTATTAATGGCATATATTCATTTAGGAATTGCGTCATTACATTACCATATTCCGATGGCGTATTTACCATTTTCGGTAACTTATCATCAATACTTAATAATGTTGCTATATTTTGTGCTCTGGAACATATTTCCAACGCATATTTGCTTATTTCATCAACTAAGTGAACTAATGGATCTAACACTTGCGGATTTTTATAGGACGCTAAAATAATATTGGCAAGATGCGTCAACTGCAATGTATTATCATTTATTTCTTTTATGATTTCATATAATCGATTTACATTTCCCCAATGTTTGGAATATAATAATACATTATTCCAATTACTCAATATTACTTGTGAATGAAAAGCAATATTAAGCATACGCTTTTCTTGTTCTTCAATTGATTTATTTCTCCGTTGAGCCTCAAAGGATATCTCGACACGAATACTTTCCATCTTGGAAGTAATTTCTTCAATATCTTCTTTAGTAGCTATATTTTTCCCTTTTTCGGATTCATAACTCTCTTCTCGAGACGTAATTATTGATACAATCTTTTTAATGTAAGTTTGATAGAAGCAAATAATTCCTAAAATAACTATGTTAACAAGAAGTATAGCTATATTTAACCAATTCATAATTTTTGAATCTTAGTATTTCGGTTTAATGAGTAGTGCTATCACAATTCCACTTATCAAGAGCTATCTGCCATTCGCCGCCTTTGTCGGGGCCGATGCGGTTGAGAACGCCTTCGGATTTGAGTATGGCGAGGTGTCGCTCCACGCCTTTGGGGGTTATGCCGATTTCTTCTGCGAGGGTGCGGGTGGTGTGTTTCGGATTTTCGCGGAGCAGTTCGATTATTCTATCGCGGGTCTTGACTTTCTTCTTTGGTCGCTCTACCGGGGCATCTTCTCCGATTGATTCCAGATAGGAAGATATATCACGGTGGAGGTGCGTAATCATCGTGTCGGTCATGAACTGACGGAATATGCCCAAGTCCTCGCTTTCGCGGGTTGCAACCAGAGCCTTGATATATTCCTCCTTGTCGTCGCTGAATATTCGTGACGGGATAAGTCCGAATTCGAATTGCAGCCAGTTCATGAGCAGACGGGCCATGCGTCCGTTGCCATCGGCCCACGGATGGATTGTCACAAGGTTATAATGCGCGTCAAAACTCATTTCATACAGTTCCTGCATCGACATCGAAGCATGTTTGCGGCGCATAGCATTTAGTGTATCGCAGAACTCCTTCAACTTCTGCGGTACTTTGTTGAACGCCATATAGGAACGCCCACCAACTCCGGCTGTGACATTCACAAGGCGTATATCTCCGTTGGCAGATGAAAAATCGCCCAATGCTGTATGATATTCCGAACCAGTATTTTTCATTGTCAACGCCGACAACTCTTTCAGACGGTCAACAGTGACATCAGCATGTTCTCGGGCAAAAAACAACGCCCGCTCGTAAGCTGCTTTAAGGTCGAGATTCATGTTCTGCTCGACAAGGCTTTTGCCTTTTAAAGCAATGCCGTTGTCAAACATTATCTGATTTTCAAGCTCCGTAATGGTCGAGCCTTCAATAGCTGTGGAGTGCGTAATGATGGAATACAGGTAAAACTTGTCATAGTCCAACTGCCGGTCTATGCCAAGTTCACGGTATCTCCCTACTAATTTCTCTAATTCCGATTTCATAGGGGCAAAATTACGATTTTCTCCCTATGTTTCAAAGTAAAATATAAAATTTACACCTATTTACTGAAACTTGAAACCGGAAAGGTGCAGTTGAAGGTATTGGCATTTTTTGTATAGCTATCAAAGATTTTGCCGATACTGTCTGGGGCTTAACCCGGAATGCCTTTTGAAATATTTCCCAAAAAAAGATTGATTCGGAAAATTTAACCGATGGCATATTTGTTGCACAGTTAAATCTGATGATGCCAATAGAGCTTTAGCCTCTAACATTACATATTCATCAATCCATTCTGCGGCACTTTTTTGAGTAATCGTTTTGACAATAGATGATAAATATCCGGGGGTCAGCCCCAGTCTTAAGGCATATTCGGTTACTTTTCTACATTCGTGATAGTTCTTGCTTACTAATTCTAAAAAGTTTTGTGTTAGCGTTTCCTCTCTACTCATATTAGATGGCAATGCTTTAATAATGCTATCGGCCATACTATAAAGTAATGCAGCTGTGAGATGTCGTAAGATTTCTCGTGCATAAGGTCTTTTTCGGGCAAGAATATTTCTGACCATCTCTGTATATTTGATTAATGCCTCGAACTCTTTTTCTGAAAGGGTAATAATGGGATTAATACTTATTGCATTAGCAGTTTGGAAACTATATTGAAAGCCAAGTTTATCAAAAAAATCAGGCGACACGGCAATAAGAATGGCCTTGTAGTCGTCTGAAACGTTTTGTATTTCCACAAATTGATTAGGCAGTGTAATTGCTATGGATCCGGCAGACTGGGATATTTCAATCAAATTCACACGACTTATACAATTGCCTGATATTCCAATGCAACATTGATATAAGCTATTTAATATGGGCTTATTGGGGAAATCGGTTTTGCCGATTTCCACCACAAATAAGTCTTTATCAAGACCAACGATGTTTTCAACGGATTGAAAACGGGATATGATAGCCTCGTTTCGTATCATTAATTAAAATATTAGACCACAAAATTAGGATATAAATTGCTAATATCAAAGACTCATTTTAATAAAAGACCAATTAATTCGTTATTTAGGCCTTTTGTGAAATTAATTCTGGTTGTAATTTTGCACCCGTAATAAATTGAAGAAAACTGATTTAACGAATGGACAAAACAAATCACACCCTTCGTGGTGTACTGACGTCGTTATTAATGTTTTGCAGTTTCTATATTATTGCTGCTGATATTTATAGCATCAGTGGTCGTGTTACTGATAATGAAACTGGAGAACCTTTAATTGGCGCATCCATTACCTATGGACAATCCATGGGTACTGTTACTGATACCGATGGAAAATACACACTACAAGCATCCTCCGGAGACGGCAAAATCGCTTGCTCGTATATTGGTTATGAATCAATTGTCCGTAATATACAACTGAGTTCAGATACCATCATTGATTTCAGTATGTTGACCTCAACAAATGAATTGTCAGATGTTGTAGTTTTAGCAAAATCTGTCACAGACCGCGTTAAAAGCACTCAACCCGGCATGGAGCGCATAGATATATCAGAGATGGCGAAAACACCTGTAATATTTGGTGAACGTGACATTATAAAATCGTTGCAATTGTTACCCGGTGTTTCTGCGGAAGGAGATGGAACAGGAGGTTTTCAGGTAAGAGGTGGTACACCAAGTCAAAATCTTGTACTACTCGACGATGCTCCTATAATCAACTCCGGGCATCTGTTCGGATTCTTTTCAACTTTTAATGATGAAGCACTGGCAAGTGCTACTCTATACAAAGGACAAATTCCTGCAAAGTTTTCGGGTGCAACGTCTTCTGTGTTTGACGTTTCTACGAAATCTGGCAATCAAGATAAGTATGGCGGAATGTTCTCAATAGGCCTGCTCTCTGCAAAATTTGACATAGCGGGCCCTATCATAAAGGATAAATTATCTTTTTCAGCTTCAGCGCGTAGATCATATATGGATATGTTTTTGAAATTTACAGACCAATTCAAAGACAACTCGCTGTATTTCTATGATATAAATGCGAAAATAAACTATATCGTTAATTCTAAGAATCGTCTTTACGTGTCTTTTTTCGTAGGAAGAGATAACTTAGGTATGAGTGATATGATGAATATGCAGTGGGGCAATATAGCAACAACAGTAAAGTGGTATCATATCTATAACGATGTGCTATCGTCAAATCTAAGCTTATATCACAGCAACTTTGTGAATGATATGGGAATGCAGGTTACATCTGAAGATGATAACATGACGGGGCATCTGAAACAAACCGGTATTAAATATGTATTTTCATGGAACCCAGATGAAAGCCATCGGGCTGACTTTGGTTTCTATACCGCATTAATGGATCTAAAGTCGGCAGAATGGATTATTGGACCAACTCGTCAGAGGGAATTGCGAAGAAGCTGGGAAAGTGGTATATGGATTAACGATGATTGGGCAATTAATGAGCATTTTCATATTATGGGCGGGTTACGCTTGGGTATGATATCGGCTCTCGGAGGTTCTCCGTATTATCAAATTAATTCAGACGGAGCCATAACAGATACCTACAATCCTAAAAAAGGCCATTTATTTAAAACATACTTCTCTTTAGAGCCACGATTGAGCTTTAATTATCAGATAACCGACTTGCAGAGTGTCAAGGTTGCATATTGTCGTAGCTCCCAAAATATTCATGCAATAAGAAGCACTGGCTCGTCCATGCCGTTTGACAGATATGCCATGACCAGCAATATCATAAAACCTCAAACCGCAGACCAGATAAGTGCCGGATATGTAGCATTGTTTGGAAATAGTAAAT
Organism: uncultured Muribaculaceae bacterium; assembly: GCA_964018265.1. Classification (GTDB taxonomy): domain Bacteria; phylum Bacteroidota; class Bacteroidia; order Bacteroidales; family Muribaculaceae; genus CAG-873. The sequence goes on from CAXHOY010000009.1 coordinate 110,177, forward strand.
GGGAAGTTTCAGGTGAAGCGTTTTATAAATCAATAAATCACATCTACGATTATAAAGATGGAAAATCGTTTAATTCGGAAATTGAAATAGAGCGTCTTTTGCTCGGCGGCAAAGGACGGGCTTATGGTTTAGAACTGACATTGAGAAAAAATGCCGGCAGATTTACCGGTTGGGTTGGATATACTTTATCTTGGTCCCAAAATAAGATTGCGGGTATAAATAATGACAAGTGGTACACTGCCGGAAATGATAGAAGGCATGACATTTCCGTAGTCGGTATATATGAGATAAACAAGAATTGGAATATATCAGGGGCATGGGTATTCAATACAGGACAGGCACTCACTGCCCCAAGTGCAAAATATGAGGTTGATGGTATTCACATGTTTCATTACGCGGAACGAAATGGCTATCGTGCGCCGTCCTATCATAGGCTTGATTTAAGTGCGACATATACGCATATCGGCAAGAAATTAACCTATGAATGGTCTTTTGGAATATATAATGCGTATTCAAGATATAATCCATTTCTAATAGTATTCAAATCCGATGAAAATGCGCCATCTGGATTCAAGACAATGAAGTATTCTTTATTTGGTCTTGTGCCATCAGTTTCATACACACTAAAATTCTGATTTTATGAAAAGTAAAACTTTATATATAATCTTCTTTTCACTGTTGCTGTGTTCCTGTGAGAAAGAGATTGAATTGGATTATCGTGATATTGAGCCAATATATGTCGTAAATGCCGGCATCTGTAATGAAGGTTGTGAAGTATCCATTACAAAGACACGCGATATTGATAATCCAATAATATCTGATGGTATAGAAGTCCAGTCTGTTGTAATATCGGATATTTCGGGGGAGAAGTATGTACTTACTTATTCATCTGATGGAAAGTATCATTCAGACAAACTTATCGGGATAAGCGGTATGACATACACATTATCCCTTATGATTGACGATGTAACAGTAGAATCAACATCCACCATGCCTGATGCAGTAGAGATTAAGAATATCTCCATGCATTGGGAGGAAATGATGGGAAATGACATGTTGCATCTGGTAATAAATGTAGAAGATAAAGCCCCCGATATAAACTACTATTATTATAGAGTTTTACGAAATGGCAAGTTGTTCAAATGGAATGTTGTAAAGGAACTTGACAGCAACGCAAGCAGTACCGAATTTGATATAAGCCTTATGAGTCGCGACAAGGCTGAAAAAAATGATCCTGACGATTACGATTCCATAATATTCGAGGACGATGATATAACCGTTGAGGTTAGAGCGATTGATTTACAGACCTATGACTATCTTTTTTCAGCAAAATTGTCTGGGCAGAATTCCTCCAATCCAATAAATAATTTCAATACAGATTCTATATTGGGCTACTTCTCAGCCTATTATACAACATCCTATACTTTCAAGTTCTACTACAAGGACGTGGCTGAATAATTGTTGATCAATTGAATATATAAGCAACATAAATAGATAAGGACGCAGATATGTGTCCTTTTTTTGATAAATATCAATAATAATTTTTTTGATGAACAAGGTTTTAATTGTCGATGCGTCCGCATCCGACGGGAGAATTATGGCGGGCTTGTTGATACGGGCCGGTTATGATCCTGTCGTTACGGATTGCATCGAAGCCGGAAAAGTTGAGGCGGCAAAGCTGCCTCCCGGCGCGGTAATAGTAACGGCAATGCGTTTGCCTGACGGAACCGCAAGAGAGTTAATTGATTGGCTGAAAGCCGAGGATTACAAATTCCCGGTTATAGCCATAGTAGAGAACCTGAATGGCATGGATGTTGCCGAAGTAATGCGCGGAGGCGGCGCGGTGGATATAATCCAGCGGCCTGCCATTGACAAGCAACTGGTGGAAACTGTCGGCGAATATTCCAAAGCGGAACACATCGTGCTGACACTTGACAATCAACTTCTGCCACGCAAAAGTGAGGAATGGCAGATGATTGAGGAAAAGATAAAAGCCATTGCCGCAACCAACGCCAACGCAATCATCTTCGGAGAGTGTGGCTCTGGCAAGGAGCAGGTGGCACATCAGATTTACCTCAACAGTTCGCGTGAGCAGAAACCGATAACTATCGTTGATGCCGGAGGCGCGGCTCTCGTTGGTCGGCACAATCCCGAAAATGAGCGTAGTGAAATCTACAACCGCATAGAGGGATACTTTCACAAGTCGGCAGGTGGAACAATCATCATCAAGAATGTGCATCTGCTGACCTTTGAGAAACAATCGGTGTTACTGCACATCCTCGAAACCGAACATCCCGATGTTCGTGTAATCTGCACCGCAGAGCCGGAGTTGTTGAAGATGGTAACGGAAAAGACATTCCGCCCCAACCTATTCTTCATACTCCGACAATCAGACATCGCCGTGCCGCCGCTGAAAGAAACTGCCGAAGATATTCCCGTAATCGCCGACTTCTTCCTTAAACGCTATGCTGCCCAGACCGGCAAGCCGCGAAAGCACCTCGACGCATCGGCAATCAAGGCGTTGAAATTCTACCCGTGGCCCGGCAACGTGCGCGAGTTGAAAGACATCGTTCTTTTCGCCGCCTTCCACGCCAAAGGCGACACCATATCCGAGGCTGACATTGTCTTCAACCTCTCTGAGCCTGAAATGCCGAGTGCATTGAGCCTGAAAGATCCCACCTATGAGAAAAAGATGATTCTTGAAGCGCTTAACCG
>CAXHOY010000010.1:0-106864 GCA_964018265.1 uncultured Muribaculaceae bacterium
TCCACCTGGGGAGTACGCCGGCAACGGTGAAACTCAAAGGAATTGACGGGGGCCCGCACAAGCGGAGGAACATGTGGTTTAATTCGATGATACGCGAGGAACCTTACCCGGGCTCAAACGGGAGACGCCGCAGGCAGAGACGCCTGTTTCCTTAGGGACGTCTCCCGAGGTGCTGCATGGTTGTCGTCAGCTCGTGCCGTGAGGTGTCGGCTTAAGTGCCATAACGAGCGCAACCCCCGCGTGCAGTTGCTAACAGATAACGCTGAGGACTCTGCACGGACTGCCGGCGCAAGCCGCGAGGAAGGCGGGGATGACGTCAAATCAGCACGGCCCTTACGTCCGGGGCGACACACGTGTTACAATGGGTGGTACAGCGGGAAGCCAGGCGGCGACGCCGAGCGGAACCCGAAATCCACTCTCAGTTCGGATCGGAGTCTGCAACCCGACTCCGTGAAGCTGGATTCGCTAGTAATCGCGCATCAGCCATGGCGCGGTGAATACGTTCCCGGGCCTTGTACACACCGCCCGTCAAGCCATGAAAGCCGGGGGTACCTGAAGTACGTAACCGCGAGGAGCGTCCTAGGGTAAAACTGGTAATTGGGGCTAAGTCGTAACAAGGTAGCCGTACCGGAAGGTGCGGCTGGAACACCTCCTTTCTGGAGCGATGTCGTAACGATGACTTTTTAAGGTTCTGTTTTTTGTACTACTGGTACTTGTTTATTTATAAAATATAGATCAACCATCTATAGAAGTATAGATAGAGATAAACAAGAGAAAACAGAAGCCGAGTCTAACTCAACAGGTAGACAAGGTTGAATTATCGAGCAAGAGAGAGCAGAAGCGATGCTTGCATCGATTATGCCGAAAGCAGCCGATAATGCGTAGAACATAGTCCTATAGCTCAGTTGGTTAGAGCGCTACACTGATAATGTAGAGGTCGGCAGTTCAACTCTGCCTGGGACTACTCCGAAACTCTTTTGGGGGATTAGCTCAGCTGGCTAGAGCATCTGCCTTGCACGCAGAGGGTCAACGGTTCGAATCCGTTATTCTCCACAGTCTCTGAAAAGAGAAACGATCTTTGACATGATGTACAAGAAGTAAAATAAAAAGTAAGAGCTAAAAGTATATATCAAACCGTACGTGTTCGGGTATGCAATATTGGCGGCCGGAAGCGATTCCATACCAATACCAATACACGGACAGAACGTTTGAAAGAAAGTAAGCAAGGGCGCATGGCGGATGCCTTGGCTCTCGGAGGCGATGAAGGACGTGATAAGCTGCGATAAGCTTCGGGAAGGTGCAAATAACCATTGATCCGAAGATTTCCGAATGGGACAACCCGGCATTCTGAAGGAATGTCATCCAACTAAGTTGGAAGCTAACGCAGGGAACTGAAACATCTTAGTACCTGCAGGAAAAGAAAATAATAATGATTCCCCAAGTAGTGGCGAGCGAACGGGGATTAGCCCAAACCAATTTTGTTACGGCAAAATTGGGGTTGTAGGACCACGATATCGCAAGAAATTTGGTGAGAAGAATTCTTTGGAAAATGAAACCATAGAGGGTGATAGTCCCGTATTCGAAGCCAAACGAAGCGTAGTGGTATCCTGAGTAGCGCGGGACACGAGAAATCTTGCGTGAATCCGCCGGGACCATCCGGTAAGGCTAAATACTCCCGAGAGACCGATAGCGAACCAGTACTGTGAAGGAAAGGTGAAAAGCACTTCGAACAGAAGAGTGAAATAGTCCCTGAAACCGTGCGCCTACAAGCGGTCGGAGCTTCGTAAGAAGTGACGGCGTGCCTTTTGCATAATGAACCTACGAGTTACTTTTTCCGGCAAGGTTAAGCATCTTGAGATGCGCAGCCGAAGCGAAAGCGAGTCTGAACAGGGCGCCCAGTCGGAAGGAGTAGACGCGAAACCAAGTGATCTACCCTTGGTCAGGTTGAAGGTTAGGTAACACTAACTGGAGGACCGAACCGATAAGCGTTGAAAAGCTTCCGGATGAACTGAGGGTGGGGGTGAAAGGCTAATCAAACTTGGAGATAGCTCGTACTCCCCGAAATGCATTTAGGTGCAGCCTCGGGAATTACTACTGTGAGGTAGAGCGACTGATAAGATGCGAGGGCTTCACCGCCTATCAAGTCTTGATAAACTCCGAATGCGCGGTAGTCCTATCCCGGGAGTGAGGGCATGGGTGCTAAGGTCCATGTCCTAAAGGAGAAGAATCCGGACCATCAGCTAAGGTCCCGAAATAATTGCTAAGTTGAACTAACGAAGTCAGATTGCTAAGACAGCTAGGATGTTGGCTTGGAAGCAGCCATTCATTTAAAGAGTGCGTAACAGCTCACTAGTCGAGGAGTTTGGCGTGGATAATAATCGGGCATGAAGCAATTTACCGAAGCTATGGGATGTGCAAACATCGGTAGGGGAGCATTCCACTCCGCGTCGAAGGTGAAGCGTGAGCTTTGCTGGAGCGTGTGGAAAAGCAAATGTAGGTATAAGTAACGATAAAGGGGGTGGGAAACCCCCTCGCCGAAAGACTAAGGTTTCCTGATCAACGCTAATCGGATCAGGGTTAGTCGGGTCCTAAGGCTCAGCCGAACGGTGAGGCCGATGGCAGAACAGGTTAATATTCCTGTACTACCTTTCAGAGTGACGTGGAGACGGAGTCGTGACAGCGCCGCGGACTGACGGAATAGTCCGTTGAAGGGTGTAGATATTGATCTTTGCAGGCAAATCCACAAAGAGAGTCGAACCTGATAGTATACCAATTCCTCCGGGAAACGGTAATAGCGCGTGTAAGCATACTCCCAAGAAAATCCGCTAAACTTAATCTTTAAGGTACCCGTACCGCAAACGGACACACGTAGTCGGGTTGAATATACTAAGGCGCTTGAGTGATTCACGGTTAAGGAACTAGGCAAACTGACCCTGTAACTTCGGGATAAAGGGTCCCCAAGCGATTGAGGCGCAGAGAATAGGTCCAGGCAACTGTTTAACAAAAACACAGGGCTGTGCGAAATTGAAAGATGACGTATACAGCCTGACACCTGCCCGGTGCTGGAAGGTTAAGAGGAGACGTCATCGCAAGAGAAGCGTTGAATTGAAGCCCCAGTAAACGGCGGCCGTAACTATAACGGTCCTAAGGTAGCGAAATTCCTTGTCGGGTAAGTTCCGACCTGCACGAATGGTGTAATGATCTGGACACTGTCTCAACCGTGAGCTCGGTGAAATTGTAGTATCGGTGAAGATGCCGATTACCCGCGATGGGACGAAAAGACCCCGTGAACCTTTACTATAGCTTAACATTGAATTTGGGTAATTGATGTGTAGGATAGGCCGGAGACTTTGAAGCAGGTACGCCAGTATTTGTGGAGTCGCTGTTGAAATACGGCCCTTTGATTATTTGAGTTCTAACTCGTGGATGCGAGGACACTGTTTGGTGGGTAGTTTGACTGGGGTGGTCGCCTCCAAAAGTGTAACGGAGGCTTCTAAAGGTGCCCTCAGGACGATTGGTAACCGTCCGCAGAGTGTAATGGCATAAGGGCGCTTGACTGGGAGACAGACAGGTCGATCAGGTAGGAAACTAGAGCATAGTGATCCGGTGTTTCCGCATGGAAGGGACATCGCTCAAAGGATAAAAGGTACTCCGGGGATAACAGGCTGATCCCTCCCAAGAGCTCATATCGACGGAGTGGTTTGGCACCTCGATGTCGGCTCGTCACATCCCGGGGCTGGAGAAGGTCCCAAGGGTTAGGCTGTTCGCCTATTAAAGTGGCACGCGAGCTGGGTTCAGAACGTCGTGAGACAGTTCGGTCCCTATCTGTTGTGGGCGCAGGAGATTTGCGAGGCCCCGACACTAGTACGAGAGGACCGTGTTGGACGTACCACCGGTTTGCCGGTTGTCCCGCCAGGGGCACCGCCGGGTAGCCGCGTACGGTCAGGATAAGTGCTGAAAGCATCTAAGCACGAAGCCCCCCTCAAGATAAGATCTCCACACAAGGGCCGTCAGAGACGATGACGTCGATAGGCCGCAGGTGCAGGCACGGTAACGTGCACAGCCGAGCGGTACTAATAGCCCGAACCCTTTCCTTGAGCCGAAAGGCTCGAAAAAAAAATAAAGACAGTCCGCGGACGCAGCCGCATGCCGCAGGACGACGGAGACATCCATGCCATAGGATGCGCGCCGGAGAGTCAACTGTAAAGAAGTTCAGCGCGTGGATGAAAGTCACTCACTTCCGACACTCTTTTTCACCTTACAACGTCACGGTCCGCTAAGAGGACGTCTGTGACGGAAACAACGAACTAAGGTGGCAATAGCGTGAGGGTTCCACCTCTTCCCATTCCGAACAGAGAAGTTAAACCTCACCACGCCGATGGTACTGCGAAAGTGGGAGAGTAGGTAACCGCCCCCTCTACAAGCCGGATGACAAACAGTCACCCGGCTTTTTTTATGCAGCCAGCTCCCGGACCGGTCGGACAAGTCAAGCCTTTGACGATCGCAGGTCGGACAAGTCGGACGGGTCTGACAAGCCAAACTTTCCAGCGATCGCCGGTCGGGTGCGACGAGTCGGACTGGTCAGACAAGTCAGACGGGTCTGACCTGTCTCTTTTTTTTGCAGGGCCGATCTGAGGCTTTGAGTTTGCGGTATGCGTTTTTTTGCTTATTTTCGCGTTATGAAACATTGCATGATAATTTTATTATCTCTGATAGCTGCAGTGGCTACAGAGGCACAGGAAGCGCTCTGGAAGGCGCCTGAGATGACTTCACCCCGCATTAATGTAGACGGGAGTGTCACGTTTGTGTTGGCTGCGCCGGATGCAGAGCAGGTCGTTGTAACGGGTGAGTGTATACCAGGAGGATCAGCAGTGATGACTTGTGATAGCATCGGAGTGTGGAGTTTTACGACTCCTGTGTTGCAGCCTGAACTTTATATTTACAATATTGTGATCGACGGAGTGACTGTGGCTGATCCATCAAATGTCTACATGATCCGCGATGTCGCTACGATATTCAGCTATTTTATCGTGCCCGGCGATGGTTCACGGCATTATATGGTTGCAGATGTTCCGCATGGCACGGTCTCAAAGGTGTGGTGTGATATGCCGTCGCTTGGCAAGACGCGTCGCATGAGTGTCTATACCCCGCATGGCTATGAGAGCGGCGACCGCCGTTATCCGGTGCTTTATCTTCTGCATGGCATGGGTGGAGATGAGGATGCATGGCTCAACTTTGGTCGTGCGGCCCAGATTTTCGATAATCTTATTGCCGAAGGCCGCATGGAGCCGTCTATTGTGGTTATGCCTAATGGCAATGTCGCGATGGAGGCGGCTCCGGGGGAGACCAGCGAAGGTCAGGTTGCACCGACAATCGGTCTTCCTCATACTATGGACGGTCTTTATGAGACTGTTTTTCCTGATATTGTAAGCTTTGTTGATAAATCCTACCGGACGATTTCAGACAAGAATCATCGTGCAGTTGCCGGTCTGTCGATGGGTGGTTTTCATTCGTTGCATGTATCCAAACAGTATCCTGATCTGTTTGACTTCATAGGATTGTTTTCTGCGGCCGTTTCACCTCGAGGTGAGCGAGAGTCTATCTATGGTGATTTTGACGCGAAATTGAGCCGTCAGGCGGCTTCTCAGCCTGCGTTGTACTGGATTGCCATAGGACGTGACGATTTCTTGTATGAAGAGAACGTCGATCTGCGCGAGCGGCTTGATGCAGCCGGCATGAAATATGAGTATCATGAGAGCACGGGCGGCCATACCTGGAGCAACTGGCGAAATTATCTGAAGGAGTTCGCGTCGAGAATATTCAAGAAATAGATAATTTGATGGTTATTCTCAAACGGATTTCCGTATAGAACAAATTGGCTAGAACCCTATAAAAAATGACTCCTAAAAGCTGTAAATAATACTTTAAGGAGTCATTTTGTGTATGGTCTAAGTAATTGGTTACTTCAGAGGTGTTTCGGTCATTGTTCCGTCGGGGTTGAGGTGGAAGACGTATGGAGTTCCGGCTATGTAGGCAATGTAGTCAAAAGTCGGACATGCCTCGTCGCCTTGTCGGCATCTGTCGCTGAGCGGGGCGTCGAACCAAGAGTAGATGCCACGCCAGTTGATGCTGTCTCCATATTTGACAGGGTTTAGGCCGAGCACCTTGTGATAGTTCTTAGTCCAGCTGTTGCCGATGAAGACGATGTCGTCATCGCGTATGAAATGACGGTCGCCAATGCCTTCACGAGTCATGTAGGCTGCCTGATAGCCATTGTCGGAGTGTTCGATGAACGTACAGAAATCGGGAGCTTCAGCTTTTGTAAATTGCAGTTCCTGTCCGGTATTAGCCGGTGTGAAAGTGGTCCAGGTGCGGTATTTTCCACCCGGGGTGAGGATTTCTTTTTCGTTCATAAACATCGACTGCATGCCGTAATATCGTTCGATGACGACAGGTGTAGTGTTCACGAAGTCATGGCTGACCGAAACGTCAATACTGTTTCCGGAGACAACATATCCTACTTTCTCGGTGGCAAACGGAGTGTCGTCAGCGGGGTCGAGCAGGCGGTTGACCACGAAGACAGACAGCACGTCGCCGTTGGCTATAGTGTCGCTGTCAAGAATTTCGTTGTCAAGTAGTATGGTGACTTTTTCGGTGTAGGCCGAACGTCGTCCGTCGTTGAGGTGATTACCACCTGACCATCCGCGGCCATCGACACCGAAAGGGCCGATGTTGTCGCTTTCGGTGTGGTTGAGTTCCTTGCCGTTGAGGCGGACGCTGCTGAATGTATAGAGTTCGTTGGCCATACAGCGCTTGAAGTCGATCTCGATATTGCCGCAGGGTGTGTTCTCTGCGTAGGTCAGATTCTCGCCCGAGAGTTTCACTGTGGCAGCGTCAGAGATGGCTGATGCCGATATCGCGATAGCGGTCAGAAGTACAACTTTTTTCATTTTACAAATAATTTTAGAGAGTTGCCTCGCATGTCATTGACGATATACATGCCGGGTGAGCATTCAAAGGTGCCAGCACCGACATGGACAAGCATCCCTGCCGGGTTGTAGCATCTGGCATCGGGGGCTGATGCAGACACGCTGATGCAGCCCTGACCGCCTGTGGCGAAGTCGATGGCGTTGTCGGCAGTCACTTCGTTGATGCCGGCAGTCTGTGTCATTTCGCCGGACATGCCGAGTTGCATTGTGACGGGTTTGCCGTCGATATATGCGCCATAAGCAAATGTCATGTCCTGACTCGAGTTGCGGCAGTTGTCGACAATCGGTTCGCGGAACCATGAGTATACACCGTGCCACGTCGATGTATCGCCTGCGCTGACATCGTGGTATCCGATGCATTTGTGGTAAGATTTACCCCAGCTGTTGCCGATGAAAACATAATCTGAATTTTTCACCCATTCACGGTTGCCTATGCCATCTCGTGAGAGGTAGGTGGCCTGATAGCCGTTGGGGCTGTGTTCGATAAAAGTGCAGAAATTAGGTGCGACAGCGCGGGTGAACTGCACTTCCTTGCCTTCGTTGGCTATTGTCAGAGGCATCCACATGCGGCTTCGCCCACCGGGAGTGAGTATTTCTGTCTCACCGATAAATACGGACTGCATTGGATAGTAGACCCAAATGGATTTGGGAGTCGGGTAGGTGTAGTGATGCTCACCGCTGACCTCCATGCTGTTGCCGCTGACTTTATAGGTGATGAATTCGTCGCAGAACTTAAGTTTGTCAGCAAAGTAGAGTTCGTTTGCAACCTTTATCGTGAGGACATCACCGGTCATGGTGCAGTCAGAGTCAATGGTCTTGCCATCGACCGAAATTTCGACGGATGTTGTGAGCGAGTTTGGAGTTCCGTCGTTGTGATTGCCTCCGGTCCACCAACCGTCGACATTGAAGCCTCCGATATTGTTGCTCGATGATGTGGTGTTGACTTCCACTCCGTCGAGTTTGACGTTGTAGAAAGTGTAAAGATGGTTGGCCATGCTCTTCATGAATTTGGTCTCCATCTTTCCCCAGGGAGTCTCGGCTGCATATTCGACATTGCCGTCAGTCATGGTTATAGTTGCGGCATTTGTCAATAAGACGGCAGAAGAGGCGAGTGCCAGAAGTGTCAGACGTTTCATATTTTTCAGCGTATGATGAGTTTGAGAGAATGTCCTTTGCCGTCGTTGACGACGTAAATGCCGGGCTGGCATTCAAATTCGCCGGAACCATTGTGGAGAAGCATGCCTGACATGTTGTAGCATCTTGCATCGGGAGCATCGTCAGAGATGATGATTTTTCTTCCGATAGCGAATGCGAAGTCTGCCGGTCGTTCAGCAACGATGTCGTCTATACCCGCGGTCTGTGTCATTTTTCCTGAGGCGTCAAGATGCATTTCGAAGGGTTTGCCATCGATGTATGCGAGATAAGCGAATGTCGGGTTTTCGACAGACGAATCGCGGCATTCGTCGATCAGAGGAGCGTCGAACCATGAATATATGCCGTGCCATGATGTCTCGTCACCTTTTTTGACGTTTCGGCCACCAATGAGTTTGTGATAAGATTTGTTCCAGTTGTTGCCGGTGAAGACGATGTCACCAGCGCTTACCATCGAGCGGTCGCCAATGCCGTCGCGTGTCATGTAAGACGCTTGATAACCATTTGCGTTATGTTCGATGAATGTGCAGAAGTTTGGAGCGGAAACCTTGGTAAACTCAAGACGGTTGGCGTCACCGCCGGGTGTGAACGATGTCCAGTATTTCATCTTGCCGCCGGGTGTGAGAAGTTCGGTCTCGCCGTTGAACATCGACTGCATGCCGTAGTAGCGGTCTACATTGAGAGCCTTGTCGTATTCATATTTGTGGTTACCCCATACCTCGATGCTGTTGCCGGACACACGGTAGCGCATGGTTTCGGTGGCAAATTTCACAGGATTTCCTTGGGCGAAATAGAGCAGTTCGTTGACCACTTCGACAGTCAGAACCTTGCATTCGGTTTTTGCTGAGCCTGAGATTTCCTGATCGTCGGCCCAGATTTTGTAGGAAATTGTGTTGGCGGTTTTCTGAGCGTTTGCAACACCGTTTGATGGATATGCGTGGTTGCCGCCGGTCCACATTCCACCCACCAGAAACGGGCCTATGTTGTCACTGCTGGTGGTGTTGAGATCCTTGCCGTTCAGATTTACGTTTTTGAATGTGTACAGGTTGTTGTACATGCATTTTGCGAACGTGATTGTTATGTCACCTTCTTCGAAGCTTTCGGTGTAAGTGAGATTGCCTCTGGTAAGGGATACTTCAGCAGCGGATGCCGAGGCTGCGGACATTGCCAGCAGTGCGGCCATCAAAAGACGTGGTTTCTTCATAAGTCGTCAGTTTTTATTTCTTATTTTTTGGAAGAAGAGAGGGGTTGTTGCGGCGGTCAACGATTATGGTCGCGAGACGGTCCATAAGTTTTTGGTTCTCCGGTGACGGGTTCTGGACAAAATCGAGCAGTAGGTGGCTGCCGGTGTAGTAAGCTATGGCAGCGTCTGTGAAGACGTTGTGACGCCAGAATCCGTCCATGTATGCGCTCATACGGTCGGCAGAGTTGTTTTCTTTCTGAGACAGGGCGTTTTCGTCGCATTCAAACTCCATGCCCATACCATATTGACGCGCGAGTGAGCAAGCTTCGTCGATGCGGGCGTCTGGAATACGTTTGTCAAAGAAGTGGTTGGGCTGGTGATAGACAATGTCAAAGCCGAGGTCACGCCAGTTTTCAAAACCTTTTGCCTTGAAGTAGGGTATCCAGACAAATTGCAGGCCGAGTTTGTGTATATATGGGGAGATGTGTTTTGTAAAGCCGTCGAGGTGCCACATGTCTTCATCTACCCAATATATGCCGGTAAGCTCAAGGTTGTTGAAGCCGGCTTTGGCAAAACGGTCAGTCAGTTGGTCAAGATACCATTGGCAGGCCAGTTTTGCATCTTCAACCTTGTCGAAATCGAGCTGACGGCCGTTGATTTCACCCCAGTCTTTCTGATGAGGGAGAGGAGTGGGAAGAGTGATCACGACTTTGTGTTTGAAGCCGGGATCTCCGATAGAGGCTTTATTGGCTTCGATACAGGAGTTGAGGGCGTCGAGCGCCTTACCTTGCTCGAACATGCGGTCGAGATAGCGCTGCCAGTCCTCTTTGCGTGCGTCACGTTTGCCGCGGTAGCCGGGAGCGTAGTTGCATTCGGGCATATCTGCAAATTCGAGGAAGAGGAAGCCGTCGAAGAGCCAGTCTTTTTTGCCGTTGGCGAAGGTGTGGACCACATATGGCTCGATCTGGTCCTGAGTCCAGGGTATACGCTGAGTGCCACCTTGATATATAAGGGCGAGGTCGCGGATCTGGTTGATGGAATATTGCTTGGGTGTTGACTGCCATGCAGGTCCCTGATGGGTGGTCTTTTTGGCTTCCGTAGGTAATGCGAGAGAGAGGAGGCAGAGAGCTAAAGCTAAGTGTTTCAGTTTCATCTAATATGATTTTACAGGTTTTAGGTCTTGTTATTTTACAGAGGGGATGAGCGATTGGTTGTTTCGGCGTTCGACAATGATTTTTGCAAGCCTGTCGATCAGAGCGCGGTTGGCGGGAGTGGGATTTGCGGCAAATTTAGCGAATCCGTTGCCCCCTTCATAATATGCGAGAGCGCAATCGGTGAATACGTTGTTGCGCCAATAAGCGTCCATATAAGCAGTCATGCGGTCAGCCGACGAGTTTTCGGCTTCGGCCAGGGCGTTTGCATCGAATTCAAATTCCATGGCCATGCCGTTCTGACGAGCGATGGAGCAAGCTTCGTCAAGACGCGAATCCGGAATGTCTTTGCCGAAGAAGTGGTTGGGCTGATGGTATGCGATGTCGAAACCGAGTTCTTGCCAGCGGTCATAACCGCGGGCTTTGAAATAAGGAATCCACACAAACTGGAGTCCCTTTTGGTGGATATATGGAGCGACATAGCGGGGGAAACCGTCGAAGTGGAGCATGTCTTCATCGACCCAGTATATGCCTGTCAGGTCAAGGTTTTTGTATCCGGCCTTTTCAAAGCGTTCGAGCAGCAGGTCGAGATACCATTTGACGGCTTCCGTGCAGTCGTCGACATTGTCGAAATCGAGTTGGCGGCCGTTGAGTTCGCCCCAGTCTTTCTGATGGTGGATCGGAGGCAGGACGGTCAGGACTACTTTATGTTTGAATCCGGGGTCGCCGAGTTCGGCTTTACGGGCTTCGATACATTTGTCGAGAGCGTCGAGCGATTTGCCGGGTTCGAACACGCGGTCGAGATATTTCAGCCAGTCTTCCTTGCGGGCGTTCGGCATGCGCAGTCCGGGGATGTATTGCCGGCCGTCGCTCTGGAATTCGAGGAATAGAAAACCGTCGAAGAGCCATTCCTTATGACCGTCGGCAAAAGTATGGGTCACATAAGGTATAAATTCGTCGGCCGTCCAGTCGGGGCGATGGCTACCGCCCTGATATATCAGGACGAGGTCGCGGATCTGATTGATCGAATATTCCTTGGGCGTTGACTGCCAGGCTGAGCCTTGATGTGATTTCTTGCGGGCGTCAGCCGTCGGAGAGAGCAGGCAGAGGCAGAGGGCTAAAGCTAAAAATTTAAGTTTCATTGATCTGGTTCAGGATGTGAAGCGTAGGATGGTATGAAAAAACTGTTACTTTACAAAAAGTTTGAGCGAACGTCCCTTGTTGTCATTGACGATATATATGCCCGGCCGGCATTCTATTTCGCCTGCTCCGCTGTGGATCAGACGTCCGGCGATGTCGTGGCAGCATGAGTCGGCGTTCATGTAGATGCGGCCGTCGCGGGTATAGGCAATGACCGAGTCTGTCACTTCCGGATCATCGATTCCGGCAGATTCGGCGCGTGCTTTCTGACGTGCTGCCACATAGCGCGCGAGCCGGTCAATTGTCTCATGGTCGACAGGGTCTTCGCTTTGGTCCATATGTATAAGGCCTTGAGTGCCCGTATAGTATGCAACACCGGCCTGATCGAAGACTCCTTTGTCGTCATATACGTCCATATAGTCGTTTATATGCTGATGCAGCGTCGGATTGACACTGTGGAGAGCGTTGCTTTTAGCCTGTGTCTCAAATTCAAGTTCAAGGCCCATGCCATAACTTTTTGCAGCATCGACGGTTTCTGTTAGGAGCGATTTGGGCTTGGTCGAGCCGTCATCGTTGAGGAAAGCATAGTTGGGCTGCACATAACACATGTCGAAATTGTAGCTGTTTTTCCATTGCGACCAGTGGATTTCGTTTTTCGGGTAATAAGGAATCCAGTAAGAGCGTAGTCCCTTTGAATGGACATAGTCGTTGATTTCAGCTATGATCTCACCATTAGTGTAGAGACCTTCCTCGATCCAGTATATGCCTTCGAGGTCGATGTTTTTGAAGCCGGCTGCATTCCATTTTTCAAGCATTGTGTCGATGTACCACTGCACAGCCTTGACACGGTCAGATTTGCTCATGAAAATGAGGTCTTTGCCATCGACTTTTCCCCATGATTTGCGTGACCAGTTGCCGTTTACGAGCTTAGTCGGCGCGCAGCATGTGATGACTACACTGTGGCGCAGCGGCGGTTCGCCGAGGCTTTGTTTTTTCTCTGAAATGAGTTTGTCGAGAGCGTCAAGTTTGTGGTCGGGAGCGAAATATTGGTCGAGAAGCCAAAGCCAGTCGTTCTGAAGGGCCGGTTTTTTTCCGCTGCCGTTGCCATAGGCCACTGAGTCATTGTCAAATTCGAGGAAGAGGAAGCCGTCAAAGAACCAGTCTTCGTGACCGTCAGCATATTTGTGGGTTACGTAAGGCGTGAGGTCTTCTTTAGTCCACACCGGACGACGGGAATTGCCGGCATAGATGAGTGCGAGGTCTGAAATCTTCGGATCCTCGCCAAAGCGGTTGACATTTCCGTCAGCCAAGGCGCTTGAACCGACGGTGAGTGCTGCTGCAGCAGCTAAAACGAGTTTTCTTAGATTGGTCTGTATCATTTATTTATATTAGAGTTTTTTAGAAAGCTGAGTTTGATTGAGACACTTTCTCAAGATCGGGAGAAGAGTGTCGCAGTATTTCCGGAAACCGATGTCTGTGTAGTGATATTCATCCGATGTTGCGTCGCCGTCCTCGGGCTGAAGGTCGGCCTGCTCGACATAGTAGGTGTTGTCAAGTCCTGCGGCAGTCAGACGTTGGTATACTTCCTTGATAGCTTTGTTTTTGCGTTCGACCTCTGTCGTTATAGCCTTATTGTAAGGAATACCCGGGAAGCGTGGGTCCTCGATGAATATGATAGGCACGTCGGGATGACGGTCGCGTAGAATTTTAACGAAAGGTTCGGTCTTTTCGTATATTTCGTCGACTTTAGAGTTGGGTATGTTGTCCATGATGTAGACTGACGCATCGACGTCGGCCATCATTTCGGCAATTTCATAGTCGAGACGTCCGTTGGCACTGAAGCCGAGATTGATCACTTCGCAGTTGAGTTCGCGTTGCAGTATGTTTGAGGCCGCCATACCCGGACGCGAGGCCGTCGCACCGTGGGCGAGCGAAGTGCCGTAGATGACGACAGGTTTTCCTCTGCGCGGTGAAGCCACCTGCGGCTTCTCGATGACATAACCCTTGTCAATGCCGATCTCGAGTTTGTCGACCTGGTCATATAGCGATAGGTGTATCATGTATTCGCGCATCTTGGGCTCCATATTTGCCGAAGCGGTCCAGACAGTAGGGTTTCCCATCGGGCGTCCCGGGCCTATATAGCGCCAGCGGCCTTCGTCGGTGAGCACATACAGATCGAGACCGCGGGTGCCGAGATCGGCCATGTGGGTCATATGGTTGTTGAAAACAGTGTTCCACTTGAGTATGATATCCGGCGAGTCGCTGCGGAATCGTATCGATATGCCGGCTGAGTGCTGTCCCAGCTCATACACTTCATAACGTGTCACATCCTTGCGGAACGCCGGAATGCGGGCGTAGATCGGGAGTGAGTCAGGGTAGACGCGTCCGAGGATTTCGAACTGAGATGCGTCATGCCAGGTCAGTTTCTGCTTGTGCTCGGTGTAGGGGTTGATTGTCGTGACAGGTTTGACAGGCGCGAGGATGTTGTTCACCTTGCGTATTTTAGTCTTTGGCACGCTGAACTGCAATTCGCTTCGGCAGTTTCCCGCATGGCCTCCAATCCGTGCGGTATATGTTCCTGCGTCTGTGACCCAAGCCGATTTCTGTTGGTCGAATGACGCGAGCTCGTCGTCGTTGACGCTGATAGTCACCCTTTGGCTTTCGCCGGGCTGCAGGAGGGCGGTTTTGTCAAAGCCGCGGAGTTCGGCTACAGGCTTGAGCATGTCGCCGCTCTCCGGAGCTGATACATATAGGGCTACGACCTCTTTGCCGGCGCGGTCTCCGGTGTTGGTAACGGTGACAGAGAAGTCTGTGCGTTTGCCGCTTCTTTTGGCCGAGAAGTCAGAGTAGGCGAAGTCAGTATAGCTCAAACCATAGCCGAAAGGATAGGCCACCTGGAGGCTGCATGCGTCGAAATAGCGGTATCCGACCCAGATATCTTCCTGATATTCGGTGTAGTCGACATTTCTGCCTCCCGGCTGATTGAGATATGGATAGTTGCGCGACGCCGGGTTGTGGTCGTATGCCACAGGAAGTGTCATTGGCAGGCGTCCCGAAGGATTGACCTTCCCGGAGATGATATCGGCTACAGCATCGCCGCATTCCTGTCCGGGAAACCACGCCATGACGATGGCGTCGGGCTGAGAGTCCCACGATGACATTTCCATCGCACCACAGACGTTGAGGACAACGATCACAGGTTTGCCTACAGCATGGAATGCAGTGCAAACGCCGTTGATCATCGCGCGTTCGGCTGCTGTCAGGGTGTAGTCTCCATCGATGGTTCGGTCGGCGGTCTCGCCTGACTTGCGGCCAACGACGATTACAGCGGCCTCATTGGCCGCGGCCTGGGAGTTGAGCAGGGCGCTCGCTCCGGCGATGTTCATTTCGGGGATGACACAGCGGTGATAGGATATCTTCATCCATGCCGGACAGTCGGTGATGTTGTCGAGCACTGCCTCTTGGGCGGCGATATAATGGTTGTAGACCTCTGCAAGCTTGGGATCGATTATATATCCGGCGTCGGTCAGACCTTTGTCGATGTCTGTGATGTGAGCTTTGTTGACGTTTGATGATCCGGTTCCGCCGGCGATAGACTTATATGCCGTGGATCCGAAAAGTGATATTTTAGAGCCTGTGGCAAGTGGGAGCACAGACTTGTTGTTTTTAAGCAGAACCATGCTTTCTCCTGCCAGTTCGCGCGAGAGTGCCGCGTGGGAGTCGAGATCGGGCGTCGATTTGGTCCATCCCTTGGCTGATATTGATTTTGCCACGAGGCGCAGCAGGTCACCGACGCATCGGTCAAGTTGTTTTTCAGATACTTTGCCTGATTTTACGGCCTCTATGATCTCCTGCACGCGGTCTTCATTGCCCGGCATAATGAGCGGACAGCGGGCGTTGAGCAAACCTTCGGCCGGACGCCAGACTGTCCAGTCGGTCAGGGCGAGACCGTCGAAGCCCCACTCGTCGCGGAGCAGGGTCTGCATCAGCTCGGCGTTGGTCTGGGTGTATTCTCCGGCTATCTTGTTATAAGAACCCATCACGGTCCAAGGCTTGGCTTCCTTGACCACGATTTCAAAGGGTTTGGCGTAGATCTCGCGCAGGGCGCGTTGGCTCATGCGGGCGTCGTTGACCTTTTTGCCTGTCTGTTGGTTGTTGGCGATGAAGTGTTTGAGGCTTGTGCCTATGCCATGAGCCTGAATGCCCTTGATTAGTTCTGACGCAAGGGCGCCCGTCAGTAATGGGTCTTCGGAATAGTATTCGAAGTTGCGACCGCACAGCGGATTGCGCATGATGTTTACGCCCGGAGTCAGAATCACATCGACTCCATATGCGCGGGCTTCGTCGCCCATGGCATCACCCTGGCGGCGGGCCATGTCGCGGTTCCATGTCGCGGCGAGTGCGGTGGTCGACGGGAATGCCGTGCAGTAGGAAGCATCGCCTTGTCCGTCGCTTTCGATGGTGGCTCCGGCCACAGGAAGTCCGTTTTCGTCATAAGTCACGATGTTTTCCTGCCAAGGCTGAGGGTTGATGCGTATGCCGACCGGTCCGTCGGCGAGATTGATTGAAGGAATGCCTTTTTCTCTGATTTCATAGGTCCATCCGGCCGCTCCGGGAGTGTAGTGGCTGATGTCGGAGTTGCATCCTCCGACGCCCACGAGGAGACGCGCTTTCTGCTCAAGTGTCAGTGATGATATGGTGCGGTCGACATTCCCGGGTGTCAGCACTTGTGCTGCGTTTATTGAAAGAGAGGCCGTCGCGACGGCAAGAAATAGAGTCAGCTTTCTCATTGGTGATTGGTTTATATATAATCCCTGAGCCGGATTTCCGGCTCAGGGATAGGGAGTGTTGGATTAAATGATGTTATCTTACGACAACTTTAGCAGCGTCTTTGCCGGCCTTGACAACATAGACACCGGCGGGAACAGCGATTGAGCCTGCTCCTTCAGCCACGAGTTGGCCTGTGAGAGTGTAGACCTGAGCCTTTTCTGCACCGTCAACAACAACTACACCGACGCCGCCGAAGATTTTAGCATCGCCTTTGTCAGCCACGATGTCATCGATGCCGGCTGAACCTGAGAGGTCGAGAGTCCATACCTGCATTGATTTGCCGGGGCAATAGAGGTAGATCTGGAATTTGCCGTCTTCACCTTCAACAGGCACAACGTTGATGCCGCGGTAGTTACTGCCGGTTGCAATGCCTTCGGTGGTGTATTTATAGGCTACAGCTTTGTGAAGTTCTTCTGACCATAGATCAGGATCTTCGTCTCTTGTTTTGTTTTTAGGAGTGTCGAGGAGTTCTTCTTCCATCACAAAGAAACCGTCACCGCCGGGATATCCGTCGGCAGTTGTTCCGGCAGGATATACGATGTAGCTTTTGCCGTTGTAGTCAAACATACAGAAACCGCCTGTTGCGCTATGGTTGGGAGTGTTGAACCATTTGCCTGAGAAAATGTATCCTTCAGCTTCGTCATCCCATACATATTGAGCCACGTTGTTGCCCCAGCCAAAAGCAGATGCTGTGATATAGACAACATTGTTTGAGAGCACGGCCATTTTCTGAGCTATGCCGTCTGTGTCGGGTGCATATAACTGAGCCTGTCCGAGAGTCTGCACCTGGGCTGCATTATGAGTTACGTTATCAACTACAACAGATGTAAATACGCCTTGTTTCAGCGAGTTACCGATGTTGAATGTTCCGACAAATGGTTCCTGAACGAGATCGTTATATATGAATTCGTAGCCGATATTGCCTACAGCGTTGCCTGTTACGGGGATTTCGGTCGAACCGCTCATCAGATTGCCGAAAACGTGGGGCAGGGCATCGAAACGGCATTTGGACGCACCTACCATTGGTACATTCGACTTGATGATTTCATCTGTTTTTGAGTCAATGACACAGAATTGTGCGTTTTCGGTAAGATACCAGCCTGCGCCTTCAGGACCGGCCCAGCCGCCTTTGTCGTTACGGAAATAGACGTGACCTGCGTCATCAACGTTGATTGAGACCCATGCTGTCGGATTGTCGATAGTCTTCACCTGGCCGTCTTTGTCAAACACAGCGACGCCTTGGTTCTGCATCACAACATAGAATTTGTTGTTGACACCGATGCCGGAGCGGGCAGATGAGGAATTGGCGCATGTGCCTGTCGGTACGCCATACCAGTTGAGTGAGAGGTTTTCGGATCGGGCAGCGAGAGCTTTGTCACCCGGATCCTGTGCGGATACCATCGGAGCTAAGCCCATGACAGCCACTGAAGCGAGGAGTAAATTTTTTTTCATAATCAGAGTTGTTTTGTTTGGTAATATTTAAAAATAGATCAGTTCAAATTGTAACGTTCGGCTGAAATCGGTTTCAGCTTGACTTTTTTGCCTGTCGGCAGTGTCACTTCGTGAGGCTTGGAGTCGCTGTTGACGACGTAAAGCACACGCTGTCCCGACGGAGAGAGCCATTCGGCTCCCTTGACCATGTAGTCACGGCCGAAGACCGGAATGTCGGCCACAGGGTTGTCGCCCTCGGGAACGAATTCGCGGACGTATCTGCCACCGATAAACACGTCGTGCTGTTTCTTGCGGAACTCGACGAGGTTTTTCAGGAACTCGGCCTCATAAGCCGACTTGTCATCGACCCATAGCAGGCGCGGGTCAACCCATCCGAGCTGTGAGCCATAGAGCAGGCACTGCATGTTCTCATAGCGGAAGTCGCCGTTGCGCACGTCGGTGTATGGCGAGTAGGTGAACGCGGCCGTGAGCACTCGGTCTGAGTAGATCAGCGGATATAGCGGCACGATTTTGCATATCGGGCTGTGGGGAGTGTTGACGGTCAGGAGTATGTCGAAGCTCGGTATATAGCATTCGGCATTTTCTTCCGAGAAGACAACATTTCCCGGGCGCAAGTGGTCGCGACGCAGGTCGTCCATCATGTCGCGGTAAGAGTGATACCAGAACTCACCTCCACCGGCCGGATGGTCGTGGTTGGCGGCATAGCAGGGGTAGGGCGCGGCTGCTGCAATCTGGTCGATGTAGACGCCGTCAGTGCCGAGTTCGTCCTGTATGCGGTCTGCGAGCTCCATGATCACGTCGTGCCAGATCGGAGACGACGGACAGGTGACTGTATTCGGAACTATCGATGTGGGATAGATCTCGGTGTAGAGGTTTCCGTCGGGGCGACGGCATGATGCATCCTTGCCGTTGCGGGCTGCATAGCTGTCGGCGGCGGGGTCCCACAGTCGTCCGTTGATGTAAGGCATCACCTGACAGTTGCGTTCACGCACCTGTTTGATGATTGGCGCAAACTTTTCGTTGGCAGGGAAGTAGTCGGGATAGTGGGAGTCGTAGGGGTGGTTGTGCCAGAAATACCAGTGGAAGGCGATGTTCTCGCCGAAGTAGTCGATGGCGCGGTTGACGGCAACGACCGTTGTGTCACCAAGGTATTTGGCGCGGAGCCACAGGTCTTTCTCGACCATCCATTCGGGTATGTCGCGTTGGTCAAGAGTCTTCGACCCCCATTCGGTTGTCAAGGCGAAGGGACGGTACCAATCGACGGCGGCTGCGCTCCAGTCGGCGGGATGACGGCCTGTGACAGTGGTCCATGGCACATCGAAGCGCCCGGCCTTGTGGTCGTTCCACCCCTCAGAAGC
This sequence comes from uncultured Muribaculaceae bacterium, assembly GCA_964018265.1. Taxonomy (GTDB): domain Bacteria; phylum Bacteroidota; class Bacteroidia; order Bacteroidales; family Muribaculaceae; genus CAG-873. The sequence continues at coordinate 19,256 of CAXHOY010000010.1, forward strand.
CACAACTTTGGTGTCGAAGGTGGTGGCGCCGCCTTTGGCGTCTATGGTCATCAGCTTGCCGCATGCGTTGTAGTCGCGCGGCGAGTAGAAATCGACTCCTGAGCCGTCATCGACCATCATCATCTGCATCGATCCGCTCCACGACGGGTAGTTGGCCTCGTAGTGTCCTCCTTGCTTGTGCTCGTATTCGTTTCCCCATCCGCCGGGCGTGATCACCTTCGCGCTGTCGGGCGAAACGACCGAGAGGGTCGGGAAGCGGAAATCCGTGACGCTCCATCCTTCGGGCAGCGAGGCCGAGAGATTCCAGCTGAGCAGCGGTGAGTTGTCACCGAGAGTGACACGCATCTCGACGGGATAGTGATTGCCGTCGTAGAGCAGGCGCGTGTTCCATTTGAAGACGACTGTCGTCGCGGTGTCGTTACGTTCGGTCGTATAGCCTTGATAGATGGCACACGACGGATCGATTTCCGGAGTCTGGCCTTGTGCACCGCGGTAAGTGATGGTCCACGGTTTGGTGTTGAGACCGGGTTTGACCGACTCTTTGCCTGTTGCATCTCTCAGCGACAGGATGTCGAAAGCCTTTTCGGCTGAGAACTTTGCCGAGAGACGGTCGTTGGCGAGGGTGACAGATGTAGCGTCACCGCTGACGCCTGAAAGGGCGTCGGCAGTGACGTTTGATGATATTATCAGCGATAAAGCTAATAGAGCAGAGTTTCTGATTGTCATTCGTAGTCAGGATTAGAGAGATTGGGGTCGCGGTCAAGGTCTACGCGCGGTATCGGCCACCACTGGAAGCGGGGAGCCCAGAAACGGTTGCGGTCGCGGACACGGAGTTTGTCGCTGTAGTGTTCGTAGTGGGCGATGTCGTTGATGTTGCTGCGGTGAGGATCAAGACCATAGCTGAAGTTCGGTATGTCTGTAGCGGCAAGACCGGGATAATCTCCCGAGTTGATGTCAAATTTATTGTCGGGATCCTTCTTGTAGCGGACTTCGCGTGTCGGGTTGCCGTAAGAGGGGAACTCGTTGCATATGTCTCCGATCTGCCAGCGGCGCATGTCGGTGAATATGACGCCTTCCATCGCGAGTTCGCATTTGCGTTCGCGGCGCACACGCTGACGGAATTTCTCCTGAACGGTGAGGCCACCGAGGCTTTCGCCTGCCACACAAGCCTTTGAGTCGAGCAGAGGCTGTCCGGCGCGGCGACGCACGTCGTTGATGGCTGTCAGCACGCTCGAGTCGTCAAATTTACCCATCTCGATCATGGCCTCGGCATAGGTCAGATAGACTTCGGCCACGCGCATGATGGAGATGTCGCATGAACTTTCAGAGAAGCTTTCGGCGAGATCCAGGTTATATTTGTTCCATAGCCAGCCTGAGCCGTATGTTGCGAAGCTGACCTGTGTTCCGGTGACGTCGGTGTTCTCTTTGTTGCCCCAGGTGCCCGGACGGCGGGGGTTGGGATAGATGCGTGTGTTGTTGTCATAAGCGTTGATGACCACTTTCAATACGTTGACCCCTCCGTCGTTAGAGTAGGACATAGTGTCGCCATGGGCGAGGAAGGTCTGATGGAAACGCGGGTCGCGTTTGGCAGTCGGTTTGTTGGGGTTGTAGAGCGGAGACTGGTCGATGCGCAGACCGTCGCTGCACTCGTAGGTGTCGGCGAGCAGCTGTGCGGGGAAGCGCACTGACGAACCACCGGCCGTGCGTGATGTGTGACCGTAGCGTGTGCGGTGGGTGTGGCGTGTGGCGTTAGTTCCGACGGGAGTGTATTCGATTTCCCATAGCATTTCGCTGCGAACATCGGCTTTTGTCTGGCCTTCGAGAGTGAAAAGGTCTCCGAAATTCTGGGCGAGTTGACGGTGTTCCATCACCTGCTTGGCAGCATCAGCCGCAATCTGGAAGTATTTCTGACCTTCACCACCGAAGTCAAGGCTACCGGCAAAAAGGGCGAAGCGCGACAGCAATGCGTAGGCTGTTGAGCGGTCTACTCGTCCACGCTGAGCGCCTGTCCATGCTAAGGCTTCAGTCTCGGCTATTTCTGTCAGTTCATTGATAAGGTAGTCAGCGATGACTTTTTTATCAGTGCGTCCGGCCTTGTAGCCATCAGGAGTCACAGATGCGGTGAAAAACGGAATATCACCGAACGTTGTCATCAGGTTGTAGTAGGCGTAGGCGCGCAGAACTTTGGCTTCGTTCAGATGCTGACGGTATGTAGCCGACATTTCGTTGACATCTGTCAGCGCTCCGTCAATAACAGTGTTGGCGCGGCCGATAATGTTCCAATGCCCTGCCCAGTAATCGTCGACATATTTTTGGTCGGGTGTCAGACCACCACCGGCACCGATAGTGGTATTTTCGGTTTCCTGCAGGGCGAAGGCTGTGTATACATCCTGAACCATTGTCGGCGGAACATCCCAGTTGAGGTCGAATGGCACAAGACGGTAGATAGCTGTCACGCCTTCTTCAAGACCCTTTTCAGATTTGAAAAAGCCGTCAGAGTCGTAGGCCGTGCTGTGTCTGTCAAGGAAGTCAGAACAGCTTGTCAGTGAAATGAGAGCTGCGGCTGCAGCCCATGCATATATTTTACGTTTCATTATTATCAGTTAGAATTCTAAGTTTACACCGAAGAGGAAGGTCTTGTTGAGAGGATAGCAGCTTGCGCCGGCTGATGTTTCGGGGTCAAAGCCCTGATAGAAATTGTCTCCACGGATTGTGAAGAGGTTCTGTGCGCTGGCATAGAAGCGCACGCGCTCGATAGCAGCGGCACGTGTCCACTTTTTGGGCAGGGTGTAGCCGAGTGTGATGTTTTTCAGACGGCAGTATGCACCGCTTTGTAGCCAGAAAGTAGAGAAGAGGTTATTCTGGCTGTTGCCGTTGGGATCCTGCATCAGCAAGGGGAATTTGCCGTTGGGGTTTTCCTCGCTCCATGTGTCGAGCTGATACTGATAGATGGTTGCATTGCCAACAAGCGCGCGGGCGCCGCCTCCGGTATAATATACATCCTTCTGGCCAACGCCTTGAAGCATGGCTGAGAAATCGATGCCCTTCCATTCGGCTCCGAGCTGTATGCCGAATTCGTAGTGCGGGCGGCTATCACCGATCACTTTACGGTCATTTCCTGTAATTGCGCCGTCTCCATCGAGGTCTTTATAGCGAATGAAGCCCGGTTTGATATTGTCGCGTTTGTCATAGACCGCATAAAGATAATTGCCGTTTTCATCGACAGCGTTGATCTCATCATATGATTGGAAGAAGCCGTCGGCTACATAGCCATAGAGGTTGTTGAGCGAATATCCTTCGGCGAGCAGGCGGTTGCCGGATTTGTTGCCATTACCGCGGAGGTCTTTGATCTTGTTTCGGGTGTCAGAAACATTACCTTTGATATAGTAGCTTACATTGCCGACGCGGTCGTTCCAACCGATAGACAGTTCCCAGCCTTGGTTGCGCATCGATCCTGCGTTTTGCCAAGGCGCTGTTAGTGCGACGAATTGCGGCAGTACGAATTGCTGGAGCATATCTTCAATGTGGCGGTAGTAGAAGTCAAACGATCCGGTCAGTCGGCTGTTGAAAAGGTTGAAGTCAAGACCTATGTTGCGTTGTATTGACTGCTCCCAACCTATGTTTGGGTTGGCAAGCTGTGTCTGGGCTACGCCAGATGAAAGAGTCTTGTCAAACCAGTAGCCGTAGGGATTGTTTATGTTGTTCAGAGCTATGGCAGAAAGATAAGGGAACCAGCTGCCAATGCTTTCATTTCCGAGTTTACCATATGATGCACGTATCTTGAGGTTGTCGACAATCGGTCGTATCGGTTCCCAGAAACTTTCTTCCGAAATACGCCATCCGACAGATACTGAAGGATAGAAGCCCCAGCGTTGCATGCGGGTGAAGCGTGATGTGCCGTCATAGCGGGCTGAGAACTCAAAGAGATATCGGTCTGCGAAGATATAATTTAAACGCCCCATGTAGCCAAGTTTTGCCCATTCGAGACTGTATGAACTATTGGTTGCAGTAGTTTCGTCTCCGTGAACGATGTCTTCGTAGCCGTCATAATAATATTTAGAGCGTTTGGCTGTAAGAGAGTTACTTATATATTCCTCGCTTTGAAAGCCGACCATCACTTTGAGGAAGTGTTTCTCTGCAAAGGTGTTTTCATAGGTCGCGTTGACATTGAACTGCTTGAGAGTTGACGAACTGCGTTCTTCGCTTGCCGATTTATCAGATGAAGGGAAAGTGCCTTTGAATGTACCGCCTTCATACTCATCATATGTATTGGCGAATACTTTCGTGCGTCCGTCGTTGCGCTTCCAGTTGTACTGGCCGAGTATGGTCAGACCTTTGAAAGGACGGATTGTTGCCGACAGACGTGCGTTATATTCAGGTGCGATGCTCTTGCTGTTGCCACCGGCGTATATCGCAGCAACAGGGTTATTGCCTTGCAGGCCGTAGCCCCAGGTGCCGTCAGTGTTGATGGCTGAGAGCGTCGGGGTGAAGGTCATGGCATAGCCTATTAGAGCGTTTGCGCCACCGATGGGACTTAGGACATTAGACTGACGTACGCTGATGTCGACACCGAGATCAATCCATTTGTTGACAGTGAGGTCGGTGTTTAGTCGGAGGTTTGTACGCGAGAATTCGTTGTTGGGCACCATGCCTTCCTGCTTGTAGTAGCCGGCCGAGGCGAAGACGCGGGCGAGTTTGTTACCGCCGCTGACACTGACTGAGTAGTTCTGGGCGAGCGCGCTGTCTTTCATGATGAGGTCGCGCCAGTTGGTATCGTAGAGAGTCATGCCGTCGGCACCGCCATTGAGATATTGGTCGATGATGTCGCCATAGATCATGTCCTGGTTGTTGTTGTAGCGGGCCTGATCGACAGCGCGGAGATATGTGACAGCATCGACGGGGTCGGGCATGGTGGTCGGTTTGTTCCAACCGACATAGCCGTTGAAGCTGATATTGACTTTGCCTTCGTTACCGCGCTTGGTGGTAACGAGTATGACACCGTTTGACGAACGCGAGCCGTAGATTGCAGCCGAAGCTCCGTCTTTGAGCACAGAGATTGACTCGATCTGGTTGAGGTCGATGCGGTTAAGGTCGCCTTCGACTCCATCGATAAGCACAAGCGGTCCGGAGTCGGAGTTCATGGAGCCAACGCCTCTAATGCGGATTGACGCTCCGTCAGCACCGGGGCCGCCCGACGACTGGATCGCGGTAAGACCGGGGACTATGCCCTGAAGGGCCTGAGAGCCGTTGGAGACGTTGCGCTTGATGATTTCATCAGCGCTGACGCTCTGCACGGAGCCGGTGAGGTTGATCTTTTTCTGAGTGCCGTAGCCGACGACGACAACGTCGTCGAGTGCGGTGGCCGAAGACTTCATGACGACATCATATTTGCCGGACTTGTCAACTTTGACAATGGCTGGCTCCATGCCGATGAGCTCGAACTTAAGAGTTGTGGGGGCAGGGAGTGAGATAGAGTAATTGCCTTCGAAGTCGGTGATGGATGCTTGTTGGCCGTCCGCAGACTTGACTGTTACTCCTATCAGAGTCTCGCCGTTTTCGTCGGTCACAGTGCCGGTCGCTTTTAGCGAGGTCTGAGCCGAGCTTATGCCTGCCGATAACAGGAATGCCGCCAACAGGAGCATAAGCCTTGACTTTCTGATTAATTCGTTCATTAGAATGTTTAGATTATTGGGTTAAAAATTGAGTTATTTCTATGTTGTATTAATCGTTTAAGTTATAGAAGAGTAGGTATTTAAAATGCAACTTAGTAATTAACCGGTGATCATAGAAACAACGCCGCCGTGGCGGCAGGCTCAATCTTCTCCGAACGCGCGCCGTCGGGCGGTGGCGCAAGAGCCGATGAGGCCGGCCTGGTCGCCAAGTTGTGATATCACAATCTTGGTGTCTTTGTTGACCAGGTTGAGAGAGTAGCGGCGGACGGCAGTGATGACGGGCTGCAGGATGTAGTCTCCGACAACCGACAGAGCTCCGCCGATGATAACTTTCTCGGGGTTGAATATGTTGATGATGCCGGCAAGCCAGCGTCCAAGCTCCCGACCCATGTCTTCGACAAGTTCAATGCAGAGAAGGTCTTCGCTGTCGATGGCTTCGAAGATGTCGTCGAGGGTTATGTTTTTGGTCTCGCGGTAGCGTTCGGCTATCAGTGAGTTGGCGCCGGCGTCGAGACGTTCTTTGAGCTTGCGCACGAGGGCGCTGCCTGAGGTCTCAGTCTCGAGGCAGCCTTTTTTGCCGCAGTGGCAGATTATTTCGTTGTCGTATGTGACCATGTGGCCTATCTCGCCTGCGAAACCTGATTTGCCGTGATATACCTTCCCGTCTATGATTATGCCCAGACCGAGACCCCAGCTTAGGTTGAGGAAGATGAGATTGTCGATCTTGCTGCAGTCTCCGTAGATATATTCGCCGTAGGTCATGGCGCGTGTGTCGTTCTCGATGCAGACTCTTACGCCGAGCTTCTCTGACATAACCTCGCTGAGGGGGATTTCATCGAAGTTGTAGCGGCTGTAGCTGTATCCGACCATCGGGTTGACGCGTCCTGAGATGTTGACGTTGACTGTCAGTATCGAATTGCGGTCGATCGACCGCGAGTTGATGAAGCGGTCGATTATCGAGCAAAGTTGGGTGAGGTTGTCGATGGAGTTCTGCGATTCAAAGAGCATGTCGAGTTGCTGTTCGATGATTGTTCCGCCGAAGTCCATGAGGCCGAGAGACACTGTGTCGTTTTTAATGTCGACTCCCACGAAATAGCATGACACGGGGTTGAGGCCGTAGGTGTTGGGATGGCGTCCGTTGCCGGTCTCGGTCTTGCCTCCTTCGCGGATGAGCCCTGTGTCGGTCAGCTCATCGACGAGCTTCGAAACCGTCGGAATGCTCAGTCCCAGTCTTTTGGCGAGGTCGGGGATGGTGGCATTGCCATGCTTCATGTGGTAGGCGATGATCCGTTTCTTTGACTGGGCGCTTTTGGTGCCCTTCTCTATTTCGTTTAATAATGCAGTCGCTGCCATTTGTGTAGTCACTGATAAGGAGACAGGTTTATAAAAAAGAATAGTATCTCTCAGGGTATATTTTATGCAAAGTAACTAAAATATTATTTATAAAACAAATTTTTTATTAATCAATTCGATTGCGAATTTTTATCGGTCGCGCCTGGTGTCTCCCGAGGAAAGATAAGGCGGGCATTGTCCGACGGTACGGACTGTGTGCCATTCAGCTCAGTTCATCCGTCTGACCTTATTTTTTATGATTCTTATTTTTACTATAATTAAGGGGTGGAAATAAGGTTGGTTGAGGAAATATTATTAACTTCGCAATCTAATCATCTTTTTAATGATAAAAGTCAGCAATATAGTCAAACATTTCGGTGAACTTGAAGTCCTGAAAGGCATTGATCTGGAAATCAGTTCAGGAGCCGTCACGTCGGTCGTAGGACCGAGCGGGGCAGGTAAGACTACATTGCTGCAGGTTATCGGCACCTTGCTCACACCGGACGCCGGACATGTGTATTACGACGGTACGGATGTGTTCGCGCAGAGCGACAACCGTCTGTCGGCGTTCAGAAACCGCCATATCGGCTTTGTGTTTCAGTATCACAGGCTTTTGCCTGAGTTCACGCTTCGTGAGAATGTCGCGATGCCGGCTCTTATCGGAGGTGAAGGCCGTGACCGGGCGTTCGGACGCGCTGATCAACTGATTTCGCGTCTTGGCTTGGGGGCGCGTGCGTCGCACAGACCCGGCGAGCTTTCGGGCGGCGAGTGTCAGCGCGCGGCTGTGGCCAGGGCTTTGGTCAACAATCCGTCGGTAGTGCTCGCTGATGAGCCGACTGGCAGCCTCGACAGCCGCAACCGCAATGAACTGCATCGCTTGTTTTTTGAACTTCGCGACGAGCTTGGCGCAAGTTTTGTAATTGTCACCCATGACGAAAACCTGGCCGCCGACAGTGACCGCATAATCCATATGTCGGACGGGCGTGTGTGCGACGGCTTGTGACTGATGTGTAATTCCTGTTTAAATCAAAATAATTATCCTGACTTAAGAAAAAATGAAGCAAATTCTAAAACTTTCTATCATCATCTCGATCATTTTGTCGGCCATGACCTTCAGTGGCTGCAACAATAACAATGTGACCCTGCCCGAATTGCCGGACAACCTGTGTTATGACTTTGTCACATTTGTAAGCTCGGGCGAAAAGGGTTCGGTGTTTGAGTTCCGCAAGAATGGAGACTCCGAACTTATCACACTTACGGCGGCTGTCAAGATCGACCAGGAAAGTCTTAAACCCGGCACGAGAGTGATTATCCAATATCTGCCGTCGGGAGGTCAGCAGCCTTATCAGAGCGGTGCGATCGACCTTTATGGCATAGCCCAGATCATCAACGGCAAACCGGTCGAAAAGACTCTTGCCGAGATTAATGCCAATCTGGGAGAGCCATTGACCATGAAGACGATAGCCCGCTCGGGCAATTATATCGACATATGGGCTGACGGATATGGCGCCGGTACGGAAATAAGTCTCGACATGTATATCGACAAGGCAAGCGCCGACAGTGATTATCCGGAGGCATATCTGATATATACCTTCAGAAACATGGATTCTGGCCGTCGCCAGATCTATGCCTCGTTTGATATCAATGACATCCTGTCGCGGTCTGACTGCAAGGGTTTGAAGATAACATACCGTACCAACACAGGTTTTGAGTCGGTGCGCTTTGACAAAGACACTCTTCTGCCGATTGACCCGACCGAATAAGTCTCGAGTCATCGCTTGATAAAATGCAATCCAATAGATTATTAACCATATAACATTTTAATAAAAATGGCAAACGAAAACAAAAAAGAACTTAAAGTAGAGCTTACACCCGAAGTGGCCGCAGGTCATTATGCCAATTTTGCAGTGATCGCACACTCAGCCAATGAGTTTTTCATCGACTTCGTGTCTGTAGCTCCCAACATGCCGCAGGCAAAGGTGCAGAGCCGCATCATAATGACACCCGAAAATGCCAAGAACGTGCTTTTCGCTCTCCGCGACAATATCGCAAAATATGAAGCGACTTTCGGCGAGATAACCCACAAGATGCCCAAAAACCAGGGCAATAACGGCGGTGGTGACCTGCCCAATCCTTTCATGGCCTGATATACACTTTTTTCTTCAGTCAATTTTCTTTCTGTGTGACCGATGAAAGCAAACAATCTAATTATCTATAACACCCTCTCCCGCAACAAGGAGGCGTTCAAGCCTCTCCACAGCGATCGTGTAGGCATGTATGTCTGCGGTCCGACCGTCTACGGCGACGGCCATCTCGGCCATGCCCGCCCGGCGATCACATTTGACATAGTGCTGCGTTATCTCACCCATCTGGGATATAAGGTGCGCTATGTGCGCAATATCACAGACGTGGGTCATCTTGAGCACGATGCTGACGACGGCGAGGACAAGATTGCAAAGAAAGCACGCCTCGAGCAGCTTGAGCCAATGGAAGTGGTGCAGTATTATCTCAACCGCTATCATAAGGCAATGGAGGCGCTCAATGTGCTTCCGCCGTCAATCGAACCGCATGCATCAGGCCACATCATCGAACAGATCGAATATATCAAGAAAATACTTGACAGCGGCTATGCCTATGTCAGTGACGGCTCGGTGTATTTCGATGTGCCTAAGTTTAACCGTGACTTCGGTTACGGACGACTCTCAGGCCGCAACATCGACGAGCTCCTTGCCACGACACGAGAACTCGACGGCCAGAGCGAGAAGCGCAATCCCGCAGATTTCGCGCTCTGGAAGAAGGCTGCGCCCGAGCATATCATGCACTGGCCTTCGCCCTGGAGCGAAGGTTTTCCCGGATGGCATCTCGAATGCTCGACCATGAGCGAGAAATATCTCGGAACCCATTTTGACATACATGGCGGCGGCATGGATCTCAAGTTCCCTCATCACGATTGTGAGATAGCCCAGTCTGTGGCCCACAACGGTGAGCCTACGGTGCGTTACTGGATGCACAACAACATGATCACTATCAACGGCAAGAAGATGGGCAAGTCGCTGGGCAATTTCATCACCCTCGACGAGTTCTTCACCGGCTCGCATCCGTTGCTGACCCAGGCTTATTCGCCGATGACCATACGCTTCTTCATCCTGCAGGCTCACTATCGCGGCACGGTCGATTTCAGCAACGAGGCTCTTCAGGGAGCTGAGAAGGCTCTCCACCGCATGCTCGACGCATATCGCCGTCTGCGTGACCTGAAGGCTTCAGCCGACTCTCCGCTTCACGATGTGGCGGCAATAGAGCGTCAATGCTATGAGGCTCTTGATGACGACTTCAACACTCCGATGGTGATAGCGGCTCTGTTTGATGCCTGCCGCATCATCAATATGATCAATGACGGCAAAGCTCAGGCTTCGCAGCAGGATATCGATGCATTGAAGGCTTTGATGGATACGTTCATGGTCGAAATCCTCGGCATTGTGCCTGATGTTGCGGCAGTGGCCGACGGCAGTGGCCAGGCATCTCAGTCCAAGCCATTTGAGGATGCTGTCGATCTGCTTCTCGAGGTTAGAGCCGAAGCCAAGCGGAATAAGGACTGGACAACGTCAGACCTTATACGCAACCGACTGTCGGAGATAGGCTTTGACGTCAAGGACACCAAGGACGGATGGGAGTGGAGTCTCAAAAAATAAGAAAGTCTGACACTCTTGGACATATCCGCGGTCACATTGCCATGTTGACCGCGGCTGTGTTATGGGGCGCGATGAGTCCCATAGCCAAGGATGTGATGATGTCGGGAGCGGTTCCTCCGCTGGCATTGTCGGCGTTGCGCATACTTGGCGGCACTTTTGTGTTCTGGCTCGCAGGACTCGTACTGCCACCCGCTGTGACTGGCGACGGCCGGATTGCGTGGCGCGATGTGTGGCGCATCGTGCTGATGTCGGTGCTTATTGTCTCTGCCAATCAGGGGCTTTATATCGTCGGCATCGGATATACCTCGCCGTTTGAGGCTACGGTGATGACGACGATGACACCGGTGTTCACCATGTTGCTAGCTGCAGTGTTTATCTCCATGCCTATGACGGTGATGAAGGTGAGCGGTGTCGTTATCGGCCTGTCTGGAGCTTTGCTTCTCGCATTTGCCTCGCGCGACGGAGGAGACTCTGTCGCCGAAGCCCCGATGCTGGGCGATCTCATGTGTCTTGGCGCCCAGTTGTGTGCCGCGCTCTATTTCACGCTTTTCAGGGGCATTATAGGCCGCTATCATCCGTTCACGCTGCTCAAATGGCTTTTTCTTGCCGGCAGTGTGACCTGGGTGCCTTTCACGTGGCCGAGCATTGCGGCCATAGAGTGGAGCATGATGAGCATGCGTCTGTTGGTAGAGATCGTCTATATCATCCTGTTTCCGACCTTCGTCAGCTATCTTTGTATGGTCTATGCACAGCAGAGGTTGAAACCGACATCAGTGGCGATGTATAATTATGTCCAGCCTCTGACAGCGGCTGTTATAGCGTCGGTGATGGGGCTTGCAGTCTTCGGTTGGTCGAATATCATAGCTACATTGATGATTTTTGGAGGAGTGGCTCTTGTGGCTTTTGCGCCAGGAGCGCCGGTTAATGATAAATCTGACAATTGACCGAGTCATGGATGCCAGGGAGTTTGCAGCAAATGTGATTTTGGCTCTGCCTTATGAGCCGAACGATCAACAGGTGGCGGTTATAGCGGCGCTTGCCCGCTTCTGCGCTCCCGCGCCATCGTCGTCTGACCGTGTGTTCATGCTCAACGGCTATGCGGGCACAGGCAAGACATCGCTGACCGGCGCACTGGTCAGGACGCTTGCAACGGTCGGCATCCATTCGGTGCTTCTTGCTCCGACCGGCAGGGCTGCCAAGGTTTTCGGCGCATATGCAGGTCATCCGGCTTATACGATCCACCGCCGCATCTACCGCCACCGTCTTGTCGGCGGAGACTATCGCATGGGGGCGTCTGACGTCCTTGAAAACAACGGGCGCAATATCGTCTTTATCGTTGATGAGGCCTCAATGATCGCAGCGGCAGATGAACGTGGCTCGAATTTGCTCGAGGATTTGATCCATTATGTCTATTCGGGCGAGAATTGCCGTCTGATACTTCTCGGCGATACGGCCCAGCTGCCGCCTGTCGGTTCGGCAGAGTCTCCGGCGATGAATCCTGATGTGCTGAGGTCGATGGGACTCAAGGTCACACGTGCGACACTCACATCGACGGCGCGTCAACGTCATGGCTCCGGCATACTGTTCAATGCCACCTGGTTAAGGCGTGCGATGCTTGCCGGGAGTTTGCCGGCTCCGAGACTCTTCACAGACGGCTTCGATGATGTGGAGCGCGTCAGCGGCGAGGATTTGCCTGAGATGCTTGAGACGGCATATGCCCGCGACGGGGTGGAAGAGACACTTGTGATTACCCGCAGCAACCGTTCGGCTACTGATTTTAACCATGCCATACGAGCCAATGTCCTCTATATCGAGGAGGAACTTCAACGCGACGAGTTGCTCATCGTGGCTAAAAACAGCTATTATTGGACCCGCAAGATTAAAGATCTTGAATTTATTGCCAATGGCGACATTGTCCGTGTGGCGCGCATCATAGGCACTGAATTCCGCTATGGGCTGCGTTTCGCCGATGTGGAGCTTTCTTTTGCCGACCGTGAGTCCATGACGGTGCAGGCAAAGCTCATGCTTGCCACTCTGACAACAGATACCGCTGGCATGTCGCAGGACGATTACAACCGCCTCTATTACGGCTTGATCGATGATCCGGAGATGTTTCCATCGGATATGCCCTATGAGCAGCGTGTGGTCAAGCTCCGCGACAATCCATATTGGAACGCCATACAGGTCAAATATGCCTATGCTGCGACATGTCACAAGGCCCAGGGTGGACAATGGTCAAATGTATTCATCGACCTCAGTTATGTGCCTCCCGAAGCCATGGGCATCGAGTTCTATCGCTGGCTGTATACCGCAGTGTCGCGAGCCCGCAAGAAACTTTACTTTATAAATCCACCCGACCTGACTGAAGAATGATTGCAGAGGTTGGAAAAGAAACAACGGAGACAAACCGGCTTCTCAAAGCCGTCTGTCTCCGTCGCTTTTATTGTTGAGCGCAATGATCAGTGGCAGCATCCGTCGCCACAACCGCCAGAGCAGTCTCCGTCACCGCAATCGCCTCCATGACATCCACAGCCGCCGCATCCGCCAGCCGGATGCATGTCTTCTTCAGTGACGTCGCGCACAGTCTTTACTGAACCTTTGATATGGACCTTGCAATCGACAAGCTGATGATTGAAGTCCATCTCGACATGTTCGGGTGTCACGTTTGTGACAAGACCTTCGATACGATAGCCGTCGGCGGTCATCATCGGCAGATACACACCCTTCTTGATATACTCTTCGTCAAATTTACCGTCAACTTCAAATACTTCGCGGTCGAGGGTTACGACCTGTTCCGGGTCATGATGTCCGAATGCTTCGTCTGGTTCGGCCGTGATATCGTAGCTTTCACCGGCTGCCAATCCGTCAAGAGCCTTCTCGAGAGGCTTGATGAGACCTTCGGTGACACCGAAGACGATGCATTCGGGCGCGTCTTCGCTCACTTCGTGAACCTTTGTCTCGCTGCCGTCGGCATTAACTTTATATAGATCGAAAACGAGTTCGACATACTTTCCGGGTTTGATAGTTTCTTTATCCATAATTGTTTCAATATTATATTTGTCTGATTTTTATCTGTAGACATAACAAAAACCATGCCACAAATTCCTGTCATGCATCAAAAAAAATTCATAACTTTACGCAAACAAACCAAACTTACATGAAAAGCAAAGTATATACCCGCACCGGTGACAGCGGCACAACGTCGCTTGTCGGAGGTACTCGCGTAGCCAAAGACAGTGACAGACTTGAGGCCTATGGAACGGTTGACGAACTGAACTCGTGGCTCGGTCTTGTAGCATGCTCCAAAGGCATCGCTCCTGACGATAAGTCGTTGCTGACAAGAGTGCAGAACCGCCTTTTTGACATAGGCTCAATGCTCGCCACCGAAGAGACATCGTCATGGCAGCCTGCTCCGTTTCCGGAAGAGGCGGTCACCGACATCGAAAAGGCGATAGACCGCCTGGACTCCACGCTGCCCGCCCACAATCGTTTCATATTGCCGGGTGGCTGTCCTGACAGCGCACGATGTAATATCGCCCGCTGTGTCACCAGACGTGCCGAACGACGCATTCTCACACTCGCACGCGAAGTGGAGGTCGACCCCCGGCTGATACGTTTCGTAAACCGCCTGAGCGACTATTTATTCGTTCTTGGACGCGCAATCAACATTAATTGCGGCATAGATGAAATATTTTGGGAGAAAAATTGTTAGTGTATAAAGAAAATTGCTACATTTGCGGACTTTTTAATCACGGTAACGTCCGAATTCTCTGAAACTAACTCTCAAATTTATACACTATGTACTGGACTCTCGAACTTGCCTCTAAACTTGAAGATGCACCCTGGCCGGCAACCAAGGACGAACTCATTGACTATGCCATGCGTAGTGGCGCTCCTCTCGAAGTTATCGAAAACCTTCAGGAGATCGAAGACGAAGGCGACACATACGAAAGCATCGAAGACATCTGGCCCGACTACCCCTCAAAAGAAGACTTCCTCTTCAACGAGGACGAATATTAAGCCAACCACAAACGCTTAAAACAAAGAATATCAAAGGGTTGAGCATCGCACGCCGCGAACGCTCAACCCTTTTTGCTTGCCTATTTTTGCATTTTACCGCGTTTTAAACAGGCGTAAAACTAACACTTAGCTTAAATTTTACTATTTGCAAAGTACAAAACTGGACGGTATAAGTAGCGCAGATAAATAGTCCACAACGCTTTATGATATTTTTCAATCATATCGAAGTCGGAATTGTAAAGTGAATCGTTTTCCACAATAACTGACTGATTGAAATATCGGATTTCATTCTGATTCTTTGCCCCAATATCATCCATTGGATTTTATAACAGATGTCTTTTATTAGTTATATATCCGTGATGGAAGATTGTCTATGAAAATGGCCCGGAGTTTTAATACCCAGAGCCATTTCCATGCTGTAACCGTATCGATTTAAGAACGTATCAATTTAATCTTGTGAAAGTTATCCTGACACAAGGTTTTTCGCATCGGTTCAATCTTTTAGATTATTTCGATATGCATTGATTAGAACTTTTTGACGTTGGGATTTGTATATGATTATAAAATGAACTAACTTTGTAAACAAAATGATATCACTATGGATATAGCAATTGAAAAGAAAGCCCACGTGTTCCGTTTGCCGACTTATCTCCTTGACAAACTGAAGGAACTTGCGGCTAAGGATCGCCGTAGCCTTAATAATTATGTAGAAGGGCTGCTGCTTGACGCCGTCTATAATGAGCCTAATGAAATCACTCGTCAGGCAATGGAAGATGCCAAAGCAGGAAGGACAGAAGGCCCCATTGATACATCAAGCGTAGAAGCTATGCTTAAATCAATCGGAGTATGAAGGAACTTCGATTTACCAAGCAGTTCAAGAAGGATTTAAAGCGATACCTTAATCAACCAAAGAAACTGAAAGCGCTGAATGATGTTCTCGATATGCTGAAACGTGAAATCGAACTGCCAGCGCATTATAAAGCACATAAATTGATTGGTGACTATGCCGGGTGTATGGAGTGCCACATCGAGGGCGATTTTCTGCTTGTTTGGTACGATGAAGAAAAAGATGTGATTGCAGTCTATCGCCTTGGCTCACATTCTGAACTGTTCAAATAGCCTATAATACTATTCTCTAAACTTGAAGATGCATCCTGGCCGGCAACCAAGGACGAACTCATTGACTATGCCATGCGTAGTGGCGCTCCTCTCGAAGTTATCGAAAACCTTCAGGAGATCGAAGACGAAGGCGACACATACGAAAGCATCGAAGACATCTGGCCCGACTACCCCTCAAAAGAAGACTTCCTCTTCAACAAGGACGAATATTAATTGAAAAACAGTCGATTTTTATCGGCTTAAATAATTGAGACTAAACGATTGGTGAGTGAAATAAACTTGTCAATCGTTTTTTATTGTCTTTTGTAGCAAATTATACTTACATGTTTGGAGCCTTAATCAGCTTTGCTGAATTTTTTTTGTGGATGAAGTGATATAATTTACAGATTATTCGCTAAATTCGCATATGAAAGCATTAGATTTGCAAGGCCCAAAACAGGTCCTGATGGCTTTGATGGCCAGCAGGGATATCACCGTTGAAGAGTATGCCGAATTTATTAGAGCTTACAGTAAAAAAGATTTGGAACGTGTTTTGAATTCCGGTGACAGTGAGCCGGACTATGACTACGAGCCGATGATTGATGCCGATGAAAAGACCCTGAAGTTGAAAATCCAGATGCATGGCGTTACAAAACCTCCGATCATGGTCGATGATCATATGATGGATATACAATTTGTCAATGAAGAGTTGGCCGATATCCCGGACCAATGGGAGAACATTGTCTGACGTATCGATGAGAAAAATTTAAAGACTATAAAATATTGAAATATGGCTAATTATTCACAGCAGAGCCTGTTGGTTCCGATTGTAATCGCATTGGGTAAGGCCGGTAAGCCGCTGGCGACAGATGAACTTTACCCGTTGTTGGAGAAAATGTTGTCTCCTTGGGGAGATGACCTGAAGCCTTACGCCGGTAGAAAAGATAGTACATTCTCACAAACGATCAGAAACTTCACAGCGCCTGAGCGTTTAAAGGGCAGTGTCAATGAGAAGTTTGTCACCAACATTGGTGGCAGATTGTCTCTTACTGATTTCGGAAAACAGATTTACAACGCCATATTTGCCGGTCGTAACTCATCTGCTGCGAAAGCAAACGCTCAGACGATACAGACCATATATTTCGGTGCACCCGGAGTCGGAAAGTCACACAATCTTAAATCGGTCTATGGAGACACGGACGATGATTATATTTTCCGCGTCACGTTTCATCCCGAGACAGACTATGCATCGTTTGTCGGTTGCTACAAACCTGTAAAAAAAGAAAACGTCCGGCCTGTAATCCCGGCCGATGAGTTGATAGCCAAAGCTATGGGCATCAAGACTATACCAGAGCAGATCAATTTCGTCTTTGAGTATGCCGAAAGCATTTTGCCGGCTGTGGAGGAAAAAGGCTTGCTAAGCGTCAACAAGTTGATTTGCGATTGTTTTGGCTGGAATATCGAGACATATTTCAGGGCCACGGTTGAAGCAGTCCTTAAAGAAAGGAGCGACAACTGTAATGGAGAGATAAGCTATGAATTTTGTCCTCAGGCCTTTGTTAAGGCCTATGTCAAAGCGTGGACGCATCGCGACAAGGCTGTTTATCTCGTCATAGAGGAAATCAACCGTGGAAACTGTGCCCAGATTTTCGGCGATATATTTCAATTGCTTGACCGGGGAGACGACGGATATTCAACATATGAGATAAGCCCTGACCATGATCTGGAGCAATATTTGAAACGGACTTTCATGTCGTCAGATGTCCCGGAGCCGCAGATCAAGGACGGAAGCAAGATGAAGCTGCCGCCTAATCTTCATATCATCGCGACCATGAATACGTCTGATCAGTCTCTTTTTCCGATTGATTCGGCTTTCAAGCGCCGTTGGGATTGGGCTTATATGCCAATCGAGACCAGACCAGAAGGCAAAGACGGACAGCCGGTCACAAGGACTGTCGTCACAGAGGCATGCCGATATGACTGGGGCGAGTTTCTTGAAGCGGTCAACAGACGCATCTTTGAAATGACGCGCTCCGAAGACAAGCAACTTGGATTCTGGTTTGTAAAGACCAAGGGCGTCAGCAATGAGATTGAGGCTAAGAGCTTTGTGTCAAAGGTCTTGTTTTATCTCTGGAACGACGTCTTCAAGGACTATACAGACGACAGTTCGTCGGTGTTCAACTTCGCTGCTGATGGAAATCCTGAAAGTAATGCCAAAGAGCGCCATTCGTTTATGGACTTCACATCCGGTTTCGGGAAGGTCAATGACGGACTTGTTGATGCGTTTATGCGTAATCTCGGTGTGACGGCTGTTGATCGCGTTAAAGATAACGGCGAGGGCTGATGAGGATAGTAATCGAAGCTTATCCATATCCTCAGGAGCGTCTTAAAGAGATCGTGCCACCCCAATTGTTGGATCTGCCTGACAAGAAGGGCGTCATACGACCTCAGATTGTCGGTTATTGTTTCAATCCGCATATCAATGACTGTGTCTTTTTTCTGCCAAAGGTTGTCTTGACAAAAGACAAGGACGACCAGGCGGATGTGACAGGCAAAGGTCTTGTGTTGGGCCACTATGACCCGCTCTCTTTGCTCGACGGTATTGACGTCCGGAGTGACGCCGACCGCAAGTTTCTTCAGCAGTTTTCAATCTGGATCTATAGAGCGATAAATGTGTTTTATCGCGATAATGACACTTCAATAGTGGCGCGTCAGACGCTTTCTGACGTCGATGGCAGCCCAAGGACCAGAGGTGCGAGTATAATCGACGCTGTTTTGTCGGTGATACGCTTTGCTCGGGAAGAAAAGGATTTTGTCATGTTCGAAATCCGCAATATCCATGGCGGGCATCAGCGCGTCAACTGGCGCAAGACCATCGCCCATCAGACTCCGGTCATGCAGAAGAAATCACCGCTTTATCTCACCCCGGTCAATAAAAAGAGGCAGATTGATTTCGATGAGGAGCTGTTAGTGA
The DNA here is from genome assembly GCA_964018265.1 of uncultured Muribaculaceae bacterium. Taxonomy (GTDB): domain Bacteria; phylum Bacteroidota; class Bacteroidia; order Bacteroidales; family Muribaculaceae; genus CAG-873. The sequence continues at coordinate 38,041 of CAXHOY010000010.1, forward strand.
TTTTCTTTTCGATACTTGAATATATCAGGCGGCAGTATGGTTTTTCGGCAGATATCAATTGTAACTATGAGACCATCGAAGGCGCACGTTTCGCAAACTATCTTCATGGTTTCGGTTGTCGGCGTTTGCGCCAGATAAAATATAAATATTTCAGCGACAAGGCTCTGAAATTATGGTCGGTGTGCTATGCTTTCTTCGAGAACGCCGAGCGTCTCCACTCGTCGCGCAACGCCGAGGACTATCTTCTGGCGCGGAGTTTCGACCGTGTTTTCGAAACCATTGTCGACACCCTTTTGGGCGAGGATGCCCCCCGCGGGTTCAAAGAACAGAGAGACCGGAAGGTGGTCGACCATCTATATACCTATCAGGCGCTGATCAATCCGACTGAAAATATATATTACATCGCCGACAGCAAATACTATAAGGTCGGGTCTCCGCTCGATGCCGGCTCGATCTACAAGCAGTATACCTATGCCCGCAATGTCATTCAGCAGACCCTGGACATAAAATTTGGCAAGGGCACGTTGGCTGAAAAACGGAAAAAAGGCTATCTTCCTTATCGCGACGAACTGACCGAGGGATATAATGTCACTCCTAACTTTTTTATTTCAGCCAAGATCGAAAGCGAAAGGAGCGGAGTGCGCTACTCTTATGAGTCTGACAATTTGAGTCCTCATGATGTAGATGAGGCCGGACGTCCATTGTTGAGACATCGCAGCATACAGTTCGAAAACCGCATTTTCGACCGCGACACCCTGATATTGTCACACTATGACATCAACTTTCTGTATCTTATAGCGCTATATGGCAAGGACGACCGCTTTGAGCAGGGTGCATTCCGCAGTCGGGCAAGGAAGCAGTTCCGCGACTATCTGATCAGACTTATCGACAGATATTATCAATTTTATCGCATAAGTCCTGCCGATCAGACCATAGACGAATTTGTCACGGCCAACTTCAAAACATTGGCGGGAAAACTCTTCAGTTATGATGGCTGTCTTGTCATCGGTCTTGAGCGGGATAATGCTGACTCCACAGACTTTATCGACACATTCGTGCAGACTTACAAAGCCGCTCTAAGCCCCCTGACGCTCATGTAGTCGCTTCGTGTCAATCGCCACGGCTTCGACTTCCTCAACCCCATCAGCGAGGAAGATAGAAGATATAAGAATTTTTGCCATTCATTATCAATGATGTTGTGGCGATCAAAACACATGTCGCCAACTGAGAGAATTTCATTTTTATATTCTATTTTAAAAGGAAACGTTTGTCGCTGCATTAGGTTCGGTCACATGTGCACTGATTCTATATTTGTCCTAAGTCTTGTGGGGTTGTGTGATAATAATGGTATAGAAAAAAGCAAGGCTGCACCTGGTGAATTTTGAGGTGCAGCCTTGAGGTTTTGAGTGTGTGTTTATTCGAAATGCTTAGAATGCGAATTTGAGTGTTTCGCGTGATGTCTTGAGGATGTAGACTTCGTTGTGCCGGAGTTCGACACTGTGGTCAGAGCCTTGATAAATGCATTTGCCCGAAGCGTCATAGACAGAAATCACTTCATTGTCGTCAAGATTGACGATTTCAGCTTTGTCGCCTTTTGTCAGCACGTAGATGTGGCGCTTGGCTAATGCGATGTCTTCGGTATTGGTCAGTCCATCCTGTTCCATGATGACATCAAGCTGATTGTCACCGTGGAGCTCTGGCGTGACAATCTTGTTGCCGTCGAGCAGATGTGATGCCTCTTCGCCATTCAATACAAGGCTGCTTACAGTCCAGTTGTCGTCAGGCATGATCTCTATGACTGCAGGTTTTCCGGACGGCAAAGTATGACGGGTAACATGCTGTCCGACTCCTGTAATTGTCAGGAATGCTTCATTTTCTTCCTCTGTGGCTTCGTTTGATACGATAACCATCATTGTTGTGGATATGTTGGATACAACCTCACCAATACCTCTTGCCGAGATATAAGCAAAGCCTTCTTTTAATGCTGAAATATTGCCTTCATCATCTACCGAAACGACTTCAGGATTTGATGACGACCAACTGAGTTGCATACTCTCGGGGAACGTGCGGTATTCAATCTTGTATTGAGTATCGGTTTTGATGGTCTTGTTAAGAGTGCTGAACCATATGCTGCAGTCGCTTTCGAAGGGCAGAACTATGCTGTTGGGGAATATTTTTTTATACCCTTCAATGTTATTGGCATGAGCATATATGGTTTTACCTTTCAGTCCGTTATAGTTGTCGCGGAGGTTGTTGTATGAGCCTGAGGTGGTGTTGAGGGCGCCATTTACGATATTCAGCGGATGGAATTCAATCACATTGGTCTCATATGTCCCTAAGGCATATACGGTCTTGACATCCGGGCCTATAATGATGCGGGTGGGACTGTTATTGTAGAACGCTCCGATTGCGTTTTGACTATTCGAAACATTGAGTTCGATTTCTGAAATTGAGCAGCGGTAGAAAGGCTTGGTATGGACTTTGCACCATGTCAGGTTATAATTGCCAACGGTATTGATGTCGCGGTTAAGTATGACTTTTTTAATGGTTGAATTATGGAAAACACCGGCATTCTGAGAATTGGTGTCATAGGCCTCGAGTATGACTGGTGTTTCAGCTTGTTCGAAAATGAGTGTGTCGATTTTTGAATATCTGAATGCCCCATAGCCAATTTGCTCCATAGATGCAGGAATTACAAGTTTTCCGACGTGACATCCTGACAATTGCTCACCCCAACCTGTCGATTTAAGATTTGACGGATAGATTACTTCCTTTAGATCAAGACCTTCGAGCGCGCCAGCTTCGATGCCCGTACAATCTTCGGGAAGTCGCAGTATTCCATCGGCCGGCGGTGTAAGAAGCATTGATAATGTTCGGGCGGTCTCTCCTCGCACAGTATATATAGCACCATTCTCGGCTTTGAAATTGGGATTGCTTGCTGAAATGTTGATTTCAGCAAGATTTGGCAGTCCCGGGAGTGAAGAAGGGACGTTTTTTAGAGATGCGCCGATGTTAACTGTTTCAATGGCCTCTGCACTATTGAAAAAATTATAATGAAGAGTCTCGACCTTGTCTGGAATTGAGACTGTCTTAAGAGATGTGCAGCCTTCAAAGAAATTGCTTACGTTATAAAAAGACTCTCCATAGTAGCCGCAATTTGTCGAGTAATTGTTTGGAAGAGTGAGATCGGTTAAAGAAGAACATCCATAAATAGGTGAATATAATTTGTTATTAGTCCACATATTGGCAATAACGGAATCAGGAATCTTTAAAGATACCAGAGAAGAGCAATTGCGGAATGCATAACTACCTATTGAATAAAGTGTTTGGGGCAACTCAACAGATGTTAGGAATTCACATCCTGAAAATGCATATGCACCGATTATGCGTACCGGATATGTTGAACCGTTTATATTTACATATTCAGGGATGTTGATGCTTTCCATGTCGCGATAACGACCCCCTGAAGAAATTATGGTTGCAACAGTTTCTGTTATTTCATTATATTTTATTGATTCAAGTTTGTAGAATAATCCGTCAATTTCTGCATCGAAATCACCCATTGACGAATAAGATTTTGTAAAAGTCAGCGTGGTGCTAAGGTCTGTGAGTTCTTCGCCTGTAGCACCATAAACCGGCCACATTACCAATTGCATGGAAGTGGCATATTGAGGATATTTAATTGTATATGAGGCATAATTACAAGGATCCGTATATTGGTCGTTGGTGCATTTGATGCTTTCGGTTGTGCCATCCGGTTTGCGTATGACAATGTCGCTTGCCCCCGGTGCGTATAAATTAATTGATGAACCGTTGGAAACTTCTGCAGTGGTTTTGCTTTCGGATTTTGACAATGAAATACCTTCCGGCTTACGCCAATAAAACAGGTTTAGCGCTTTGGGTTGATACGCTTTACCACTGTTTTCAGTTGTGAAGTTTAGTTTAGACAGACCTGAGGGGATATTGACGATGTTGTCGGTAATTGTCGCATCCGATGTCGTGAAATCGGTTAAAGTGAAATTTTGAATTCGTTCGAGAGATCCGCCATCAGTTTCCTCTATGCTTATTATATTACCGCTGTAATATTCGAAATATCCATTCTTGGTGTAAGAAGGCGCAGCTGAACCTGTTCCCTGATTAATAGAGAATTTGATCGACCCCTTGACTAATTCGGCATTAGGGGTGTCTTGCTCAAAGTTTGTGAAGTAAAGCCAGGTTGACTCTGCTGACGCGGTACTAAATATGCAGACAGCAATTAATAGTAGTAATAGTTTTTTCATCTGTTGAAAATAATATTTTGGGTTTATTATAATTGTTGACTAAAATATCGGTTGTTTTTGGCTTTGCATTATCGAGCGATTTTCGGGCATAAAAAAAGCGTGGTGCCGTGCTTGTAGCTCGTTCCCACGTCTTGAGGCCTTCGCATTGCCTGTCTTTGTAAGGAACGAAACAACGCAGAGGCCCACGCGAAATATGCAAGTATACGCAATGTGCCGCCCACCCTATGGATGAGGTTACGGCTCACGACGGATAGAGTTACATATCCAACATGGCATCTACCGTTGCTCCGGTTCTGACAAAGACTTTGTGTGTGGAAGTTGCGAAGTTCCAAGACGTCAGAACTGAAGCGTCAAGTAAACGCTTTCAGTATGTCCATCGTGCAAATTTCTTTGAACGATGTCGCAAAATTAAGCCTTATTTTGGTGATGGCAAAATATTTAGAGCCAAAATATGGGCCTATTTGCAAAAAAAGCCACTGCGTTGCTGATGCAAAGATGGCATTTTACTTTTTGATAGCCTAAAAAACAGGCGTTCACTGCGTTCATTCAGCTTGCCGTCGCTTGGTGAGAAGTTGCGGGCTTGGACAAATTGATGTATTTTTGCAAAAAAATAAAACTCCAGGACGACCTGACTCCATAGATATGTTAGACAGCAGGGTAAAAGAAATGATTAGGGAGAAGTTCAATTCGCCCATCCTGTATCCGCAGCAGTGCGAGGCTCTTGCCATGGCCATTCAGGAGGCAACAGGGCAGACGCTCGGAACGACTACTTTGAAACGTATGCTCGGCTTTGTCAATGGTTCGGTGTGGCCGCGTCGGTCATCGCTCGACATTGTGGCCCGATATCTTGGCTATCCTGATTACACGCTGTTGGCCAAGGATATTGGCGAGGATACAGACATTTCTGATTTCCGTGCGGTTGAAAGCATTGACTCGGCCGACCTTGAACCGGGCGAGCAGATACGGATTGCCTACCATCCTAACCGTGAGCTTTTGTTGACTTATCTCGGCGACAACAAATATCTTGTCAACGAATCACAGGGTAGCAAACTTATGAAAGGCGACATGCTGATGATCGCCGGGTTCTATGTGGGCTTCGAGTTGCTGATAAGCGATGTGGAGCGCGACAAGAAGCACCTTGGCTCATATCAGGCGGCGAAGCAGGGTGGATTGACGGCAGTGGAGATTATCGGGTGATTTTTCTTTTGCGCAAAAACATAAAATATTTCTCGTCAAATTGTTGCAGCCTTTTCTCAAGGGATAAAAATGCAGGGTGTGCCCTTACGGCCTTATGCACATCGAGTTCAGGCAGATTGTAGTAGTAAATCACGGCGTCTGAGATAATCCCGGCTTTTGCCAGACCGGCCTTGTAGTTGTATTCATACACCGAATCTGCCACTGTGCCATAAGGAATTGTGTCGCAATCCATCAAAGCTTCTACGGCTCTCTGATCTTGCTCAAGGCCGGTGGTTTTCGTGGCGATCAATGAGGCAAGCCATTCATTGTCTATGGGCGTTGCGGGGATTGATGCACGTTGTGGAAGCGCTATAGTCTGAGGTGTTTGCAATGTGGCGCAAACGGTGTCAGTTTTTACGGCTTCTTCGCTTAGTGGCCGCCCTGTTTCATCTTCACCCGGCCAGAAGGCCCATGCAAGTGCAGTGATAACCAAGGCTGTCATTACCGGACCGGTCCATATTTTAACACTGTTTCGGGGGCGCAATAAGTTCTTCAGCTCATCGATCGATACGCACTCCTTTGCGCACACCTTCCCAATGCGTTTCATACCCAGCGCCTCGGCTGTCTTACCCAGCCCGCGGAAGTCAATCGCACCGTCGGCACATCCTTCACAGCCATATTTTTGTGTATTTCCGTGGGTGGTACCAAGCCATGAGGTATATGCCTTGTCAAGGTCAATCAGTGTGACTGGGCGGTCATTATACGGAGAGACAATAACATTATCGGCTTTTATGTCGCAGTGGACAATATTGCGGCGGTGAAGATACTCGACAACGTCGAGCAGTTCGAGCAACGTGCGACGGATAAACTTTCGGCTATGAAGTCTCCGGTCGTCCCGGGCAATTAAATCTGCGAGGGTGTCTCCCTCGATAAAATCCATCACTATGTAATCACCGCCGAAGCCGACATAGCGAGGCAGCGACGGATGGCTCAACGAGACACCAAGATCATATTCCTTGTCAAAGGCAGCCTTGTATAGCGGGTTGTCGCGGAATTCAGCCTTAAGGCGTTTGACGAAAACATGCCGGCGCTGGATCGTGCATTCATACGCATCGCAGGTAGAACCCTTCCTTTTCATCGGTCTGGCCAAGGTGAAATCGACCGTGAATGACTGTCCACCGTCGCACTTGCTCCCGAAGCCTGAGATGATTGTATCATCGATGTTCATGCGGTAAAGATAACGATTTTTTAGATTCTGCCCCTCCGGTTTCAATAAAAAAAGCCCGGACTTTTGCGCCCGGGCTTCAAGATATATCGGTCAGCGATGTTTATCTGACGAAGAGTTTGGCAACGGCTCCGTTGCAGTTGACCATGTAGACGCCTTGCGAAACGGCCACACGTACGTTGTCGCTTTCGATTGTGCCGTTGGCGATGGTCACACCCGCCATGTTGACGATGGTGAAGACTTCGCCCTGAGCAAAACCGTTGAGGACAATAGCACCGTCGGCAGCCGTGATTGTGCCTGCGCTGTCGGCGCTTATGTCTTCAATTCCGGCCTCGCCCTCAACCCAGATGACGTTGGAGCGGTCAGATTCTACAGACTCACCGTTGACTGTGCCTGCCGACATGATGTAGTATCTTACCGGAGCTGAAAGATCGACTTTGAGATCAGTGAAGCCGGGAGTTTTCAGCATGCTTGCGGCGACATCGTTGTCGCGGTAGACGTTGTAGCCGTCGAGTGTCACGGTCGGCTTGGCTGCTTCATATGCGATGTCGTCGAGCATGAAACCGAAGGCTGCTGCGGGGTCGTCGGCCACGTGGTGGAGCGCAAAGTATCTTGCATCGGCCGGAAGAGTGAACTCATATTTGTTCCACCCGAATTCGTCGGGACATACATAACCGTTGTCGAGCATCTTGGTGAAGTCCTTGGGATCATTGCCCGTGGTTGAGTACATCACTAGAACAGTCTCCGGATAATCGCTGCTGAAAATGTTCATCCAGAATGACATTGCCGAACCGCCTTTGATTTCGGGTGAAATCAACCAGTCGTCTGAAGCCACAGAGCTTGACGAGATGCAGATGAGATATTGCGAGCCTGTGTGGGCCTTGAACATAGGATTGTCGGTGATCGTGGATGTAAACACCTGGAAGCCCTTGGGAGCGCCCTTGCCGGGGAAATTGACTTCTCCGATGCCATACTCTCTGCCACCGTCGAGGTCGAGATTACGGAAGCCCTTGATGTTTTCGGTCATGTCCCATTCTTCGCAAGCCTCGAAGCTCTCGACAAACGAAGGTTCGCTCCAAGTCAGGTTGACATTGCCGTTTTCGACACTGTAGGCGAGGTCATCGACAACCGGTATCGGGGCGTTGAGCACCACGACGTTCTTCTCGACCGCAGACACAGCCTGCAGGGGCTGACCTTCGATATTGAAGTTTATGGTCATGTTGCCCTTGTCGGCTGCTTTGGGGGTGACGTCAAAGCGGAGAGTGGCCTTTTTGCCTGCGGCGATTGTCTTGGGTGCGTCTGCATCCTTGAGGTCGGCAACAGTGCCGTTTGCACCGGTAGCCTTGAACGTGTAGGCCGGGAGTGCGGCTTCGGCTGTGCCTGAGTTCTCGATCTCAACGGCGTAAGATAATGTCTCGCCTACCGCAGCACGGCCGGGGCCGCTGAACGATGTGATGGTCATCATGTCGTCAGGATAGTCGGCGATAGAATAAGATTCCATCATGAAATATTGGGTGTAGCCTTCGATCTTGACGCGTATGATGATCTGAACCCATGCCTGATTCTGGCACATTGCCGGCAGAGACACGAGTTTGTGGTCCCATATCTGGTTGCTTGATTCGGGGGTGAATGTCGCAACAGGCTCCATCTCGATGACAGGGGTTGTAGCATAGACTGTGACCATAGAGGGGGCGAGGTTACCGAAGTAGAGGCCGAGGTCGAGTTTGACGTTGTCGAGCCCTTTTGTTGTGAAGCGGGGCAGCACCAGCTGAGACTCACCGTCCCATGTTGCGCAGATGGCATTGCCGGAAGTGTTTGCGGCAGCTTCGTCGACAAGCCGTGGGTCGGCAAATCCCCATGTCGTCTGCAGGTAAGAGAGATGTTCGATGGTAACGGGTTCATACTTGACGTCAACATTGTCACCGTTGGTGTTGAACGGTTCGTTCATCGGCAGAGTGAACAACTTGCCGAGATGAACCATAAACGTGTTGAGCACTTCCGCAGATCCGGCGGCATTCTTGACGCCTACGCCAAATGTATACATATCCTGCTTCGATGCGTCGGGTGCGGTGAATGACCATGTGCGCTTTTTGCCGATATCGGCGGCCACACGCCATTCGTCCCCGATTTTGCGGTAGATCTGCACATCAGAGAGATCCGGACCGGTGAACTCGCCGTTTTCGTTGTAGTCGTCGAGTTCGATTTCGATTGTCAGCTGAGTGTTGTCATCCGAGACGACTGTGGTAACATAAGGTGTGGCAGGGCGGTAGACACCACAGTATACGGTTGTCTCTGCGAGACTGCCGATGCCCTTGTCGCTCGAAGTTTTGACCTTGATGGTGTTGTTGCCTTGCAGGGCTGCCACTTTGACCGAAACGCTTTGTCCGGGTTTGCCTGTGGCGGTTGCGGTACCGGCTTCAGACTCAACGTCGGCGGTGATTGTTGTCGCGGGGTCGAGTTTGCTGCCGCTGATAGAGACGCTCGGCATATTGAACGAAACTATGGCCGCGAGCTCACCGCGTTCGGCGGCAGTTGCCTTGAGTTCGGTGACAGCAGCCGGGCTGTCGCTTGTGGCGTTGACGGCTTCTATCCTGAAGTTGCGTGCATACAATCTGTATGCGCCGATCGGAGAGATATAGTGTATGCCGATATACCATTCGCCTTCTTCCGGCACCTCGAACAATGTCTCGGAAGTCTCGAAGTTGGCGTTTTTGTAGACAGTTGTAGCTTCGCGTATGACGGTGGGGCGGCTTGCAGTCGGACGCTTGCAGAGAGCGATTTCATAGATCTCGTCGGCAGTGAAGAAGTGGTTGCCGGTCCATACGTCCATCGTCAGACGATAGTGCGAGCCCTTGTTGTCGAAGTTTATGGCCGGCAGGAACAGCCACTCGTTGTTGACCGAACCCGCGGAGCTTGCATTGGCGCTGAGGCAGTAGAAGCCTCCGGTGTGCTCGTTCTGGTCGTCATATCTCCAGCCGCGCAGCGACTCGGTGTTCATCATGTCTTTGACGGGAGTGAACATAGCGATCAGTTCGTCGTCCATCTCTGTCTCACCGGGCTCTGGTGCGAGGAATACCGGAAGAGAGAGAGCACCTTCGGCATAAAGTTTGTCAGACACTCCCGGATTGGAGGTCTTTCCGCCGCAGATGGCGTATACTTCCGCGCGGTGTGCGACATAACCGCTTGCAGGAAGGGTGATTGAAATAGACGTGGCTTTGACCGGAGTGGGGGTCATGAGGACTTTGTCGATATATACGTTGTAGGTGACAGCCGAAGCGTCAATCGAACCGCCGTTGGCGCCTTCGGTTACGGCATTCCAGCTGACAGTTCTCTCTGTGAGCTTGACATTTGTCGGAGCTTTTGGAGTGTCGGCGCCAAGTGCGCGGTCAAATAGAAGCGAGGTGCCGAGAACCTTTCCGTCGTCACCGAGCGTGTAAGGGGTGACGGCGAAGTGGTGAAGGCCTTCGGATGCATTGACGGGGATGGTGACATCTGATCCTGCGATACCGTTATAAGAACCGGCGATGCTGTTACCGTCGATTGTGACCTGAAGATATACTTTGCCGGTAATTGATGTTCCGTTTTCATATTTCGACGGCAGTGTCACAACAAAGTTGCCCTGTGTGCTTCCGACTTTGACATTCCAGCTCTTGAGCACCGGTGCCTTGGGACCATCGGCGTTGATATATGTGTCGGTGGTGTGGAGTATCGCATACTGCGGGCTGTTTTCGAAAGTGCCGAGATAAGTGTAGTTGCCGGAGGCGGGGAGAAGGAACAGACCGGTAACCTCCTCGTCGCTTTCGTTGTAGATATCGACAGGGATGATGAAGGCGTTGTCCTTGGGGCTGTAGATCATACACTGGGTATAGTCAATTATCTCATAGGGGAGGGCATTTGTCTGGTTGAACCGTTTTGCTTTCGCGTCATATTTTTTGAGAAGGCCTCCTTCATCAAAAAGGTAGAGCGAGTTGTCGGCCGGATTCCAGCCCAATTCGAGCCAGTCGCTCGGCGCGTTGACCCCGAGACTGTTGAATTTGCCGGTCTTGGGGTCGAATGTCCGGAGCAGATAGCCATTGCCGGTGGCGTTATATGTAATGACATATGCCATATCTTCCGCGCTGTCGTAGGCAGCTGCCCGCACAACCTCTTCGAGGGTGTCGAAGATTGAGGCTGTGACCTGCTTCTTGACTTCACCTGTGGCCAGATCCTGAATATAATATCCTGCGTCGGTCAGGCCTGATGCGCTTGTGGAGTAGGTGTAGAATGCATATATCTCGTCTCCGCGCACAAAACCGGTGGAGGGACGGTATTGAGTCGGAGTTTTCCAATTCAGGGTCGACGACAGGTCCTTGTTGATAGTTTGCCAACCTATGTCAGATGTAGAACCGGTGTATGAGCAATATCCCTGCAGGGTTGTTGCGTTTGACGCGGCTTTGGCGGGGAGTGGAGTGCCGGCGGAAGCCGAAACGGAGCGGCGTGGAGTCTTGACTTTAGCTTCTAAAGAAGGGAAAACATCGGTTTGTCGCTGTTCGTCCGTTGCTCGCTGTTTAGGCATCATCTCGGGTGAGAGCTTTACGCCTCTTCGGACTTCTGTTCGAATTGACGTTTGTCCGTTGTTGTCAGACTGCCTCGAAATCTGGGCTGAGGAGAAGAATCCGCATGCCAGCAATATGGCGCCAACGCTTGCAATTTTAAGTCTTTTATTCATCTAAATTTAGCTTAAAAGGTTTTTTTGTTGATTTGACAATCGTGTCCCGGCCAAAGGAAAAAGATTTTTTATCTGCACAAGTTGTGCAATCAGTGTCGCAAATGTAAACAATATATTTTGTATTTTCTCAAAAATAAACATTAAATTGAAAAAATACGAGCATTTTTTTTTGGCGAATTGATGGTTTAGTTCTATTTTTGCCACGTGATAATCGTAAAGCTGCTGTTTGTAGTTTTAAAGTAGTCCGGCCGACTTAGGTTGTCATATCAATGAAAAAGGAAATGGATTGAGAGCATTTTAAAGAATGCCATTGAAGTCTGTGCGTTGTCAAAATGTTCAATTTTTCCGGTTTCTAATAACTAAACACTTTCTAAATGAATAAACGTTTACTACTGTTTCCTTCGCTGTTCGTCGCGTTCTGTGCATGGACACAGGTGAGTTTCAGGGACGCCGACCTCTTTAAGATTAACGAACTGATCAACAACTCGCCGGCTACGGCTGATCAGAGTGTCCTGAAATTTGCCAAAGGCCTCAAAGTCGGTGATGACAACAGGATTGATGTCATAGTCCGCTATTCTTCACCTGCCGCTCTTGATGAGATTGAGACCAATGGTGGAGAGATCGTGAGTATGGTCGGCACGCGTACGGCAATCGTGCGGGTTGCTCCGGCTGATGCTGTCGCCATGGCCGCGTCAAATGGCGTGACCGGTGCGAGATTGTCGGCAAAACTCGAGAGGGTCAATGACAAGGCCATGTCATTTTCAAATGTGACTGCCGTGCATGAAGGCGCAGGTTTGCCACGCTCGTTCGACGGCAGCGATGTGGTAGTCGGCTTGTTTGACACGGGTCTTGATCCTAATCACATAAACTTCAAGGACTCTGACGGCAACTCGCGGGTGAAGATGATATGGGAATATACCGAGCCGACAGCGGTGCCTGATATCTATGAATCGCCATCTGAAATAGCCTCATTCACCAATGACACCCGCAGCGAGAGCCACGGCACACACGTGCTTGGCATCATGGCCGGCAGTTTTGTCGATAAATCGACACCTGACGCCCCTGACTACCGGGGTGTGGCACCCGGGGCTGATATCGTCGTCGCATGCGGCGAAGGATATAATGTCCAGATACTTGATGCTATCGAACGCATAGGCAGCTATGCCGCAAGTCAAGGCAAACCCTGTGTGATCAATCTGTCGTTCGGTGACAATATCGGTCCGCATGACGGTTCGGACGAATTTACTGAAGCCATCAACGATGTGGCTGAGAAATATAATGCGGTGATCTGTCTTTCAGCCGGAAACGAGCGCACCGACAAGAGTTATATGATTAAAGAATTGACTGATGCCGAGCCATGGTTGAAGACCCTGGTGCTGAAAGGCAGCGCAATCACGAGTACGACGGTTCAGGCCTCGAGTGATTTAGAGATATGGACTGAAGACGCCACTCCTTTTGAAGTGTCACTTGACATCATCAAACGCTCCAAACCCGATGAGGTGCTCTATTCGTTTGTTGTTCCGACTAAAAAAGCGGGATATGTCTGTCAAGGTGACATCATCGGAGAAGTCATTGACACGCGCCGTGCCGACCTGACCACCGAAGGGACACCTTTCCACACATATTACAGCAACAGTTTCATGGGCGGCATAGCGGGCGTCGATGCATATAACAAGCGTTATAATGCACAACTGACCATGCATCTGGAGTCGCGCAGCAGTTCCAATGCCAACAATTATTTTGTAAGAATAACCGTAAAGGGACAGCCCGGCAAGCGTATATTCATGTATGCCAATAATGATTACATGAACTTCGGTTCACGTTATATCCCCGGTCTCGATGAGCCTGACGGCTCGGGCAGCAACAGTAATATGGCCTCGGGTCCCAACACCATCGCAGTCGGCAGCTATGTATCAAACAATGTGGCGGGATCAGGCTATCAGACCGGCAAAATAGGTGATATAAGCTATTTCTCATCGTTTGGTGCTACGCTCGACGGACGTATCATGCCCGACGTATGCGCCCCGGGTCAAGTTATAATCAGCTCGCGTAACAGCTATCTCAGTTCGTCGTACTATGGTTACTATCCATCGATGTATCGCTATCATGATGATGCAACCCGCAAGGATTATTACTGGACTACCTGCGCCGGCACATCGCAGGCTTCTCCACATGTGGCCGGAATAGCCGCTCTATGGCTTCAGGCCAATCCGGAACTTTCTTACACTGACGTGCAGCGCATCGTCCGCGAAACCGCCGCACCGCAGACCGAAGGCATGGGCTGGGGTTATGGCAAGGTGGATGCTCTCTCGGGCATCAAGTCTATCTTGGGCTCGGCCTCGGTCAACGACATTGTCGGCGGAGTCTCTGAATGTATCGTCATTGAACCCGTCGCAGAGAGACTATATGACATCTATGCTCCCGGCAGACACGGCGTCAAGGCTGAAGTCTACTCGATGCAGGGCGTCGCAGTCATGGAGAGACACAGCGACGGAGATGAGCTCAAACTCGACATAAGCAACTTGCCCGCAGGCGTCTATATAATGCATGTCAACAGTGAATCGGCTACTCGTTCGCTCAAATTTACCGTTCATTAATCACACATTAATCTTTTATATTATGAAACTGAAGAAGTTTAAACTCGCAGCCTTTGTGGCGCTTGCGGCTATGCCGCAGCTTGCAGTGGCAGCACCTGTGGAATACAGGATTCCGACGACGCAGGAAGAATTTGATGCCAAGTGGACGGTTGTTCCGGGTGCGGTTGACGGCACATGGGAGTGGGTCGATGATACAACACCTTATGCACAGACCAAGTCTGTAGCAGACGGAAGCATCGGAGCGGCCTTGATTATCAGCGAACCGATCAGCATGAAGGCCGGAGATACATATTATCTGCAGGCTCAGGTGTCGAGCGATCATTATAATAATGACGTATGGTTTAACATCGTCTATGGCACGGACAAGGACAATCTTGTCGCCATGAAAGATGACACCTCGACATTCAAATGCTGGGGTAAGTCCGGCGGTGGCGTACAATGGTCTGTAAAACCTTCAGACTCAAGTGCGTTGAGGGAATTGAAAATCACTGAGGACGGTGAGTATTATATAGGCATCCGCAGTAAGAAGGGCAGCCCGGCTGAAAAAGGTATGCTCTGCGTTTCATCGATCTATGCAGAGAAGTCTGTAAATTATCCTGGAGCTGTCACCGGGGGCAAAGCAAGCGCGATCCCCGAAAAACTCGGTGCGTCACTAACCTGGACATGGCCTACAAAAAATCGTGATGGTTCGGCAATCGAAGGAGAGCTTAGAGCCAATATCTACAGATATACGTCAGACAACAAGAACGAGCTTTATGCCGCGTCCAATCTCATCGGCACGGTGACCGGAGGCAAACCCGGTGAGGCCGGTTCGTTTGACGATGACGAAAACAGTCTGATCCCTATCACCGAACCGGGTAAGTACTACTATTATGTGGCTCCGTTCAACGAAGTCGGCGAAAACAGTTCATGTTCGCCTGTCATCACTTGCAAATGGGTAGGCGAGGAAACTCAGTTCCAGCCGATACTCAACAGCTCTTATTATCCGGCCAAGGCAACGATGATTGACGAGCAAAGCGTCGAGATATCGTTCACTCCGCGCAAGGACGCTGTCAACGGTGGTTGGTTCGATGAATCAAAGCTGTGCCTCAAAGTTACGCGCCAGCTTGGCAATGACGAACCGGTAGTGATTACCGACAGTGCTCCGATGGTTTCTCCATTCGTTGACAACACGTTGTCAGAGTCCGGCATGTATACCTATCGCCTGTATGTTGTCTACAAGGGCGTGGACGCATCGTCAGAGACTAAACTTGATCCGACTTTTGCCGGGGGTACTTTACCATTGCCTTTCAGCGAAGACTTTACGGAAACCAATTCTCTCGATATGTTCAATGTCCTCAGCACCAATTCTTCATACAAATGGAGTCGTGCATATTCGGGCGGTTATCTCCAGTACTATGGCTATAGCAGCGGAAAGTCTGTATTGGCTACGGCTCCTGTCAGACTCGAGGCCGGCAAGACTTACCATGTGTCATGCCTGACATGGGTCGGATCGGGCGAAAAAACTCTTTCGATCGTCGTTGGTACAAAAGCCGATATCGATGTCCTGGAGTCGATAAAAGACGTAGTGGTCAGCGGTGGTTCATCAGACAAACAAGTGGCGGAAGCATATTATTCACCCGATGAATCAGGTATTTATTACTTCGGATTCTATGCCGAGATGTCAACTGCGTATTTATATCTTGATGATGTCAGCATCGAGGAGACTGTGGCTTCGCCTGCGGCGGTGAGCGACCTGAATGTTGCCCCCGACGCAGCGGGAGCGCTGAAGTCTGCCATCAGTTTTACAATTCCTTCGACGACCAATGCCGGACAGACGCTCGAAAGCCTTGACGCTGTCAGGGTAATGCGTTATACTGACCAGGATACTGTCGTAGTCAAGGAATATGTCGGCGAAGAGTGCATCCCCGCGACCGCCGTATCGTTTGAAGACGAAGTGCCGGAAGCCGGATACTATGCTTATGGTGTTGTCGCAGTCCTCGGAGAATATATGTCAGAAGAGAGCTCTTCTGAAGCGGCTTGGGTGGGATATGACACACCCAAAAGCGTGTCATCGTTTACGATCAGAGCCGAAATCAATACCAAGGGTGGTGCTGACGTCAGGTGGTCGGCGCTGTCGGGTTCAGTGCTCGGTAAACACGGTGGTTATGTGGAT
This sequence comes from uncultured Muribaculaceae bacterium, assembly GCA_964018265.1. Taxonomy (GTDB): domain Bacteria; phylum Bacteroidota; class Bacteroidia; order Bacteroidales; family Muribaculaceae; genus CAG-873. The sequence goes on from CAXHOY010000010.1 coordinate 54,182, forward strand.
GCCGAAAATCTCAAATACCGCATCTACCGCCTTCCTCACATCTATAGTGAAGAAGCTCAGCTTGCCGGCGAAACAGCTGAAGTCACATTTTCAGACGTAGCGCTTGCTGACGCTGACTGGGACCGTTACTCATATGGTATAGCCGTGGTGAATGGACCGCAGGAAGGTGAGACAGTTTTCGGCAACGCCATCTCGGGTGGAGTCATTGACCCGATCTCATACAATCCAGACCTGAGCAACGACGATTTGGTGGAGGCTTTTGAAGGACGTGCTTTTGTTGCGGATAATGGTCTGATGTTCAAAAACAGAGGTGAGACCGTGGGTCAGGAATACATGGCCTATCTGCCTGCATTCAAAATCAATGATGCGACAGGCCTCGATTTTGATATAGAGCTGATGTTGTCGCGTGACGATGCTGACTATGAAGAAGTACTCGAAGTGTTGCTTTGCACGATTGAAGCCGATATACCGGCAACCCAGGGCGCGATGCGCGCTGAAATGGATGCGGTAGTCATCCCCGGTTCAGAGCAACGGGAGTTAGTTTCCACTCTGCCGGTAAGGGCCTCTGTCGAAGCTCCGGCAATGGAGACTGTGGCGCTGAAAGTGCCGGCAACCGGCACCTATCGTCTCGCTCTGAGATGCGCTTCTGAAAACAATAAGGGTCTGCGCGTCCATGCATTGGCAATGGGTAAGAGTGTGGTTAGCGGTGTTGACGAAATCAGCAATGGCGCGGATGCCATCTCCATTGACCCTGCTACGGGATGTCTCATGTTGCCCGAAAACGCAGTTCAGTGCAATGTATATCGCGTTGACGGCACATTGGTTGCCGGTGGCGTGGAGGCGGCCGGAGTCAAGCTTGCAAACGGCATGTATGTCGTGCGCGTTGTGACCGCAGACGGTCAGGTGCTGACTGCCAAAATCGCGCGGTAAGCCCTGCCTTCAGAGTTAATTATAAAAATAAGCATATCAAACAAAAAGCCCCGGAGCCTTTGTCACAGGTTCCGGGGCTTTGTTGCGGTTGGCCGACAGCCACAGAATGAACTGTATTGAAAATTTAGTTGTATATTTGCGGGTGGATGAAACGTTCCCTGCATAAAGTAGACAAAAATGGATAATCGGAAGACTGGCATATTATTTGTTCATGGAATTGTCGGTAATGACAGGATATTTAATTTTTTAATACCGAGACTTCCTGAGGATTGTGAACATTTGAGTCTGACATTGGCCGGTCACGGGGGTGATGCACTCGATTTTTCAAAGGCGTCGATGGCGCGATGGCGACAGCAGGTTGAAGACGGGATTGACACTCTCGCAGCCCGCTGCGACACTGTAATTGCTGTCGGACATTCAATGGGCTGTCTTCTCGCTTTGGAACAAGCTGAGAGGGAGCGAGTGGACGGTTTGCTGTTGTTGAATCCGCCGCTTCGGATACGAATCAGATGGAGAGCGCTGACAAATGTGGTTAAAATAGGGCTTGGAATAGGCCGCAATGACGTGAGAGTCTTGTCGGCTCTTGATGCCTACGGAGTCTCAATCGACTATAATCCTTGGCATTATAGGGGTTGGCCGATGCGTTACATCGAGTTATTTCGCGAATCGCGCAAAATCAGACATATGGTTGAGAGCCACAGCCTGAATTGCGCGATGGGAGTGGTCGTCAGTGGCGACGATGAGATGGTCGCGCCGGAAAGCCTACTGTGCTTCTCGCGCCAACCAAAATGTCGGGTGGTCTGTCTGCCTCATTCCGGACACTATTATTATTCTCAATCAGATAAGGAGGTTATAGCCGGAATTTTCACAGACCTCACCGGCGGTTTCTGAGCTACTGTGCGGCTTGTTCGGCTTTCTTTTTATCGAGGAATTCGTTGATGCCGCAGAGATGCTCGCGCACGCGGCCGCCACCGAATTCATAGACCTTGGTCACCAGGCCGTCGAGAAAGTCTCGGTCGTGACTGACGACTATCAGAGTTCCGTCAAAGTCGCGCAGAGCCTGTTTGAGGATGTCTTTGGTCTTGAGGTCGAGGTGGTTGGTCGGTTCGTCGAGTATAAGCAGGTTGATTGGTTCGAGCAACAGCTTGATCATGCATAGTCTCACCCGTTCTCCGCCTGATAACACCTTGACTTTCTTTTGGTTTTCTTCACCGCCAAACATAAACGCACCGAGCAGGTCGCGTATCTTGAGGCGTACGTCGCCGACAGCGATGTCGTCGATGGTCTGGAACACGGTGAGTTCTTCGTCGAGCAGCGACGCGCTGTTCTGGGCGAAGTAGCCGATTTTGACATTGTGGCCGAGAGTCAGGTTGCCGTCGTGGGAGATTTCCTTCATGATGGCCTTTACCATGGTCGATTTTCCTTCGCCGTTTCGTCCGGCAAAAGCAACTTTGTCTCCACGCTCGATGGTGAACGAAGCGTTTTCAAATACGGGCTCTCCGTCGTAGCTCTTGCCGACGCCTTCGGCTATCACAGGATAGCTGCCGCTGCGCGGGCAAGGTGGGAATTTGAGCCTGAGGGCGGATGTGTCTTCTTCATCGACCTCGACAATTTCGAGTTTTTCGAGCCATTTCACTTTGCTTTGCACCTGATAGGTCTTTGAATATGTGCCCTTGAAGCGTTCGATGAACTCGCGGGCCTCGGCAATCTGTTTCTGCTGGTCGTCATATTGTTTCTGTTGTTGCTGACGGCGTTCTTTACGCAACTCCAGATAGTGGCTGTAAGAGGCTTTGTAGTCGTATATGCGCCCCAAAGTCACTTCGATTGTGCGGGTTGTGATCGTGTCGATGAAGCGTCGGTCGTGACTTATCACTACGACAGCCATCGGACTGTTCATTATAAATTCTTCGAGCCAGCCGATTGACTCGATGTCGAGGTGGTTGGTCGGCTCGTCGAGCAGCAGCACGTCAGGCTTTTTCAGCAGCAGTTTGGCGAGTTCGATGCGCATTCGCCAGCCGCCTGAGAACTCGCTTGTCGGGCGGTCGAAGTCGCTTCGTTCGAACCCGAGTCCCAGTAGCGCCTTCTCTACGTCTTCCTCGAAGTGAGTCATATCGATTGCGTAGAATTTCTCGCTTGCCGTCGCCACCTTTTCGATCAGAGCCATATAGTCGTCGCTCTCATAGTCGGTGCGGGTGGCCAGTTCGTTGTTCATGGCTTCGATCTCAGCCTCCATCTCATGGAGATGGGCAAAAGCCCTGGACGCTTCTTCAAACACGGTGCGACCGTCTTCGGTCATCAGATGCTGAGGCAGATAGCAGACCGTGCAGTCTTTGGGTACTGACACAGCGCCGCGTGTCGGCTGACGCTCTCCGGCGAGTATTTTCAGCAGGGTGCTCTTGCCGGCGCCGTTCTTACCCATGAGCGCGATGCGGTCTTTGGGGTTTATTACAAACGATATGTCTTTGAAAAGGGTCGTCCCTCCAAATTCGACTGTCAGTCCATCTACAGATACCATAAATCAAGTGATAAATTTTTCACAAAGTTACAAAAAAGCCACCAAAGAAAAATCGCTCATATTAGAGCTTGCTCGGCGTTTGAGGGGCTAAGGTTTTTCGGTATGTTATACATGGGCAATTATTCACGCCCTGATAACTCTTGCCGAAACACTTGCTAAAACGCAGATTCAAATCACTTTTACACCGAAATATTTGGAAACTGACGCCTTTATGCACTATCTTTGCTCCCGAACCCAATCGTAAAATCCCCATGGAATGCTTCTTTCGATTCTGCTATGATATCGGCCTCTTCCAGCGCCCCGACCCCAAGGCCGGCGACTACCCCTGGCTCAACCCCTACACCTACTGCGCCGCCGACCCAATAAACAAAATCGATCCGACAGGTATGTTGCCAGTCGATAAATCCGTAGAGAATAAGCGAATATCAGGTAAATATGGAAAGAGAAAAGACCCGTTAAACCCTGAAAAGACCAATTTTCATAAGGGTGTAGACCTTTCAACGGATGGAACCGGTCACGATGTTCATGTTATAGCAGATGGGAAGGCCTCTTATATCGGTTGGGATGAAGATGGCTATGGAAGATATGTAAAGGTAGAGCACGAGGGCGGTTATATGACATTATATGCTCACCTTGAAGTAGATGGCGTTTCCGTATCTGTAGGAGATAAAGTAAAAGAGGGTGATGTTATTGCCAAATCAGGAAATACCGGACGCTCAACCGGACCTCATTTGCATCTTGAGATTAGAAAGGATGGGAACCATATCAATCCCCTTTCTATTGCAGACTTGCAGTTGTTACTTACTCCTGATAATAATAATTATTTCGGAGGAGAACTGCCGGAATTAATTGTCAATGGCAAAGGATCGGCAATACGCCATGTGGTTATTCCGATTCGACCTGAAGTAGAAATGACAGATGACGAGAAATATATATTTATAATAAAACCTTAGAAACTGTAGATTAAAAAATAATTATTATGAAACTTTTACCACTTGTTGTTTTTTGTTATTTAGTGACTATGGCCTGCTGCACGACCAAGCATTCAGATCCTGTGCCCGGTAAGAATAATACAGGCTTGGCTGATACGACAACTGAAGCCGTTACAGTCACTGATGCAGCTATTGATATGAAGGATGAAGATTTTATTGCATTCTTAAAGCGGTTTCATTCGGACAGTATATTCAGGAATCAACGGATATGTGATGTAGTCCATGGATTTAACAGTGACGATGCAACTTTTTCGGATGAAGAAGGTGGTGATGTAGAAATTTCACCTGAAGATTATACATGGGACAAGGAAAGAATCGGTGCGTATCTCCATTTTTTTGACATGGCGTTTATGGATTCTGCATCTCCACGGGATCTATGGCTGAAATCAGATACGGTAATAAAAGAGAATCTCTTTATAGAGCGTACTAGATCTGTAAGTGCTACTTTTACATTGAAAAAGAGTGAATCTAAATGGTTTCTGACGGAGTTGATTTTTTAGCTTGCTATAGACAGTCAGAATAAATAAATATTAGAAATTTGCAGGGCAATCATTGTTTAAACCAATTGCATTATGAAACTTTTACCATTCATTATCATTTGTTATTTCATGACGCTGGTGTGCTGTACGTCAAAGCCGGCGGACAAGACTTCAATTGCAAGCCAAACGGTAGCCGCTGACACGACAGAGGTCACATCCACAGACACGACCTCGATAGTCAGAAGCCTCGATGAAGACTTCATCGCCTTCATCAAACGCTTCCATACTGACACTACGTTTCAACGCCAAAGGGTCTGTGATGTCATTCATGGTTATAATAGCGGAGATGACACCACTCTTTATTGTGATTACCCGGAAGGCGTAGTGGTTGAAATTTCATCTGACGATTACACCTGGGACAACGAAGTGATCGGTGACTGTCTCCGTTACTTTGACATGGCGTTGACAGATTCTACATATTCACGTACTATATTGTTGAAATCCGATACAGTGATTAAAGAAAATATTTTTATAATGGGAAGTGGAACTAACCATTTTCTTACATTTAAGAGAAGGGAGAATAAATGGTTCCTGACGGAAATAGATTACAGCGTGCTATAGACGATATCTCAAATTTACCGTAGCCGGCTTCGTTCTATTTTTTCTGGTCGAGGGCAATGGAGATGTGTGGCCAGAGGGCATTTGGGATGGCGCTCCAGAGTGCTGACACTATGCCCCAGCGGCTGTCGATGATGGCCACGCGTCGTCGTTGCATGATGGCTTTTTCGATGCGGGGCGCGACGTAGTCGATGCTCATCAGCATCGGGTAGTTCTGGTTGCCTGCAAGAAGCGGTGTGTCGACAAATCCCGGACGGATGTCTGTTACGCTGACATTGACATGCTGGCTATGGGCGAGTTGGTCGATGGCCTGGAGATAGGTCCATTGGTAGCGTTTTGTCGCTGAATAAGCGGCGCTGACACCGAGACCTTTGACTCCGCCGACAGATGTAATTGCGGCTATGCGGCCGCGGCTTGTGTTGGCTGTGGCCTTGAAGTAGCGGTATGCAGCGTTGACGATGCGGGTGAAGCCTGTGACATTGACACCGATTGTGGCCTCATCTTTGCCGAGGTTCAACTCAGGATTGTACCAGCCTGTGCCTGCGGCGTAGAGCAGTATGTCCATGCCGTCGATTGTCTCGATAAGGTCTTCGAATTTGCGCACGGCGTCATGGGCCGTCACGTCGATGACGGCATATTCAATCTGCTCTGGAAACAGATCTTTGACAGCTTTCAAGCGTTGTTCGTTGCGTGCGGCGATGCCTACACGCCAGCCGGCCCGTGCGAAGTCGGTTGCAATCCGCATCCCCATGCCTGACGATGCTCCGATTATAATTATCTTTTTCATATCACAGACGGTGTTTTATTCAACCGTCGTGTCTTCGGCTCCGGCGGCTGAGGGTTGTGAATCTATAACCTCGGAGTCTTTTCGTTTGTTCAGTTTGTCGAGTGAAAAAGTGTAGGACACGGAGAAGCTTCCGGTGAGCGCCCCCGAGCGCGATCCGTAGCCCGGTATGTACCATGGTTGTCCGTATCGGGCGGTTGATTCGTGGAGTATGGTGTGATATTTCACCGACCATCCGGCCGAAATAGGGCCCCATAGTCTGACACGCAGGCCGAAGACGAGTTCAAACCATCCGACTGTGGAGCGTTGCGAGGGAATGTCGAAACGTGCGTCTTCGTCCCAATATGGAGCGTCGAGGGTGATGTCGCTGATGCTGTAGCTGAACGGGGAGAATCCGTAGCGCACACCTGCAAAGAGGCGGTAGTCGGGCGATGAGTTGTAAAGGAAGTTGTAGTTGAGTCCTAATCTGAAATAGACGCTCATCGGCGAACGGTAGCTGTAGTTGTTGCCCGAAGGGGTGTGTGACGCCTGTCCGAGTCCGGCTTCGAAGACCGGGAAGTAGCGGTTGTGAAGGCTCACTTCGGCCCATGCTCCGGCGATGCCATATTGCTGTCCGAATGCGCGCATGAGCGGGTCCCATATGTCGAGGCCGACGGATGCTGATTCGAGAAGCGGATATTTCATCTTGACGACAGGGATGAGAGCGGTCGAATCTATCCATTGCTCGCCTGTGACGGTGTCGACATAGACCGTGTGTCCGTCCTCGTCCTGAAAGTGGGTGGAGCGGGCTATGCGCGCCTCAATTATGCGCGCGGAGTCGTTGCGTGCTTCGTTGATGTTCTGTGTGACGGTTGCGGGCGTCTCGACAGGCGTTATGCGCCGTCGTTGTGACGATTGGGCCGAGGCGCTTGAAATCGCAATGGCGATGACGGTGAGTGTCAGTAATATGCGGTGGTGGAGTGTAAACATTAGTCCTGGGCTACGCGGAAATATATCTTCAGGTATATCCTGTCGATGTTGGTTATCAGTGAGTCGACCACAGTGACTGAGTCTATGAGGTGGGTCGTAGTCTGCAGAGAGCGGATGCGATAGCGGAAGTATGCGCCGCATTCTTCGGAAGCGAAGTAAGGTTCGCTGTCATAGCCGATCGAGACGGTGTCGTAGAGCCGCGGGTCGTCGAGGGCTTTCCACTTGTAGGCCACACACCATCTGACAGACTCTCCGGTCGGCCTCATGGGCAGATATACTTGTGCGACGGGCGATCCGGCCGGACTCAGTATGCTGTCGCAGGGGGCGTTGACGCCGGAGATGCTCAATGAGTCGAGAGTGATTTCTTTTGCCGTCGAGGAGTCGTAGAACGCGGCCAGAGGCACAGCGCTGCGGTTCTCGGTGCAACCCGAGGAGTTGCATGATGCCATCGACATGGCAGCGGCAAGGAGGCCTATGGCTATGGAAAGTCTGGAGAGGGTGTTCATCGGGCTTCGTCTGGAGAGGTGAGGTTCAGATATTCGTCAATTTCATAGCTGTTGCGTCCCGGAGAGTTTCTGACCACAAGTTCGCCGACAAAACCGGCGAGAAACAGTTGAGATCCGAGTATCATCAGCACAAGAGAGAGGTAGAAGTATGGAGAGTCGGTGACGAGGATATAGCTGTGGCCATGGCTCATGTTCCACAGTTTGACCGCTCCGACGATGACCACGGCGATGAAGCCGAGCACAAACATCAGACTGCCGAGCAGACCGAAAAAGTGCATCGGTTTTGCTCCGAATTTTCCGGTGAACCAGAGTGTGGCGAGGTCGAGATAGCCGTTGACAAAGCGGTCGAGTCCAAATTTTGTCTTGCCGTATTTTCGGGCCTGATGGTGGACAACTTTCTCGCCTATGCGTGTGAAGCCTGCGAGTTTGGCGAGATAGGGTATATAGCGGTGCATGTCGCCATAGACTTCGATATGCTCGACTACTTTGTGGCGATAGGCTTTCAGCCCGCAATTGAAATCGTGGAGGTTGTGTATGCCGCTGACACGTCGTGCGGTGGCATTGAAGAGTTTGGTCGGGATGGTTTTTGACAGAGGGTCATAGCGTTTCTGTTTGTAACCTGACACAAGGTCGTAGCCATCCTCGGTGATCATGCGGTAGAGTTCCGGTATCTCGTCAGGACTGTCCTGAAGGTCGGCGTCCATGGTGATGACAACGTCGCCCTGGGCCGATCTGAAGCCGGTGTTGAGCGCCGGTGATTTGCCGTAATTGCGACGGAAAGAAATACCCTTTACCGAGGGGTTCTGATGTTCGAGCCCTTTGATGACTTCCCACGAGTTGTCGGTCGAGCCGTCGTTGACAAATATTATCTCATAGCTGAAGCCATGGTCATTCATCACGCGGGCAATCCAGCGCTCGAGTTCGGGCAGGGACTCTGCCTCGTTATAAAGTGGAACTATTACTGATATATCCATAGTGAAAAGTTGTTGGCCTTTTATCTGAAGGGCGGAGGAGTTGTCTTGTCGCGGGTTGTGAGCCTGATGACGGTTGACAGTATCATTGAGAGCAAGGAGCCGGTGAAGACAGCAAGCCAGATTATTTGAACAGCTACAGCTCCGGCTGCAGGATAGAGATTTTTTCGCTGCACCTGCTCTAAAAGTTGTGCCATATCGTGGCCATCGGAGGTGCCGAGGCTCTCGTATGTGTCGCGGGCGACAGCGACAGTCTCGGGGATAAATGAAGGGTTGACCAAGCGCATATAGACGTAGGCTGTCAGCGCCATTATCAGCGATCCGAAAAAGAAAATGCAGATGCCGTGGAGCCACATTGCCGAGAAACTGCTCAGACAACGGTCTGCGATATAGGCTCTGCGCAGGAAGAAGTATATGACGACGGGGACTGCCGCTGTCATCGCAAGTCCGATAAGATTGGCCGGAAGCGATGAGGTGGTGATAGACAAGGCCATAGCAATGAACATGACCGACAGATAGAGCCCGAAGATAAATCCATCATCGGCTCCGCGTCTGTAGACTGATTTGTTGATGGTGCTGGTGGTCATGTCTGCGGTCTGATACAATTGTTTATACCGCAAATTTAATCATAAATATCGGTTCTTACAAGACCCGGTTTTGCGACGGCAGGATTGCGCATCGTAGTCCGGTGGCTGTATCTTTAAACCGGATAAGCGACACCGGTGTCAGGACTCAGCTGTCTAATTGTCAATTGTTGTTGTCAGTAGGCCACGGGTTTATGATGAATTCGGAGCGGGCTGTGTCTGAAATTTTATGTGACGGCACTCCCGCGTTGCTTGTTGACGGCGCCACGTCGCGATTGACGACCGCACCTGCTCCGATCGTTGAGCATGAGCCTATTGCCACATCCTCAACAACGCATACCGACGGCCCGATATAGACATTGTCTCCGATCATGGCTGCATGCCCACGTGTAGATCCGATGGTGGAGAACTGGCTGAGATTGACATTGTTGCCTATTATGGCTGACGGATGGATCACAAGAGACTGCAGATGTCCTAAATACAAGCCATAGCCTGCTTTGGTTTCGGGAGGTAGTTCGATGTTGCGTTTCGAGCAGTGAAGCCGGTGAAACACTTTGGCAACAAGACCAGTCAGACCTCTCATTGACGCCAGTCTGAAACAAAGGAAAAAGCGAGGGTGGGGCTGCAACGAGAATATCATCTTTGTCAGGCTTAACCGGCGACCATAGATGCGGAACAGGTCGCTTTGAGCCAATGTCATCCGGTCTGCGAAGTTTTCGGGTTCGGGTATTACAACTTTCAGCCCTCGTCTCTCGTATGTCTGATATTTCATGGTTTTAGAGCGGCCGTTGTTCGTAGTCTGAGAGAAGTTTGCGCCAATGGTCATCGATGTTGACAGCACGTCCGGTGTGGGTGTCGATGTTGACCATAGTCGTAATAGCGCGACATTTCACTTCACCGTTGTCAGCATTGACCACGCGCTGTTCGAGACGCAGCGACTTCTCAGACATGGACTCGACGGCAGTCAGCACTTCGAGCCTTTCTTCCAGATATGCCGGTGCATGGAAATCGCAGTTGATGTTGGCGACGACTATGGCCAGTTTGTCATGGTCGAGACGTCCGTCAATGAATTGATGGAAATAGTTTGCCTTGCCGAGGTCCATCAATTGTATGTAGACCGAGTTATTGAGATGGCCGAGCATGTCGATGTCATTGAAACGCAACTGCACAGGCTGACGATGGCGGAATTCATATGGGGCGTGGGGGACTCTTGACTGTGACATATTTTTTTATCGTATTTGATTGTTGACTATTGGGATTTGTTGCTCATTCCACAGATTCAGTGTATGGCTATTGATTTAATAACCTCTTTGCCGAGTGTTTCGTTTATTCGTTTGATAAGATTGTCTGTCAGAAATGACAGCTCGCTCTTGAGCGACGCCGAACTGATATATACGTGAAGCACCCCTGACTCGACATAGCGGCGTGTCGTCATGCGGTTGACCATCGGCCCGACGATTTCAGGCCACAGATATGAGGCGCGTTGCTCGTCATAGGCGGGTTCGAGTCCGGCCTGACGTATGGCTTCGTTGAAAATCTGTCCGAATGTCTGCGCTTCCTGTTTTTTCATGACGGAGACGATGTGATGCGGTTGAATGATCCGTCGCTGACACTCCATATCGCATCGCGGCCACCTGTGAGGGCTATGATTTCGTCGAGATGCTGGCGGTTGGTGTCGGTGACAAAAATCTGTCCGAATGTGTCTGATGCTGCGATGTTCATGATTCGACCGACACGTGCGGAGTCGAGTTTGTCGAAAATGTCATCGAGCAGGAGCAACGGTGACATGCCGCTTACTGATTTCAGGAACTCATATTGGGCGAGACGCAGCGATATTGTGTATGTCTTTGATTGGCCTTGGGAAGCGGTCTGTCGCGCCGGCATTTCATCGAGCATCATCTCGATGTCGTCGCGGTGAGGACCGACGCTTGTATGTTTGACAATGCGGTCACGGTCGCGGTTGGTCTCGAGAAGTTCAGCCAGAGACTGACCTCCGGACAGGTGTGAGCGGTAGACGAGTGTCGGTGTCTCGCGGCTGTCTGAGATGGCGTTGTAGTAGCGTGCGAATATTTCAGACAAACGGCTGACGTATTTCGCTCTGGTGTTGTAAATGCGGTCGGCTGCCATGTCCATCTGCATGTCGACGGCAGCATATAGTCCGGCGTCGGCAATGCCGTCGCGCAGCATGGCGTTGCGTTGTGTCAGCAGTCGGTTGTAGCGAATCAGAGCTTCAAGATATGGTGCGTCGGCTTGGGATATGAGCATGTCGATGAAGCGTCGTCTCACATCTCCACTGCCGTTTATAAGTTCGCTGTCGGCCGGAGCCACCATGACGAGCGGAAACAGCCCGATGTGTTCGCTGAGGCGTTTGTATTCCTTGCCTGAACGTTTGAATGACTTGCGGCGTCCTGTTGCCAGTCCGGCTGTGACCTCTTCGTCGACGTTGTTGCGCAGGTAGTGTCCTCGGACTATGGCGAAGTCTTCACCGCGGCGTATGAGCATAGGGTCGGGGAGGCCGCTGAAGCTTTTGCAGAAACTGAGATAGTGGATGGCGTCGAGCAGATTGCTTTTGCCCACACCGTTATTACCCAGAAAACAGTTGATTTTGGGCGAGAAGCTCAGGTTGCACCCGGCTATGTTCTTGAAATTGGTGAGCGACAGCGATTCGAGTATCATCGGTTGAAGGCTTCGCTGAAATATAGCAGATGGTGCATCAGTGAGTTGTTCCAGTATTCCCAGGTGTGTGCTCCCGGACGCGATGTGTAGTCGTGAGGTATTCCGGCGGCTACGAGAGCCTTGTGGAGATTATCGTTGACTTCGGCAAAGAAGTCATCTATGCCGCAGTCAAAGTTGATGTTGATTTCTCCGGGTTTGAGTTGTCCGACGAGATTGATCACGCTCGCATCTTCCCAGCGTTCGGGATATTGATCCTTGTCACCGAGGATGTGAGGCAGTTCCCAGTTCTTCGGAAAAGGCCTGATGTCGACACCTCCGCTCATGCTTCCGGCATTGCCGAACAGGTCGGGATGGCGGAAGGCGAGATAGAGAGCTCCGTGACCACCCATGCTCAGTCCGGTGATGGCTCGTTTGGAGGCTTGTGCGTCTGTCGGATAGCGTCTGTCGATATAGGGTATGAGGTCTTCGACAAAGAAGCTTTCCATCTTTATGCCGGGGTTGGCCGGACTGTCCATATACCATGTGTTACGGCCGTCGGGAGTGACGATAATCATGCCGTAGCGGTCGGCCATGTCTTTGATGCGTGGCTGATGTCCGAGCCAGTCGTTGAAGTTGCCGCCGTAGCCGTGAAGGAGATAGACCACCGGAAGGCGCTCGGCTTGATCTACGTTGTCTGGAACAGTGACCAACACGGTCATCGGAGTCTTGAGATTGGCGGTCTCCACTGTGACTGTGTCGACTTTTGCGGCGCTCGCAAGCATGAAGTTTGCGGCAAGAATTACCAAAGATAGGATGCGTTTCATAATCGGATGTTTTGACAAAATTACGACTTTTCCGGATAATTCGTGCGACTGATAACTATTTTATGGTTAATTTTGTCTCATAAACATTCTCAAAAAATTAAATACTATGGCAACGGTCCTGTTAAGTTTCGACACAGAAGAATTTGATGTGCCCCGTGAGCACGGAGTCGACATCAGTCTCGCAGACGGCATGAAGGTTTCGGTCTATGGCACTCTGCGCATCCTTGATTGTCTGAAGACTCACGGAGTGAAGGCAACCTTTTTCTGTACGTCCAATTTTGTTGAGAATGCACCGGATGTGATGAAGCGCATTGCGGCGGAAGGCCATGAGATAGCGGCTCACGGTTGCGACCATTGGCGTCCGGAGCCTGCCGATGTCGGCCGTTCGAAGGAAATCATCGAGCGCCTGACAGGAGTCGAAGTCACGGGCTACCGTCAGCCGCGCATGTTTCCGGTCTCAGACGCTGAAATCGCCCGCTGCGGTTATGTCTATAACTCGTCGCTTAATCCGGCTTTTATCCCCGGCCGCTACATGCATCTGACCGATCCGCGCACATGTTTTGTGAAGGACGGGGTGCTCCAGATACCGGCATCGGTCACACCCTTGTTGCGTTTCCCTCTTTTCTGGCTCAGCTGTCATCATCTTCCGGCTGCGCTCTACAGACGTCTGGCGGCACGCGTGTTGAGCCATGACGGTTATTTCGCCACTTATTTCCATCCCTGGGAGTTCTTCCCGCTGTCAGATCATCCCGAACTGAAGATGCCATATCTGATCAGTCATAATTCGGGTGAGCCCATGGTCAAGCGTCTTGGTGAACTCATTGACTACTTTACCCGCGCGGGAGCCGATTTTGACACTTATGGCAATTTTGCGAAGCGTCGTATCGCAGTTTTGGCTCCGCACAGTTAAAATGGGAATATGACAACAAATCAACCTCTTAAGCTTTTGGACTATGATAAGACTCGCCATTGTCTGCCCGTGTTATAATGAAGAGGCCGTGATGCCGCTGTCGGCTCCGCGGCTCAAAGACCTTCTCGACAGACTGTCGGGGCAAGGAAAAATCAGTGCCGACAGTTTTGTGCTGTTTGTCAATGATGGAAGTCGCGACCGCACGTGGGACGAGATTGTGTCCCTCAACCAATCTGACCCTTCGACCTTCAAAGGCATAGATCTGGCGCACAATGCCGGTCATCAGCATGCCATACTGGCCGGCATGCTGACTGCGGTCGAAAGTGCGGATGCGGTGGTGACTGTCGACGTCGACCTTCAGGACGACATCAATGTCATCGGCGAGATGGTCGATGCCTATGAGCAGGGTTATGATGTGGTCTACGGAGTGAAGGTGTCGCGCCGTGCCGATCCTCCGTTGAAGCGTCTTACGGCTGTGGCGTTTTACAATCTGCAGCGCAAAATGGGCGTGGAGACAGTCTTCAATCATGCCGATTTCCGCTTCATGAGCAGGCGTGTGGTCGAAGAGCTGTCGCGTTATGGAGAGCGCAATCTCTATCTCCGCGGCATCATACCTCTGATCGGTTTCAAGTCGACCACAGTCGATGATGTCATCAGGGAGCGCGAGGCCGGTGAGTCAAAGTATACTGTGGCCAAAATGTTCTCTCTGGCCGTAAACGGCATAACCTCTTTTTCAGTAAAGCCTATCTACAGTATTCTTTCGACCGGCCTGATATTTGTGCTTGTCAGCATAATCATCGGCATATATGTCATTGTTTCCCTGTTGTCGGGAACGGCAGAGCACGGCTGGGCGTCTTTGATGCTTTCGGTGTGGTTTGTCGGAGGCATAATTCTCCTCGCTGTCGGCATGGTCGGTCTTTATGTCGGCCGCATCTTTACGGAGGTCAAGCAACGCCCGCTCTATCATATACGCGAGAAATTGCTGTGACCCCGCTCTTGTGAGAGGAACTCTTATCTTATGACGGTGAAATCGACTGCTTTTGTCGAAGAGTAGTTGAGGTCGTCGCGCAGTATGGCGTAAGCCCTGTAACGACCGTCTGCGACATATTGGCCATCATTGTCGCGGAGATCCCAGCTGAAAGGATAAGAGCAGCTGTCGGTCGAGAAGACTGTAGTGCCTGATGCATCCTCAATGACGAGGCGGCCTGTCGGCTCTGCGTTAAAGCCGTGGGTCAGTGTGAACGAAATTTCTTCACGGGCTATTTCCGTATCTGCCGCCAATTGGCAGTCAACCGACGAATCGACTACTGCAAATGCTATCGACCGCGATGTTGACGCTCCTGTGTTTGATATTGCCGAGAGAGTCAGTTCGTGTCGTCCGTCCGAGAGACCGCTGATAGGGAATGTGAGCGATGCAGTGCCGTCGGCATGCAACTCGACAGACTCTGCGACGGCCTGATATGAAGTGCGTTTGTCAAGCATGAGCCTTATGCCGGATGTGAACATTGCCGACAGATTCAAGCCCGACGACGGAACTTCGATTGTCGCATGAAGCACTACCGACGGGCTGACGATGCTACCTTCTGTAAAGGAGGGTGTGCCGAGATACATCTCGCTTATAACCGGAGCCTGTCCGGGCTCGTTGCTGTTGCTGTCGGCCGGCAGCACTTTGAAATTTGCAGAACTGTAGGCTGCTGACAGAGAGCCGTCATTGGAGATGGCGCTGATCATTATGCGGTTTGTGCTGTCGCCTTCAAAAGCCTCGGGAAGAGTGATTGTGGCGGAGAATTTTCCACCGGTGGCTTGAGTGCAACTCATGGCGAGTATTTTTTCGTCGAGTGTGACGTCATAGCTCACAGTGTTGTCTTCGCCCTTGGTCCTCTCGTTTGTCTTGACGGTATAAGGGGTGTCGAAGACCCTGACAAGGACGTCGCCGCAGAAGCCGGTATGCCCTTCGATGTGCCCTTCGATGGTGATAGTCTTCAGAGCGTGTAGCTCGACCGGACTGTCGCTTGCGGGTGTCATGCCGTTGATGCGATCTATGGCGATCGATGCGTGGGGGGCGCCTACCCTCAGGGCAGGATCTCCGCAAAGGTTGTAGCAGAGATTGTTGGCGGCGCGGTCGTTTTCTTTGTATGTACGGATGCAGTAGTTGTGTGCGTTGCGCGATATGTCGCCGATGGTGGTGGCCGGTGTCGCCTCGGCATATGCTTTGGCCAATGCGCAGGCGAGAGTGCGGTTATACTCCATGTAGACGCTTCGGCATGAACCTATGATGCCTATCGCACCGCCATTGTCCATGCGCAGCATCGAAGGCCCTACGACATGGGAGTTGCGGTCGAAGCCGAAGGTCTCGCATGTGGCGAGCAGAGCAAAGGGATAGTCGTCACACTCAGATGATGTCATCAGATTGAGGTCATAGAGGCGTTCGCCGGTGAATGCGATATGGCTGCAGTGTCCGCAGTAGACAAGCAGACCTTGACCGGTCTTGAGAGCGTTGGTAATGGCTTTTCGTCCTGAAATTGCAACGCCGTCGGTCCAGGGGTAGATAAGATTATGTACGCGGGTATAATTCAGACTCTCATTTGTCCCGGCCATTTCGGCAATGACCTTCTCGGCGTCAATAAAGTGTCCTTGGCTGTCGCCGTCATCGCTGAGCACAAGGATATTGCCATAGACGTCGTGACCGCGTTGACGCTTGATGAACCGTTCGATTTTGGCGTTGATTTTGTCGGCTTCGGCCTCTGTCGTCACATCGATACGTCCGATGGCGAGGCTCATGATGCCAAAGTGGAGACGTGAGGCGCTGAAACTGTTTTCGAGCATCACGAAATATTTGTCGGATGTGAAGTTTTTAGTCAGGTCGCGGGCCTGGTCGGCGTTTTCGGTCTCGTAGCATATCAGTTGTTCGCTGGTTGTCCTGCGTCTGTTGTCCCATGTGCCGTGGCCATACAGGAGCACGTGTTTGATTGTCTTTGGCTCGCGGTCATAGAGCATCTTCAGATAGCGGCGATAACCCATTGCGGCGCGCGCTCCGGAGGAAAATTCGTTGAATATTGTCTGCTGAGTCACAACTTTGACGTTCATGCCGTCAAGCTTGCGGTGAATGTCGGCGAGTCGTTCGGCGGCGGGGGCAAGTTGGTCTGTGGTGATGATGACCATCTCGGGAACCTGTTCGCCATGAAGGTTCTGATTGGCGATTTCGCCGCCGGGAGTCGGTTCGGGGAACTGGCAGGAACTGTCAAACGCTATGATGCGACGTGATTTGGGGCTTGCCGAAAGTCCGGGGCAGACGGCTGTGTATGTATCACCATCGCTGTAGGTTTGGCATGGCGTGACAGTTGCGGCGTCGGTGATATCCCATACTGTCATGTCGCGGCAACTGCCGGCAATGCTGAAACAATCTCCCGCTTTCATGCCGGGGAAATTCATAACAATGGAGTTGCCTTTCAGGCGGTTGAGCCTTGGATATATCAGCCAGGCATAGTCCATGGCCGTGTATTTGGGAGCGGATCCTTCGGGCAAGCGGAATGACACTGTGTAGACTCCGTCAGCCTCCACGTCTGTGACAGTGGCCGAACCGGAGCCTATGGAGTAGAATTTTGTTTCCTGAATCTGAAGGCCGGCGTAGTTGTTTTTGACTGCGCTTACGCTCAGTCCGTCGGGATAGACAGGCGACAGCGCGGTGTTGGTTGACGCATATGCACCGAATGAATATCTGAAATAACCTGTTGCAAATCTGTCATCGGGATGAAAGTCGCTGATTTCGAAGTCATAGTCGCAGCTGTCACCGGGTCCGAAAGGTTTGTCATGGAACACGGCTCCGCCGTCGGCGGGGTTCTGCACTTCGTTTTCGACATAGCATACAGACAGGTGGGTGTCAAGAGCGGTGCCATCCGGAGTGCTTTCAAGCCGGTCGGGAAGTTCGGGTGAGCGGCGCGAGTCAGTCAGGAAATAACATGCTTCAGTGTCATACAGGTTGCGGCGGGCTTCGATGGTGGTGGCTGTGACGGCGCTCACACTGAGGTCTGCCTCGGCATAGAAGAGCATGCGGCCGTCGTCGGTATGAAGAGCCGGAGTTGCCTTGAGATCATCAGGAAGGCTTGTGTCAAAGGCATTTGATGTCAGACGTGCCCCGCCATAGCCGAATACAGCGACCTCCGACGGGTTGTCGAAGCCGAGCTCTCGCAAGGTGGAGTGGCTTATCTGGTGGATGCCTGTATGCGAAACCTTCACTTTTACCCATTTCCCGGTCGATAGTGCCGATGAGTTGGTGTAGTAGCTTGATGTGTATGCGGCTGCGCTTAGAGCTAAGGTCGACAGAAGTGCGCTTATGAAGAGTCTGTATGTGCGGAAAGTCATAGTTACTTGATCTTAATGTCTATACATGGATTGCCGTCAAGGCTTGCTGTGACGCGGTCGCCTTCGGTGATGGCAGAGTGTATGCCGTGTTTGGCGAAAATCAGTAGATCGCCCATGCGGAAGGTCATGTGTCGCGACAGTCGTGCGATGACAGAGTCAATGCCGAGTTCAGCGGTATCTATTTTGAGTTGGGCGCCCATGGCTGACAGTGTCGAAGGTTTCAGGGGGTCGGTGGTTTCTCCGGCTGTAAATGCGGAGTCCATGGCAAAAAAGCATTCGTCGGCAGCGGAGAGATTGTCAGCGTGGCGCGTCGGCACGAAAAGACAAGCACCGCCTACGCTGTCATAATAGCGTGAGGCGAATTTCTCTGAAATGTTCATGCCGAGTCTGCTTATGCGGGCATAGGGGCAGACGATAGCTGTCCATCCGCCTTCGGTGTCGGGCAGGAAAACAGGGTGGTTGTTGCGGTGGGCCGAAGAGTCGGCATAGAGACGAAAACCTTCGGGGAGAATGCAGAGCGCTTTCATCGTGATAATGTCGGATGATTATGGCTTGTCAGAGATTTAGGGTGCCGAGACGGTTATACATAAGGGCGAGATGGGAGTAGATCGAAGTGTTGGCGATCACGACTCCATCGCGTACCCGGATGCGGTAGGGCGTGAAATTCCAGATGCCTTTGATGCCGGCGGCCACCATTGTGTCGGCTACGTCCTGGGCGCTGTCGACCGGCACGGCGACGATGCCGATTCTGATGTTTTTTTCTTTGACGAGTTCCTTTAGCCGGTCGATGTGGTAGATTGGTATTCCGCCGATCTGTGAGCCGACGATGTCAGGATCGATGTCGACTCCGGCCACGATGTTGAGGCCGTAGCGCTGTAGGCCTGAGTCAGAGATAAGGGCAGCTCCGAGGCTGCCTGAACCTACCATTACCGCATTATGAGACTGCCCGAAACCAAGGAAATCGCGCAGCGCTTTTTCGAGCGACGCAACTTCATAGCCGATGCGAGTCTTGCCTTTGATGTTGAGGAAAGACAGGTCTTTGGCAATCTGCGACGAGTCGACGTTGAGCTCGTCGGCGATTTTTGTCGACGAAACGTATTCGACCCGGTTGTTATGGAGTAGTGTGACATAAGCCAGATACCACGGAAGTCTCCTTATCGTTGGCTCCGGCAAAAGGTCACGGGTGATATTTGACTGGTTTTCGTTCATTTCGACTGCAAAAATAGTGAAAAATCGGGATATTTTCGCACCCTGTGCGTAAAAAGGTCAAAGCTTGTCAGTCAAGGGCTATCGGCCGGTGACTGCAATCTTGCGGGAAGCGGTCTGGAAGGTCTCCCCGTCAGCGGTGATGGTGGCGCGGTAGAGATAGATGCCTCGGCCGACACGGCTGCCTGTCCCGTCTGTGAGATCCCATGTCACCGGAGCTGAGGTGAACATGTCGCTGCGTCCGGTGTTGGTCTGGCTCCAGAGCTGGTGGCCGAGAAGATTGTAGACCGCGATGGTGACGGTCAACATGCCGTCCGGACGATTGTGTGATATGTAGAAGTTGGCTTCGGTT
This sequence comes from uncultured Muribaculaceae bacterium, assembly GCA_964018265.1. Lineage (GTDB taxonomy): Bacteria > Bacteroidota > Bacteroidia > Bacteroidales > Muribaculaceae > CAG-873. The sequence continues at coordinate 73,839 of CAXHOY010000010.1, forward strand.
GTGGCCGGACTGACATCGGTGTAGACATCAAAAATGGTCGGGGCGAGTCCCTCGCGCACAAAGCAGTCTATGGTGCGGGTAGCCGAATTGCCGTTGGTGTCAAACACTCTCAGCCTCAGTGTGTGGTTGCCTTCGGTCAGGCCTGACAGGGGATATGCTATTTCGCCTGAAGGTGATCCGTCGGAGGCCGGTGTGTAGTAATAAGGCACGTCGTTATAGCTTGTCTTGTCGTCGAGCATGAGAGACATCTGTTGTCCGACACCGGCCATCGACAGATTAATGCCGACATTGTCGCGCAGGGTGGCGAGGAGCACCGGGTCAGGATTGACGTCATCGCCGGATTTGAATGTCGAGTGATTGAGGGCGAGCATTTCGATGACAGGGGCTTCGGTGTCTTCGGCCGCAAGTTCGTCGTAGCCGTAGACATAGCAGTCATGATTGAGGCCTGAAGCTTCGGTCTGACCGTCGTCTGAATAGGCTGTCATGCTGAATGTGGCTTCGCGGAAGTTGTCGCTGACCTGTGTCGGCATGGCCACACTCAGTTCGAAGCGACCTGCTGTCACGCGGCATGAACCCGAATATAGCCTGTCGCCATGTATGTCAAATGGTTTGCATGCGTCATACTGGTCCTTGTTTTTTACGAAATCCGGTGAACGGTCGGCGTCATAAAGATCAAGCAACAGTGTGCCGTTGAAGTCTGTCAGTATTGAGCCGTCGGGAGCCGTAACCACACCTTTTATGACGGGGTTGCTTCGGGCCGGAATTATTATCTGGTCTCCTGAATCGAGTGATACGCCGCTTATTGACTCTATCGAGACGAGGTTGTCGGGTGTGGCGAGAGAAAGGGCCGGATCGCCCATGAAGACATAGCGCAGGCGGTTGTCATTGTTGAGTATGTCTCCTTCGTTGCCTGTCTTTTCATCGACAGACCGGATGTTGTTTTTTGCCCGTCTGTAGATTTCACCGGTCGTCGGCAGGCGTCCGCCGTCGCGACGTGATATTTCTTTCCCGATGGCGTTGGTGAAGTAGCCGTTGTAGGTGATATATACGGGTCTGGTGGCGCTGATCATGCCTATGACTCCACCGTTTTGCTCATACATCAGTATCTCTCCGCCACTCAGTGTGTTGGAGTCCCATCGCAGGAAGTTGCAGGTGGCAGCATAGACAAACGGCAGTCGGCGCAGATAGAGGCTGTTGATGTCTGAATAGGTGAGCATGCCGTCGCCTGTCCATGAGTGGTTTGTGGCATGTCCGACAAATGTCCACCAGGCAACGCCTTCGTTGAGTTGGCGGTACATCTGTTCGCGGGCTGTCTGATATACCCCGCCCGAAAGTTCGTAGGCCGGGAGATAGATTTTCTCAAGCAGATACGGGTTGTCGTCATTCTTGTCAAATCCACGCATGAACCATTCGGTCTGGCGGTAGTGCACACCGTAGTCGACATCATCTGCGAGTCCGAGCACTTTGTTTTTCCATGCGCCGCGTGGCGGGCGTCTGGCATAGGATATGATTTTGTCGGTTATCAGTTTGGCGGTAGAGGCGCTTGTGACCGGCAGACGCCCGACTGCCACCGACAGGTTGTCAGCACCGAGTCGCGAGCCGCTGCCGTCCTCGAGCATCGACAGGAAGTCGTCTGTGGCAAATCCCTGCTCGGAGTCGAGCGAGTATCGTTCCTCGCGTTGTTGCCAGGCCGGTATGGTGGGGCATCCCAGAGCCTTCACGCCTGCGGTCAAGTGTCGCTCATCATATGTCATGCGACCCATCAACAGCACGTATTTCAGTTGTTTTTCGCTGCCAACGCCCCGGTCGTAGAGCATTTTCAGATATTTTCTCAGCCCTGATACGTCTTGTGCTCCGGAACTGAATTCGTTGTAGACTTCGTCAACGTCCACGACCTTGACGCTCATATTGTCGGGCTCGGTGCGGTGGAGTTCGGCTATGCGTTCGGCCTGGGTGCGCCATGCCGGATGAGTGAAGATGACCATCTCGAAGTCGCGGTCGGCATGGAGGTTTTGGTTTGAGACGAATCCGACGGTTTTGGGAGCCGGCAGGCGGGCGTTGTCGTTCCATGCCGCATAGTCACGTTTGCCTTTGTAGCGTGCGGTCCACAGTGCGGAGCCCGATGAGGCGTCAAACTCTACGGTGTGGATGTCGGCGGGGTCTGTGACATCCCAGATATGGGTCGTCTCGGAAGCTCCACCGAGGCTGAGCGACATATCCTGTGTGGAGAAGTCGAGATGGCCCTCGGAGGGTAAGGCGAGTTTTCGGACATAGTTGACCGATATATAGTTGAGCCAGGCGTTATAGACGACGGTTTTCGCTTTGTGGGTGATGCTGATCTCAAGCGTCTCGTCGATATTGTAGTCATCGGCTTTCAATGTGTGGCTTGTGCGGCATTCGACGCCATGGACTTCACCGCTACCTGATGGGCCGATTGCGTCTGAGGTCAGCGCCGGCACTTGTTTGCCGTTGGCTGTGAAAGTTATATTTGAGCTTGAATTGTAGGTTTTTGCAATAAATGATGTCTTGAACATCACCGAGTCGCATCTGCCCGGAAGGCTGAAAGTGAGGCGTCGTGTCGGTGTATAGCGGAAATCCTCTCCGACAAGCATGACACCGCATTCGCCGGGTGATACGAGGTCCTGTTCGTGATGCAGCCGTTCAGTGAAAGTCGTGGCCGGAGCGCTTGCTCCCGGGCTGGCGGTGATGCCGAACGGGCGGCTTTCGCTGTCGGCCGATGTCACAAAGTAATATCCTGAGCTTGAGTAAGGGTTGAGCCGTTTGACCTGTACTTCACCGGTCGATCCTTCCCATAAGTCAGGCCCGACGGCATAGAAGACTACAGAGCCGTCTTTGCAGCTCTGTGACTGGATCAAAGGCAGGTCGTCGATGTAGTTGGCGGCTGTGAGCGCATCGGCAATGCGTTGTCCGCCATAACCGTGTATGCGCACTTTCGATGGGTCGCTGAAGCCCCACTGTCTGAGTGTTGCGGCCGGTATGCGGTAGAGTCCGCTCTCGTCAACGGAGATTTTGACCCATTGGCCGGATGCGAGTACCGATTGTTCGGTGTAGATGCCCGTGTCGAGGGCTGCAGCGGCATTGACTGCCGATGCAAGGATGATTGCAAAGATTATTCGGAGAAAAGGTATGTTGGTCATTGACTGGTCAATCGATTGATTTGGTGAGAGTCTCTTATTGATAACGTGAAGCCTGACTTTATATTGTGTCATTCCATGTCGTTGAGCCACTGCGACCAACTGATGCTGTCGCCGTTGAAGGTGTTCATATCCACCTCGCCCGATATGCCGTCGATGTGGCTTCGGTGGCTGTGTTGCCAAAGCAACCAGTTGTCGGAGCTTATCGGAGGATTGGTAAACGAGCAAAGCCATACGGGCATCTCGTCAAGGCGCCCTCTTACATAGCGGTCATAACCTTTCTTGTTTGTGTAGAGGATGACTTTGTTGCGCGACCCTTCGAGAGCGAAAATCATGCCGCGGAGTGAGCTGGCCACATCGTCGGCCTCGTGACCCGTAGGATTGCCGCTGTCCTCAATGTCGATGGCAAGGGGCAGATCAAGGTCGAGGCTGTCTACTGCCGTCAGAAAATTGCGCCCTTGACGATAGCCGTCGCTGTCGAAGCGGAAGAAGTGGTATGCGCCGACCTTTATGCCGGCTTTGCGGGCAGCGTTGTAGTTGCTGATGAATTTAGGGTCACGGAAATCAGTGCCTTCCGACGCTTTCAGAAACACGAAGTCTACACCGGCGGCAGCCACGCGCTCAAAATCGACATCTCCGTTGTGAGCGGATAAATCGACGCCCATCACGGGATAGCGGTCTCGCTCCACATCGACATGTGGCTGACGTGACTGCACCACACGCCACACTCCGGTGCTGAAGATTGCCAGCGCTGCCGCAGCAATGATGCTTATCGCTATATTACGGGCATTGTTCATTTGCTGCAAAAGTAACCAATCATCGACTATTTGCAAAATTAAAAAACGTCCACATGTTTTTTTGGAGTTTTCGAGCGGATATTATATTTTTGTATTTTATTGCATTAACTACGCTCAAAACGGCTCTCAGTATGGATCAGAAACCGGCAATGACACCTGAACAAGAGGACAAGATGATAGAAGAAGCGTTTGCTGACGTTCTCGAAGGATATCTCAAAAGCAACCATCGTAAGAAGGTTGAAATCCTCGAACGTGCCTATCGCTTTGCTAAAGAAGCCCATAAGGGCATACGTCGCCGTTCGGGAGAGCCTTATATCCTCCATCCGATAGCTGTAGCCAAGATCGTGAGTCAGGAAATCGGTCTCGGTTCGACTTCGATATGCGCGGCTTTGCTCCACGATGTGGTCGAAGACACCGACTATACAGTCGAAGACATCGAGCAGCATTTCGGCAAGAAGATCGCGCAGCTTGTCGAGGGTCTTACCAAGATTTCGGGCGGAATATTCGGAGACAAGGCATCGTTGCAGGCCGAAAATTTCCGCAAACTGCTGCTGACCATGAGCGATGATATACGTGTGGTGCTGATAAAGATGGCCGACCGACTCCATAATATGCGCACTCTCGGCTCTATGGCGCCCAACAAACAGTATAAGATTGCCGGAGAAACATTGTATATCTACGCACCGCTGGCCCATCGTCTCGGTCTGTTTGAAATCAAGACAGAGCTCGAGGACCTGAGTTTCAAATATGAGCACCCCGCGGCATATGCCCGCATTGCAGAGCAGATACGCGAAAGTGAGTCGCGGCGTGCGGCTGTCTACAGCGATTTCTCGCAGCCTATCAAGGAAAAACTCAACGAGATGGGGCTTGTATATGATGCCAAGGCTCGTCTCAAGTCGGTATATTCGATATGGAATAAGATGGAGACCAAGCATGTGCCCTTTAAGGAAGTCTACGACCTCTATGCGATGCGAATAGTCTTCGAATGCGACGACCAGGCGAAGGAAAAGTCGATATGCTGGTCAATATATTCGGCCATAACCGACATCTATAAATTGCATCCCGACCGCACCCGTGACTGGATCTCGGTGCCTAAAGCCAACGGTTATCAGGCTCTTCACCTGACAGTCATGGGGCCTGACGGCAACTGGGTCGAAGTGCAGATACGTTCAAAACGCATGGATGAGATCGCGGAAAAAGGCTTTGCCGCCCATTGGAAGTATAAGATCGGAGAGAGCGACGAAGAGTCGGAGCTGAATGTCTGGCTGCGCACAATCAAAGACATTCTCGACAATCCAGAACCGAGTGCCATTGATTTTCTCGACACTCTGAAACTCAATCTTTTTGCTTCTGAGATTGTAGTCTTTACACCAAAAGGCGAGCTGCTGACTCTGCCGGCCGGAGCGACAGTGCTCGATGTGGCTTTTGAACTGCATTCGGAGCTGGGCATACATTGTATCGCAGGAAAGGTCAACCACCGCCTTGTGCCATTGAGTCACAAGCTCAGCAGTGGAGATCAGGTCGAGGTGCTGACATCCAAATCACAATCGCCTCAGCCTGAATGGGAGCCCTTTCTTATAACAGCAAAGGCAAAGACACGTCTGCGCCAGGCCCTCCGCAAAAACCGACAGCCGATGGTCAACAAAGGTCGTGAGATACTCGCTCAGTGGCTCGAGTCGCACAGCATACCTGACACTAACGTTGTGATCAGCAAACTTCTCGGCACTTTCCATGTGTCAAACAGAGATGAATTGTGCTATCAGCTCGGCTGCGAAGAGATAATGCTCGGTGACTTCCTGGTCAAAAGCCTGAGAAAACTTGTCGAAAATCAGTCGGGTGGCATTCTCACAAAGCTGCTTAAGTTCAATCGTCGCTCTGAAAACAAGACTGCTGAAAAAAACGAGGACGACAAAAAAACTCCAAAGACCAAAATCAACACAAAGGAGACCTATATGCTCCACTATGACGAGAAGGGTTCCAATTTCAGACTTGCGGAGTGCTGTTGTCCGATACCCGGCGATGAAGTCATGGGCTTTATCGATGACAACGGAGAGGTGGTGGTCCATGCGCTGACCTGTCCGAGAGCGCAGGTGCTCAAAGCCGGATATGGCCCGCGCATCGTGGCCACAAGATGGGAGACCGTCAACTCCAAGTCTCTCGCTCATGTCCGCATCGAGGGCATAGACCGGCATGGCATACTTCAGGAGTTGATCCAGATGATCTCGACACATCTCTCGATCGACATACGCAAGCTCGACATCGAGGCTCATGACGAAGTGTTTGATTGTGACCTCTGGGTGCGTGTCGAAGATGTGGAGGTCGTCACAAGTCTGTGCTCTAAAGTAAGAAATATCAGCGGTGTTCAATCCGCAACCCGAATACATTAGCAAATGAACAATCAGATAAAAGACGCTCTAAGCCGGCCGGGACTTACGTTCAAGATACTGGTATGCGTGGCCGCGGCTCTAATAATCACCTACTTCTATCCTCATCCGGAGTCAAACCACTATAACTATGAGGAAGGTCGTCCATGGAACTATGCCAAGCTCATAGCACCGTTCGACATACCGATTCATGCAGATTCGGCAACCATCATTGCAGCCCGGGATACGCTTGACGCACGTTTTGTGCCTGTCTATGAAATCAATCAGCTGATGATTGACTCTGTCGTGAGTCAGTTGCCGCCGGCTGTCGGCACCAATTTCAGAGGTGAGCTTGCCTCAAGGCTGCGCAAGATCTATGCCGCAGGAGTGGTCGATGTGCAGACACGTGACAAAATTCTCGGCAAGCAGTTGCCGAAAGTCAGGATTCTCGACAAAAACGTGCTCAGCGAGATGTCAACATCTCATTTCACATCGCCACGCGATATATATGTTCTGCTCGACTCGGTTATTTCCGATCCGGGCTTGCATCAGTATTTTTCTTCAGCCAATCTTCCCGGCATATTGAGGCCTAATATCATATACAACGATGCCGAAAGCCGTCGTCACTATGATTACGACTACCTTACGCTCACCGCAGACAGGGGTGTCATACAGCAGGGGCAGACAGTCATCGACAAGGGCGCGATTGTGACCCCCCAGGACTTCACCAACCTGCGCACTTATGAAGCTATGCTTGAGGCAAGCATAACCAAAGACGGTAAGAGCGACTGGCTGATGTTGCTCGGACAGTTCATCTATGTCGTGATGCTGCAGGCTGTCCTTTTCCTCTATTTTTATTTCTATAATCCAGCGGTGTTTGCCGACAACCGGTCGTTTCTGTTCATCAACAGTCTGATAACGTTGTTTTTTCTCATTGCGCTTGCATTGAACACCTTCCTCCCGTCGGGCATATACATAGCCCCCCTGGCCATAGTGCCTGTGCTTGTGCTTGTCTTCTTCGACGGCCGCACAGCGCTGATGGTTTCCGGCATCCTTTCGCTTGTCTGCGCGGCCATCACGTCGTTTCCGCTCGAGTTCATATTCCTGCAGTTCTGCGCTGCTGCGGCTGCAGTCTATTCTCTCCGTGAGCTGAGCCAGCGTTCGCAGCTGTTGCGTACGGCCGGCATGGTTGCCGTGGTCTATCTGTTGGCTTACGTGGCTCTCGAGCTTCTGATGAACGGCACCTTCGAAGGCTTCTCGTGGCGCATGATTGTATATCTCGGTGTCAATGCGGCCCTGACGTCGATGGCCTATGTGCTGATGTCGGCAGTTGAGCGCATGTTCGGCTTCATCTCCGAGGTGACCCTGATTGAGCTTGCCGACACAAACTCTCCGCTGTTGCGCAAACTCAATGACGAATGTCCGGGCACATTCCAGCACTCTCTGTCGGTGAGCAATCTTGCCGTAGATGCGGCCAAGCGCATAGGAGCCAACGAGCAGCTTGTAAGGGCCGGAGCGATGTATCACGACATAGGCAAACTCAGCAATCCTGCCTTCTTTACCGAAAATCAGCATGGTGTCAACCCTCATGACACACTGCCTCCGGAGCAAAGTGCGCGGATCGTGGTCAATCATGTATACGACGGCATGCGACGGGCTGATAAGGCTGGACTTCCGTCAGTGATCAAGGATTTTATAACCGAACATCACGGACTTGGCAAAGCCAAATATTTTTACTATACTTACTGCAAGCTCCATCCGGATGAGACGGTCGATCCTGCTCCGTTCACATATCCGGGTCCAAATCCCCGGAGCCGTGAGACGGCGGTACTGATGATGGCCGACGCGGTCGAGGCTGCAAGCCGTTCGCTGAGAGAGCACACTCCTCAGGCTATCACCGAACTTGTCAACAAAATCGTCGACAGTCAGATCGCCGACGGCATGTTTGACCGTTCGCCGCTTCTGTTCCGTGATATTCCCATTATCAAGGAGGCCTTTATCAAGCGTCTGAAGACAATCTATCATTCGAGGATTGTCTATCCCGACGCGCCGAAAAATGCTGTGTCGACCCCACGTGAGCAACAATAATGATGACAAATCGAGCGTTATCTTAACAGAACGCTAAATGATGACAGGCCGTCCACGCTACAGATTTCTATTGGCAATGGTTGCCGTTTTGGCAGCCATCGCTGTCTTTTCGTCGTGCAGCAGCAAGAAGAATACTGCCGCACGACGCCAGTATACGGCTTTCATCACCCGCTATAACATCTACTACAACGGTGACACCCATTACCGCGAGACACTCGAGGAAATGGAGAGCAAATACGAGGATGATTACTCGTCGCGTCTTCTGTTCATGCATCCCGTCGAGGCAAAGACCGACCCTGTGGCTCCTCAGCCATCGGGCGATTTCACGCGTTCGATCGAGAAGGCTCAGAAAGCCATACAGCTGCGGTCGATAAAACAGCGTCCGGCGCGCAAACCGGGACATAGCAATGATGCAGCCTATAAGGCGTGGATGAAGCGTGACGAATATAACCCGTTTCTTCATAATGCATGGATGATGATGGGGCGCAGCCAATATTTCAACGGAGACTTTCTCGGAGCAGCGTCAACGTTTTTCTACATCAGCCGCCATTTCACGTGGCTGCCGGAAATGGTCACCGAAGCTAAGTTGTGGCAGGCGCGGAGCTATGTGTCTCTCGGATGGCTGTTTGAGGCAGAGATGATATTGACGCGCATCAAACAGGAGTCTCTTGTCAACAAGACACTCAGGTCTCTCTACGACTTCACGATGGCCGACTGGCGCATAAAGAGTGATGATTATGAAGGGGCTGTGCCATATCTCACAGCTGCGGTAAAAAATACCCGTGGCGCACAGAAAACGCGTCTCTACTTCCTGCTTGGTCAAGTCTATACACGTCTCGGCCGCAAAGCTGATGCATATGAAGCATATAAGAAGGCCGGAGCTTCGTCGTCGGCAAGCTACAGGACCAAATTCAACGCCAGGATAAAGCAAAGCGAGGTTTATGATGGTGATGATATCACGCCCGAGGTGAAGGCGCTGCGCCGCATGACCCGTTATGACCGCAATAAGGAATATCTTGACCAGATATACTACGCCATCGGCAATCTCTATCTTTCGCGCGGAGACACCACGCAGGCCATCTCAAACTATGTTCTGGCAGCCGAGAAGAGCCAGCGCTCTGGCATAGACAAGGCCATATCGCAGATACGTCTCGGAGGTCTGTATTTTGACAGAGGTCAGTATGAACTGGCTCAGCCTTGTTATGCAGAGGCCGTCCCCCAGTTGCCTGAGACATTTCCTGATTACAAGCTTCTGGTGCGCCGCAGCGATGTGCTCGACGAACTGGCGCTTTACTCTCAGAACGTCACACTGCAGGACTCGCTGCTCCGTCTGAGCCGTATGACTCCCGACGAGCAACTTGCGGTGGTCAACAAGATTATCGAACAACTGAAGAAAAAAGAAAAAGAGGAGGCCGAACAGGCTGCACGTGAGGAATATCTTGCCGAACGTGCTGCTGAAGGTGATGCGTTCGGCAACTCATCGGCAAGTGCGCCAAATTCGTTCAATATCAATTCCGACAATTCGTGGTATTTTTACAATGCGGCCACCCGAAATGCCGGCCGCACCGAATTTCAGCGCCGTTGGGGTTCGCGAAAACTTGAGGATGACTGGCGCCGTCGCAACAAGGCATCGTTCAGTTTCGATGATTTCGGTGATTCGAGCGACAAAGATGACGAGGACTCCGGACAAGACGATGATAGCGGAGAAGAAAGCGCTACCGACGAAGCACGTAATGCAGAGCCGTCGAAAGTCGATGACCCGCATTACCCCGAATACTATCTTGCCCAGATCCCGAAGGATGATGCAGAGCGGGCTACGGCCAACGATATCATCCAGGAAGGACTTTACAACATGGGCGTCATACTCAAAGACAAGCTCGAGGATTTTGGCGCGGCCGAGTCTGAGTTTGACCGTCTGTTGAAGGATTATCCCGACAATATATATCGTCTGGATGTCTATTACAACCTCTATCTGATGTTTACACGCGCAGGCAACACCGCTGCCGCTGAGAAATACAGACAACTTATACTCTCGGATTTCCCGGACTCGTCTTATGGCATAGCCATGCGTGACCCGGACTACATCGAGAATCTGCGGCGCATGGATGCACGGCAATATGAGTTGTATGACAAGGCATATGACGATTATCTCAATAACCGCAATGACCTTGTCCATGCCGCTTATGAAGAAATGTCCGAAAAGTTCCCGTTGAGCAAGATCATGCCTAAGTTCATGTTTATCGACGCTCTGGCTTATGTAACCGAACGTAATCCGGAGAAATTTGCAGCCGTGTTGCGCGACATGCTCGAACGCTATCCTGACACAGACATCACCCCGATAGCAGCCTCGTGGCTGAAAGGCATACAGCAGGGGCGAAAACTGCAGTCGCCTGAAAACGGCAATATCCGCGGCATGATATGGGATTTGAAACTCGGTTCTGACAGTACGGCTGTCAGTGATGCCCCGCTTGAATTTGATCTGAATCCCGACAATTCCCAGCTTCTGGTGATGGTCTATGACGCGGCCGACATATCGACCAACGAATTCCTGTTTGAAATCGCCCGCCACAATTTCCGTTCGTTTGTAGTCAAGGATTTTGATCTTGAGCCAATGACGTTCGGACGCCTTGGCATGATTGTCATCCGCGGATTTGAAAATCTCAACGAACTGAACCACTACCGGAGGGTTATGGCCGATTCTCCGGATTTCAAACTTCCTCCGGGTGTCAGACCGGTGGCCATCAGTGCTGCCAACTTCGAGAAGATGATAAATGAAGGCCGCACATTTGACGACTATTTCCGCTATCTCGAAGAGCAGAATTATATCGATGCCCAAGCCGACATATTGCAGGCTGAGGAAGTGGAGACTCTCGAAGAGGCTGATGAGGCCGCCGCTGCCGGAGAGTCGCGCGACACAGACTTTGACGCCATAGAAGTTGTGCCTGTGGCTGATGAGCCAAAAACTGAACAGAAGACAGAGCCTAAGACAGCGCCTAAAGCGGAGCGGAAACCGGATCTGAAGCCTGACGGAAAAAACAAGAAGCCGGCATCGCCACCGGCTCCGTTGCCGGCTTATGAGCAGGGCAGCGAGGGCGATGATCCCTTGTTTGAAGACTGATGAGTTGAAAAATTGTTATAGCAATAAGAGTGTGTTTGTTTTTTACACGCAGAAAAATATTTTAAAAGTTGAATTTTACATAAAACCGAATTCGGTGTTTTTTCATAAGATATGAGCTCGCAATACAAGATACTATGGGCTGACGACGAGATAGATCTCTTGAAGCCCCACCTGATGTTTCTTCGCAACAAGGGTTATGACGTGGTTACGGCCAACAACGGCAGCGATGCTCTCAGTCTGACCGAAAACGAAGCCTTTGACCTTGTCATACTCGACGAGAATATGCCCGGTTATACCGGGCTCGAAACACTTTCCCGCATCAAGCAGAGACAGCCTCAGCTTCCGGTTATCATGATAACCAAGAGTGAGGAGGAAAACATAATGGATCAGGCCGTCGGCAGCAAGATAGCCGATTATCTCATCAAGCCGGTCAACCCTAACCAGATATTGATAGCCATCAAGAAAATCCTGCACAGCGACCGTCTTGTGGCTGACAGGACAAGCGAAGACTACAGACGCGATTTCGGCAATATATCGGCTCTGATCAACACGGCTTCGACGATAGATGACTGGTATGCTCTTTATGACAAACTCGTCTTCAGGGAACTTGAACTTGCATCGACTGATACAAACATGGACGAGTTGCTTGAGATGCAGAAGACCGAGGCAAATTCGGAGTTCAATAAATTTGTCCGTCGCAATTATGAACGTTGGGTCACATCTGACGGAGTCACTGATGAGGCTCCGCTGATGAGTCCGCGCATCTTCTCGCGGCGTATTTTCCCGTTGTTGGATAAAGGAGAGAAGGTTTTCTTTGTCCTGATTGATAATTTCCGTCTCGACCAGTGGCGCACGATCAAACCGCTGCTCAGCGACTTGTTTACAATCGACGAAGGTCTTTATACCTCCATATTGCCAACGGCGACTCAATATGCGCGTAATGCCATTTTCTCGGGATTGATGCCATTGGCTATAGAGAAGATGTTTCCAGATCTGTGGATTGACGAGGACTCCGAAGAAGGCAAGAACATCAACGAATCGCCTCTCATCGCCACACAGTTTGAACGCTACCGCCGCACATGTCGTTTTTCGTATAATAAGATCAATGATTCGGCCTCAGGCGAAAAATTGATCAGAGACTTCGCCCAGCTCGAGCGCAACGACCTTAATGTCGTTGTTTTCAATTTCATCGACATGCTGTCTCATGCCCGCACTGAGTCTAAGATGATACGTGAGCTGGCCGCTTCAAATGCCGCCTACCGTTCGCTGACCGAGTCGTGGTTCAGGCACTCGTCGGCATATGAGTTCTTCAAGACTGTCGCATCAAAAGGCTATAAGATAATCCTCACCACCGACCATGGCACCATACGCGTCGATAATCCTATTAAAGTTGTCGGCGACAGAAACACCAACACTAATCTGCGTTATAAACTGGGTAAGAATCTCAATTACAATCCGCGTCAGGTATATGAGATCAAACAGCCGTCGCGCTTCGGCCTGCCTTCGCCCAATGTTTCGACGGCATATATTTTTGCCACAAACCGTGATTTCTTTGCTTATCCAAACAATTATAATCATTACGTGAACTACTATACCGACACCTTTCAGCATGGCGGCATATCTCTCGAGGAGATGCTTGTGCCTCTGATAACTTTGTCGGCGAAATAATTTCTATAAAACACAATCAGTAATCACATGACTACAATACACGTCAACACAATTGAAGATCTGCCTGCAGCTGCCGAGGCTTTTGTCGAACAGATGGGCGATGAGACCGTCTATGCCTTCTATGGCGAGATGGGCGCAGGCAAAACAACGTTTATCAACGCGCTCTGCCGCCGTCTCGGAGTCGAGGATGATGTCGCTAATTCTCCGTCTTTCGCCATCATCAACGAGTATCGCTCTGATGAAACGGCCGAACTGATCTATCATTTTGATCTCTATCGTCTTGATAACATCGACGAGGCTCTTGAAATCGGGGTAGAGGATTATTTTGATTCCGGAGCTTTATGTCTGCTCGAATGGCCGGAGCGCATTGAAGATATATTGCCCGATGACACTGTGAAGGTGGAGTTGCGTGTCAATGACGACCATTCGCGTGACATAATCATAAACAATTGATGAATTGTCATATAAGATGGGTCGACGAGGCAGCGTCAACCAATAGTCTGCTTGCGTCAGAGGCTTCATGTCTCGGGCATGGGGCCGTCGTGGCCGTACGAAAGCAGACGGCCGGACGCGGCCAGAGAGGCAACAGCTGGGAGTCAGAGCCGGATGCAAACCTCACATTCTCGATGCTCCTGAGGCCGCGGACGATCAGGGCGGCATCACAGTTCGAGCTGTCAATGCTTGTGTCGCTGGGCGTCTGCATTGCTCTTGAGGAGGCGTCAGGAGAGAAATTCAGGGTCAAATGGCCTAATGATATTTATCACGGCGACCATAAGATCTGTGGCATACTGATTGAAAACAGTCTTGACGGTTTCCGAATAGGCCGGTCGATTGCCGGGATTGGCATCAATGTCAACCAGACCGTTTTTGTGAGCGATGCTCCCAATCCGATATCGCTTGCAAATATCACAGGCTGTGCCTACGATCTCGAAACATTGCTTGAGAAAGTTTGTGGCACAATTCTCGCCTTGTTTGACGGCTATGAGGATGATCCGGAGCCTGCGGATCTTGTCGCGCGGTACAAGGCAAACCTATGGCGCGGAAATGGCTTTTATCAATGGCTGGATGCTGCCACGGCTACGAATTTCGAGGCTGAAATCCTCGATGTGGCGACAGACGGCATGCTTACATTGCGTGAGCGCTCGGGATGTCTGCGGACTTATGCCTTCAAGGAAGTGTCGGCGGTGATTTGAACCTGATTGTAGTTACGGTTGTTTAATCTTAACATGATTAACACCCTAAAAATTACTATTATGGCATACAAAATCGAACAGATTGAAGGTATAGGAGCTGCTTACGCCGCCAAACTCGAGGCCGCAGGTGTCGGCACGACGGATGAACTCCTCAACAGGGCATCAACTGCTAAGGGAAGAAAAACTTTGGCAGAAGAAACGGACATTCCGGAGAAACTTATTTTGAAATGGGCCAACCACGCCGATCTTTTCCGTATAAAAGGGGTTGCCGGACAGTTTGCCGAACTCCTCGAAGCTGCCGGAGTGGACACCGTCAAGGAACTTCGCCATCGCGTCGCTGCCAATCTTCATGCAAAGTTGGTTGAAGTCAATGATGCGAAGAATCTCTGCAACCGTGTCCCCGCCGAGTCTGAGATCCAACGGATGATTGACCGTGCAAACGAGCTCGACCCGGTGATGAGCTATTGAGATATAGGATATGCAGATTGCACTGGCAACAATTGATGTTCAATAAAGCAAAAAACAGGCTGAGCAAAATGCACAGCCTGTTTTTGAATAGGTGGATAAGCTAAATTGACTTATCTTATTTCTCAAACTTCTTGAAAATGACAGTCGCGTTGTGACCACCGAAGCCAAACGAGTTGGAAAGGGCGGCGCGCACGGGGCGATTTTCTGCGCGGTCAAAAGTGAAGTTGAGGTTGTAGTCGATGTTTTCGTCGAGGTCTTCGGGATCATGGTTGATGGTCGGGGGAACGATGTTCTCTTCGACAGCCTTGATGCTGAACATTGCTTCGAGAGCGCCGGTTGCACCGAGGAGGTGGCCGGTCATCGATTTTGTAGATGAGATGTTAAGCTTGTAGGCGTGTTCGCCGAACACTTCGAGGATAGCCTTGACTTCCGAGATGTCACCGACGGGAGTCGATGTGCCGTGGACATTGATGTAATCGATGTCTTCGGGTTTCATTTCGGCGTCTTCGAGCGCGTTGGTCATTGCGAGGATTGCTCCAAGACCTTCAGGGTGTGTAGCCGTCAGGTGGTAGGCGTCGGCTGAAAGGCCACCGCCGGCAACTTCGGCATAGATTTTCGCACCGCGGGCAAGGGCATGTTCAAGTTCTTCAAGAACAAGGACTGCCGAACCTTCACCCATCACAAAACCGTCGCGGGATTTGCTGAACGGACGTGATGCGGTTTCGGGGCTGTCGTTACGTGTCGACAGTGCGTGCATAGAGTTGAAGCCGCCCACGCCTGCAGGGTAGATTGCAGCTTCAGCACCACCGGTGACAATAGCGTCAGCTTTGCCGAGACGGATAAGATTGAACGCGTCGATAATGGCATTGTTAGACGATGCACAGGCTGAAACCGTTCCGAAGTTGGGGCCATGATAGCCATATTCCATGGAGATGTGGCCTGATGCGATGTCGGCAATCATCTTGGGAATGAAGAACGGGTTGTATTTCGGGCCCATGGTAGCCTCGTTAAGAGCATAATAGCCGGCTTCTTCTTCAAAGGTGTGAAGACCGCCGATGCCTGCGGCGACAATTACGCCGACGCGGTTTTTGTCGACTGCTCCTTCTTTTTCAAGACCTGCGTCTTCAACGGCCTGGCGAGCTGCAACGATGGCATACTGCGCGTAGAGGTCAAGCTGACGGAGTTTTTTGCGGTCAAAGTGCTGGTTGGGATCGAAATCCTTGACTTCGCACGCAAACTGTGTCTTGAACTTGGATGCGTCAAAGTGGGTAATGGGGCCGGCGCCGCTTTTGCCGTTTTTGGCGTTGTCCCACGTGGTGGCGACATCATTGCCAAGGGGCGAGATAGCTCCGAGTCCTGTTACGACAACTCTTTTTAATTCCATTTATTAAAATGATGGGTTGCTAATGCAATTTGAAAAAGTGGATTATCCTTCGATGGGATAATGATTACTTCTTAGCTTCTTCGATGAAAGAGATAGCGTCACCTACAGTAGCGATCTTTTCTGCCTGATCGTCGGGGATCTGGATGCCGAATTCTTTTTCGAATTCCATGATGAGTTCTACAGTATCGAGTGAGTCTGCACCGAGGTCGGTTGTGAAAGATGCTTCGGGAGTGATTTTGTCTTCTTCTACGCTGAGCTTGTCAACGATGATAGCTTTTACGCGATCTGCAATTTCTGACATAATAATAAGGTTTTTAATGATTAAAATTCAATTTCGCGGTGCAAAGTAAGTCATTTTTCTTCAAATGAGGAAATTTTTCGCCAATTATTTTGACTTTGAGCACTTTTAACGCATGTTAAGGCCTCGATTCATAAAATTACAGCGGTGTTTGTGCTTGTCTTCCGATGTTGTCAGATGTTCATATTGAGGGGTAGGGATATGATATATCCCAGAGGAAGAGTGCGTGGCCGGGCATGGATGTCCCTGCCGCGCAGCGGTCGCGGCGCTCGATTATGTCTATAATGTCGTGCGGCTTCATTTTTCCGCGGCCTACCTCGACGAGTGTGCCGACGACGGCTCTCACCATGTTGCGCAGAAATCTGTCAGCGGTGATGACAAAGCGGTAGTTGTCATCATCGATGCGTTGCCAGCGGGCTTCGCGGAGGTCGCAGATGTTTGTGTGGGTGTCGGTGTGGAGCTTGGAGAAGGATGTGAAGTCGCGGCGCCCAAGCATCAAGGTGGCAGCTTCGTTCATGGCGTCAAAGTCGAGCAGAGGCGAAGCGGCCCATGACAGGTCGTGGCAGAATGGAGACTTGCGCGTATGGGCGTAATAGTGATAGGTGCGGCTGACAGCGTCAAAACGTGCGTGGGCGTCGGAAGCCACGGGCTTGAGGCCATAGATGGCAATGTCCCGGCCGACCATGGAGTTGAGCGCGGTGACCAGTCTTGGGATCTGCCCGGGGGTGAGGTCGAGGTCGACGTGGGCTATCATCATCCTGGCGTTGACTCCGGCGTCGGTGCGGCCGGCGCCCACGATGGGCGTAGGCCGGCGTGTGAAGCGTGAGAGCGCGTCTTCGATGGTCGACTGCACGCTGACTGCGTTTGGTTGAGACTGCCATCCGTGGAACGGTGCTCCACGGTAGGCGAGGTGCATGAAATAGCGTTGCACGGCTCTTGCTCTCAGTCTTTTTCGAGGTAAGTGTAGCCGTAGAGGCCCGAACGGTAGGTGCTGAGGAAGTCGCGGCCTTCTTCGGGGGTGATTGATCCGGCTTTCATCGATGCGGTCACCCATGTCTCGACGTTACGGGCGAGCTTCTTCGGGTTGTACTGCACATAGTCGAGCACTTCGGCTACTGTCTCTCCATCCATCACCTGGTCGATTTCGTAGTGGTCGCGGTAGACATTGATGTGCACGGCGTTTGTGTCGCCGAATAGGTTGTGCATGTCTCCGAGGATCTCCTGGTAGGCACCGACGAGGAACACCCCGATGTAATATGATTCGCCTTGTCGCAGCGGATGGACGGGCAGCGACGATGACAGCCCCGAGGAGGTTATGAAACTGCAGATTTTGCCGTCTGAGTCGCATGTCATGTCCTGTATTGTGCATGTGCGGGTCGGTTTCTCATCGAGACGGGAGATAGGGATGATGGGAAACACCTGGTCTATGGCCCATGAGTCGGGAAGTGACTGGAACAAAGAGAAGTTGCAGAAGTATTTGTCGGGAAGCATACGTGCGATTTTCCGCAGCTCTTCGGGTGCGTGTTTCATCGATGACGCAATCTCGCCGACTTCACGGGCTATTGACCAGAACAGTTTTTCGATCTGGGCCCGTGTGCGCAGATCGAGCATGCCGAGACTGAACAGGTCGAGGGCTTCTTCGCGTATCTGCAGGGCATCGTGCCAGCTCTCGAATATGCGCGGCTGATCGAGGTTGTCCCATATGTCATAGAGTTCGCGGGCGAGTTCGTGGGCGTCCTCGCCGAGTTCTTCATTGTCGCGCCATTCGGGCAGGCGTGTGGTCTCGAGAGCTTCGAAGATGAGTATCGAATGGTGGGCGGTCAGAGAGCGGCCGCTTTCAGTGATGATGTTTGGGTGTGGCAGGTCGTTCTTTGAGCAAGAGTCGACTATGGCCGATATGGCGTCGTTGGCATACTCCTGGATTGAATAGTTCATCGAGCTTTCGCTGGCGCTGTTGCGTGTGCCGTCATAGTCGACTCCGAGGCCGCCGCCGATGTCGATAAACTCTATGCCGAAGCCCATCTTTGAGAGCTGCACGTAAAATTGTGTCGCTTCGCGGAGAGCGTTCTTTATGCGTCTGATTTTTGTGATCTGACTGCCGATGTGGAAGTGGATGAGTTTGAGGCAGTCGGTCATTTCGCGTCGGCGGAGTATGTCGAGCGCCTCCAGAAGTTCTGATGAGTTGAGTCCGAATTTAGATTGGTCTCCGCCGCTTTCTTCCCATTTTCCTGATCCGGAACTTGAGAGTTTGATTCTTATGCCGACGTTGGGTCTTATTTTAAGACGTTTGGCAATATCGGCGATGAGACGCAGTTCGTTGAGTTTCTCGACGACAAGATATATGCGCCGACCCATTTTCTGAGCCAGCAGAGCCAGTTCGATGTAGCTTTCGTCCTTGTAGCCGTTGCAGATGATCAAGGCGTTCTGGGCTATGTTGGTGGCCAGCACAGCATGAAGCTCCGGTTTGGAGCCGGCTTCGAGTCCGATGTTGAATTTTTTGCCGTAGCTGACGATTTCTTCCACCACCTCGCGTATCTGATTGACCTTGATGGGGTAGATCATGTAGCTGTTGGCCTGATAGTCGTATTGCTCTGATGCCTGGGCGAAACACTTTGAAATCTTCTCAATGCGGGTGTCGAGGATGTCAGGAAAACGCAGCAGCACCGGGGCGGTGATGTCGCGGATCTGAAGCTCGTCCATCACCTCCTTGAGGTCTACTGTGGCAAAGCCCGGCCTCGGGCTTACCGCTACATGGCCTTTTTCGTTGATCGTGAAATAGTTCAGGCCCCAGCCATTGATGTTATACAGCTCGGCGCTGTCTTCAATACGCCATTTTCTCATTAAGCAATCGGGTTTTGTTTGATGATCTGTTTTATTGTTAGTGGATTATCGGCTGACAGTCTGCTGACTGCCACATCGGTGACAAAATTAATGATTATTCGAGGAAAAATCGCCCTCAATGGTCAAAAAAATGCATTCAGGGCTTTCGATTCATCATGTCCGCACCGTCGCGTTTTGCGTTTTTGGCTGCTTTTTTTGAATTATTAAGTAAATAATTGTCCAAACGACATGTGGCAGCGGCAAAAAATGGCTATATTTGCAGTTGCATTCATAATGTATTGAAATTATATAACAAAATAACCATCCAAAAAACCAATCACTACAAAGTCATGAACCGTAAACTTTGTTTCATTGCCGTTGTTGGTGCTACTGTCGCCCTGTCGTCATGCAGCAAGAAAATCGGCCAATTCAAATCAGATTATTTCAGTGTTAACCCCAATCCGCTGGAAGTAGTGGGCGAAAAGGTGCCGGCTACTGTAACCGGTCGCGTACCCGCAAAATTCTTTGTGAAGAACGCCGAGGTGACAGTTACCCCTTACCTCGTGTACAATGGCACTGAAGTGGCTTCTCAGCCTTATCGTTTCCAGGGTGAGAAAGTGCGTGGCAACAGCCCGGTAGTTTCCTATGACAACGGTGGCACTGTCACTATCCCCGTGAATTATACATATCAGCCCGAGATGGAGAAGAGCGAACTTGAACTCGCTTTCACTGTCAACCAGGGCAGCAAGCAATATGTCCTTCCCCGCGTGAAGGTGGCTGACGGCGTTGTGGCCACAGCAGCTCTCGCAACTGCAAAGACTGTTGAACCCGCTATCGCTCCCGATGCGTTCCAGCGCGTTATCAGTGAGAAATATTCAGCCGACATCATGTTCCTCATCAACCAGGCCAATATCCGTGCCGGTGAGCTCAAGACTGATGCGATGGAAGAACTCAACAAAGAGATCGTGTCGACATCTTCAAATCCCTCCCGTGAGCTTAAGGAAATCAACATCAACTCTTATGCTTCGCCTGAAGGTGAATATGACTGGAACTACAAGCTCGCTGAAAAACGTGAAGTCAACACAGTTGACTACGTTGAAGGTCAGCTCAAGAAAGACAAAATCTCTGAGTTCGGTGCCCTCACCAAGGACTTCACCGCTGAAGACTGGGAAGGTTTCAAGGAACTCGTTTCAAAGAGCAACATCCAGGACAAAGATCTTATCCTGAGCGTTCTCTCGATGTATCCCGATCCTCAGCAGCGCGAACGTGAGATCCGCAATCTCTCTAATGTGTTCGAACAGCTCGCCGACCAGATCCTTCCCAAACTCCGTTACTCTCGCATCACAGCGTCAATCGACGTGATCGGCAAGAGCGATGCTGAAATTCAGGAACTCTTCCAGAAGGATCCCAAGGCGCTTACAATCGACGAAATCCTCTATTGCGCCACTCTCACAGACAACAACGATCAGCGCATGAAGATCTATGACACCGCAGCACGCATCTATCCCAAAGATTTCCGCACCTGGAACAACCTCGGCGTGACACAATATATCGCCGGAGACTATGACGCAGCAAAAGCAAACTTCCAGAAAGCCCTTTCGCTCAACTCTACAAACGCTGACGCTAAGATGAACCTCGGCCTTATCTCAGTTCTTGACAAGAACTATGCAAAGGCTAACGAATACTTCGGCTCAGCGGCAGGTGCAGCAGGTCTTAACGATGCTCTCGGTGTATATTATCTCAAGATGGGCGACAACGCAGCTGCCGTCCGTGCTTTCGGTGACAGCAAGACAAACAACGCCGCTCTTGCCCAGATCCTCACCAAGGACTACAGCAAGGCTAAGTCTACTCTCGCCGGCATCAACCGTCCCGACGCCACCACATACTATCTGATGGCTGTCCTCGGCGCCCGCACCAACAACGAGTCAATGCTCATCACCAATCTCCGTCAGGCTGTCCGTCTCGACAAGAACATGGCCGCACAGGCTGCAGCTGACCTCGAGTTTGCAAACTTCAATCTTTCGAAAGCTCTCAACTGATCTTCGTCTGATTGACTTCTGATATCCCGACCCCGGGTCAGCATTCAAAAGGATGCCGCCCGGGGTCTTTCGGTTAGCGGAGATTGCTTTGATATTGGTTCAAAAAAAAACGACTCGTTAAACCGTATTAAATAACCTCTAAGTCTTATGAAATTCAGATTTGCCCCGTCTTTTACAGATCATGTCAGCGGTTATCGCCTGATTGCCGTAGAAGCAGATGTTGTGTCAAACCCCACATCAGACAGTCTGTGGAACGAAATTTCGGCTTTTGCCGATAGTTTCAGGAGTTGCCATGAGATGGCCGACATAAACCGTCGTCCCGGCATCGCGGCCACCCGTATAGCCTACAAAGCGCTCGGCAAGGAGCCCAACCGTTACAGGCCGTCAACCGAGGCTTTGTGCAGGCGTTTTGTGAAAGGGCTTGAACTCTATCGCACGCTTGCGCTTATCGATCTCGTCAATCTGCTGTCTGTGTTCAGCGGGCATTCGATCGGAGGTTTCGACGCCGACAAAATCATCGGCGACACACTGACGCTCGGAGTCGGTCGCGAAGGTGAGCCATACGAAGCCATAGGTCGCGGTCAGCTCAATATCGCTTGCCTGCCGGTCTGGCGTGATGCAATAGGCGGTGTCGGGACGCCTACATCCGACAATGATCGCACCAAGATAACTCCGGAGACACGTCGCTTGCTGCTGACCATCAATATCTATGGGGCGGATTTGCCCGACGACGAAATTATGGCCATGTGCCGCCGTCTGCTGGAGCAGTATGCAGATGCCCGTGATATAAAATTTTCAATACATCAGCCATGAAACATTTGAAATTCTACGACGGCTCAATAAACAGCCGGCATGTCGATGACGCTGTCCGCATATTGCGCGACGGTGGGGTCATAATCTATCCTACCGGCACGTTGTATGCTCTCGGATGTGACGCCTTGAATGTTAAAGCCGTCGATCGCCTTTGCAGGCTGAAGGGCATAAATCCAGACCGGCAACTCTTGTCGATCGTGTGTTCGTCGCTGTCGCAAGCCGCCGAATATGCCCGCATCGACAACCGCGCCTTCCGCATGCTGCGCGAGTATCTGCCCGGTCCGTTCACCTTTATCCTGCCGGCCTCCAATTCGCTTCCCAAGGTGTTCAGGGGGCGCAAGAGTGTCGGGGTCCGCATACCCGAGTGTGAAGTGGCGACTGCTCTGGCCGAATCATTGGGCAATCCATTGCTTTCAACCTCGGTCGAAGTCGACCCTGATGAGCCGGAGAGCGCATGTCTGCCGGAAAGCCTTGGCTTGAAATATCAGCATGACGCGGATCTGCTCGTTGATGCCGGTGACGGCACGCTCGACCTTACGACCATAGTCGATTGTCTTGACTCGTCCTCGCCTGAACTTTTACGTCAGGGTGCGGGGCAATTCATTGATTGAGCCATGAATCTTAAACAACTGTAAACCGTTGATGACATGGAATTGACCGAACTTACCGCCGCTGAATATGCTTCGGCTTTCTCTCACACCGCGACTCCATATGCGACGGTGGATTTCAATTTGCTCAACGCTTCGAAAGCCGACGGACTTGTGTTTGCGGCTTTGCGTGATTCGTCAGGAAAGGCGCGGTTGGGAGCCATCTTCGGACAACGCGGAGACAAGCTGTTCTGTCCGTTTTCGGCTCCTTTCGGTGAGTTTGCCTATGCATCGTCGCGCCAGAAACTCGAGACGGTGGCTGAGTTTGTCACTTTGTTGCAGGGCCGATACGGCAAAGGGAATATAGCGCTCACTTTGCCTCCGCCCTTTTACGACACTGTGATGCACCCCCGTGTGGCCGGCAGTCTCGGCGTCATTGGGCAGGCCTCACATGTTGATTTCAATTATCATTATCGGCTCTCTGCTTCGGACGACTTCGCCTCGCGTCTTGATGCTAATGCACGTAACCATCTAAACCGGGCTTTGCGTGCGGGCTTTGTGTTCGGAGTGTGTGACCTCGACGAAGCTTATGCCGTCATCGAGTCAAACCGCCGCGAGAAAGGCTATCCGCTGCGCATGACGAAGTCTCAGCTTGAAGATACATCAGCCATAATTACAGTTGATGCCTTTTCGCTGACTCTTGACGCTCAGGCTGTGGCCGCTGCCATAGTCTATCGTCTGAACAGCAAGGTCGCGCAGGTGATCTATTGGGGGCATCTCGGCGATTGGTCGTCTTCACACCCGATGAATCTGTTGGCCCGTGAATTGTTTGCGCATTATTCCCGTGCGGGTTTTGAGATTGTCGATATCGGTCCGTCGTCGTCTGACGGTGTGCCTGATATGGGACTGTGTGCGTTCAAGGAGTCGATCGGCTGTGATTTGACCTTCAAGCCATCATTTATTATATAGGGCTTTATTATATAAGGCTTTTTAAGTCCGTTGCATATACTCTAAATCCAGAAAAATGAAACTGAAGTTATTGGTGCTTCTTATCATAGCGATATTTCCGGCGGGATCTGCCGTAGCCTTCATGGCTGAAGACCTCACTGTCGTCAATCGTGAGGCCGGCATATCGCTCGGCGCCACTCTCACGATGCCTGAAAGCGGCCGTGTCAAGGCTGCTCTTGTGCTTGCGTCGGGCAGTGGCCCGCAGAACCGCGACGAGGAGGTGTTCGGACACAAGCCTTTTAAGCATATTGCCGAGTTTCTGTCAGACCATGGTTATGCGGTGCTCCGAATGGATGACAGAGGTGTAGGCGAGAGCGGTGGTGAGCTATCGACAACAACGGTCGATGACGATGTGGCGGATATTAGAGCTGCATTTGACTGTCTTGACAGTTTGTTGGCAGAGGCGACACCGCGAGGTGTTCTCGGCCATTCGGCAGGAGGCATCACAGCTGTCAGGACTTCGCTGGCCGACAGCCGTTGCCGCTTTATTGTGACGCTTGCAGCTCCGGCATGGAAGGGTGATTCGGTGGTCATGTCACAGTCGCGGGTTTTGGCAGAGGCGCTTACAGGCAGATGGGACGCCGAGCCGGTACAACGCCGGTTGCTCGACCTTGTGGCATCTCCTTTGCCGGCTATTGCGTTGAAGACATCTCTATATATGGTCATCGCTGATCACGCAGGGGCTGCGGCCACGCTTCCGTCAGTCAGTGAGCAGCTCTTCAGTCAGGCTGATGCGATATCGACGCCCCGCTACCGCAGCATGATCTGCTATGATCCGGCCGAAGATATGAGGAATGTCGGAGTTGACTGGTTGGCTCTCAATGGCGGACGTGACATGCAGGTGTTGCCTGCAAATCTGGAGACCATAGCCAACCTATGTCCCAACGCCGTCGTCAAGGAGTTGGAAGGGCATAACCACCTGTTCCAAAATTGCTCTTCAGGTTTGGTCAGCGAATATGCCAAGCTGCCCGAAGACGTCTCAGACGAGACGCTTGAAGTGATACTCGCCTTCCTCGACGGACTGTTCGGCGATTAGGTGTGCGAAAAAATTATTTGTATAATTCAAGTAAATCACTTAACTTTGCAGCGCTTTAGTGCCTTTAGGGGTGCTGGGCAAAAGGATAGTCTTATGGTGTAATGGTAGCACTACAGTTTTTGGTTCTGTCTGTCTAGGTTCGAATCCTGGTAAGACTACATGAAAGGAACTCTGACTCGGAAACATCGAAGTCAGAGTTCCTTTTTTATAAGGGTTCGTCAAGGACTCATATGCGCGGCTGATTGTCAATTAAGTCTTTCGTCTTCAAAATCGAAAATTTTTTTCAAATAGCCATCCGAAAAGTTGTGGCAGACGTCGTCGATAATTGTTACAAGCGGAACGCTGTCAATCCGGTAAGCGTTCGGAACGAGCTCGGCGTTTTGCTTTCGGCCGTTAATGCTCAGCTGTTTAAGGCTACAGTTTTTCAAGGCTGACGATATGGTTTCGACCAGCGGTTTGTTCATCTCATGTGCCCATAGGCCTTTTATATCTGAAAGTCGCTCGTTGTCTTGTTTGAACGTCAGATTGGATGAATTCACAATCTGCAGAGAAGCATCAACGGCTCTTTTGGCCTTTGCCTTTCCTTCAAATCCATATGGCCATGCAGTGACCGAACATACGAACCTGCCGCTCAACCTGGCGGCAAGCGCTATCAGCGGTGCATAGCGGCCTCCAGTCATGCCTCCGAGAGTCGCGCATATTATCACCGTATCGCTTAAACTATCGACTATGCTATCAACAAGTACGGTATCTTTGGATTTAAAAATCCGTTTTGCTTTAGGGAGCAAAAAAGATTTACAGGAATCTTTAGAATTGTTTTCAACGCTCATAGGGTCAGTATCACAGACCAATAGCTGTGCGTCGGGAAACAAGTTGGCGCAAATGATATCAGAGGCTATGTTAAAGCCGCCGTTGCCGACTGAAACAATGGTGACGTCCATGGCATTGTCAGATTATGTTGTGGTGCTTCATGTCGTTTATGATAGCTCCGTACATCTGCTCCAGAGACTGATTGGAAGCGCGCGAAGGGTGCTCGGCAATTCTCGCGGCATATTTGACTCCGGGGATTGTTACTCTATGCAGGAATGGCAGTTCCGGGTCTATTTGCTCAAAGTTGACGTCTCCCAGATGGTGGGTTATGTAATGGTCCGCGATGTTGCCTTGCTCGCGTCCGGTCATGAATATCAGAACATCGGGTTTGAGTATGTCGATCTCTTCTCTGACGACATTAAATTTTTCAACCTCGATCCGGTAGATATAGTCAGGTGTCAGGCCGCAGCAGTTTCCAGAGCCGTCGGGATTGCCGACACCGATCTTGCAGATGTTGTTCCACAGATATTCGATCTTTCTGCCGGGTATGACGTCCTGCAGTTGAGAGATAAATCTTTCAGGTCCGCGACGGATGAAACTGTTTTTTTTTCACTTCCTCATCATCGGGAAAATTGAAATAGGAGTTGTAAATCTCCTGGATAGCCTCAATTTCGGCTATGATGTCTGCCGAATCTTTGAGGTCGAAGTTGTAGTATTTTTCTCCGGGCTTGTTCCAATTGTTTGTCTCGCGTCCGAAAACCATGATCTTCAGGTCTGCTTCCGACCAGTCCTTGCCATCGTGGATCGGGCAAAGCAGAAGGGGGAGAGCGGCTTTTTTTGTCATGTCGGGATTGTTGGCTACAGACTGCAGTTCTTCATACAGTCCGGGTAAGTGTCGTCCGTAAAGGTTGATCAGTCTATCGACATTGTCAGCCTCGTGTTTTGGTGTGAATAATGTTTTCATTGGTTTGTCTAAATAGTTAGTATTAAAGTTGCTACATATTCTAATTAAATCAGGATGCGAGTCTCTCGGATCATAATCTGCGGATTGACAGGCATAAATGAATTTGGAATACTCTTTGGGTACATATTTTTGAATACATTCTCCGGTTAAATCCATCTGTAAAAGCTTTGGTGGAACGAGCCGCAAGATAGATGCGGTGGATTCGGCAAGCGGACGATAGGACGTTTTCGGTCTTACCACACCGTCTTTTGCTTTTGCGCTCAGCATACGGACCGACAGTCTGGATACAGACCATATTTTAATCATGGTTTTAATAGACGCTCGTGTAAAACTTCCGACCACGAAAGAAGAATAAATCTCAATCCCATGCATCAAAGCACATAATGCAATCAATGGTGCAAAAGTCCTTCCTGCTATTTCATTGAGATTAGAAGTCACGAGCACACTGCCCTGAGATGCTTGGATAATCGGCTCTGCCATAACGGCATCATCTGCAAACGGCATGCGCTTCAGATCCGGCATGACAATAGCTTTATGAACCTTGGCGGAAACACTGTCGATAAATTCGCGGGAAACGTCACAGACTATAAGAATGGCATCAGAGAAAAATTCCTCCTTCTTTAATAAGCGAGCGATTTCATAACCGCCTTTCCCGGCAGCGACTATCGTAAAATTTGGGATCTGCCTATTCATTTTCTTCGGAATAAGATGTCAACATATCACCCGCAATCTTTCTCATCAGGTCGCGAAGCCATCGGGGTCTCACAACTTCAATTCCGTCTCCGAATTTCATCAGTTCCTGAATGAAATCATAAGTCGGACGAAGATAAAATGTAAATGTCGAGCAATAATCATTGCATGCTGTTTCCTGCTGGCTGTGATGCAGGGGCAGACTCCTTATATAGTGCTGTTGTCCGCTCCGTGCTTCGATTTCGACGGTCTGAGCTGTTTCTGGTCCTCCGATGATAACACCGAAGCAATCGGCAAAGCAAGTTTCCGAGTCAAAATCCTGTGGCAACTCAAATTGACTGTCGGTCAGTGATATATCACGGATGCGGTCTAAGGCATATACACAGACGCTCTTGTCTTCTCCATCAGGCAAGCCTAACATATACCATCTCTGTCTGAACACTTTCAAGCAATAAGGCGCGATTGTAGAGTTATATTCCCTACCGGAATTAAAACTCCTATATGTCAGGTTCACTCTGACATTTTGCCTCATGGCCTCTATTATTACCGACAGGTACTGCCTCCCTGACGGAACGTCTTCAAAAATAATGCGGTCACGTAAATCCCTGCTGTTTTGAATCAGATTTCCAACAGCAAAAGAGTTGAATAACCAGGATAATGTCGCATCGCGCTCGATCTCCGGGCGGTTGGCTATATAATAAGCTTTTTCGGGTCCTCTGTCGCAGACGATTTCCATGCCGAAGAGATTGCTGACAGCCTCTTTGTGCCGATGAAATGTACGTTCCGGAATTTCGGTATCCCCTTGGGTGTTCAATGACGAATGCATCCAGCTACGGTTGATCTCGTCTCTGGTTATTCGACCTCGTCGATAGATGAGATCGGCAAGCCAAAAATATCGGTTAAGCAATGTTGATATTTCCATGGGGCGAGGATTAAAGGTTGGTAAGTAACGTTATAGATAAAAGAAGAGGACACACACTCTTTTGTCACAATCCTTCGGTAAGGCTCTGGTATGCCTGGAATCAAGATTGATGTAAAAGCAGCCTGCATCCTCATGGAGGATACACTCATGCAATTGACATCCATCAAATGATTCCTATTTCAATTTACCAGATTAAACCGAATCGGATGGGGGTCTGAGCGATTTGTGTAATATCGATATGTAGTCCTTGTGTTATTTCTGTTTCGTGGCTTTGAGTATTAAGTTTACGCAAATCTACAGAATTTTTTCGGGAATACAAAACAATAATGCAGGTGCTTAAAAACTTGTATTTATGTCAAGACGAGTTTCCGCTTGTTGATATTATCCGGTGTTCGGCATGTTTTATGCTGTATCTGCATCTATAGGGTGGGAATGAGTCTCCGAATAAAAAACTGACCATAATGGCCGCGATAAGCTCTGCCTTGCCGCAGCAGCATACGCCGTCCGGCAGCAGTCTCTGGGCAAGGGCTCTATCAATAGCCCAAGGTGTGAATGTCTCATCAAAATAAAAGTATTCATGCTTGTCACGATACACTACGAGACTGACCCATACGTAGGTTTCGTGATACTCCAATTCAGACGGGTCAGCCGGAGTGATATTTCTGATTTTAGTCAAATATGTTTTTAATAATCTAATTCTTTTGCGGTTGGTATATTTTCCGGATTTTTTAACCGCGCCTATGGCTACGGCAGCATCTACGACTTCCCGGTTGCTTACGGCCCGGATCAGATCTCCGAGCGAAAGAGCCTTGTCCTCATCAAGCGGAAGCCACTCAATGTCAGATGTCCTTTTGTCGTTATATGATCTCATGAGTCTATTTAATTATCCTATCCTTTTGGGTTCTCAGGTTTTCGATTGATATATGGATGCCGCTGCGGAAGCAATTCATACGTAACACGTCAGGGATAGCATACATTTTGTGTTTGCAGAGTATATGCACGGCCTTGGTTATTTTGATGTTCCGAAACTCAGGTCTTCCGTTAAAAGGATAGTGCGAACCGAACTCGTTGCAATTGTCGCAGGGTTTATCAGTCTTAAAAGCAAGCCAACGCGCAAACAAAGCTTTTTGCCAAGCCTCTTCTTCCGGGCTCTTTTGTCTGTTTGCTGAATATTTATTGGGCGACTTTTTGATAGGCACAATATAGTCTACAAAAGATATGATTTCACTATGTTCATTCAATTCATACAGTTCAGCCAATAGGTTTATCATATATTCGAAGTCAGAGCCATACCATCCGTTATCCGAAAGATTTATTACAGGCCTGGCGGTCTCTATATCACATTCAAGATCCGCATCAAATTCAATACATGCCTTAAATCTGATCTCCTGATCAAATTCAGTAAGCCAGAGAGAGGCTGTCTGTCTGAGCGCGTCAGCTCTTTCGTCCAGACGCTCCGATAGGGTGGCTAATGTGGCGTTTACTCTGTTGAAGTGTCGCATCGCCTCGTCTGACGGGTTAAACATGTTGTTGAGGATGTATTTGCGACGTTTCAAGAGATGTATGACTCGCGCAGGCACTTCGTCGTAATATGACCAATCCCTGTGCAGCTCCTTTATTTCACGCTCAATGGCAATCAATGCTTTGCGTTGTTCAGGGACACTTGCTGTTGATATATTCAGTATAGTCGTCATAAATAGTTCCATTATTTTGTTTTACAGTCTTTTCCAGATAAAGTCTTGATTTTTTAGAAAAGTCACGCGATATATCCCATATGAACAAATCTGTGAGACATGAATCATTTGAGAGGCATATCGATCTCAGATCTTTGCAATTGTTGCAATCTAATTTGACGAGCTTGTGATTTCGTGAAAGATTAAGTTTTTTCAGATTTGAAAAGCTGCAGTCGAGTTCTTCCAATTCAATCAGATTTTCCAGATGAAGGTCATCTCCACCAAATGCGGGACAAACGAGTTTCTTGAGATGTGTACATCGTTCAAATTTTGGAGGCGATGGCAGGTTGCGGCAGGTAAATTCAATCAAATTGTCACAATTATATAGTGCCACAGACTGCACATCGACTTCGGAGACTCCACACCTCACGCCTAATACACTTTCCGGTGTTTGGGATATTAAAGCGATCTTAAACGGCTCGCAACGGCCGTGATTGTCATAACAGTGGTGTGCGACCGTCCATCGGTCGTACAGCGACGATGGGTATAGTATATTGCGTTTGCCGTCTCCCCAGAGGATATAGGTTTCTGACGCCCTTTCGTCCAGCATTACAGACACGGATACTATATCACCATGTGACCAATCTTTGGTAGTTATGCTTAATATCATTCTAATCATGGCTCAAAATTATCCGTAGCAACTGCCAC
This sequence comes from uncultured Muribaculaceae bacterium, assembly GCA_964018265.1. Classification (GTDB taxonomy): domain Bacteria; phylum Bacteroidota; class Bacteroidia; order Bacteroidales; family Muribaculaceae; genus CAG-873. The sequence continues at coordinate 104,441 of CAXHOY010000010.1, forward strand.
ATCGCGGCAGTTGCCGTTTTTTTTCTTATAACGGTGTTGCCTGAGCATCCTGAAGATTTTGATATTCCGGAGACTCTTGACCACAATATCTCGAAGAATTAATGGAAACCTCTTGATGGGACCAAAATCGGTATTACTATCGTAACAGTCTGAAATACCGATTATTTTTCGTAGATTTGCAATCTCATTGATAATGCACATGAATAACAACGACAATAGCGTTCTTAAAATAAATGATGTCGATAGTGATCACTCTGTCGATAATGAGATAATTATTTATCAACCTAACTCTACGTTTTCATTAGATGTCAGAGTGGATAAGGAAACCGTTTGGCTGACTCAGTCTCAGATAGCGGAACTATTTGGAACAAAACGCCCGGCTATCACTAAACACTTATCCAATATATTTAAATCGGGTGAATTAGATGAGGAATCAGTATGTTCCATTTTGGAACTAACTGCCGCGGACGGAAAAAAATACCGAACTAAATTTTATAATCTGGATGCAATTCTATCGGTTGGCTACCGAGTTAACAGTATCAACGCCACTCAGTTCCGTCAGTGGGCGAATAAGGTGTTAAAGGAATATCTGCTTCGGGGATACAGCGTGAATCAACGTCTTCTGTACATGGAATCGCGGATTGACCACCGTCTGTCCGAGCATGACCGGCGACTTGACGAACTCACGGATAAGGTTGATTTCTTTGTCAAAGCGTCCCTTCCTCCTGTAGAAGGCATTTTCTTCAATGGTCAGATATTCGATGCATATAAGTTCGTATGCGACCTCATAAAGTCTGCGAAAAAGAGAATCGTTCTGATTGACAACTATGTTGATGAGTCCGTCCTTACATTGTTTGATAAGCGTGAAGAGGGTGTTGATGCCATTATATATACAGATGCCGAACGTTCAAGACAAATCCGTCTTGACATGCAACGTCATAACCGTCAATATGCTCCTGTCGAAATAAAGTATGTGGCCGACATCCATGACCGTTTTCTGATTATTGATGACACACTTTACCACATCGGAGCATCGGTCAAAGACCTCGGTAAGAAATTATTCGCTTTCTCAAAAATGGCGATTACGCCATCTGTAATTCTCGATACGCTTTGAAATCACAAAATATGGCTTCAAAAAAGATATTAAGGCTCTGCTTCGGCAGGGCTTTTTCGTTTCATAAAGGTCAATCAGGCCGGTTCATGATGAACATACAAATAGAACCGGCATAGTGTCATAAATTATTTTGGACACTGCTGAATTTGCAGTAACTTTGTTGTTGGATATAACCTTGGAAGGAGACGCCGGGTGTTGCTGCAGCCCTCAATAGGATATCGTTTTGAGATATGAATTGGATTCTACTCATCATCGCCGGGTGTTTTGAAACAGGTTTTGCGTTTTGTCTCGGCAAAATGAAAGGTTTAAATGGAACTCCGTGGTGCCTTTGGGGCATAGGATTTCTTGTCTGCCTTTCTCTCAGCATGATATTGCTTTCAAAAGTAGTGCAGACCATACCGATCGGTACGGCATACCCCGTATGGACCGGAATTGGCGCAGTGGGTACGGTGTTTGTCGGCATTTTGTTTTTCAATGAGCCGGCTACCTTTTGGCGATTGCTTTTCATCGCAACTTTGATAATCTCTATAGTCGGACTTAAAATTATGCACTGATGGAAAGGAAAATGCGACGTTTCAAACAGCAGTTGACAAATGAGGACAATGCTGAAATCCTCAGCAATACTACAGCCGGGGTGTTGGCCTTGTGTGACGCAGATATGCAGCCATATGGAGTTCCGCTGAGCCATGTCTATGCAGATGGTAGATTATATTTCCACTCAGCCCTCAGGGGCCACAAGGTGGATATTTTGAAGTCCAATCATAAGGCTTCATTTACGGTTATCTCGCAAGATGAAACCCATCCCGAGAAATACACCACATACTACCGGAGCGTTATAGCGTTTGGCTCAGTCAGAATTATTGAAGACGAAGCCGAAAAATTGCAAGCGCTCGAGATGCTTGGCCGCCGATGCAATCCGGAAGATGAGGAAGGATTGGCAAAAGAGATCGCAAGTGGCATTTCGCGTTGTCTGGTGCTCGAGATGACAGTCGAGCGACTGACCGGCAAGCAGGCGATCGAGCTGGTATAGCCGCATCGATATTTCCTGGATTTGTATGTGATTTTTGTATGTGATATAAATGAAAACTGCCGTGACTTTATGAGTTACAGCGGTTGTTGTGTTTGGTGTAGTGTATGGACAAATTATCGAATATATCTTTGTTTTCAGCAAAGACACTGAAATAGCTGAATATTACAAAAACAGCAGACTTGGAATTGCTTCCAAGTCTGCTGTAAGTGGAGTATAGCGGACTCGAACCGCTCACCTCGACACTGCCAGTGTCGCGCTCTAGCCAGATGAGCTAATACCC
>CAXHOY010000011.1:0-105931 GCA_964018265.1 uncultured Muribaculaceae bacterium
CTCATGGTGGCTGCTGTGGTAATTACTCTCAGGAAACTCACTTCCGTTAACAATAGTTTTTAAACAAGCTCTAAGATTTATTATTGAAAACCATCCACCTTACTATTATTTGTAAAATCAATCAGTTTCCCCTCCGGCATGGTGCTATTCGTCGAGTCCGCATTCACTTATTCAGTTTCATTTTTTAAGCCTCCTAAATAAAAGGAGGTATACACCTCAGCCCATTCGATTTGCTTGTCGTTTATCAAATCGTAACATAAGCTTTCCTCTTCGCCGAAGGAATTCGTTATTGTGTAGCTCGAATTTAATAACGAGCAGTATGCTTTTGCAATATGTCCAAATTCAACAACAAATCGCCAACTTATACCTTTTATTGAATAGAAATCGGGCATATCATAATTATCTTTCTGCATGAAAAAGCCATCGATGTCTGTAAAGAAATGCTTCAGATAGCGTTCGGTATAAAACTGATAACCCTTGTACTTGAACCAAAATGTCTCAGGTTGATAGAATTCAAACCATGATATACTTATAAAATATATCCCTTTATCTTCTAATCTTAGTACTGATGCTTTTCTATCACTATACAGATTGCCATAGTCATCCGACATACGGTCAATACGAAACTCATAACCATAATCAGGATACATTTCCATCACTTTTGCAATTTCATCTGTAAAAGGAAGTTCGAATGTTTTTTCCATATAATTGACAATACTGTCCATGAACGCATATTCAGCCGTTTTGCAATTGAAAAACACCTTTTTAGACCCTAATTCACGAAGTTTTTGAGTCGTAGTTCCGCGATATGTAAACGCTTCCAACAGACTGTCTTCCGTGACTTCGCTTAAATCCTTGACCTGCGGCATAAACAGCCCCGCAAGCACCAAATACATTATCAGACTTTTCATTTCATTTTCAGTTTAGGATCTTTCATTTTCCATGCAATTCACTTTTTTGTCAAAGAAATCATAACTTGTGTTTTCGAGTTCGTTGTTTGAATTGCTTACCGAACAAACACCTTCCGTCAACCGTCCTTCTGTCACAACAAAACGCCAATCAATGCGATTGGCACTATCAAAATCCGGGATATTCAATCCATTTATCTGCATAAAAAAGCCATCAATTTCTGTGAAAAAGGATTTTAGATAATTGTTGCTATAAAATTGATAGCCTTTATATTTAAACCAAAAATCAGACGGTTGATAACTATCAACCCAAGATATGTGTATATGGTAGTTTCCTTTATCTGTTATATTCATGGGATATTTACTGTTATACAGATATTGAATTCCATTGTCTTCTAATATGTAAGACAGGCTGAATCCATAGCCATAATCAGGACATGATTTTATCAGTTCTGCCATGTTTTCAAACATCTCCAACGATTTATCCATACAGCTGACAATACTGTCCATAAAAGCATATTCCGCGGTCTTACAATTGAAAAACACGCTTCTACGTCCATGTTTATATAGATTTATAGATGTCTTGCCTGTAACAAGAGCGTTTAGCAAATTATCTTCTGTAACCTCGTTCAAATCCTTGACCTGTGGCATAAACAGCCCCGCAAGCACCAAATACATTATCAGACTTTTCATCTCTTAAATTGAAATTTAATACTGAGACCTAAGACGGGGCGTAGAACTATTCTGGCAGTTTCCTGTACGGTATTCCATCGGCAAACGTGACAAAAAATCATCAGGAATTTCATATCCGTTCATAAGGTCATAGTCTTCGTGGGAAGTAATCATTACCGCTTCTGTAATTTCTCCATCTTTTATGACAAATCGCCAGTCTCCGAAATAGTCAGGTTCATCTAAGTCAGGATCCTGACTTAGTCGTTCATAGTAAACCAGACCATTCACAGAACTGAAAAAACCTCGCAGATATGTACTTGTGTAAAAGAATAATCCGTCATACGTAAAACCATAGGTTTTACCTTTTTCCGACGCATAGACACCAAGCTCGATGTAATAAGATCCGTCAGGTTTAAAATATATTGCAGACCGGTCTTTAGCTGTGCTCCTGTGTTGAGATGCAAGATTAGGATCAAGCGGATATACCTCCATCTCAAATCTATTGTCAGCACACAGGTCTGTAAATGTTTGATCATTTACATATTTGATACTACTTCTAACATATGAAATAATATTATCCATAAGCATGGATCTGCAGGTCTCACAATCTACCATGCATCCGACTCCAGAATCACAAGGGATTGAGTTTTCATAAATGTCGAGCATCATATCTGCCTGTTTTTCATATGGAGAAGACAACGCCGACTTTAAATCGACAGAACCTGTCTGCGCATGCAAAACACCAATCAATCCTATAGCTATAAACGGTATCATCGTTCTTTTTTTTGATTATTTCTAACGTAGTCGCTTTCTGGATTATATGCCCTAAATTGTTTAATTGATGCAACATAAATAGAAAAAGCCGGAACTACATCCTGAGTGTTAAAAAGCTCATCAAACCTCTTACGTGCTACATTTATATCAGATCTACTCGGCTTTTTAGTGATTTGGTGTGAATGTATAAATTCGCGAAAAATACGCGCATCATTTTTGCGAGAATTATATATAGCCTTTGACCCCGTAAGTTTAGCAGCTGTGTAACCTGTGAATATATCATTGACTGATGTCTCAGCATCTTCATCCATGAGATTCAACCCGAATTCTATTCCGCTTTCTCCTGTGATATTGTCTGCAAGAAATTTAAATATCTCTATCGCGTTATCGTCTCCCTCAACACTGATGCAGTTATACGCCCCAGGTGTTCCGGGAGGATTTACTCCTGAAAATGCACCCTTGATTGTTCCGGCTTTATATTGCAGGGAGGTTGCGACGGCCTTTCCCGTATCATCAATGATTGAAAGATAGTCTGTATCTGCCTCTTCGATGTCAAGCACCATGCCGTCCTTCGAAATTTTATACCATGCCTCACCGTCAAAATACCCGCTCCCGAAACGAGCGAATGCGTTTCGCACGGATTGTTTTTTCTGACAAAGCGTTACAGTTCTCATGGCAGGGAGATGGATTGGTTCAACAATTCACAAATATATGCACTATTTTTACTTTTTGCAAGTAATTGTCAAGAAAACGCAAGAAAGAATTAAGGGCAATGACGAAACGCGACAAAATTAATATTGCTCCAGGGAAAAATATATTATTGTTTTGTGATGGTCTCAAAGCTGAGTCCGGGTGATTTGAGTCAATTCGATAATAGGGGCCAACGGGATGAAGATTAACAAATATTGTAGAAACAGCTCTATGCGAGGACGTGTGTTTTTATTAATTTTGCATATTGTTAACAATCATAATAGCCAGACACTATGGACGGTCATAAATCACCACGCAGGATATGCTTCGCCACCGGCACACGCGCCGACTGGGGCTTGCTGTCTCCGCTCGCCAGATCTCTGTCTGAGCGTAGCGACTGCCATGTCGACATCATAGCGACCAACATGCACCTCAGCCCGCAATTTGGCATGACCGTCAACGAAATAATATCTGATGGCTTCACTCCCCGGTGTGTCAACATGGATGCTACGGCAGATTCGCCCCAAGCCCGTGTCAAGGCCATGGCCGAATGCATGGCCGGATTTTCCGACGTGCTCTCGTCAATCAGCCCTGACATGATTGTCATCTTGGGCGACCGTTATGAAATGCTCGCCGTCGCATCGGCTGCGGCAGTGATGTGCATTCCCATAGTCCATATCGCCGGAGGCACCATCTCCGAAGGAGCCATCGACGACTCCATCCGACACGCCATCACCAAACTTTCGGCTCTTCACCTGACCGAAACCGAGGAATACCGCCGCCGGGTGATAACAATGGGCGAAGACCCGGAGCGAGTGGTCAACACCGGAGCTATCGGAGTGTGGAACATGAGCCACCTGAGTCTTATGAGCCGCGACAGACTCTCGTCAGACCTTGGCTTCGATCTGTCAGGGTCTTACGCCATAGCCACGTTCCACCCTGCGACACTCGACCCTGCCGATCCGGCTGAAAGATGCCGCATGATGCTCGACGCCCTCGACCGCCATCCGGAGTTAAAACTTATAATCACCTACCCCAACAATGATCCACGCTCATCGGGGATTATCAGCCTGCTCCAAAGCTATGCTGCTGAGCGCAGCAACCGTGTGCTGCTGGTCAAATCGCTTGGACTCATACGATTTCTATCGGCGGTGAAGTCGGCCGAATTTGTCATCGGCAACTCGTCGAGCGGCATTGTCGAAGTAGCATCGGCCGGCATACCGGCGATAGACATCGGCATACGCCAACACGGACGCACATCGGCCGACTCCGTAATCCACTGCGGAGACTCAAGCGATGAAATCGATGAGGCCATCGTCAAAGCCTTGTCGCCCCAATTCAAAGCATTCGCGGCCAAATGCCCTAACCCATATTTCAACAGCGATACCCTACGGCTGATGACCGACGCAATCATGTCGGCCGATCCGGTGCGATTGAAAGTCAAAACATTCCACGACATCAGAGCCAATGAATAAGCCCCTTTACATAATACCCGCCAGAGGCGGCAGCAAAGGCATACCGGGCAAGAATATCAAGTCTCTCGGCGGCCGTCCGCTGATCGCCTACTCTATCGATGCCGCCCGACAGGCCGGAGCCGACGACGACCACATAATACTTTCGACTGATTATGACTCGATTGCCGACACCGCCCGTTCCCTGGGACTTGCTGTCAACTACAGACGCCCTGATGTTTTGGCGAGCGATACAGCAGGCAGCCGAGAAGTAATACTTGACGCAATGGACTGGGCCGACAGACAGGAAATCGATTACAACTGTGTGATATTGCTGCAGCCCACATCTCCGCTGCGCACCGCTGATGACATCAAAGGAGCTCTCGCCCTCTATTCTTCCGATATCGATATGGTTGTCAGTGTCACTCCGGCTGCAAGCAACCCCTATTACAACTGCTTCGAGACCGACCCTCAGACAGGCTTCCTGCACATTTCAAAAGGCGACGGACTTTTTACCCGGCGCCAGGATGCACCCGAAGCCTGGGAATATAACGGAGCCGTCTATGTCATCAACCCGGACTCTATACGCCGGATGCCTCTCGGGGCATTCAGCCGACGACGTCCTTATGTGATGCCTGAAAGCCGAAGCATCGACCTCGACACTCCGACAGACTGGATCGTGGCTGAAGCACTGATCTCACAGAACATTGCGGACTCAAAGCCGTTATAATTATAGTTTCAACCATCATGAACCGACATCTGATAGACCGCAACGCAACGCTGCTCGAAGCAATGAAAATGCTCAACAGCCTTCCAGGCGACGAAATGACACTCTTCGTCACCGACGACGATATGCGCGTAATCGGCACACTCACCGACGGCGACATACGCCGCGCCTTGCTCTCCGGGGCATCTACCGCAAGTCCGGCAGACCAATGCGCCCACAAATCGTTCTGCTATCTGCGTGACGGGGACTTCGACATATCGGTCATGCGGCAAAGCCGTGAACGCGGCATCAAGATACTTCCGGTCATCGACAGTATGGGACGGCCGACATCGGTTGTCAACCTGACACGTACACGAACCATAATCCCCGTCAGCGCCCTGCTCATGGCCGGAGGCAAAGGCGAACGTTTGAGACCGATGACTCTCGACACCCCCAAACCGCTCCTCGAGATCGACGGCAAGGCAATAATCGACTACAACATCGAGGCTCTCGCCTCATGTGGCATAGACGATATAACGGTCGCCACCGGCTATCTGGCAGAGAAGATCGACCGCCATTTCGCCAATCCGGTTGCCGGAGTGAAAGTAAAATGCATACGCGAAGAAAGTCCGCTCGGCACCCTCGGAGCAGCGTCGCTCCTCGACCACAAGCCCGACGGCACTACCCTCGTCATGAACTCAGACCTTCTTACGACCATCTCGTTTGAAGACCTTTACGTGCGTCATGTATCCGAAAAAGCCGACATAAGCGTGGCTGTTATACCTTATCAGGTTTCAGTACCATATGCAATCCTCACAACCGACGGACCTATGGTCACCGGCATCGAGGAAAAACCGTCATACTCCTATTATGCCAATGCCGGCATATACTTGATATCAAACAATCTACTCAACAAGCTCACACGCGGCACCCGCACCGACGCGACAGACTTCATCGAAGACGCCATCGCAGCCGGCCATCGCGTCACATTCTTCCCCGTCAACGGCACATGGATTGACGTCGGCTCGCCGACAGATTTCCGTCAGGCCGCTGAAATAATGCGCCACCACCGCAACATGAGCAATAAAATCAACTAAAATGGCAGATTCAAACTTCATAGACTATGTGAAAATACTTTGCCGATCAGGCAAAGGAGGAGCAGGCTCACGCCACTTCTACAGAGCAAAATATGTGCCTAAAGGCGGTCCTGACGGCGGCGACGGCGGTCGTGGAGGCCACATCATACTCCGAGGCAACAAAAACATGTGGACACTCCTTCCCCTCAAATACCGCCGACACATCTTCGCCGGAAACGGACAGAGCGGTTCAGGCGGAAGAAGTTTCGGCAAAGACGGTGACGACGTGATCATTGATGTGCCATGCGGAACAGTGGTCTACGACGCCGAAAGCGGTGAATTTCTATGTGAGGTGACAGCCGACGGCGAAGAAATAAAACTTCTCAAAGGCGGACGTGGAGGTCTCGGCAACTGGCACTTCAAAAGTTCGACAAACCGCACACCACGCTATGCACAGCCCGGCGAACCGGCCATCGAGAAATCAATAGTACTCGAGCTTAAAATGCTCGCCGACGTCGGTCTCGTAGGCTTTCCCAACGCCGGCAAGTCGACATTGCTGTCTGCGGTATCTGCCGCACGTCCCAAAATCGCCGACTACCCCTTCACAACAATGGAGCCCCAACTCGGCATCGTCAGCTACCGCGACAACCGTTCGTTTGTGATGGCCGACATCCCGGGCATCATCGAAGGTGCCAGCGAAGGCAAAGGCCTCGGACTCCGTTTTCTCAGACACATAGAGCGAAACGCCGTGCTCCTGTTCATGGTGCCGGCAGACGCCGACGACATCGCGGCCGAATATCGCATACTGCTCAACGAACTTCAACAGTTCAACCCTCAGCTCGCAGACAAACATCGCATACTTGCCATCTCAAAGAGCGACATGCTCGACCAGGAGCTGATGGACGAAATCGCCGCCACTCTGCCCGACGACCTGCCGCATGTATTCATCTCCTCGGTCACCGGACAAGGCATCACCGAACTCAAGGACGTGCTCTGGAGAGCCATCAATGACGAAAGCAACCTCACTAATGACGAAATCGTACGCCGTCCGCTCGACATCCGCCACCGTGTCAGAGAAGAAGATGAGTTTATCTTCGAATACGAACCCATGGAAGAAGACGTGGAAGGAGAGGATCTGCAGTCAATCTCTCCCGACGAATGGGGCGAAGACGCCTACGAATGGGAAGAAGATTCAGACGCTGAGGATTTCTATCCCGAGGATTATCAGGAAGACGACGAACGCTGATGACCATCGAACAACTCTATCGCGAATGTGTAGCCAGACTCACACCCGTTCTCGGTGCCGGCGAAGGCCGTGCCGCGGCCGATGTGATTTTCGAAGACGTCAGAGGCCTGAACCGCACGGCGATGGCTCTTTATGGCCACCGCACAGTTGAGGATTTCACTATAGACCACATACGCGACATCGTGAGTCAGATCGAAGACGGTGTGCCGGTGCAATATGCCGTCGGCACAGCCCGCTTCTGCGGTTTCGACTTCAAGGTCAGCCCGGCAGTGCTCATACCCCGTCCGGAAACCGAATGGCTCATCGACCGCATATGCGACGACACAGGCCGCCGCAAAGACCTGCAGATACTCGACTGCGGCACCGGAAGCGGATGCATCGCCATCTCATTGGCGCGTGCTCTCCCCTTTGCAGTTGTCGATGCCTTCGACATCAGCGACGAAGCGCTTGCTATAGCCCGGCAAAACGCTGAAAAAGCTGCGGTCGCGGTCAACTTCAGCCACGGCGACATGCTCAACCTTCAGAAGCCTTCAGAAGCCTCCTACGACATCATCGTGAGTAATCCGCCCTATATCGCTCTGTCAGAACGCGCCGCAATGGATCCGAGAGTCAGCACGCGCGAACCGGAGCAAGCATTGTTTGTACCGGATGACAACCCATTGATATTCTATCGCGCCATAGCCGGATATGCCACGGAGGCTCTTGTGTCCGGGGGGCGGCTGTATTTTGAAATCAATCCTCTGTTTGCCGACAGTATGCGCGGCATGCTTGACAGTCTCGGATTTGAAAACACAGACATATTCCGAGACTTCACCGGCAAACTTAGATATGCCATTGCCAGTAAGCCATGACCATCAACCGCACACGTCGCCCTATCTCACCGGAGAAAGCCCTCGCAAGACTCGAAGACCTCTGCGCCAGAAGCGAACAGGCCTCCGGTGAAGCGGCAAAAAAACTTGCGTCGTGGGGCATCTCATCGACAGACGCCACAAAAATCATCGCATCGCTTATCAGCCGACGATATATCGACGACAGCCGTTTCTGCCGTGCCTTTGTTAAAGACAAATTCCGCTTCGCCCGGTGGGGGAAGCGGAAAATATATCTTGCGTTGCTGCAAAAGCGTGTTGACCGCAGTCTAATAAACGAAGCCTTCGATGAAATTGACGCGGACGAGTATCAATCGGCTCTCACGGCTCTGATACGTGCAAAAGCCGCTACAATAAACGATGCTGACACCTATGAAGGCCGGACACGACTGTTCCGTTTCGCGGCCTCAAGAGGCTTCGAGCCGGACCTTATCGCTCGCGTCATCCATAATCTGGCCGACAGACAGTGATCAGACAATCAACATTGCGTCGCCATAAGCGCCAAACTTATAGCCTTCCTTGATCGCAACTTCATAGGCATGCTTCACAAGGTCATAACCTCCGAAGGCCGACACCATCATGAGCATAGTTGAATACGGCATATGGAAGTTGCTGATCAACGATGTCGCCACTGTGAAGTCATACGGGGGGAATATGAACTTGTTGGTCCAGCCGTCATATGTTTTCATATGTCCGCCCATGCTTACGGCAGTAGCGATGCCTCGGAGCACCGACGTGCCTACGGCACATACCTGACGGCCTTCGTCCTTGGCGTGATTGACCGTCTCGACAAGTTCGGGCGATGCAACCATCTGCTCTGAATCCATGCGATGTTTCGTAAGGTCCTCCACATCAATTTCCCTGAAATTGCCCAAGCCACTGTGAACCGTAATAAATGCCTGCTTGACGCCCTTGATTTCAAGACGTTTGAGCAGTTCTCTGGAAAAATGCATACCTGCGGCAGGAGCTACAACCGCACCTTCCTTCTCCGCAAAAATACACTGATAAGCCTCGGCATCCTCCGGTTCTGACTCACGGCGGATATACTCGGGAAGCGGAGTGTGGCCAAGTGCATAAAGATCCTTCTTGAACACATCGTGAGGGCCGTCATAGAGGAAACGGAGCGTACGTCCTCGCGATGTAGTGTTGTCGATAACCTCTGCGACCATCGACTCATCATCGCCGAAATAAAGTTTGTTGCCGATACGTATCTTTCGGGCAGGCTCGACAAGTACGTCCCATAGTTTGTTGTCAGCGTTGAGCTCTCTCAGCAGGAATACCTCGATCCGTGCACCGGTCTTTTCCTTGTTTCCGTAAAGCAATGCCGGAAAGACCTTCGTGTCATTGAAAACCATGATATCGTCCTCTCCGAAATAAGCCAGCACGTCCTTAAAAACCTTATGTTCGATTTCTCCGGTCTTTCGGTCGATGACCATCAGACGGGCTTCGTCACGGTTGGCAATAGGATGCTGTGCGATAAGTTCTTCGGGCAAACGAAATTTAAACTGGGATAATTTCATAGTTTTATGTCAGTATATTTTTATAGCAGAATGTTATATTAAAGTATAATCAATCAAATCTCAATTTTCCTGTGGCATCTCGATGTCGGTTTTGGCAATGAGCTCCAACATCTGTTCCACATTCAGGCAATCGCTGACACTGACGTCACCGACCCTGGTGCGACGCAACGCTGTCAGATGACCGCCCGAATTGAGAGCCAATCCGATGTCTCGCGCAAGAGCACGTATATAGGTGCCTTTGCTACACACAACACGTATCCTGATCTCTGTTGGCGCAAATTCGAGCAGTTCGATCTCGTCAATGACAAGAGTCTTGGCCTTGAGCTCAACGTCCTTTCCCGAACGGGCGATCTTATATGCCCGCCTGCCATCGACCTTACATGCCGAATAAGCAGGAGGCACTTGCTCTATCGTTCCGACAAACTTGTCGAGCACCCGCTCGACAAGCGACCTTGTAATATGCTCTGTCGGATAAGTCGCATCTATCTCAGTCTCGAGGTCAAACGATGGTGTTGTAGCACCGAGAGCCACCGTCGCAACATATTCCTTGACTCCGGCCTGAAGTTCGTCTATACGCTTGGTCGCTCGACCTGTGCAGACTATCATCACCCCGCTTGCGAGAGGATCAAGAGTGCCTGCATGCCCAACTTTAAGCTTTCTGAGACCCATGCGACGCAAAAGTGCTCCACGGACTCTCTTCACCGCATCAAACGAAGTCCAACCAAGAGGTTTGTCAAGACACAATATCTCGCCTTCTATAAAATTCATAGAGCAATGAGAAGCTGATTAAAAGCCTGTTACAATGCAAATCACGCCCACAACGAGACAATAGAGCGCAAACCACACCAATTTGCCACGTTTGACCAGCTCAAGCATCCATTTGCATGCGATGCAACCTACAACAAACGAAGCCAAAAAGCCTACAAGCATCGGTAGCCATCCTATGGCCTCGCTTGCAGCAGCCTCTCCTCCGATCATATCCTTGATATCGAGCAGAGCCTCGCCAAGAATTGGAATTATCACCATAAGAAACGAGAACTGAGCCACCTGCTCACGACGGTCACCGATAATTATGCCTGTCGCGATAGTGGTGCCTGACCGTGAGAGACCGGGCAAAACGGCCACAGCCTGCGCACAACCAATGATAAAGGCATCGCTCATAGTAATCTCTCGGCCTTTATATGAGTTGACATTTGTATGCTTGTCGAGAGGTCTGGTTCTGTAGAAATAAGAGAATGTCAGCAATGCGGCAGTCACACACAGACAGATGCCGACAATGCCAAGACCGCCGCCGAAAAATGACTCTATGACATCCTTGAAAAAAATGCCGACGATGGCGACAGGAATACATGACACCAAAATCTTGATGACATAAAAGAAATTTCGGTCGCGCTTGAACGTGAAAAATGACGTGCACAAAGGCAGGAATTCTTTCCACAACACCACTATCGTACTGAGCACTGTCGCAACGTGGAGCATCACGTCAAATTCAAGGCTCTCTGCTCCGTTAAGTTCAAGGCCGAGCAAGTCACGGCAAATTTCAAGATGGCCTGACGAACTGATAGGCAAATATTCAGCGAGACCCTGTACGATGCCCATAATGAGGGCTTCTATCCAATCCATTGTCTATAGTATATTGTGAGTTGTTTTTTATTATTTTTTTGGCTTCAGCACTATGGCCACAGCCATCAACACGAAGCCGACAAAAGCCAGAAACGGTCCGACAACAATACGGCGTGTGCTGAAAATGTCAGGATTAAACGCCTCGACAGTCGAACTGTCGCCAAGCATGAGCAAAAAGCCCACGACGATAAGCAAACCTGCGACAGCCATGCCTATATAATTATTTCTTCCGAAAGGCATAGCCTCTCCGCTTTCTTTTATCAGTTTACTTTCTTTTTCCTTATCCATTGTATTTACTTCATAAACATATCATCATATGTGGCACGCAGATAGCGGTTGGTCGCGAAAACCGAAGCCACAGTACATATCAATACACCGGCAACAAAAAGCAGTCCGACCACTATCAGACAAAGTCCAGGAGTGAACATCGCAGCAAGCATATCATCCACGCTCACCGCATAGAAAGCTCCACACAACAGCAAAGTCGATGCAATGGCAGCCGAAATCAATCCGTTAAACGCTCCTGCGATGATAAATGGCCGACGTATGAAACCACCGGTCGCTCCGACAAGCTTCATGGTGTGGATGACAAACCGGCGTGAATAGACCGCCAAATGCACGGTGTTATAAATAAGCACTATCGAAATCACCAGCAACACAGCCGCAATAGCGGCAAGAATCCACGTGAGACGTTCGAGTGTCGAATTGACCGATGCAATCAGACTGCTTTCAGTCAGCACCTCGGAGACTGCCTCATCTGCCGACAGCATGTCGCTGATGGCCATGATGCTGTCAGCCCGGGCATATTCGGGCTTAACTTTGACATCAAATTCCGCGCCATAGGGATTTACATCGACGAGCGACATTATGTCTTCACCAAGATATTGTGATTCCGACGCCAAAATCTCTTCGGCCGATGAAAAAACATAAGATCCGACATAAGAAGCCTCGTTGAAAAGTTTCTTCAGACGGTTAGTTTCAGATTCAGACGCCGACCTGTCGAGCTTCACTATAAAACCTATATTGCTCTTCAGCATGTCTGATCCTGTGCGCCCGGCTATACCGGTAAGCGCCAACACTCCCAATATCAGGAGAACAAGCGATACACTGACGATTGATGTCAGCTGAGAGCCGAATGTCGATATGCGGTTTGAACGTCGTTGTGCCATAATTTTGTGCAAAATTAATACATTTAAATGCCGTTGTCAAGACTTAGGGTGGCATTGTTTTACTTATTTTTATTAATTTTGCAGTTCGGAATCAAATTTCGAGATTGATGAAGCGCCTGACGACAACATATTCACGATTGACAGCCGCCACGCTCCTTGCTCTGTTTCTGAGCTTTTTTGTGGGGCGCGGCATGTGCTATCACACACATCTTATAAATCAGGTTCTCGTCTCCCACTCCCACCCCTACAGCGACGCCTCACACAATCACACAGCCGACCAGATCAATTCCATCGACTGCACTGCAGCAAGCTCTCTGACCGATGAAATAATGGTTGATAGCCGTGTGCAATTCATACCCTCGTTCGTAACACTGCTGTCTTCGGCAGTAACGCAAAAATCGGGAACTGGTTTTGACAGTGTTTCAGACGGCCGTGCCCCGCCATGTATGTTGACCATATAGATCTCCTCTCTATCCGCCCGGCGGAGACCGAAACTACATTGTCAACTAAAAAACACCATTCTCATTAATGCATCCACGTTTGACTGCAGCTGCCATCATAGCAGCCGCTGCCCCCTATCTGTCAGCATCGCATATTCGCGGCACTGTCACCGACTATCGCACCGGCGAACCGGTTCCGTTTGCCTCTGTCGCAATAATAGGATCTGAAAGCACAGCCATCACCAATGACAACGGCATATTTGAAATAGACTTCCCGACTCCGGGCATACATACAGTCAGAGTCTCGTCAATAGGATACTCCAACAGCGAATCAAAATTTGAAAACGGCAAAAGCAACACTATCGAACTTCACATAGATCTGCGGCCGAACACAGTTGCCATGGACGAGCTCGTCGTTTCGGCAAACCGCAATGTTGTACGCCGCTGCGAAGCACCGGTAGTCGTTGGCGTACTCAGCAACAAACTTTTCGAAACCGTAAACTCTTCAGATCTCGCGCAGTCGTTGAACTATCAACCGGGACTCAGGGTCGAAAACAACTGTCAGAACTGTGGTTTTCCGCAACTGCGCATCAACGGCCTTGACGGAGCATACTCTCAGGTACTCATCAACAGCCGCCCCGTCGTAAGCTCTCTGTCTGGAGTATACGCCCTCGAGCAGATGCCGGTCAATATGGTCGAGCGCATAGAAGTTGTCCGTGGTGGCGGCTCGGCTCTCTTCGGAGCAAACGCCGTCGGTGGCACCGTAAATGTCATAACCAAAGAACCTCTTAACGACCATTTTGAAGTCAGCACAGACATCGAGAATCACAATGGTAAATCATGGGAAGAAAACGTAGCGGCAAACGCCACACACGTCGATGACGAAGGTCACTATGGTGTCGCATTTTACGAAAGCTACAGACGCCGCAGCCCATACGACCACGACGGAGACGGCTTCTCGGAAATCGGAAAGTTGAGCCAGAACACATTAGGTTTCAATGGTTTCTACCGCTTTGATGATTTCAAAAAATTAAACATCGAATATCATAACACTTACGAGTTCAGGCGCGGCGGCAACAAATTTGATCTCGAACCGTTTCTGACCGACATCACCGAACAAACGCAGCACTACATAAACAGCGGCAGCGTCAACTACACCCAGAACTGGCGTGACTTCACCCGCAGACTCAACGCCTATGCATCAGCCCAGCATATCGACAGGAACAGTTATTACGGCGCACAGCAGAATCCCGATGCCTATGGCAAGACAAGCGACGTAACCTTTATAGGCGGAGCTACTTTTGCCGCAGACTTCAACAAAGTGCTGATTTCACCGGCCACAGTGACCGCCGGGGCTGAATATCAGACAAACCGGCTACATGACATCATGATCGGATATGGCCGCGACATGCGTCAGGATGTCAACATATTGGGAGCTTTCGCTCAGAGCGAATGGAAAATGAAACATTTCACCCTGCTCGCCGGCGCCCGCCTCGACTACCACAATCTTATAGACAATCCTATTTTCAGTCCTCGCATAAACCTGCTGTATCGCCCGACTTCGGCATGGCAGATAAGAGCGACATGGTCGACCGGCTTCCGTGCCCCGCAAGCTTATGATGAAGACCTGCATGTCACAGCAGTCGGCGGAGAAGGAGTCATAATACGTTTGGCCGACGGACTGAAGCCCGAACGCTCCAACAGTTTCAGCGGCTCTGTCGACTGGGACACTCATTTCGGTGACATAGACGCCGACTTTCTCGTCGAAGGGTTCTACACCCATCTTAAAGACGTGTTCGTGCTTGAAGATATGGGCCACAACGCTGACGGCATCTCAATACAGGAAAGACGCAACGGCAGCGGTGCAAAGGTCTACGGAGCTAACGCCGACCTTAAGTTCGGCTACAGCGACTACTCGCTTCAACTCGGATTTACCGCACAGCGGAGTCTCTACTCCACCGCTGAGGCATGGAGCGACGACCCGGAGGCGCATCCTACACGACAGATGCCACGCGCACCGGACTATTACGGTTACTTCACTCTGACAGCCATGCCAGTCTCACGTCTCGAATGCTCTCTGTCGGGCATATACACCGGACGCATGTACGTGCCTCATTTCGCGCCTGACCCGGCAGAAATACCTGAGGGCTATGAACACAGCTACATATCGAGCGATGAGCTCTACCACAGCCCGTCGTTCTTCGAACTCGGCGCACGTGTGGCCTACACAATACCCTTGTCCGGAAAATTGCGCATGCAGATTGGCGCCGGTGTCAAAAACATCACCGGAGCTTTTCAAAAAGACCTTGACAAAGGAGCGTTCCGCGACTCAGGATACTTCTATGGACCAACCCAACCGCGCACATACTTTGTCACCCTGAAATTCTTCACAAGGTGAGCATAGCAGCTTTCATAATCAGTCAGACAAAGGATTTGTAGAGAACCTGTATTTAACGCTCAGCAAAACATAGCCGCCAATCTGATCTGAATAGCTTTCAGAAAATGACGTCGATGAACTGTTGACGGATGTACTGATTTTCTGGTTCAATATGTCGTGCCAGCGCAAAGCGACCTCAAGCTGATTTTTCTTGAAAAAAGTCCGCATCAGACCGGCATGCCACATCACATTGCGTTTCTGTCCGGAATAGACATATGTTCCACCCCTGAAACTGCAGTCCAAAGACGTATCGATCTTCAGCCCGAACGGAAGATTGGCAAAAGCAGAAAGGCCGAAGCAAATTTGATCGGTGCGGTTTTTGGTATCATTCAGCGAATTGTCGCTGTAATTGCTCGAAAAACGTCCGCGCACGAAAAAGCCGCCCCACGCCGGCATATAATTGATATCCGCGCCGACATTCAGCGATGTCATCGATGTCACGCTTTTCTGGGGCTCGGGACTTATGCCTTCATTGACAAGAGACACCGAGTTGGACATCGAAGCCGAACCCACCGCAGATACAGAGAAATTGCCCATGCGCCGGTAATATCTCGCCATGAAACTCGACGAATAGTTTCCGTTGACATTACGCGGCTCGGTGATTCTGCCTCCGGTTTCAGCATCATAACTCACTGCACGGACTATAGTGTTCCATTCATTTGAAAAACTGCAATAAGCCGACACTCCTGACTTGATATGGTTGAATCCTAACCTGAAATCATGGCGATAGGAAGTCCTCAAGTTTGGATTGGCCCTGGATACATAGAGCGGATTACTGTTGTCAGTGACAGAAATAAGATCTGAAATCGATGGAGCACCCGTGTTGCCTTCGTAATTGAAGTCGATGCGGATGTCTGATTTATTCCATTCGGCATGAAAGACCGGATGGAGCAGCAGCCTGCTGATCAAAGTGTCGACCGCATTGTATCCAGTCTGTTGGTCAAGCGAACTGCGTCGGTGTTGCGCTGTAAACGACAATGACAGTAGGAGTGGATCGCGACTATACTCGGCATATAGCGAGAAATCGTGGTCTGTCAATCGGCTTCGCTTATCATCGCTTAGCGAATCGACCATAAAATCAAGATAATTGTCAGGAAGCGTGAGTTCGGGCCGATCGCTTGCAATGGCAGAGGGAAGACCATAGGTCGAACGCGTCGACGAGCCTCTGCTCGACCGGAGGGTATAGGCAGCACTGACCCGCACGTCTTCGGTCACGGGATATGTAAATCTGGCTCCGGCCTGCAAAGATCTGTTCTCGCCCGGTGACTGACGGTATTGATTGCGGGCAAGCACCGAGTCGCTGCCCGATGACGAAGTCAGACGGTAAAAGTCGGTGCGGGACACTGTGTGACTGTTCGACTCACTGTTGCCGCCGCCGGTGCCAAGCATGAGAGTTATGCTTGCGCCTTTGTGTCCCAGACGCCTGACACCACGCAGAGCGACATTATAGCTGCTGTTGCGGGACCGCGATTGTGAATTATTCTCCGAACCATTGACCCGATCTGCCCGATTGACCGCATCAGGATTTTCAAAAGGATTAAGCAAGTCAAGTCCTTGCTTTTCGGAAAACACCTCCGTGCGCGAGCTGCCTTCGTTGTGTGACTTGCTGCTATTATATGACGCCCCGACACTTAGATATGTCTTGTCGTCAAGCTCCCACCGCATATTGAAATGCCCGGATAGACTACGGCTGTCAAAATAACTTCCGCTTAGAGAATTCTGATATCTGTTTCCGGTGGGAAGATATTGTTCGGAATAGTCAGCGCCAACATCACCTCCCTTATTGATATTTCCGTAAAATGAAGCATTGATGCGCAGACCACTACCAATTTTTTTATTAAAATTAAAGCCTAAATCATCAGAACGATTGCGACGGTCGAGACTGTTATGGTTGAGATTGCCGCTCGTGAAGTTCAACGAAATGGCATCACCATCCGTCTTGAACGTGTTAGCCATCAGATCTCCGCCCTTGCGCCGCTCTGTGCCGGCGGATAAAGAAGCTTCAGCCGTAATGACACCGTCAAAGCCTTTTTTTGTGTTCAAATCAAGCACATAATTGTCCGTTTCACCCTTAATACCTGTATATTTCGACTCTTCTGACTGTTTGTTGTAAATCTTTATCTTCTCAATGACCTCAACAGGCAGATTGGTAAGTGCCAACTTATTGTTTCCGGCAAAAAACACTTCGCCGTTGACGTTGATCTCGCTTACAGCCCGTCCGTTGTAAGTCATCGTGTGATTGCGCTGATCATACTCCAGACCGGGTATGCGTTTCACGAGTTCCTCGAGCATCGACCCGTCAGGCACCTTAAACGATGCGGCATTAATGACCGTCGTATCTCCACGCCGGACTATATCCGGCACATCGGCCAAAACCTCCAAGTCATCAAGCATGGTTGCGCGGCGCAGCACTATAGTGTCGTTGCTGATGTGACTTGAAACACTGTCGAGATCGACACTCTCCGGATAGTAACCTGTCATGGAAACGCGAAGCACATAGCCATCACCCTTCTTCGGAGTGAAAGCCAGATCATAGCGTCCCGACTCATCTGTAAGCACAGCTTTGACAAACAAAGAGTCGGCCCGACGGAACACGATAGCATTGGCATCTGATAAAGGCCGCAGCAGAGAGTCCGGGTCAAGACTCAGCACCACACCATGCAAACTGACGTCCTTTGCCCCGGCCTCAAAAACAAATGCCGACAGAACAAGCAAGAGAAGAAAACGGAACAGAGGCATAAGAGAGAGGCTTCAGGAGCGAGACACGGTCAGAGACAATCTGTCGTTGGCTATACTCACTCCGGACATCGTTTAGACCAGTTCGCAGATCAGTGTAGCCGATGTTGCGTCGGTCACACGCACACGCACAGTGTCACCGACCTTGAAATCTCCACGCGGGAAGACGCAGGTCTTATTCTGCTGGTTGCGGCCTACCCTTTGCTCTGCCGAGCGCTTTGCCGCACCTTCGACAAGAACGTCAAATTCCTTGCCTATGTCCTTGCGGTTTGACTCCAGCGAAAGTTCATTCTGCAATGCTATCATACGGTTGAGTCTGTCGATTTTGACTTCTTCAGCCACATTGTCCGGCATTGTACGTGAGGCAAGTGTTCCAGGTCGCTCTGAATACTTGAACATAAACGAAGAGTCGAAACCGACCTCACGCATCAGGCTCAATGTTTCCTGAAAATCAGCTTCGCTTTCGTCATGGAATCCGGTGAAAAGGTCGCTCGAAATGCCACAATCGGGTATCGCTTTACGGATAGCCGCTATGCGTCCGAGATACCACTCACGGGTATACTTGCGGTTCATCGCTTTCAACACCTTGTTGCTTCCTGATTGAACCGGAAGATGGATGTGGTTGCAGATGTTGTCATGGGCCGCGATAACAGCAATTGTACCATCGCTCATATCCTTGGGATGCGAGGTCGTGAAACGCACCCTCATTTCGGGAGCGGCTTCAGCTACCATGGCAAGAAGCTCCCCGAATCCTATCTCGTGACCTTGGTCATCGGTATAGCGATAACTGTTCACATTCTGTCCGAGCAGCGTCACCTCCTTGAAGCCCTTCGTGCGGAGATCTTCCAACTCGCGGAGTATGCTTTCCGCCGGACGGCTGCGCTCACGGCCTCGTGTATAAGGCACGATGCAATATGAACAGAAGTTATTGCAGCCTCTCATGATGCTTATAAAGCCACTGACACGATTGCCGCCAATTCTG
Organism: uncultured Muribaculaceae bacterium; assembly: GCA_964018265.1. Taxonomy (GTDB): domain Bacteria; phylum Bacteroidota; class Bacteroidia; order Bacteroidales; family Muribaculaceae; genus CAG-873. The sequence goes on from CAXHOY010000011.1 coordinate 19,297, forward strand.
GCAGGCACGACCTCGCGATATGTTTCGGTCGTACTCAAATCGACGTTGATAGCCTTTTTGCCTGACTCTGCAGCGGCGAACAACGCCGGAAGATCGAGATAAGAATCAGGACCGGCGACAACGTCAACACCATACTCATCGAGCAAGCGGTCGCGGACTCGCTCGGCCATACACCCGATAACGCCTACTATCAGCCGGTCCTGCCTCTTGCGCCGCAAAGACGCGAGATATTGCAGCCTGCTGACGATTTTTTGCTCCGCGTTATCTCGTATTGAACACGTGTTCAACAATATAGCATCCGCGCATGAAATATCATCGGTATAATTGTAACCAGCCATCTGCATGATGGAGGCCACCACTTCCGAGTCGGCGACATTCATCTGACAGCCATATGTTTCGATAAAAAGGAATTTGTCGGAGAGATTATCATATGATTGTGTACTGCTCATATATAGTCGAGTAACATGAAAAATATTTGTGCCATTGCACAAGTTTGAGTAATTTTACGCAAAATTACAAAAAAAAGTGGACAAAGAGCATGCAAGGTTATTATTCCTGTTGTTGATCGGACTTATGTTTTTCGGTCAGGCTGTCTACGACTATCTCAAAAAGAAAAGCCGAGCTAACGGTCTGACAAAAAACATGCAGCGCGGACAACGGCTGAGCCAACACAAGGCTACTCCTGCGCAGTCGGGACCCCGCCGCCAGTCAGCTCCAGCCTCACATATGTCCGTAGAAGCAAAAAAGACAGAGCCTGCATTCACAACCGCTACAGCAAGCACAACCGCAGACTCCCGTCAAAAAGCCTCGGCATACGTTCCTGCTACAAATATCACAACTGAAATCGACCGGCAAGAACAAGAAAACGAACCTATGGAAGCCGACATCCACAAAACAGACAACGACGAACTCAGAAAAGCTGTCATCTGGAGCGAGATCCTAAGACGGAAATTCTGACAATCCAAATCATACCTTAGATACAGAACACAAAAAAAATCTTTAATCAATCCTTAAATAATGGTTTACAATTACATCACTGCTGACGAAGCCGCTGCGATGATCCCCAACGGCTCGACAATCGGTCTGTCAGGCTTCACTGCCCCCGGCACACCCAAATTCATTCCTGAAGCCATCGCAAAACGTGCCGCTCAGGAACACGAAGAAGGCCGTGAATACAAAATCAACCTTTTCACCGGTGCGTCTACATCTGACCGCGCCGACGGCAATCTTTCCCGCGCAAACGCCATCAACATGCGCGCTCCATACCAGAATGTGCCCGATCTCCGTAAACGCATCAACAGCCACGACTGCCACTACTTCGACCGTCACCTCTCCGAAATGGCTCAGGAAATGCGTTATGGTTTCTATGGCAAGATTGATTTTGCCATAATTGAAGCCACTTCGATCAGCCCTGACGGCGAAATTCTGCTTGGCTGCGGCCTCGGTAACATTCCGACATATGCCGCACTGGCCGACAAAATCTTCATTGAGCTTAACGAAGCTCTTCCCGAATCGCTCTATGGTATGCACGATGTCATCCTCCTTCAGGATCCTCCATACAGACGCGAGATACCTATCTTCCATGCCAACGACCGCATCGGCACACCCACGCTCAAGATCGACCCAAACAAAGTGGTAGGCATCGTGAAGACCAAATCCTATGACGGAGTGAAGCCGTTTACAGCGCCTGACGAAGTGTCAAAACAGATAGGATCAAACGTCGTACGTTTCCTCGTGAGCGAATATCTCAAAGGACGTCTTCCTAAAGAATTCCTTCCTCTGCAGTCAGGTGTGGGCAACGTGGCCAACGCTGTTCTCTACGACCTTGGCGAGAGCAAGGACCTCCCCACGTTCATGATGTATACCGAAGTTATTCAGGATGCTGTCCTCGAACTTATGAAAAAAGGCAAATGCACATTTGCCAGCACATGTTCGATGACATTCTCCGACCAGACAGAAGAAAGCCTCTTTGCCGACATCAAATATTTCCACGACAAGATTCTTATGCGTCCGGCCGAAATCTCAAACAACCCCGAAGTTATACGCCGACTCGGTGTCATCGCCATGAACACAGCTCTTGAAGCTGACATCTTCGGCTCCGTAAACTCAACCCACGTTCTCGGCACAAAGATGATGAACGGCATCGGTGGTTCAGGCGACTTCACCCGCAACGCATACATCTCGATTTTCAGTTGCCCCTCAGTATCGAAGGGTGGACTGATAAGCAACATCGTCCCGATGGTGGCACACCCCGACCACAGCGAACACTCAGTAGACATTCTCGTGACAGACCAAGGCATAGCCGACCTGCGTCATAAAGACCCTGTTGAACGCGCTCACGAAATCATCAATAACTGCGCTCACCCGATCTATCGTCCATTGCTGCTCGACTACCTCAAACTCGGCAAAGGCGGACAGACTCCGGTCACACTGCAGGCAGCATTCGAATTCCACTGCGCTTTCAACGAAAGCGGAAACATGCAGAACGCTGATTTCGCAAAATACTGCTAATCATCAACAGAGACTTAAACCTAACAGAAGCCGGGTCGCTCAAGCAGCCCGGCTTTCTTGTCTCCTGTAGTGTGGGGGAATCTCGCAAGGCCTCACGTAGGCTTGGTCTCCGACTAATCTCTACATGAGGTTGACGCGAGGCATCGTCTCCGACGATGTAATGACTCGGGGATGATATGTAGCTTGCGGCGATGCGATGACACGGAGAATCCAATACCGCGCATGATCTTCGCCCGGAGGTTGATACACCGCCTCGCTGCAAGACTAATATAACACCTCAGACTCTATATCCTTTTGTACGGTTTGTCTCACCTTACCATCATACAGATCCACATCGTCGGAGACGATGCACCTGATTAGCCTCATGCAGAGATAAGTCGGATACTTAGCCTGCGTGAGGTTTCCTCACCGAATCTGGCTCTGACAAGCACGGAGAGCTTGAACCAGAGCGGCAGTAATGTTGTAGGGATAGGATGTCACCAACCGCACCTGTCAACTGACCCGAAATAACTGGCCCGGATTTCGTTCCGACTGACCGGAATATGACAACAAAAGCGGGCGTCCCTACTACAGGACGCCCGCTATTATTGTCAAAATTGGATATGACTTATTTTGTTTCTTCGATGGTGACAGCACGGTCAAGAGCTACGAACTTTTCGCCGAGGTCACAGAGGCTACCGTTGTTGGTAGTAGCTGTAATCTGAGTTGCGGGAACGCCGTTTTTCTTGAGTTCTTTTTCTACTCCTGCTACACGGTTCTTACGGAGACGGATGTTGATCTGCTCTGTACCGGTGTAGTTGTCAGCCCAACCTGTAAGAGTGTAGTGCTGGTTGGGGTTCGCCTTCATTACGTTAGCGATCGCACCGAGGATGTTGCGGTCTTCGCGGGTAAGACGAGAAACACCGATGGGATAGTAGATTGTTGCAACCGGGCCTTTTTCAACAGCCTTTTCAACAGGACGGTTGAGGCAATCCTTAAGCTGCTTTTCGAGGTCTGCGATGCGAGCGTCAGCTGCAGCGAGACGTGCACGGAGTGCGTCGCAGTTTTCAGGTTCGGGGCATACGGGAACAACAGGTGCATTCCATGTTGTCTTGCCGAAGTTATAGGTAACACCTACATAAGCCTGGAGATCGAGAGTCTTTGTGTTGTCACCATAAGTTTCGTGGAGACCTTCAAGACCTGTAGCACGGAGGTCAAGGCTCAACTGCACACGATTGCTTACACGGAAAGAGTTGAGAAGACCGGCACGGAGGTTGAAGAACTTGTTGCTCTGGCTCTTCCAGTCCTGCTGTTCGCCTTCACGAGCATATGTCCAGTAGCAGCCTGCGCCTGCATAAAGTGTTGCATTGTAAACACGGTCTGCCTTGTAGCCGCACCACCAGTTGGTGAGGTTCAACATTACGTCGAATACGGGGCCTACTTCAACAGTCTTCTGGTGGAAATAGTTTCCAACAGGCTGATAGGGACGTGCGCCGATCACTTCTTCATCACCCGAGATAGCACGGAGAGGAAGAACGTTAACACCGACACGTACACCGAGTATGGGTGAGAACCATTTACCAACATAGATTGATCCGGCGGGAGCGATACGGTTCAGGAACTTATCTTCGCCATCGTGCTTTGAAAAGTGAACGTTGGCACCGCCTTCTACTGTGATGAACCAGTTGCTCTTGAAGTTATTCAGAAGATAACCTTGAGTTTCGTCGGGGACGAAAGTCACTTCTGACTCCTGAGCCACAAGATTCTGTCCCATTCCGAGGACACAAGCAATTGCTAAAAGAAATGCTTTTTTCATAGAACTTTGTGTTTTATATGAGATTGAATGTTAATTATAATTCGCTTTGAATGAAATTCAACCGCTAAGTTACTACATTTTTTTTACATAATACTAAAAAAACGTAAAAAAAGTCACTTTACCGATCAATTATCCCATTCACCATAAGATTCAACCCAAGATTTGACGTACGCAAGCGAGAATGTTGTCGACAGTGAAACCAAATTTCTCGTCAAGAACCTTATAGGGAGCTGATGCGCCAAAGCGTTCAAGTCCAAATATCCGGCCATCAAAACCCTTGACCATTTTGAGAGTGGTCGGCAGACCGGCTGTGAGTCCGAACTGTGTCACACCTGCCGGCAGAACACTGTTGCGGTAGCTTTCATCCTGACAGTTGAACAGGCCTACTGACGGCATCGAAACAACATTGGCTTTAACACCCTCAGCTGCAAGTGCCACCGAGACATCGCAAAGCAAAGACACTTCCGATCCATTTGCGACAAGCACCACATCCGGGTTCTCGTGGCTTATGACCGTGTAGCCTCCCTTCTCGGCCTGCAGAGCGTCATTGAAACGGTTGCCTGAAGCCGAAGGCAGGTCGGGAATATTCTGGCGAGAGAGAACAAGTGCACTCGGAGTGTGTCTGTTGTCCATCGCCATCTTCCAGCACACACTTGTCTCAGCAGCGTCAGCAGGACGCATAACCAACAGTGAAGGACGGCCGCTGAAATTCTTGATTTCCTCAAGCAGTCGCAACTGTGCTTCCTGTTCGATCGGTTCGTGAGTCGGACCGTCTTCGCCGACACGGAATGCATCGTGAGTCCAGATATACTTGACCGGAAGTTCCATCAAAGCGGCCATGCGCACGGCAGGCTTCATATAGTCCGAGAACACGAAGAATGTGCCGCAGGCTCCGATCACACCTCCATGAAGAGCAATGCCGTTCATGACTGCAGCCATCGTAAGCTCGGCAACACCGGCGTGGAGGAATGCGCCACCGAAATCACCGGGGACAAACGGACGTGCCTTCTTAAGGAAGGCGTCAGTCTTGTCACTATTGGCGAGGTCGGCCGATGAAACGATCATATTACCTACTTTTTCCGCAAGTACAGCGAGCACGTCTGCCGAGGCCTGACGTGTGGCCACACCCGGCTTGTGAGCGATGGCTGCGTAGTCGATACAGGGAACTTCACCCGAAAGGTATGACTTGAGCTCGACTGCTTTCTCCGGATTTTCCGACGCCCACTTGTCGAATGCGCTACGACGTGCGGCAACAATCTTGCGCAACTCTTCGCGACGGGCGGCATAGAGAGCCTCGACATCTGCAAATATCTGCCAGGGATTTTCTGCATCACCGCCAAGGTTGTTTATTGTCGCTGCATAATCCGCACCTGACGCGCTCAATGGCTGACCATGGGTCGAACACTTGTTCTCGAACGACTCGCCGTTGGCGGTCACAGCCCCTTTACCCATCACCGTATGGCCGATGATCAGCGTCGGTTTATTAGTCTCGTGATGAGCCTTTTCGATCGCTTCTGCAATCTGGAGCGGATCATTGCCGTCGATTTCGATGACATGCCAGTGCCAAGCACGATATTTCGCCGCATAATCCTCGCGGTCCACTGCGTCAACCTCAGTAGAGAGCTGGATGCGGTTGCAGTCATAGAACATGATGAGGTTTGAAAGCCCAAGATAACCTGCCAATCGGCCTGCTCCTTGAGATATCTCCTCCTGGATGCCACCGTCAGAGATAAAGGCATAGGTCTTGTGTGACACCACGTCACCGAAACGTGCCTGAAGGAAGCGTTCGGCTATCGCACACCCTACAGCCATTGTGTGACCCTGTCCGAGGGGGCCTGATGTATTTTCAACCCCTCGCTCCGGATCATGCTCGGGGTGACCGGGGGTAACGCTGCCCCACTGACGGAACTGCTGGAGCTCGGCCATCGTATACTTGCCTGTCAGCGCCAGCACCGAATAAAGCATCGGGGACATGTGACCGGGATCAAGGAAGAAACGGTCACGGCCGAACCATGTCGGATCGTCGGGGTCGCTGATGAGATATTTCGAGTATAAGACATTGACAAAATCTGCGCCACCCATAGCGCCACCGGGATGACCCGAATTGGCTTTTTCGACCATAGAAGCCGCAAGGATGCGGATATTGTCTGCTGCATGGTTTAGAACCTTTGCGTCCATAATAAGATAATGTTTTGTTAGTTTATAAGAATTTCTGTCACGAAATTAATACAAAGTTCGCGTGTTAGCAAATTAATCAAGATGCAAAAATCACAAACGGCAATTAATAAACCTAATTGCGTCGAAACACATCCTCTGACGTGGCGTCAATAGTAAAAAAATGACAGACCGCTCCATTATCCATGGAGCGGCCCGATAAATACATTTAATTATGTGTCTATGATAATGTCTGATTACATAGCGTCGAGCATCTGCTCTGCCTCTTCTTCAACCTTGATGTCAGTGTTGACATTCTTTGAGCCTGAAAGAGCATAGTAGAGGATGTAGGCGCCACAGCCGAGCACAATCCAGTAGCTGGTCAGATAGCTGCCGGTGATGTCGGCAACCCAACCCTGGAGAGCGACCATCACTGCACATCCGAACACCATGGTCATGAATGCACCCGAAGCGATAGCTGTGTATTTGCCGAGGCCTTCGACTGCCATGTTGAATATACCGCCCCACATCACTGATGTGCAGAGACCGATGAGAATGAATGCAAAAATGCCTACAGGCACTTCAGCCCATATCACAGAAAGGTTGCCCCAGTCAATACCGGGAATGTTTACCTTCCATGTCTCAGGAGCGAACATGCCGAACGCGGTAAGCAGAACTGCGGCTGAAGCCACAACAATAATCATTGAGCGGGAAGAAACCTTGCCACCGATGCTGCTGCCGACAAAACGTCCGACAAGCATCATCAGCCAGTAGACGGCAACGATAAGACCGACGATGCCGGCATCCATGCCGAGACCGGGAGTAGCCGCGTCCGGCGCACCGGTCAGATACTGGAGGATATAGGTCGGAGTGCCGACTTCGATGCCCATATAGAGGAAGATTGCGAGAATGCCGAGATTGAAGTGACGGAAAGAGAACGCACTGTGAGGATCGTGACCCTTCTCAGTCTTTTTGGTCTTCGGACGCGCAGGCTCTTCAATGTGAGTGAAGAGGATGACAATAAAGGCAACGATGAACACGCCACCTGCGATGAAAAGCGCCGGTGTTGCGTCGTTTACATGTGCTTTAGCTGCATCACCGATAAGTGCGCCCATGAGGATATAGACTGCCACGGCAGCTGCAGAGTTGAACACACCGCCGAGCTGAATGAACTGGTTGCCGCGGTTACCGCCACCACCGAGTATATTGAGCATGGGGTTGACAACTGTGTTAAGCATACACATACAGAAACCTGCGATGAAGGCACCTACAAGATAAACTGCGAATGCACAGCCCTGCATGCTTTCCCAACCGCTCATCCACTGCACGAAGATGCCGACGATGCCGACAACAAGAGCGAGAAGCGCTGTTGATTTGTATCCGATTTTTTTAATCAGCATACCTGAGGGTATACCCATCACAAGATATGCGATAAAGTTACCATAGTTACCGATCTGAGATTCGAGGTTCGAAGCACCGAACTGATTCTTTACTATGATTGCCATCGGCGAACATAAGTTTGTCACAAAGGCAATCATCGCAAACAGGGCAATCATCACTATAATTGCACCCCATTGTTTTGATTTGTTGCTCATGATAATAATTGGGTTTATTTAAGTTTATTATGAATTGTCACTTTAGGTCAAGGTACAGAAATTAAATGGTCGGTAACGATTTATCGCCATAAAGGTAGTTCTTTTTTGCGTAACTACGTAAATTTTATCATAAAAATATGATATTTCCGGCTGACAATATCAACCGGAGCCTTCAATACTCCCTGGCTCCGAAGATTGCAGTCCCGACCCTCACAAGAGTCGAACCGGCTTCAATAGCCTCACGATAATCGTCGCTCATGCCCATCGACAGGGTGTCGAAGCCCCTGAGATCAGGAGCGATATCCAGTATACGCCGGCGCGTATCGGCTATACGCTCAAAGTCAGCCTTTACCCGCGAAATGTCGTCTGTATTGGTGGCCATGCCCATAAGCCCGCAGATATGCGTCGCCTTGAGAGCCTCAAAGCCCCGGTCCTTGAACCATTCGACCAGTTCATCCGGCAAAAAGCCAAACTTTGTATCCTCGGCCGCCACATGGACCTGCATCAGCACTCGGCTCACCACTCCGGCCCGGTCAGACAGGTCGTCTATGAGCTGAAGCAGACGTATGCTGTCGACACTCTCGATCAAGGCCACCCGGCCTATCAGCTGCTTCACCTTATTGGTCTGCAGATGGCCGATAAAGTGCCACCGGGTGTCTGCCGGCATCGAAGGTATCTTATCGACAAGTTCCTGCACCCGGCTTTCACCGAACAGGCGCTGTCCTGCCTCATAAGCTTCCCGCAAGGCCTCGACAGGATGAAATTTCGACACCGCAACGAGTTCCACCCCTTGCGGAATGTCGTTGCGGAGTCGTTGAAGGCGTTCTTTTATGCAATCCATTGTCAGGACAGTCTTGCACTATCGATCTTATGCCTGAGCATTTTCACCGGCAACCTTCACCTTATAGACATCCATCAGCGGAGTCTCGGAGATTGACACGACCTCATAGTCGGCCATAGTGCCCTTCATGCCTTCAATAAAGTTGTCGAGAGCTTCTTTGAAATTCGATGCCTGCACGAGAATCAAGGTTGTGGTACGTTTCTCCACACCACTGCGCTCATCAATTGTTATGAATGCCACTTTCACAAGATACCAGCGGTCACCGCCCTCATTCCAGAATATTTCTGAAATCTTCGTCCGTTTGACAGCCGAAACCGAAAACTCTCCCGAGATATATGGTGTCTGTTCCTCTATGATGCGGGCTTCTGCCTCGGTGAATGACAGAGCGTCGACAAGATAGGGTTCATTGACTTTCTTTACTGCTCCGTTTTCCTGAATTTTATCGTAGCGTACCTTACATTCAAACCAGTTTGCCATTATTCTTAAATTTTATACTTTTTGTCATTTATTTTTATCGGTGCAAAAATACGAATTAATTCCGAGTGGCCGCGCCTCAAAAAATGTTAATCACGCAATCCGGTCGTTCTAAGGTGCGTCAACCTGCGCGCCGGCGAGCGAATAAGCCTCGGCTTTAAGGGAAGAAGCCCACGGTTGAGCTTTCATCCTGATTTTTCAAGTAGCAGCATGCGGTCGGTGGAAAATTTACAATCATCGCTCTCGCTATATCTCATCGCGACGCTTAAAAACATTAATTTATCGTGGGTTGGGTTAAAAAATCGGAAGGCATATAATATATATAGTTCGCGCGCGTATAGACTTAAAACGTCGATGATGACAAAATGACATTTTTTAAGCAGATTGGATATACATTGAAAGCGATAAGTGCTATTCTTTGGAGAGAAAAGTGTTAAAACCGAAGAAAAAATACTATCTTTTGTTTACCGCATAAACATTTTTTATTATCTTTGCGCAATCGTTTACATCTCTTAATAAGAGATAGCAGCCGAAAATTGTAGATTATCAACTGTTTAAATAAATTTTATGTCTAATTGTTTTTAAGTATGAAAAAGCTGTTTCTATTACTTCTGACAGTATTCGCAATAGGCATGTGTGCGTCGGCCCAGACGCGTACAGTCCGCGGTATTGTCCTCGACGTGGACAACGAAGAACCGTTGCCCGGCGTCTCGGTTTCAGCAGGCGCTACCGCCGGTACGGTAACTGACGCTGAAGGTATCTTCAGTATTGTAGTTCCGGCTAAAGCATCTAAACTCACATTCTCGTATGTAGGCTTCAAGTCTGTCGAGATGGCCATTCCCGCCAAAGGCGAGATGATTGTCAAGATGACATCAGCCGCCACTCAGCTCAACGAGGTGATAGCTGTTGCCTATGGTACAATCAAAAAATCAGAATACACCGGTTCGGCCGGCGTTGTCAAAGCAGCGCAGCTCGAAAACACCCAGGTGTCAAACGTGACCAACGCCCTGTCAGGTAAGGTTGCGGGTGTACAGACCCTCAGCTCTACAGGTCAGCCCGGCACAGGAGCATCAGTCCTCATCCGTGGTGTCGGCTCTATCAACACAGCCACAACACCTCTCTATGTTGTCGACGGTATGCCTTACAACGGTGACATCTCTGCAATCGCCACCACTGACATCGAGGCCATGACAGTCCTCAAGGACGCTGCCTCGACAGCTCTTTACGGCGAACGTGGTGCAAACGGTGTGATCCTTATCACAACAAAGAAAGGTACAGAAGGCCAGGCAAAGGTGACTTTCGACCTCAAGTGGGGTTCAAACTCACGCGCAGTGCCCAACTACGACGTCATCACTGACAGCCGTCAGTATCTCGAACAGGCTTACCGCGCCATCTACAACACCCGCCTCTATGTGCAGGGCAACGGTGAAGACATCGCAGGCGCTCACGCATATGCCAACGCCAACCTCTTCCCGACTATCGGCTACCAGACATGGTCAGTGCCCGAAGGTCAGTATTTCGTTGACATCAACGGCAAGTTCAACCCCAACGCCACACCCGGCTACAGCGACGGACGCTACTACTTCATCGCTGACGACTGGAGCAAGGAAGCTCTCATCAACGGTCTCCGTCAGGAATACACCGCTACAGTCTCAGGTGGTACAAGCCGCCTCAACTACTACCTCTCGGGCAGCTATCTCGGTGACGAAGGTATCATCTACGGTTCACACTTCAAGCGTTTCGCCACACGTGCGAGCGTCGACTACCAGGCTAAAGACTGGTTGAAGATCGGCACAAACATGTCATATACATACTACAACCAGGGCTATCCTGACAACCAGGCCAACGACGGCGCAACCACCGGCAACGCATTCTACTTTGCCAACGGCATCGCACCCGTCTACCCGATGTATGTACGCGAACCCAATGGTCAGATCAAATATAACGAAGTTTACGGACGTCCTGTCTACGACTACGGCGACGGTAAGGACTACGGCAACGGCATGATGGGTTACACCCGTAACCAGAGCGGCAACCCGACCGGCGGTCTCCTCTACGACCAGGAAGACAACCTCTCTGACATCCTCGATGCCAAGTGGTATGCGATCCTCACTCCGGTCAAAGGCCTCACCATCACAGGCAACGCCAACATGTATCTCGACAACACCCGAGTTCACTCTCTCGCCAACGGCCTCTACGGTCAGTTTGCGGCCATCGGCGGCCAGGCTCTTCAGGTTGCGCAGCGCTTACGCGTTCTCACATTCCAGGGTCTCGCTGATTACGAACACACATTCGCTGACCTCCACAACGTAGCAGTTATGGTCGGTTATGAAAGCGAATCACTCAACTCAGAGTATACCCAGGCTCTCGGTTCAGGCCTCTACCAGCCGCTCGTACCGTTTGTCAACAACACATCAACCGACAAACGCGGCTATGGTGCATCAAGCAACCTCGCCCACCGCGCATTCATCGCTCGCGCCCGTTATAACTTCGACGGCAAGTACTACGTGACCGGATCTGTCCGCCGCGGCGCCTCTTCCCGTTTCGCACCCGAACACCGTTGGGGCACATTCTGGTCAGCATCTGCCGGCTGGGATATCTCTAAAGAGAACTTCATGCTCGATTTCTCTCAGAACGTCGACATCCTCAAATACAAGATTTCTTTCGGCCAGAACGGTAACGACCTTATCGGCACAAACTACATCGCATATGCCGACCAGTATCAGCTCGTAGGTTCAGACGGTGTATGGTCAGACGGCTCACTCTACTACAAGGGTAACCGCGACATCACCTGGGAAAAATCAAACGCCTTCAACACCGGCTTTGACTTCAGCTTCTGGGAAGGCATGCTCTCAGGTTCTGTCGAATACTACAACCGCCAGACTTCCGACATGCTCTTCAACATCCCCGTCGCTCCGTCAAACGGCTACTCATCGATGCCCAAGAACGTTGGTTCGATGCGCAACAACGGTGTTGAAATCGCCCTCAACTACCAGCCCGTAAACACTAAAGACATCACTCTCGATATCTTTGCCAACGCCACATTCCAGTGGAACAAGGTGCTCAAGCTCGCACCCGAAATCCTCGACGAAGAGGGCTACTGGAAATCTTCGACATTCCGTTGGTTCAAGGAAGGCGAGTCAATGTATCAGCTCTTCATCCCGCAGTGGGCCGGTGTAGATCCCGAAACCGGTTACGCTCAGTACTGGGCAGTCGCTCAGAAAGACATCATGAACGGCGACCAGCTCGTGGCTAAGGAAGGCGAACTCTACAAGACTCCCGACTACCTCACAGCCCGTAACACGAACCTCGTCGGCACAGGCAACCTCATGCCTAAGGTATATGGTGGCTTCGGCGTACAGCTCACAGCCTATGGCTTTGATCTCACAGCAGCGTTCTCATATCAGCTCGGCGGCAAGATCCTTGACTACGGCTATATGAACCTCATGCAGTCAGGCTCAAACATCGGCATGGGTCTCCACAAAGACGCCCTCGATTCATGGAAACAGAAAGGCGACATCACCAACGTGCCTATGCTCTACACCCAGGCTGACTACCAGTACTCAAACGCGACAAGCGACCGCTTCCTTGTTTCGAGCAACTATCTTTCGCTCAACAACCTCACAGTCGGCTACACATTCCCGACAAAGTGGATGTCGAAACTCGGTCTCTCTTCGCTCCGCATCTACGGTCAGGCAGAAAACGTGGCTCTCTGGTCAAAACGTAAAGGTCTCGACCCCCGTCAGGGCTTCCTTTCATCTGAAAACTACACTTACTCTCCGATCCGCACAATCTCAGGCGGCATCCGTGTAAGCTTCTAATCAATCCAACTAACAATTGAAGGAAATGAAAAATCTATATAAATATCTGTCTGCCGGAGTCCTCGCCGCCATGGCTGCCGGATGTGCCGACCTCGACACCGAATACTACGGCTCATATGTCACCGACGACCAGAAGCAGACCACGCTCGAACAGAATCCCGAAATGGCCACAGCCGCCGTCAACTCGATCGCATCACAGTTCGGCAGCTACTTCGGCCAGCTCACAGGCTCAAGCGGCGAACACTGGGATTTCGGTTATCCCTCGGTAATGATGGGTCTCGACGGCCAGACCGCGGACTTCCTCGCCAAGATCCCCTACACATCAAGCCACATCTATTGGTTTGCCTACATCTCACCTTCAGACACCGGCTATCCGACCCAGACGATGTGGACTTACATGTACAATCAGATCAAGACAACGAACTCGCTGCTGACATCGATACCCAAAGACGGAGCGACAAACGCCGAACTCAAGTTCTATCGTGCACAGGCTCTCGCCGTACGCGCGTTCGACTACTGGGTGCTCGCACAGTGCTACCAGTTCAACTATCTCGGCAATGAAAACAAGCCCTGTGTGCCAATCATCACAGAGGAAAATCAGGCCGAATATGCCGCAAACGGAGCACCCCGCGCCACCGTGCAGCAGGTTTATGACCGCATCCTCGAAGACATCAACGAGGCAGTCGACCTTCTTGCAGAATCAGGCATCAAGCCTTCGAGCGTTGCATCGTCGAAACCCAAACGCATGGTTTCGCTCGCAGCCGCCTACGGTATGCGTGCACGCGTTCATCTGACAATGCACAACTATAAGGATGCCGCCACCGACGCCCAGAATGCCATCGACGCATTCTCAGGCCGTCCCTACTCAAGAGGCGAGGTAGCGGTTCCGTCGTTTGTCAACTCTGACGACGCATCCTGGATGTGGGCAATCGTAGTAAGCTCTACCGACCGTCCCACAACCACCGGCATCTGCAACTGGCCCTCACAGATGGGCTCATTCAACGACGGTTACTGCAACTCGTCGGGCTGGCGCTGGATCAACAAGCAGCTGTTTGAATCAATCCCCGTATCTGACGTCCGCAAAGGATGGTGGCTCGACGAAAACTACTCGTCACCCAACCTCTCTGAAGCTGAAGTCAACTATCTGTCACAGTATATCGGCAACGCGTCATATTCGGCCAACTCAAGCTATATCATGCCTTACACACAGGTTAAGTATGGCGTAGCAGGCGGCGGCATGGGCGGCTACACCACAGGCTACGACGTACCGTTGATGCGTATCGAGGAAATGTATCTCCTTCTTGCTGAAGCACAGGGCATGAGCGGCAATGTTCCCGCCGGTGTTACAACCCTCAAGAACTTCATTACCGCCAACCGCGACCCGCGCTACAACTTCAACTCAACTGATCCGACAGCGTTCCAGGAAGAAGTGCTCCGCCAGCGCCGCATCGAACTCTGGGGCGAAGGTCTCGCATTCTTCGACCTCATGCGTCTCAACAAGGGTGTCGACCGCACCAACGGCGCATGTATGGACGCCTACAACTATGTCATCGAGCCGTTTGACCCCGTGCTGATCTACTGCATCCCCTTGAGCGAGATGAATGCCAATCCGCAGATCACCGAGAACAACGAACAGGCATCACAACCGGTGGCTGTACCTCAATAAATTTCGTAGATTAACTTTTTACACAGCATAACAATGAAATTATATAAATATTCTCTCATCGCCGCGCTTGCACTCTCCGGAGTGCTAAGCGCCTGCGACGACAACGATTATGCTCCCGGTGCCCCGGTTGCAGGCGACCAGGTTTACTTCTCACTCGACGAGAGCGACGAGGTAAGCATTCCCGAACAGGCAACATCGGTGACCATCAATGTCAACCGCGTGAAGACAGACAATGCGCTCACAGTGGATTTCACCTACACGCTGACTGACGCTTCAGGCGCTCCGGTGACCGACATTTTCACCGTGCCTGCATCTGCAAGCTTCGCCGAAGGCTCGGAGACTGCTCCCATCGAAATCGGTGTTGACTTCTCAAAAGTCGTGGCCGACGCCGAATATTTCCTCACCCTCGAACTCAAGGGCGACAATCTGACTCCATATGGTGCGTCAAAGCGCGAATATGTCCTCTCTTACGCTCCCTGGAGCGAATGGGAATATGTTCCCGGCGAAGTGGGCACATACACCTTCACCCAACTGAGCAGCATCAAGGGCGACTATGACGTTTACGTTGTGACACGTCACTCTCTTGTCAACCCTGACAATGTGCAGTATGCTACAGTAGGCCCGTTCACCAACGGCATCAACTTCGTCTACTCGATGAACCTCAGCGAGACTATCGAAATCGACGGTGTTGAGTGTCCGCTCGTAACTATGCAGAGTTACTACTCTCCACTGAATGTCAATCAGACAGAATATGTCTTCTGGTGGCTCGACGTCAGATACTGGATCGCAGAATTCTGGGGATTAGGTTGGGATAATGTCGACCGCGTCATGGAACTCAACGACCTGCCCGTCTCACACTTCAACCCCGTCACCGGTCTCTTCTCTGTCGATGTGGCTGTCGTCGATGATGACCCCACCACAGCAGGCACAAGCGGCGCATATGGCGTAGGTTATGAATATCTCCAGCTCCCCGGCTACAAGAACTACCAGGTAAGTTTTGACTACACAGGCAACTATGTCGACGGAAAAGGCACCGAATATGCCATCGTCAACGCCTACAAGTCAGACGACGTAGCTTCTTACATAGCTGATGTCTTTGCCGGAGACCTTGACGAAACCGAAATCGAAGCTGCGATCGAAGTGATCAAGTCTAACGAAGATCTGCCTTCAATCACCGCATCAACCACCAATCTCGCTTACCAACTCCAGGAAGACGGTGACTACACCATCGTGGCTGTAGGCCGTGATGCAAACGGTGTTGATGTATGTAAAGCTGTCTATAACTTCACCTACTCAACAGTCAAGGCCAACGATCCGTGGGAAACAATCGGCTGGTGCGAGTACACCGACGGTCTCATTAACTCAGGATATAAACTCGGAGGTGAAACATGGGATGTAGAAGTTCAGGCTAATACTGAAAACCCGGGCATCTACCGTCTCGTCAACCCGTATGCCGAATGGGCTGAAGCATATAAAGCAGCCGGCGTTACTTACGGCAAAGGCAACTACTATATGATTGTCAACGCACAAAACCCCGACCAGGTTTATCTCGAACAATCTAACCTCGGTATCACATTAACCGCTTCTCGAGGAGAACTTGGTGTATGGTCAAGCGCAGGTTATCTCCTTGAAAATGGAGTCTCCGCAGACATAATTGCAGCACAAGGCTACTTCGGTAAGCTTGAGGATGGAGTTGTGACATTCCCGACCGGAGAATTGATCATAACATTCGCAAACGACGACAGACTGTTATCCGGCAACGTCGACTTCACCAATCCGACAGACGGCGAAGCTTATGGTCCCGGCACATTCCGTATCGACTTCGGATCAATCGCTACCGCACCTGCCAAGCGCGTCAAAGCGGCCGGTAACGTAAAGACCATCAATAAAGCCAACGCAATCGAAGCAGAAGGTAAAACAAAAAAATCAGCTGTAAAAATCATCAGCGCTGAAACCCTTCAGGACTACCGCAGTCAGAATCCACGTCAGTTCAAATTCTGATTGGACTATAAATATCTACTAATGCAAGTGGCGGACGTAACGCTCTCCGGAGCGTTTACGCCCGTCGTTTGAATCAAAACCAATCTCTCTCAAAAAACAAAAAATCATGAAAAGAATCACAATCCTCGCCATGGGTTCGCTTGCTGTCATGACAGCACTGGCCCAGAGCAAAACCGACATTCCGGCAAGTGTGATTATCAACGCCACCAAAGACGCGACAATAATCTCACGCTCGGTTCTGACACCTGTCAAGACTGTTGTCGATGTCGATCCCGAACGCAAATACTCCGTGATTGTCACGCTCGACAAGCAGGAGTCGCTCGAAGGCTATGATGTAATAGCCCGTCGCGGAGACATGGCCATCGTCCGTCTCACCGCGGCAGAAATGGAAACAGTAGCAGCTATGGCGTCAGTAAAACAGCTGTCGCTTGGCACTGAAGACAAAGCGATGATGAACAACGCCCGCAAAGTGGCAGGAGTCGACGCGGCCCACAGCGGAGTAGAACTCGGCGGCACAAAATACACCGGAGCCGGAGTCATCGCCGGCATGATGGACAAGGGTGTAGACATCAACCACATAAACTTTCTTGATGCCGACGGCCAGCCTCGCGCGAGCTCGCTATGGACAGTCAGAGGAGCAGACGCGATCGTAAGCGCATATCAGACCCCCGACCGCATCCGCAATTTCTCTACTGACAACACGGAAGAAAGCCACGGCACCCATGTGCTCGGCATTATGGCCGGAAGCTATAACGGACCGGCTGACTACGGTTTCTACAACGACCGCGGCGGCAAGCAGACCAAGAAACAAACAGCAGTCAACTCTGCAATCCCCTACTATGGAGTAGCGACAGAGTCAGAGCTCGCTGTGTCATGCGGAGATTTCTCAAACAACAACGTCGAGGTCGGCGCCGAACTCGTGGCCGACTACGCGGCATCGAAGGGCATGCCTTGCGTCATCAACATCTCGATCGGCAACACTATCGGCCCGCACGACGGAACTGACGCCAAAAGCCGCTGGCTTGAAAGCATAGGCAAGGATGCGATCGTCTGCATCGCCGCAGGCAACGAAGGCGACGTAGCGGTCTATCTGCCGAAAACATTCACCGCTGCAGACAACACACTCCGCTCGGTTGTGACTCCTACAGCAGGCGTTGACGGAGCGGTCGATATCTGGGGTAGCGATGACAGCGTGTTCAAAGTCTCCTTCGGCATCATCAACACCGCAACCAAAGAAATTGTCTACAGCTACAATCTTGACAAAAATCTTGCCAACAATACAATCACCATAACCGGCAGCGCGTATAACGCTCCAGGCTATCTGCACGACCCCAATTTCGAAAAGGCATTCGGCAGCCGGGGAGCTGTGATGCTGACCTCAAACATTGACGTCGCCAACAACAGATATGAGGTCCGTATCGATCTCCAGCTCGCCGGTTCGGGCACAAGCTTCCTTCCGGTGATTGCGGTCGAAGGCAAAGCCGGACAACACGTCGACTGCTATGCCAACGGCAGCGCATCATTCCGCTCCGCCGGTCTGAGCGGCTACAGCGACGGTGACTCCTCATGTTCTATCAATGGCCTCGCATGCGGCAAAAACGTGCTCGTTGTCGGCTCTTACAACAACGTCAACAAGTGGGTCACAAGCGCCGGTCGTGAGATAGGCTTCAATTCGCCTGAAGCGTTGGGAGGCATCAGTTCGTTCTCTTCTTACGGAACTACATTCGACGGCCGACGTCTGCCCGATGTTTGCGGCCCCGGCGGAGGCGTCATTGCATCTTACAGCAAGTATTATGTCGAGAACACCAAGGTCAAATATGACCTCAACTCTCTCGTAGGACGCTACACAGGCAAAACACGCGTTAGCTACTGGGACCAGATGTCAGGCACATCCATGGCGACACCTTTTGTGTCAGGCGTTATCGCCACATGGCTGCAGGCAGACCCCACACTGACCATCTCGGACATCAAGGACATCATCGCGCGCACAGCGACCAACGACGAGTCAACAGCAATCGAGTCTCACCGTTGGGGTGCCGGCAAAATCAATGCACTCGCCGGACTGAAAGACATACTCGGTCTGTCGGGCATCTCTGATGTCAAGAGCGACGAGGCCGATGTATTCGTAAGCTCATCAGACAACCGCAATTTCGAGATTCAGGTCATCGGCTCGAAGACAGTGACTGCCGAGGCTTACAGCTTAGCGGGAACCAAAGTCGCATCAGCCGATGCCGACAGCAACACTGCAAGTCTGTCGCTCGATGGTGTGGCACCGGGTGTCTACATCCTCCGCATCACAACCGAAAGCAAAACCGAAACTCACAAAATCGCAGTGCGATAAACCGTCACCAACCACAACACCCAAGCCCGGACAGATAAGACGCGAAGCTTCTCAGTCCGGGCTTTTTGTATATTTAATCTATTGGCGGCCCACTGTCTCAAATACACAAAATAAAAGAATTTGAGCAAAATTTTGGAAATATGTCCATGGAAATGTAATTTTGCTGAACACAAAATGCTATTCCAGTAGGATGAATTACAAAATACAGCTTCAAAGCGACAAAAGTTTCAAGGGACGCCGCATGGCCGGAGCAAGAGCGCTCTGGCGTGCCAACGGCATGACTGAAGACCAGTTCGGCAAGCCGGTGATCGCTATCGTCAACTCTTTTACAGAGTTTGTTCCGGGGCACACCCATCTCCACAACATAGGACAACGCATAAAGTCAGAAATCGCCCGTCTTGGTCTTTTTGCCGCCGAATTCAACACCATAGCCATCGACGACGGCATCGCAATGGGACACGAAGGCATGCTCTATTCACTGCCCTCACGCGACCTCATAGCCGACTCTGTCGAATATATGATACGCGCCCACTGTGCCGATGCGATGATCTGCATATCAAACTGCGACAAAGTGACGCCAGGCATGCTCCTCGCGGCCATGAGACTCAACATCCCGACCATATTTGTCAGCGGCGGTCCAATGGAGGCCGGTAACGTCGACGGACGCGACGTCGACCTTGTCGACATCATGGTGGAGTCGGCCGACGACAGCGTCAGCGACCGCACTATAACAGAGCTCGAGCGCCATGGTTGCCCGACATGCGGTTCATGTTCGGGCATGTTCACCGCCAATTCGATGAACTCGCTCAATGAGGCGATAGGCCTTGCACTGCCGGGCAACGGCAGCGTGCTCGCCACGTCGGCCGAACGCCTCAGACTGTTTGACCGCGCGGCCCGTCTGATTGTCGATAACGCCATGCGCTACTACCGCGACGGTGACAAATCTGTGCTTCCGCGTGAAATCGCGTCGCGCGAGGCCATGCTCAACGCCATGACCCTCGACATCGCCATGGGAGGCTCGACCAACACCGTGCTCCACCTTCTGGCCATTGCCAACGAAGCGGGCACTGACTTCACGATCGATGATATCGACGCTCTGTCGCGCCGTACGCCGGTGTTATGCAAGGTGGCTCCGAGTTCGCCCTATCACATGCAGGATGTCAACCGCGCAGGCGGCATTATCACCATCATGAAACAACTTGCCGACGCGGGGCTTGTCGACTGCTCGGTCAAACGCGGCGACGGTCTGACTCTCGGCGAGGCAATCGACAGATATGCCATAGGCGGCAGAAACTACTGCGAGGAAGCCGACGACATGTGGCACTCGGCTCCCGAAGGCATACGCACCACCGAAGCGGGACAATCAGTCCGGCGCTATGACAGCCTCGACACAGACCGCGAAAACGGATGCATACGCGACATTGACAACGCATATTCGCCGGACGGAGGTCTGGCTGTGCTCCACGGCAACATCGCCGTCGACGGATGCGTCGTCAAGACCGCCGGTGTGGACAGCAGCATACTCCAATTCTCAGGCCCGGCAAGAGTATTCGAATCTCAGGATGAGGCCGTGGAAGCCATACTCGCAGATAAGATCAAACCGGGCGATGTCGTGGTGATAACACATGAAGGTCCGAAAGGAGGTCCCGGCATGCAGGAAATGCTCTATCCGACAAGCTACATCAAATCGAAACATCTCGGCCGCGAATGCGCCCTGATCACAGACGGACGATTCTCAGGCGGCACATCAGGACTGTCGATCGGACATATATCGCCCGAAGCAGCAGCCGGAGGCGACATCGCGCTTGTCAGAGACGGCGATATCATCGACATCGACATTCCGGCCCGCACAATATCCCTGCGCGTCAGCGACAGCGAGCTTGCACTCAGACGCAAGTCCGAGACAGACCGCGGCGACGAAGCGTTCACGCCACACCACCGTAAACGAGATGTATCTAAAGCATTGCGGGCTTATGCCTCATCAGTCACATCCGCAGACAAAGGCGGAGTCAGACAATAACCATCAAGCGAATATTATGACACTGCATATAAACGGAGCTGAAGCTCTCGTACGCTCACTGATCGAAGAAGGCACAGACACAGTCTTCGGTTATCCGGGCGGCGCCATACTTCCGGTCTACGACAAACTTTATGACTTTACAGACCGCCTTGACCATATACTCGTCCGTCACGAACAAGGCGCAATCCACGCCGCGCAAGGGTATGCACGCGTAAGCGGCCGCACGGGTGTCGTGATCGTGACATCAGGCCCTGGCGCGGCCAACGTCATCACAGGCCTCAGCGACGCGATGATGGACTCCACTCCGGTCGTAGTGATCACCGGCCAGGTCGGCGAACAATATCTCGGCAGCGACGCCTTTCAGGAAACGGACGTCGTCGGTGTCACACAACCCATCACCAAATGGGCTTTTCAGGTGCGTCGCGCCGAAGACATTCCCGCTGCCGTGGCAAGAGCCTTCTACATAGCCTCGACAGGCCGTCCGGGACCTGTGGTTCTCGACATATCAAAAGACGCCCAGATCGGCATGCTCGACTGGCGACACGAACATGTCCGCTTCATCCGCAGCTACAATCCGGAGCCTGACATCGACCCTGAAACCATCTCAGCAGCAGCCAAACTGATCAATGAAGCCAAACGACCGATGTTGCTCGCCGGACAAGGCGTATTACTCTCGGGAGCAGGCGACGCGATCAAAGCTCTTGTCGAAAAGGCCGACATCCCCGTAGGCTCGACACTCCTCGGACTTTCAAGCCTGCCATCAGACCACAGGCTCATGAAAGGCATGCTCGGCATGCACGGCAACATCGGTGTCAACTTCAACACCAACCGGGCTGACGTCATCATAGCCGTAGGCATGCGTTTTGACGACCGTGTCACCGGCAACACCGACTCTTATGCCCGCGACGCAAAAATCATCCATATCGACATCGACCAGTCTGAATTTGACAAAACCGTCGCCTCAACCATAGCCATCAACGCCGATGCACGACAGGCAGTCGAAGCATTGCTGCCACTTGTCGAAAAACAAGACCACAGCCGCTGGACCGAAAGCTTCGACCGCCATAACGAGATCGAAAAGCAGACCGTCATACCATGCGAGCTGAAGCGCCCCGAAGGATCAAAAATGACAATGGGCGAAGTCATCAGCGCCATAAGCGAAGCAACGGGCCATCAAGCCGTTGCGGTCACAGATGTAGGTCAAAACCAGATGATGTCAGCGAGATATTTCCGCTTCACATATCCTCGCAGCTTCATCGCGTCTGGAGGACTCGGCACCATGGGCTTCGGTATACCCGCCGCCATAGGCGCAAAAATCGGCGCTCCCGAACGCACGGTCTGCCTCTTCTGCGGAGACGGCGGCTTCCAGATGACTATCCAGGAACTCGGCACGATAATGCAATATGGCGTCGGTGTCAAGATGGTCATACTAAACAACAACTTCCTCGGCAATGTGCGCCAGTGGCAGAATCTCTTCTTCAACCGACGGTTCTCACAGACCCCGATGCTCAACCCTGATTTCACAGCCATCGCCGCTGCATACGGCATACAGGCTGAGAATGTCACCGACCGCTCACAACTCGCCGGAGCCATCGGCAGAATGCTTGCCGACGACAGTCCATATCTGCTCAATGTAGACATCGACGAGACCGACATGGTCTTCCCGATGACACCGGTCGGCAAAGCCGTGGATTATATAATGCTCGACGCCGAAACGGTTTACAATCCCGAATGCAACAAATAAACACCCTGAACATGACACAGCCCGAACGACAACTGTTCACCGTCACCGTCTACTCCGAAAACTGCGTGGGACTCCTCAATCAGGTGTCTGTGATTTTCACACGTCGCTGCCTCAATATCGAAGACGTGACGGCAAGCGCATCGTCGCTTCCCGACATACACAAACTCACCATCACAACCTGGGCCGACCGCCCGACCATGGAGAAGGTCGTCAAGCAGATTGAAAAACGTGTCGATGTGCTGAGAGCCTTCCTTTACTCTGACGACGACATCGTCTATCAGGAGATCGCCCTCTACAAAGTGCCGACAGAGAAACTGCTTGCCGAAGATTGCACCGAAGACATCGTGCGTCATCACGGAGCGCGTATCCTCGAAATGACGCCCGAATATACAGTCTTCGAGAAATCGGGCCACCCGTGGGAGACCGAAGCCCTGCTCGACCGCCTCCGCGGCCTTGACATACGCCAGTTTGTGCGCAGCGGCCGCGTGGCCGTGACGAAATCGCCTGTCGAATATGTCGACATATATCTTGAACAACAACGTCAACGACGCCTGCGCGTCCAAAGCAACAAGCAATGACCGACAACTACTACAGCCACAGATATTTCCTCACTGCAGGCGAATGCAACGCCGAAGGCCTGATGCCTGTCACACTCCTTACGGGCCGCCTTATAGAGGTGGCTACCGAGCACGCCAACGCCCTCGGCATTGGCTACTCGACCCTCATCGCCCATAATCTCGCATGGGTGCTCAGCCGTGTAAGCATCGAAATCAAATCTTTGCCCGGCATCAACGAAGAATATATCGTCGGGACATGGATCGAAAGCACCAACAGGCTCTTCAGCGAACGCTGTTTCCGTCTGACGTCACCCGACGGCCGCATATTTGCCGACGCCCGCACCACATGGGCTGCAATAGACATCTCGACCCGACGCGCGGCCAATCCGGGAATGCTCGGCAACGTGATGTTTCCTGCCGATCCGCCACACTGTCCGGTTGAGCCGGCCAAGCGTATGCCCGCCCTTCCCGATGACACGGAGACAACAGAATATACGTTCGGATACACCGACCTCGACTTCAACCGCCACGTCAACACAGTCAGATATATCGACGTGATCCTCGGCCACTGGCCTCTCGAATGGCATGACAATCACAGCATAGGACGTTTTGACATCGCTTTTCATCGCGAATGCCATTACGGCGAACGTGTCAGTCTTAAAGTCCACACCGACGACTCCATGGTCTCACTCTGTGAACTCACCGACGGCTCAAGCCGGGCTGTCAGCGCCACAATAGCATGGAAAACAATCAAATGACAAAAACAATTTCAAAATATTATCGTTATGGCAAAAATGAATTTCGGCGGTGTTGAAGAAACCGTCATAACACGCGAGGAATTTCCACTCGAAAAGGCTCTCGAGACATTGAAAGACGAAACCATCGCCGTCATAGGCTATGGCGTGCAAGGCCCCGGTCAGAGCCTCAACCTCAGAGACAACGGGTTCAACGTCATCGTAGGCCAACGCCAAGGCAAAACATATGACAAAGCCGTGGCCGACGGATGGGTGCCGGGTGAAACATTGTTCAGCATCGAGGAAGCATGCCGACGCGGCACAATCATCCTGTGTCTGCTCTCCGACGCTGCGGTGCTCAGCGTCTGGCCGACCATCAAAGCCAATCTCCAGGCCGGCAACGCACTCTATTTCAGCCATGGCTTCGCCATCACATGGAGCGACCGCACAGGAGTTGTTCCTCCGTCAGACGTCGATGTGATAATGGTAGCTCCGAAAGGTTCGGGCACTACGGTCCGCTCACTGTTTCTCGAAGGCCGCGGCATCAACGCCTCATATGCCGTCGAACAGGACTTCACCGGACGTGCTCTTGACCGCACGCTCGCCCTCGGCATTGGCATCGGATCGGGCTATCTTTTCGAAACGACAATACGACGCGAGGCCATCAGCGACCTCACAGGTGAGCGCGGGGCTCTGATGGGCGCGATCCAAGGTCTCTTCGCCGCCCAATATGAAGTGCTGCGCGAACATGGACACACCCCGTCTGAAGCCTTCAACGAGACCGTCGAGGAACTCACACAATCGTTGATGCCTCTCTTTGCGGCCAAAGGCATGGACTGGATGTATGCCAATTGCTCGACCACAGCCCAGCGTGGTGCTCTCGACTGGAAAGACCCGTTCCACGACGCCATCAAACCAGTTGTCGAAAAACTTTATCAAAGCGTTGAGAGCGGAGTGGAAGCTCAAAAATCAATCGATTCGAATTCCAAACCCGATTATCGCTCAGGACTCGAGGCCGAACTCAAAGAGATGCGCGAAAGCGAACTGTGGCGCACGGCTGAGACCGTCCGTCGTCTCCGTCCCGAAAACTCACAGAAAGGCTGAACCATTTTACGACACACAAAACAGGCCGCTTCCAGTTCCTTCTCCGGAATACGGAAGCGGCCTTTTAGTGTCAGTTTAGAGTCTGGTCAGGAACCTTCATATACAGACATCACTTCCCGATAGAATTTGTCATATGAGAACTTCTGTCTGTATGTCTGGCGGCCTTTTTCACCAATCCTCATCCTCAGGTCATAGTCATCGACAAGCTTCTTGATCGCCTTGGCGAACGCCGATGAATTGTCGGGTTCGACCAGAAGCCCGTCGCTTCCATCGGTGATAATCTCAGGCTGAGCACCATTATCGGTCGTCACGACAGGAACACCCTGCGACATAAATTCGAGCAAGACCAGCCCGAAAGGTTCCTGCCATCTCGAAGGCACGACTCCTATGTCGGCCAACGCGATATACATATAGACGTTCTCCGAAAAGCCAAGCCAGGTAATCCTGTCCTCAACGCCAATCTTGACGGCCAACTGCTTCAGATAGTTGCAATAGCTCTCCTCACCGGTTCCACAAATCTTCAGACTGGCATCCGGCACAAGCATCAGAGATTCGATCAGTGTGTCGACACCCTTCTCCTTCAACAGACGGCCTAAATAAAGAATTTCGACCGGACGGCTGTTCTTCTTCACCACGTTGTTGACAACAGAAGGCTTGATGCTGTTATACACGACATGAAGTTTATTTCTATTGACAGGAGGATTTGTTGACAAAAATCCCCTGAGCGCGATTCTTGAAATAAAGATCATCGCGTCAAGGCCATCATATAACCGTTTATATCTGGCGCTTGTATCAGCGGGTTCGATCAGATGGACCGTGCAGACCACTCTGACATGGTCTTGAGAATGCGAGAGTTTTTTTGCCTTTACGGCCAAAAATGCATCGCTGAACTTGTGGACATGAACCACCGTCTTTTTTCTATCGTTGAACAGAGAGGCTGCCAGACGATATGAAGTCATGAAATTAAGATGTCCGTGCATGGTCATTGTCCTCACCTTAAACCCCTCGGCTTCAAATCCGTCTTTGACCACTGAATTTCCGGCACAAATTATCTCTACGTCATGACCGGCCTCTCGCTGCTCCTTGCAAAGGCTTAAAACATAAACTTCACTGCCGCCCCATATGCGGCTTGAAATCATATGAATAATTCTCATGAAGATACTTTAGGATGGACAGTTAAAAATTAACGGACGCAAAATTAATGAATTTGCGCCATACATCGCATATGGAGCAAAAGAATCCGGAAAAAAGCACTCAGACTCGGGCTGATATTTGCCACATGGCAGGATTTTTATTACTTTTGTAGTGAATACCGCAGGCAATTCCGACAACCATGACAGAAACAGACGATACACTTTTTGACCCCACCGGATCTCCGGCAGACGGCAGTGCACAGTACACCGAAGACGACATCACAACCCTTGACTGGAAGGAGCATATCAGACGCCGTCCGGGCATGTATATAGGCAAACTCGGTGACGGCTCCAACTACGATGACGGCATCTATGTGCTGCTGAAAGAAGTACTCGACAACTCGATTGATGAATACATGATGGGCTTCGGCAAGACTATCTATGTCGATGTCAGCGATTCCATGATCACGGTCAGGGACTATGGCCGCGGTGTGCCTCTGGGCAAACTCATCGACGTTGCTTCAAAGATGAACACAGGCGGCAAATACGACTCCAAGGCATTCAAAAAGTCGGTAGGCCTGAACGGTGTCGGCATCAAAGCCGTCAACGCCTTGTCGACGGGTTTTGAAATTCGGTCTGTGCGCGACGGTCAGATGAAATCGGCACGGTTTACCTGCGGTGAACTAATCGAAGAGAGCGACATAGTGGCGACCGAAGAACCCAACGGAACATTTGTCGGCTTCACGCCCGATGCAAGCATCTTCCGTGACTACCATTTCCGGGAAGAGTTCATCATTCCGCTTATCAAGAATTACACCTTCCTCAACACAGGTCTGACAATAGTCTTCAACGGACGCAAATTCATGTCGCGGCACGGCCTGCTCGACCTTTTGCGTGAGAACATGACCCAGGATCCGCTCTACGACGTAATCCACCTCAAAGGTGATGACATCGAGATTGCGATAACGCATGTCAACCAGTATGGCGAAGAATACTACTCATTTGTCAACGGTCAGCACACCACTCAGGGCGGCACTCACCTGAGCGCATTCAAAGAAGCCGTGTCGCGCACTCTCAAAGAATACTTCGGACGTAACTTCGAATACTCCGACATACGCAACGGCATGGTGGCAGCTGTCGCCATCAAAGTCGAAGAACCGGTGTTCGAATCCCAGACAAAGACAAAACTCGGCTCGCGTGACATCGGCCCTGACGGACCTACAATCGCAAAATTTATAGGCGACTTCGTCAAAAAAGAACTCGACAACTATCTCCACCGCGAACTCGACACCGCAGAGATAATCCTCAAAAAAATACAGGAAAGCGAGCGCGACCGCAAGGCGATGTCGGGCGTGGCGAAACTCGCCAGAGAAAAAGCCAAGAAAGTCAACCTTCACAACAAAAAACTGCTCGACTGCCGCATACACCTCAACGACGCCAAGGGCGACGAAGACAAGAAGCTTGCATCAAGCATATTCATCACCGAGGGTGACTCGGCAGCCGGTTCGATCACAAAAATCAGGAATGTGGCCACTCAGGCTGTATTCTCACTCAGAGGAAAACCGCTCAACACATTCGGCGCCACTCAGAAGGTGCTCTATGAGAACGACGAGTTCAATCTACTCCAGGCAGCCCTCAACATCGAGGACGGCATCGACGGATTGCGCTACAACAACGTCATCATCGCGACTGATGCCGATGTCGACGGCATGCATATACGCCTGCTGATGATCACATTCTTTCTCCAGTTCTATCCCGACCTCATCAAGAAGGGTCACGTATACGTGCTCCAGACTCCACTGTTCCGTGTGCGCAACAAGAAAACCGCAAAACGCGGCTCGAAGAAATCAGCCGACGCAGAGACTTATTACTGCTACAGCGACGAGGAACGCATCGCCGCCATCGAACGCCTTGGCGAAAATGCCGAAATCACCCGCTTCAAAGGTCTCGGCGAAATCTCGCCTGAGGAATTCAGGGGCTTTATCGGAGAGGACATGAGAGTCGATCGCGTGACCTTGCGCAAAGAAGACTGTGTTGACAATCTGCTGGAATTCTACATGGGCAAAAACACCATGGAACGCCAGAATTTCATCATTGACAATCTCGTTATCGAAGATGACAGCGACATCACAGAGCAATAACGTAGGACGGACGGCCTTTTTCGCCGGATCGTTCGACCCTTTCACGGTCGGCCATGCGTCAGTAGTCAGCCGTGCGCTTGACCTTTTTGACCACATCATAATCGGCATAGGCATCAACTCCCTCAAAACATCATCAGAGGCCACCGCCGCGAGGGTCGCAGCCATTGCCGCGCTCTACTCAGACGACAAGCGCATCAGTGTGATTGCCTATGAAGGCCTGACCGCAGACGCTGCCTCCGAAAACGGTGCATGTTGCCTGCTGCGGGGCGTGCGCTCGGTAAAGGACTTTGAATATGAACGCGATCTGGCCGACATCAACCGCAAACTTTCCGGGCTTGAGACGGTGCTAATCTACAGTCTTCCCGAACATGCCGCCATTTCGTCATCGATGGTCAGAGAACTGCAGTCTTACGGCAAGGACACCCGTGAATTTCTCCCCTGAACATAAACATTCCACTCCGCTGTCATGAAACACATCCTAATGGTCGCACCGAGGTCAATCCCCGTCTATGGCGCGGAAGAGATTGTCAATCTGAAACTGCTAAAAACCCTGTCGAAAAGCAATCAGTTTGAGATCGACCTCATATCTCGCCGCAACAAGCATATTGACTATCCCTTTGACAGCAAAGACACCGCCGATGTCAGGCTCAGAGCCCATCACGTGATCGAGGCGGACAACCGCTTTACACCCGAAGTGGCATGGCAGCACTTTAAGGCGCTCGCCAAATTCGGCTGCGTGTTCCGCGGCGCACATTGGGCGGCAGAAGCCCTGCCTGTCGCCGAAAAACTTGTCGTGGCTAACGACTATGATTACATATTGAGCAAAAGCGAGTCGAGTTTCCTGATCGGATATTACATAAAGAAAAAATACGGGTTGAAATGGGCCACCACCTGGAACGACCCCTACCCTTACTATAAATGTCCTCAGCCATATGGCAAAGGGCCCGGAGGCAAAAGTCTGTTTGACCGACGCATCATGAAGATGCTCCGCACAGCCGACATCCACGTGTTTCCTAACAGCAGGCTCCGAGACTATGTCAGATCATATATCGACATAGATATCGACAGAACGAGGATAGCTCCACACGTCATCATCCATGACGAAATAAAACCCGGCCACGGACATCCCGACGATGAGGCTCTGCGGCTGATTTCGTCAGGCAACCTGTGTCAGCCCCGCGATCCCAGACCTTTTCTGTCTGCACTGCAACGGCTTGTAACTTCTAATCCTGACATAAACATCAGGATGTCGATACTCGGCGTAACCGACAGCAACCTGCCTGAATTTGTCAGACTGTCAGGGCTTGAAAAATATGTCGACATCCTTCCACCGGTGTCCTATGGCGAAAGCCTCGCGGCACTCGACCGTCATGATGTGGCCTTAATTTTTGAAGCGCCATGCAAAGAAGGCATTTTTTTGCCGACCAAAGTGAGCGATTACATGCAGTCGGGTGTTAATATATTTGCAGTGAGTCCTCGCACAGGTGTGCTCAACGACCTCTACAAAGACTCGAAGATCGGATATTTTGCCGACGTCACCGACCCTGACGCCATCTACAGCGAACTGGTCAGACTATACTCCGACTTCAAGTCACGGTCGCTATTCTCACCTGTTGCGGCCCGGGAATATTTAGACAAGCAGATAACTGAAACATATTTAAACTTCTGATTATAAATGAAAACAAAAATCATATACGCCATCATCCTCCTCGCAGCCATATGCTCATCAGCCTCTGCTGCAATAGTCAACGACCAAGGCCGACGCGAACTTTCGCCTGACCAGAAGCTACGCATGGCCGCGGCTCTTATCCAAGGATATTATGTCGAGGATGTCGATGCTGTCCAGCTCACCGACGAAGCCATAAAGGCAATGTTGAAAACCCTTGATCCGCATTCGTCGTATACCGATCCCGACGAAACCACAGAACTGACTACTCCGCTTGAAGGAAAATTCAGCGGCATCGGCATACAGTTTAACAACGCCACCGATACCATCTATGTCATCCAGACCGTTTCAGGCGGCCCGTCTGAAAAAGTCGGCATACGTCCCGGAGACCGCATCATACAGGCCGGTGACAGTGTGTTGGCAGGCCGGAAGCTCCCCAACTCATCAATTCTTAAAATCCTGCGCGGTGAGAAAGGCTCCAAAGTCAATCTCAAAGTCAAACGAGGCGGTGTGCCAGAACTAATTGACTTCGTGGTGACACGCGACGACATACCCCTCTACAGTGTAGACGCATCCTATATGGCCAACGACTCGACCGGCTATATACGCGTCAGCCGTTTTGCTGAAGACACAGCCAACGAAGTCGCCCGCGCAGTTGAGAAACTCAAGGCCAAAGGCATGACCAATCTGATCATAGACCTCCAGGACAACGGAGGCGGATATCTCGGAGCAGCTGCCGAGTTCGCATCTCAATTCCTCAAAAAAGGAG
The DNA here is from genome assembly GCA_964018265.1 of uncultured Muribaculaceae bacterium. Classification (GTDB taxonomy): domain Bacteria; phylum Bacteroidota; class Bacteroidia; order Bacteroidales; family Muribaculaceae; genus CAG-873. The sequence continues at coordinate 50,364 of CAXHOY010000011.1, forward strand.
ACCCAATAGTCTATACAAAAGGCCTTCACAGCCCGGCTTCACACTTCGAAGTCGAATACGACGGCAATCTGCGCGATGTCAGAGTTGTAGTCATCGTCAACCAATATTCCGCGTCAGCGTCTGAAATCCTCTCAGGCGCGATCCAGGACAACGACCGCGGGCTGATTGTCGGCCGCCGCACATTTGGCAAAGGTCTCGTACAACGTCCCTTCCCCTTCCCCGACGGGTCAATGATACGACTCACCACGGCCCGCTACTACACCCCCTCCGGCCGCTCAATCCAGAAGCACTACGAGAAGGGCCAGAGTGAGGAATATATGCTTGACCTTCTCAACAGATACAACAGCGGCGAACTATGGAGCGCAGACAGCATCCATGTATCCGACTCACTCAGATATGAAACTCTCCATAACCACCGCACGGTCTATGGCGGAGGTGGCATATTGCCGGACGTATTCGTGCCTGTGGACACTACGTTCTTCAGCCCATATTACCGCGACCTGATTGCCAAAGGCGTCCTCAACCAGTTCTGCATAAACTATGTCGACAACAACCGTGACGAGCTCAAGAAAGCATATCCTGATGAAGATATCTTCATGAGCAAGTTTGAAATCACTCCCGAAATCGAGCGGCAACTCATCGCCGCAGGCGAGAAAGAGGATATCCCCTTCAACGAAGAGCAATGGCAGCGCAGCCGTCCATACACACTTGCGCTTCTCAAAGGTCTGATCGACCGCGACCTCTTTGAAAACGGAACCGTGTTCAGAGCCACCAACCCGCTGATGCCTGAATACCGCGAAGCCCTGAGACTGATCGAGGATAAGGACAGATACGACAAACTGCTAAGAGGCCTTTAGAGTGTTTGAATTTAACACACTCTTGGCCCTATTGCGTAAATAAAATATTCTTCATAACTTTATAGCCTGAATATGTCACGTTTATGACCCTAAGGCTAATGCAGATGAAGAATATTTTACACGCCATCATACTCAGCATCGTCTCCGTCGGACTCTTCGCGCTTGTATGCGCCTTGCTGCCCGCCATATCTGCATTCGAGCCTATCGGCCGGGCCATCGACGAGATATCTGTCTCTGATATATACTATTCGGCAATCCGCGACCGCAAGCCTGTCGACAATGACAAATTTCTCATAATCGACACTTCCAACAGCAGCCGCAGAGAGATCGCCGGGCTTATCGACAGAGCGTCTGAGGCAGGAGCCGCCGTCATAGGGCTCGATGTCATATTCAGTCTCGCAGACTCAGACAGCAGTGGAACAATAGCCCTACAGCAGGCGGTCCGCAACAACCAGGACAAGATTATTACGGCCGTGCATCTCAATCAATGGGATGAACAAAACGAGCGATATATTTCCACAATCTCAACGCCCATTGACAGCATATCAACAAAAAAAGGCTACACAAACCTGATCAACAGGAGCGACAACAGTTATATACGCAACTATTCGTTGAGCGGCCAATCCGAGACTCCGTCGTTCGCCCAGGCTGTCGCCACACACTATCTCACCTTATTTGGCGAAGAAAAAGAGTTTGAACCGACAGACGAAGGCATAATAGATTTCACGCCTCAAAATTTCGAAGTGCTGAAAAGCCACAAAACCCAAGCGATCGACTCGCTGTCGGCAGGACGGATCGTGCTGCTCGGGGCTATCAAAACCGACGAAGACACTCACTATACCCCCGCAGGCCCGCTGAGCGGAGTCATCATACAGGCATATGCCACCGATACCCTGCTCGGCAGTCCCACAATCCTTCCGGCCGGATGGATCAGATGGCTGACGGGCGTTATCATGGTCCTGCTCTCATCCTGGGGATTCGTTGTGCTACGCGACAACTTTGAATCAAAAAATCACACTGCAAACCGTTACACTTATGCCATGTTAGGAATTGGAAACCTGATCTATCCGACCGTAACAATCCTGCTAACAATCCTGCTAATCGGAGAAATATACATACTGACCAACTGCTACATCCCGCCTCTGGTCATCGTGGGCTCGCTCGCATTCATCCCCGTCGCATATGACATCAGGTCTCTTGTGCAGGGTTTGCGGACAAAACGCTCAGCCGCTGTCGTCATATTTTTCTATTGCATGGCGTCCAACGCTTTTGCCCAATCGCGATTAGTTATCAGCGAAGAAGACTATGCCAACCTGAACAATACAATCAGCATACTTGACAACAAAGATGTCTGGGGCAAGGACAAGGAAGATCCTGATGTCATCTCAGCCCTTACGAATCTATACATCAACAACGGCTTTCCACATTCTTATCAATATGACGAAGCCATCCATGAACTGATCTACAAAAAGCATCCCATCCTGACCCGCTACTTGTCGGAAGCCTATTCAGAAAGAGGCGAAGAAGAGAAATCGACCGAAATGCTTCTTAAATTCATCAATGAATTTAAGAATGACTATTCGACTCTGGCCGACTGGTATGACTTGGCTCTCGCCTATTACTTTGGAGAAGGTATGGCTATGGCAGATTACGAAAAATCCCGTTACTGTCTTGACAAAATATTTGAAATGAATGCCGATGCAAGTTCCAAAATAAAGGAACAGCACTATTATCACGTTACAATGGGCGACAACAGGTTAGACGCACTTGCATCCTGCCTTAAAAAAAGAGGACATCCGTCGAAATACCATCCTGACGCATCCATGACAGACTACAATTCAAGCCCAAGTTCCAGCAACCGGTTCAGTGCACGATTAGAGGCATCACTTATCGATGAAGATCCTGACGATATTCTCGGCACTTTCCCATCGGGCAAAGCAAAAATCGCCATTACTTCCGAGAATTTCCTCCGTTTCCGCTCTCTGATAATCCGGAAAAAGAAAAATTTGGATTTTATAAAAAACATATTTCAATCCGATGACTGGCGCGACAAACTCGCCATGGGGCTGATCACATACCATAATTTTGACATCGAGTTCAAGGATCATGATGGAAAAATAATCCATGAAAACGTCATCCGATACAACATGGGAGATGGAAGCTACTCGACCTCAAAGTCAAAAGACGTGGCTCTCATCCATTTCAAAAAGGCAAAAAGCATGATGGCTTCAGCTAAATTTTCAGATTCTGAAGAACGAGACTGTTTCAACCGTTTTGTCGATGCATATATAGCAATTTGCACTCTTGAAGAATCCAACAGTAAAGAACTGACAGACAACTATGTCATCGCAGCCTCATGCTCAAAAATCATAAACTACAAATACTCGTCCACGACTGAAGTTGTTAGTTTTTTTATACGTGAGCACAACATGATGCTGAAATCTGCCGCAAATCTTGGCAACAACGTAGCAAGAACACTCGTCGGCTCCATGCTGCTCGCAGGAGGATACGCACCTTTACGCTATGATTGCGGGAAAGCACGCGACTATTTGCTCAGCGCACTGTTTGGAAATGAGAAAAAAATAAAGCCGACAGACCGCGTACCGGACAACTACCCTCATGAAGACATATTCAAATATGCGCTCAAACACTATTCGGAGGCCGGCAACAATTCGATATTCGACATAGCGAAAAGGGAATTAGAGCACACTCCACGCCCTCTGCCGGAGGGTAACTTCACCCGCCAACTGAAATTAAGATGCGAAATGATTGAAAACAGTCCGAAGACCAAGACTGATACTGACATTACAGATGATGCCATCCTATCGATGCTCAACTTCGACGCAAAGCTCTGGGGATACATAAAGCCATCCGACTTAAAACCAATCACTTCTATCGGGAGCAAATCCAATAAGACAGACACCCCTGAGACAAGAAAAAATGTGTCCGGGATTATTTACGACAATAACGGAGATCCTGCCATCGGAGCAAATGTAACCAACAAGACAACCGGCACAGGCGCGATATCTGACCTTGACGGTTTCTTTACGCTTAAAGTCAACAAAGGTGACAAACTCGAATTTACATATCCGGGCTGTGCAGCAAAAGACATCGTCTATGATGGTAACAAACTACAAGTCTACTTGACGTCTAAAAACTCATCACCCCAAAAAGACGGCAAAAAGAAGCCTGAGGAAGATTACTATACACAACAGAGCAAAAAGACAACCTACACTCTCGACGAACTCGCAGACTACGTAGACTCTCATCCCAAGAAAGACAAGCAGTCTAAAAGCGGACGTCAGCCAAGCGCCACACCAAAAGCCAACGCCAAAACCTCGGGTAGTAAAAACAACAACACATCCGGCACCGCCAAGACAGAGACAATGGCCGGGAATACTGAAAAGAGAAGCGCCGGCAGTGTATCGCAGAACGGACTGACAGCCACTTCAAACACAGCCGCTCAGCCAAAGACGGTCAAATTCAAATTCCGCACGGCTGACTACACCAAATTCTCAGAGCCGGAATTCAAGCTGACCTTCACAACAAACTCGACGAAAGCATCATATTTCATATCCGGCACGTCTGATACACGCCAGATACCCCGGGATGCGCTCAAATCAGGAGTATTCAGGATTGAGTTGCCACGACGCAATTGCGATCTCACCGTGGCTGACGAATCAGGGCAGATGCATGTGTTGCATTTTGTCTATGACGAGGCCTTGAGCCTTCGCAAGTCAGCGACGCTTCATATCCTTTCGATCGGTGTGAACAACTATCCGGCTCAGAACCTCAACAACCTCAAATATGCCGAGGCCGACGCCATGGCCGTCGTTAACGCGATAGCCTCGCGACACAAATACACTTTTGCCAACATCAACAAGACCTTGCTCACAGGCAACAATGTCACCCCCGAACGCATCAGCGCCGAGATTGAAAAGATAGCCGACAACGCAGGCCTCAACGACCTGGCCATCATCTTCTATGCCGGACACGGACTCGTTGACGCCCGCTCCTACTATCTGGCAACGTCGAAAGTGACAGACTCATCCATTCCGCGCAAAGGAGGTCTTTCGGCAACGAGCTTCGCAGAGAAGATAAGCTATATCAACTGCAAGCTTGTAGTCTTTGTCGATGCATGCTACTCGGCCAAAATGCTCGAACAGTTCAGAAGCGGCGCTGTCAACAACAGCGAATTTTTCAAGGAACTGACTTCAACCCCCAACGGCACCAACATCTACACTTCAAGCGGCGCCGACGTGAAATCACGCGAAGACGACAGATATGGCCACGGCGTATTCACCCAAGCCCTGATTGAAGCCTGCGACTTCGAGAACTCAGACACCGACGGAGACGGCCGCATCACTATCACCGAAATACGCAATTATCTCGAACGACGCATAACCCAAATGACAGGAAATCAGCAACGGCCTGTCAACCGCAACCTTGAAGAAATCGACTACTCACTTTTTATCCGATAAATCCATGCTGCGCATACTGACTTCACTGGCGATTGCGATTGTCATCTCCGTCATTCCATCATATGCCGAGAAATATGTCGTATATGCCGTTCACGGCCCTGTTTTTGAATGCGAGCGTCAAAACCGCACACCGATAAATCAACGAGACACCCATCTCAACGACAATTCGCTGATATCGATTGGCAAAGGCGGTTCGCTGACTCTCTATCTGAGCGAAAGCCGAAAGCTGGCCGATATCAGTGAGATCGGCATGCAGCGTCTGTCAACACTGATAAAGCGCAGTTCGAAAAGCGACGGGGCATCAATCAAATGGGTGTCATCACTGCTCTCCTCTCTGATGAAATCCGAGACTCCAGAAAACACCCATCGCCGTATCCTGCAATCACAAGGCGCATCTCATAGAGGCGAAGACGACGAGTTGGCAGCGGCAAACGCAGTCGCAGCCTATCTCGACGGCAAAAGCCAATCAACCATCCCAGTGCTCAGCGTCAAATATCTGTCAGCCGACGGCCTCCCGCTAAGCGGCGACATCACCACATATGACGACGACGTGACTACCGAAGTGACCAATAGCAGTGACAACTATCTGTTTGTCAACATTCTTGCCATCACTCCTGAGGGTGAGCGTGAGTTGTTGTTTCCGGTAGACACGGACATAGACAACAACTGTTGCGCACATCTGCTCATAGCGCCGCACACAAGCGTCAGGCTATCAGAACTCGCATTTTTCCCATCATTACTGCCTCGCGGCACTCGCTTCCTGTTAGCAGGATCTCCCACGCAGATCAACTTCACCGCCCTGTGTATGCCATTGACATACGACCGAACAAAAGAAACGTTGTCTCTATTATTTGCCGAATAACAAACATATAAATCAATTATTTTTCACCAACAAGGGTATAAGGTTTTGCATTCTCCATAAAAAATCGTAATTTAGCGAGACAAATATAAAACCAAACCTGCTAACCGAACGGAATAATACCATTCACAACAATACAAAATCATCACTTATGAAGAAACAATTACTTATGTTTGCGCTGACAGCTGCGGTCTTACCCGCATTCAACGCCGGCGCGCAAGACCCCGCTATCACTGAAAAATGGAAAACACCTGTTCTTGAACAATTCAAAGGCGACTGGTCCGCAGCGCTCAACTGGGGCGATTCGGAAGCCATCAAAGGCGGTTCTAATCCACGTTTCGCGACTGCCGCCGACGGCAAGATCTACACCATCAATCAAAAGACTATGGCCATCTCCGAAGTGACCTCGGAAGGTCTCAATGATGTGTATTATCTCCACGAGCCGTCGAGCCTCGAAGACTACTATGGCACAGCTATCGCCATGGACGAAGCCGGAAACTTCCTTATCGGCATGAACTTCACCGCCCGTCCCGGATCAAGTCTGAAATGGACCGTTTACAGTCCGACCGAAGATGAACTCAAAGACATCACCCTTCCGGCGCCCGAAGGCTGGAACATAGGCCGCGTCGACTGCGTCGGCCGTGTGCTCGGCGACCTCACGAAAGAGGCCGTGTTTACAGTCGTACCTGAAATAGGATATACCTCCGCAGTCCGCGTCATATCAGTGAAAGGTGACGGCACAGTCAAGAGCATCGAGATGTCTGAGGTCGCACAAGTTGACGTGGATGGCAACTTCACTCAGCAGAACATAGCCCAGCCCGTCTATCATACAATGGCAGAAGCCAAAGCCGCTGATGGCGTCAACGACTTCTACTACTCTTCAGCCAACGGTGACAATAACTATTATGCGGCTTATATCGGAGGAAAACTTTCAAACTTTGCCCCCGAACTGTCATTCACCACTGTTGCCGGCACTAACGGCTTTGACACTTTCGTGCTTGACGGCAAACGCTATTTCGTGCGTAACTACACCCTGTCGAACGGCAACCGACCGATGGACATTGTGATCACCGACGAAAACGGCACAGCACTCGCCACATGGACAAATCCGGAGTTCGTGCTCAACGGCGGCTATTCATCCATCATCGCCGAGCCGCTCAGCGACAACACCGCCAATATCTATGTCTACAACAGCGGCAACCAGACCGGAGCCGCCGCCATGCTCAACTTCAACCCGGCAAACATCGTTATCCCCGACTACCCCGGAGTGTCAGCCGATAATCCTATTGAGATCGCTACACCTGACGACCTTGTCAACCTTCGCTCCATGCTCAACACAGGCATGAACTACATTGTGCTCACAAACGACATCGACATGGCCGGCGTCCAATACACTACCCCGATGGAGGAAACCGACAGCTATCGCATCAATCTTGATGGCCGTTACCATGTGATCCGCAACCTCAGCGTCGAGTCCGGCAACGGATCTCTGCTGGGCATGCTGCGAGGTAATGTCAAGAACCTCGGCATGGAAGACGTCAACATCGGTGTAAGATGGTTCTGTGTCGGTGCGATAGCCGGTTATGCGGCCAACGCCACTATTGACAACTGTTATGCCACAGGTCAGCTTATCGGTGCCGGATCAGGCGGTCTCGTCGGTTGCAATAGCGGAGAACTTCTGATCACCAACTGCTATTCTCGCGCAGATGTCCTTGATGCCACAGATGGCCATACCGCCGGTCTTGTAGGACGAAGCGATGCAAATCTCACAATCCGCAATTCATACTCAAGCGGCTCAATCACCGGTCAAGGTTTCGCCGCAGGCATTGTGACCGTAAGAAATTCTAAAAGCGTCACACTCGAAAACGTCGTGGCTTGGAACAACGGCATTTCAGGAGCAACAGCCGACGCTGTCTGCGTCGCAGGCTCTGCTGACGTCAAGAAAACCAACGTCTACGTCTATGTCGGAGCGACAGTCAACGACGCAGAAGTCCCCGGTGCACTGTATGACGAAGCCCTGCTCCCGATCGTTCAGGAATGGGATGCATTCAGCCCGACTGTGGTTGAAGAATTTGTTCCGGTGCTCAAATGGCAGACAGGCGAGACCGGTGGCATCGGAGAAATCATCACCGATGAGACCACAGTCGACGCTCCGGCCGTTTACTACAACCTCCAGGGTGTCGAAGTCAACAATCCCGGTCAGGGCATCTACATCGTCCGCCGAGGCAACAAAGTGACTAAAGAAATCCTTAAATAAACGACAACCGTCAACAATCACACACGGGCGACTGACCAAGCGGCAGTCGCCCGTAATATTACCTGACAATTCCGAATACACCATGCGAGCTGCACAGCTGCTACAGCGATTAGCATGTGTTAATTAAATTTGTTTATTTGAGTGGGTTTTCGTATCTTTGCATGATTTTACACGAAGATAAAAAATATTTATTAATAAGCATTTATGAATCCAATTAAAAAAACCATCGAGCTCGCCGACGGCCGCAAGATCACACTTGAGACCGGCAAACTGGCAAAGCAGGCCGATGGAGCGGTTGAACTGCGCATGGGCAATACGATGCTCCTTGCGACAGTAGTTTCGGCTAAGGAAGCCGGAGAAGGCGTAGATTTCATGCCCCTTCAGGTAGAGTACAAAGAAAAATTCTCGTCCAACGGACGTTTCCCCGGCGGCTTCCTCAAACGTGAAGGCCGTGCCAGCGACTATGAAATTCTCACAGCACGTCTGGTGGACCGTGTACTCCGTCCCCTCTTCCCTGACAACTACCATGCAGACACATTTGTCAACATAACCATGTATTCAAGCGACGGTGTTGATATGCCCGACGCACTCGCAGGCCTCGCCGCCTCTGCAGCCATCGCAGTCAGCGACATACCCTTCAACGGCCCGATCTCTGAAGTGCGTGTCGCCCGTATCGACGGACAATTTGTCATCAACCCGACATTTGAACAGCTCGAACGTGCCGACATGGAACTCATGGTAGGCGCTACATACGACAATATCATGATGGTCGAAGGCGAGATGGACGAAGTCTCGGAAGCCGACCTTCTCGCAGCCCTCAAAGCAGCACACGACGCAATCAAAGAGCAGTGCAAGGCTCAGATCGAGCTCGCCGAAATGGCAGGCAAGACCGTCAAGCGCGAATACTGCCACGAAGTCAACGATGAAGAACTCCGCGCTGACGTAAAAGCAAAATGCTATGACAAGGCTTATGCCATCGCCAAAGCAGGATGCGCTGACAAGCATTGGCGTCAGGACAGCTTTGACGCAATCTGTGAAGAGTATATCGAATCTCTCCCGGAAGAAGTCCGCGAAGAAAAAGCTCCCCTGGTAAAACGTTACTACCACGATGTAGAGAAAGAAGCCGTGCGCCGCTGCATCCTTGACGAAGGCATCCGTCTTGACGGCCGCAAGACCACAGAGATCCGCCCCATCTGGTGTGAAGTAGACTACCTCGCAGGCCCCCACGGCTCAGCTATCTTCACCCGCGGCGAGACCCAGTCGCTCTCAACTGTCACTCTCGGCACCAAGCTCGACGAGAAAATCCTCGACGATGTCCTCAATCAGGGACGCGAACGCTTCCTGCTCCACTACAACTTCCCTCCCTTCTCAACCGGAGAGGCCAAGCCCGTGCGCGGCGTAGGCCGTCGCGAAATCGGCCACGGTAACCTCGCACACCGCGCCCTCAAGCGCATGTTCCCCGAGGACTTCCCCTACACCTGCCGCGTTGTCAGCGACATCCTTGAGTCAAACGGTTCATCGTCAATGGCAACAGTCTGCGCAGGCACACTCGCCCTTCTCGACGCCGGCGTCAAGATGAAGAAACCCGTCAGCGGCATCGCAATGGGTCTCATCACAGACACCGAAAGTTCAAAATACGCTGTGCTCAGCGACATCCTCGGAGATGAAGACCACCTCGGAGACATGGACTTCAAGGTGACAGGCACAGTAGACGGCATCACTGCCACACAGATGGATATCAAGTGTGACGGCCTCAGCTACGAGATCCTCGAAAAAGCGCTCCTTCAGGCTCGCGACGGACGTCTCCACATCCTCAACATCATCAACCAGACAATCCCCGCTCCACGCGAAGACTACAAGCCCCACGTTCCCCGCATTGTCACCATGACAATCCCCAAAGAACTCATCGGTGCTGTGATCGGCCCGGGCGGAAAGATCATCCAGGGCATCCAGGAAGTGAGCGGTGCGACAGTCTCAATCGACGAAATCGACGAACAGGGCTACATCGAAGTTGCCGCTGCCAACAAAGCAGCCATCGACAAGGCTCTCGAAATGATCAACGCAATCGTAGAACTTCCCGAAGAAGGCAAGACCTACAAAGGCAAAGTTGTCAACATCATGGACTTCGGTGCATTTGTTCAGTTCATGCCTAACCGCGACGGTCTGCTCCACATCTCTGAAATCTCTTGGGATCGTCTCGAAAATATGGAGGCTTCGGGCATCAAGGAAGGCGACGAACTTGAAGTGAAGCTCATCGAGATTGACAAAAAGACCGGCAAATATCGTCTTTCAATGCGTGCACTCCTTCCGAAACCTGAAGGTTGGGTAGAACCTCAGCGCGCACCGCGTGGCGAACGCGGACCGCGTCGCGAAGGCGACCGTCCCCGTCGTGACGGAGACCGCCGTCGTGATGGTGGAAACCGCAACAACGGCGGCCACCGCGAATAATCAAGGCTAATACATCTGCCACAATATCTGAAGCAGCGTCTTTACAGGCGCTGCTTTTTTTGTATTCAACAGTGCGTACGTCCCGCTCGACATTTGTTTTTCAGCAGCTACCCTATGAAATGAAATTCTTTAAATCATAGAACATTAGACGTATTTCGACCTACACTGAGATGTCATTGGGATAGGCTCCCCGCTATGCGGAGCTGTGAGAGAGGAGGAGATTTCAAAGGCCTATGGCTGCGCCTGCTGACGCGAGGCTTGCCATAGGCTAACATCTGCACCCCGCTACGCGGAGTAGACGGCGCCAAAGCGCCTGTTTGGATGGATGTCAGCGTATCGTGGTTGCAAGGTGGAGAGATCAAAACTTGAAACATACCATTGAATCAAAGCGGGCCGCGCGATTGCGCAGCCCGCTTTCATATCAAGTGTTGCTGAAAATATTATTCTTCAGGAGCGACACCCCACTGCTGGCGAGCCAGACGGAGGTAGTTGTTGTAGCGCCACTGGGCGTTAGACTTGGCAGCTGCGAAGAGTTCGGCAGCTTCAGCGGGATACTGCTTCAGAACTGAAGCGTAGCGCACCTCGCCCTTGAGGAAGTCTTCAAACTTATCCCAATCAGGCTGCTTGCTGTCGAGAGTGAAGGGGTTCTTGCCTTCTTCTTCGAGCGCGGGGTTGTAGCGCCAGAGATGCCAGTAACCGCATTCAACCGCACGAGCCTGCTCCATCTGAGCGTGACCCATACCGGCACGGAGGCCATGGTTGATACAGGGCGAATAAGCGATGATGATAGACGGGCCATCATAAGCCTCAGCTTCGCGGATCGCCTTAAGGGTCTGCGCATTGTCAGCTCCCATGGCAACCTGTGCACAGTAAACATAGCCGTAGGTCGAAGCGATCAGACCGAGATCTTTCTTGCGGATACGTTTGCCGGCTGCGGCAAATTTAGCGATAGCGCCTACAGGAGTAGCCTTAGAAGCCTGACCACCGGTGTTAGAGTAAACCTCGGTGTCGACAACGAGTACGTTAACGTTCTTGCCGGAAGCAAGCACGTGGTCAAGACCACCGAAACCGATGTCATAAGCGGCACCGTCACCGGCGATGATCCACTGCGAACGTGCTACGATATAACCCTTGAGCTCGACGATGCCCTTGCAGATATCGCAGCTGCATGCCTGGCAGAGAGGCACGAGCTTGTCGGCGATTTCGCGAGTCTTGGCAGCGTTTTCGCAGTTTGCGAGCCATTCAGCGGCAAGAGCCTTGATTTCGTCGCTGCAGCAGTCACATGTCTGAGCCTTGTTCATCAGATCAGCGAGACGGGCACGCATCTTTTCGGTAGCGATCTTCATGCCGAGACCGAATTCAGCGAAGTCTTCGAAGAGCGAGTTAGCCCAAGCAGGACCATGACCGGCCGCATTTGTCGTATAAGGAGTCGAAGGCACAGAGCCGGAGTAGATTGACGAACAACCGGTAGCGTTAGCAACCATTTCGTGGTCACCGAAGAGCTGAGAGATGAGTTTGACATAAGGAGTCTCACCGCAACCTGAGCAAGCGCCGGAGAATTCGAACAGAGGAGTTGCAAACTGGCTGTTCTTGACATTCTGCTGAACATCGACAAGGTTCTGCTTGCTTGCTACCTTAGCCACGCAGTAGTCCCATTCTTTCTGAACGTCGAGCTGAGTCTCGAGAGGTTTCATTTCGAGAGCTTTCACGCCCTTCTTGCCGGGACATACGTCAACACAGTTGCCACAACCGAGACAGTCGAGCACGTCGACAGCCTGCATGAAACGCATGCCTGTGAAAGTCTTGCCGATTGCGGGGATAGTAGCGTCTTCAGCAAAGGGAGCAGCCGACATTTCGTCACCGTCGAGAACGAACGGACGGATAGAAGCGTGGGGGCAGACAAATGCACACTTGTTGCACTGGATACAGTTTTCTTCGATCCATTCGGGCACGAATGCAGCCACACCGCGTTTTTCGTAGGCGGCTGTACCCTGATGCCATGTTCCGTCGGGAATTGCCTCGAAGTCAGAAACCTTGAGAAGGTCGCCATCCTGAGCGTTGATCGGACGCACGATGCGGTTGATGAATTCGGGATCGTTGTTTGCCACAGCCTCGTCGTCGGGGAGATTTGCCCAAGCGGGATCAACGGGGAGCTGTTTGTATTCGCCACCGCGGTCAACGGCTGCATAGTTCTTGTCAACGACATCCTGACCCTTCTTGCCGTAGCTCTTGACGATGAACTTCTTCATCTGCTCGACAGCGAGATCAACGGGAATAACCTCAGTGATGCGGAAGAATGCGCTCTGGAGGATTGTGTTGGTGCGATTGCCGAGACCGATTTCCTGAGCTATTTTGGTAGCGTTGATATAGTAAACCGAAACGTTGTGCTGAGCGAAATAACGCTTAACCTTGTTGGGGAGATTCTTGGCGAGCTCGTCACCTTCCCAGATAGTGTTTAGCAGGAATGTGCCACCGTCGCGGAGACCGCGGGTCACATCATACATGTGGAGGTAAGCCTGCACGTGGCATGCCACGAAGTTGGGGGTGTTCACCAGATAGGTCGAACGGATGGGTTCGTCACCGAAACGAAGGTGAGAGCAAGTGAAACCGCCTGATTTCTTAGAGTCGTAAGCGAAATATGCCTGGCAATATTTGTCAGTGTTGTCACCGATGATCTTCACCGAGTTCTTGTTAGCACCTACAGTACCGTCGGCACCGAGACCATAGAACTTGGCTTCGTAGATAGACTCGCCGCCGAGAGCCATTTCTTCTTTCTGCGGGAGAGAAGTGAAGGTCACATCATCAACGATGCCCACAGTGAAGTGGTCTTTGGGCTGGGGAAGCGCGAGGTTTTCGAACACACCGATAATCTGTGCGGGAGTTGTATCTTTTGACGCGAGACCATAACGTCCGCCCACGATAACAGGGGCATCAGCCTGGCCATAGAAGCATTCCTTGACGTCGAGGAACAAAGGTTCGCCGTTGGCACCGGGTTCTTTTGTGCGGTCGAGCACAGCGATGCGCTTTGCAGTCTTGGGCACAGCTGCGAGGAAGTGCTTTGCTGAGAAAGGACGATATAGGTGGACAGAGACGAGACCAACCTTTTCACCGTTCTTGACCATGTGGTCGATAGCTTCCTGAGCGGCCTGAGTCACAGAACCCATGGCGATGATGACACGGTCGGCATCAGGAGCGCCGTAATAGTTGAACAGATGATATTCACGGCCTGTGATTTTTGAAATCTCCGCCATGTAGTTTTCAACGATATCAGGCACAGCCATGTAGTGGCGGTTGCATGCTTCGCGGTGCTGGAAGAACACGTCACCGTTTTCAGCCATACCACGTGCTACAGGAGCATCCGGAGTGAGGGCTCGGCGACGGAAGTCAGCGAGAGCCTCACGGTCGAGAAGCGGAGCGAGATCCTCAGCGTCGAGCTGTTCGATTTTCTGGATTTCGTGAGATGTGCGGAAACCGTCAAAGAAGTTGACGAAAGGCACGCTTGATTTTATTGTCGAAAGGTGAGCCACACCTGCGAGATCCATGACTTCCTGAACAGAGCCTTCTGCAAGCATTGCAAAACCGGTCTGACGGACAGACATCACATCCTGGTGGTCACCGAAGATGCTGAGCGCATGAGAGGCCAATGTACGTGCTGACACATGGAACACGCTGGGAAGGAGTTCGCCTGCGATCTTGTACATGTTGGGTATCATCAGCAGAAGACCCTGCGACGCAGTGTATGTCGTTGTCAGGGCTCCGGCCTGAAGTGAGCCGTGGACAGCGCCGGCAGCACCGCCTTCAGACTGCATTTCCTGTACGAGGACTGTTTCGCCGAAGATGTTCTTACGTCCGGCAGCAGCCCATTCGTCGACATATTCAGCCATTGTCGACGACGGGGTGATGGGGTAGATGGCAGCGACCTCAGAGAACATGTAGCTCACGTGGGCAGCAGCCTGGTTACCATCACAAGTCAAGAATTTCTTTTCTTTACTCATAACTTTTGTTAGTGATTATACGAAATTTGATTTGTTCGTTTTCGATTGCTTCGCGTTTATCCACAGAGGAAAAACTACGCGAAGATACTAAATTTTCCCTGCATGAGCAACTGATGACAAATGAAATATCAAAATTTGCCACCACAAGTGACACATTGTCACCCAATATGCATCATCAGGCCTCTCCACTCTGAAGTCTCTCAAGTATGGACCTGAGTTCTTCGTCAGTCGTTGTAAGCCTTGTGCGGCAATGTTGCAACAATTCGGCCGCTCTTGCCGTGAGGCTTGTCAGACTGTCAACGTCGCAGTCGCTTCCACGCAAGCGCGACAATATTGTCTCAAGCTCACCAAGAGCCTCATTGTAAGTGAGTTTATCAACAGGTTTCATAGCTTAATTCTATCTATTATCTGATTTCAAGATTTAATGTCATCATTGCCGACAACAGCAGATACGCGTCCGGCGGCAAAACTTATCTCAAGATCATCGCCGGGCTTTAGCGATGACGCATCCGTCACCGCTTTTCCTTTCCGACGGCATATGGCGTATCCGCGCCGCAAGACAGCCCGGGGCGAAAGCGCGGCAATCATGTCACCGGCCGCCTGCAGTCGTGCGGAATGGCGTTCAATCTGTGAGTTAACACACATGATCAGAGTCGGCTTGACGACATCGTCGAGATATGACATAGCCTGAGCCGTACGACCGGTCACAAGCGTCGGAAGTATGCCTTCGAAATAGGCGAGCTGACGTTGCGCACCGCTAATTCTCGCTGTCGCCTCCCTGAAAATACCGGAGGCCAGATCCTTCACCCTGCCAAGCGCTTTGTCTCCATGGGCCACAAGCCACTCGGCGGCGGCAGTCGGGGTTTTCACCCTGACCGACGCGATATAGTCAAGAACAGTCACATCACGTTCATGCCCTATGCCAACAATGACAGGCAACGGAAACTGGGCGACATTGGCCGCAAGATCATAGTTGTCAAACGACGAAAGGTCGCCTGTAGCGCCGCCGCCACGAATAATGACAACACAGTCAAAATCGTCAAGCGACCCGGCGATACGGTCGAGGGCGGATATGACACTCCGGGAGGCCGCTTCACCCTGCATAACCGCAGGAAAGAGAACTGTCGAGAAACGCAGACGCGACTTATTGGCATAAAGATGCGTTATGAAGTCGCCATAGCCCGCAGCCCCTGAAGCCGAGACCACAGCCACTCTCAAGGCCACGTCGGGCCATTGCAGAGTGCGGTTCATATCGACAATTCCTTCGGCAGTAAGACGATCGATGATCATGCGCCGTCGCCTCATCAGGTCGCCGCATGTGAAGTCAGGATTTATGGCAGAAATCACACCCGACAGACCGAACGCAGGATGATGATTGACAGTCAGACGCACCATAATCTTCAGGTCAGACACAATCCGGCTTCCTGTAGCCGCAGCAAATTCGGCATCAAGACGAGCATATTGCGAGGCCCAGATTATGGCCCTCAGACGCGCCACGGGACGTCCTGTCGACTCATCCTTCTGAATCAGCTCGAGATAACAATGTCCGCCGCTCACCCTCACATCTCCTGTCTCAGCCATAACCCACACATCACGCAGGCCGCTGTCAGACGACACTGCGACGCCTATGCGCGTGGCGAGTTCGAGAAGACTGACCGGTGAGCTCATAGCAGTCTGAAATCCTTACCGTTCCACACAAACACAAGTTCGGGCTTAAGGCCGTCGAGAGATGCCGGACGATCCGAGTCGGCAAAAAACTCAGCGGTGACGTTCTTAAACGTCAGTCGCCGGTTCTCAGCGTCATACGAAGCCACTGAAAGCACAAAGGGAATCTCCTGCGGATCAATCGGCAATTTGACTCCGGATTTCAGCCAATCACTCATGGCCGGAGACGGATAAGCCTTGCCCGCACGTTTATGCCAAGCTGTGTCATAGAAGCTGACGCGACTGTCAGGCATTGGCCTTGACAAAGTGCGGATAACCATCAATGTCGTATCGGCCTTGACCCCCGGTAGCACCGCAATGGTCGTGACCACTGAATCCTCGTCTTGATAAACAAGCACGTTGTCGTCGAGACTGCGTATTGACAATTTTGCACCGAGCCTGTTGGAAGTCTGCACCACAGAACCGTGCGTAAAATAATCAATCATATCGAGCCGCGCGTAGTCAGGGATATGAGACACAATTTCAAGCGGCGCCCGGCTGAAATAATCAGCGGCACCCGCTCCGGTCTGTTCGGGCTGTCCGCCATATAGCGACATGGCCGGAAGAATAGACAGAAGAGCAGCTGCGAACTTGGGTTTAAGAGCCGATACGGTTAACATTTTCAATATTATTTGTGACTTTTCTTTTTGGGTTTTCTGTCACTTGACTTCTTATCACCCGGCTTTTTATCACTTGACTTCTTGCCTCCCGACTTACCGTCAGCCGCATAATTCTTGTCGGCATCTGCAATCTCACTATAGAGTCTCTGGCCGAAGAAATCCGCACCTTTCAGGGCAGCGACCGCGCGGCGCGCGTCGCCCTTACGGACATCAAAAAGCGAATAGTTGGGCAAGAGATCTATGCGGCCTACATCAATGCGATGCCCTGAGCTGTTCTTATTGAGCAGTTCGATCAGGTTGCCGGCAAAAAAGCCGTCCGACTTTCCGACATTGACATAGACACGCTCCATGCCACGCTCTGCCGTGCGGCGGTCTTTATCGCGATCAGAAGGGAGTTCGTTTTTCTTTTTCTTACCGTCTTTAGACTTTTCGTCGATAAAGTCAATCTTTGGGGCATCCTTATAGTAGTTCAAAAGCCTGTTGAACTCCAAAGAAAGCACCCTCTTGAGCAGATCCTCAGTGTTGAGCCATGAAAGTTTGCGTGAAACGCCCGGCATATATTTACCGATTTCTTCTTCGTTGACCTCCACGCGTTCGAGGCGGTCGGCCAGATTATAGAGCTGTTTCTCGATGATATGCTGAGGTGTAGGCACTTCGAGCCTTTCAAATTTCTTGCCGATGATACGCTCGATCTCGCGCAGTTTGCCTTTCTCGCGTGAGTGGATTATGGCAACAGACACGCCCGTTTTGCCGGCTCGGCCCGTACGGCCCGATCTGTGGGTGTAGACAGAGGTATCATCGGGCAGACCGTAGTTTATCACATGGGTCAGGTCATCGACGTCAAGACCTCGGGCCGCGACATCTGTGGCGACAAGTATCGAAACAACTCCATCCCTGAATTTCTTCATCACTATGTCGCGTTGCTGCTGCGAGAGATCTCCGTGAAGCGCCTCTGCATTATAGCCGTCCGCGATAAGTTTGTCAGCCACCTCCTGAGTGTCGCGTCTGGTGCGACAGAAAACTATGGCGTATATATTCGGAGAATTGTCCACGACACGTTTGAGCGCCAGATATTTATCCTTGGCGTTAACCATGTAGTAGATATGGCGCACGTTGGCGGCTCCCTGGTTGCGTGTGCCGATGACGATCTCCTCGGGAGTCTTCATGAAACGCTTGGCTATGCGCGACACCTCAGCAGGCATGGTTGCGGAGAAAAGAAGCATCTTGCGGTCTTCGGGCACATGGGTGAGGATATCGGTGATCGACTCCACAAAACCCATGTTGAGCATCTCGTCAGCTTCGTCAAGGACAACAGTATGGACATCGTCGAGATGAACCACACCACGCTTGATCAAATCCATCAGACGGCCCGGCGTGGCCACTATAATCTGTACGCCCTCGCGGAGCGCGCGTATCTGGCTCTCTATGCTCGAGCCTCCATAGACCGGCAGCACACGCAAGTCGGGAGTATACTTCGAAAAATCCGCGAGATCGCCTGCAATCTGGAGACAAAGTTCGCGTGTAGGTGCTAAAATCAGTGCCTGAGGGCGGTGGAGAGAAATGTCGACCCTTTGTATGACCGGAAGGCCAAACGCTGCGGTCTTGCCTGTTCCGGTCTGCGCGAGAGCCACCAGGTCGTGGTCTTCGGACAGCAATACGGGAATAACCTTTTCCTGGACAGGCATAGGAGATTCGAAACCCAACTCAGCGACAGCGCGGAGCAGATCTTCACGTACTCCTAATTCTTGAAATGTCATATTATGTAATTTTATTAAGTTTGTACTACAAAGATAACAATATTAATTCAATAATGATGGCTCTTTATTATAAAAGCGCTCAAAGCACATCGTTTTGCCTCAACAACCATAGCTTCCATAAACGTTCATTGCATCATCATATGCCGATTATCAGCACCGTCATAGAAGTTTCATTGTTAAAAACGATGCATCCGGCCAACACTACAAAGAGCAAGCCTTCATAGTGAAGAATCCTATAGTTACCTTGGAGATGTAACACTATCGCAGCCAAAATTGTGGTAGTTACAGTTGATAGAATCTTAATAACGCGAGTTAATGATAAGGACAGCGCAAATCCAGAACTCACGATATTAAGATTACTATCAGTCATTGTTTAGGAATAAGACTTCGAGGAATCCCATCAATGTGATCTTCCAATGCTCTATGGCTTTTCCAAAAAATCTTATTTGTAACTATGTGATGTACATTATACTTGGACGCATAATAACATCTTCGCACAGCTTCTTGACCTTGCGGTACTCCGACTAAAGTAGCTACTAAAAAAATTATAGTTCTTGTTTTTGCTCCCTTGTCAGAAAAATTAGCGGAATTGCTTGCTATATTTATTATGTCCTTAATCGAAGGGACTTGCGTATATGAATAGAACAATTTTTGCGCAAATGAACCTGTTGCATACGGACCTACCCGATCGACAATTATAAGACTGTCTGTAGAAAAATCATATTCTCCTTTTAAATCAGGAAATTCAAACTTGAAGACTTTTTGATCTGGATTATTTCGAATTGAAGATACCAGAATTTCCATCTCCATCTTTAAATCCGGATAATAATCACGCTTAAACCAATTTAATCCCATATAAAATCCTATGGGATAGGCAATCACAAAAACTCCAATAATTAACGATAAGACCGCAAAACAATCAGATTTTAATACCGACTTTGTCCTCTTAAAACAATAGTGGAGATAATCTTTGTAAGTAGCATCGATATGGAATGTATATCCGTTTCTATGCCTCGTATAGTAGAGACCCGACCATTCATCGGTTATCTCATCCAATTCATTTATTATATATTCTTTGTTATCGTCCCATGTATATGCGTCACAAACAGAGTCAAAGCCTTCGTCAATTATTGTTTCACGCTCTTCGTCTTCTGCTTCATACTCATCATCTTCAATACAATAATCTTGATACGATAAATATATGTATATTTCGTTCTCCTTAGTGCAAATATCTACCTGCGGAGTCATATACATTTTTGAAGCATAGAGCAATTGGTTAAGTATATATTTTTCAGTAGATTTAAACCTCATATTTAATTATGACGATTAAATAATGAATAAAAAAGCGCATTCAGTTTTTGATTAGAAGTTGCGAAGTTCCGTGATGTCAAGAACAAAGCGCTGAGTAAACGCCTTTTGTTCAAAAAAATTCACCCCCGCTCGAATTCATCAACAGACCAATGATGACCCCCTCGGCATGAGTTCTCGGCAAAGATAAGTATAATAATTTTTTAATGTCAATTTTTTTCATTCTTCTTATTCTACCGCTATCAACTATTATCGTTAACTTTGCAGTTGGAACTATAGAACAGACTCAATCATGCGCAGTTTTAGGAATACAGTTATATGTGTCGCGTTTGCAGCGGCAATGGCAACATCATCATGGATGTCGGCAGACGCCCAGGTGACCAAAGGCGAAATGGAGACAGGTGGCAAATTGGGCTATGTGAGTGAAAACTCATCGGCTTCGCTTACCGCGTTCTATCGCTACAGTTTCAGCTCCCACTTCCGTCTTTCTCCCGAGATAGGCTATACCTTCCGCAACAACGACAAAGACGCATTTACCATCGACATCAACGCCCACATGCCGCTCGGCATAGGCAGCGACAGAGTAGCGTTCTATCCGCTTGCGGGTCTTAATTTCTCGTCATGGTACAAACAATTCTCGAGTCCGGAATTCGGGACATCCTCAAAACGTTCAAACCGCATAGGCCTCAATCTCGGTGCCGGCTTCGAGCTACGCTGCAGCAGCCGCATCAAGGTGCTCATCGAAGCTAAATATTGTCTGATCAAGAGTTATTCATCAGCCCAGATTGCAGCAGGCATAAGCTATATTATCTGATTAAGTAAAAAAATGGCAACAATAATACTCGGCATCGAGTCATCATGCGACGACACTTCAGCAGCCGTGATTTCCGACGGCCTGCTGCTCAGCAATGTCATCGCATCTCAAAAGGTACACGAAGAATATGGCGGGGTGGTACCAGAACTGGCATCACGCGCACATCAGCAGAATATCGTCCCCGTAGTCGACACCGCTTTGCGACGCGCCGGAGTGAAAAAATCAGACCTCTCGGCCATCGCTTTCACCCGCGGTCCCGGCTTGCTCGGTTCACTCCTCGTCGGCACAAGTTTCGCAAAAGGCCTTTCGCTCGGCCTGCGTATACCTATTGTCGACGTCAACCATCTCCACGGCCACGTATTGTCACACTTCGTCCGCAAGACCGCTGACGACGTCGTGCCTGAATTTCCATATCTGTGCCTTCTTATCTCAGGTGGCAACTCGCAGATAATCCTGGTCAGAGGCTTCAACGATATGGAAGTCCTCGGACAGACCATCGATGATGCGGCAGGCGAGGCATTTGACAAATGCGCCAAAGTAATGGGCCTGCCCTATCCGGGCGGTCCACACATCGACCGTCTCGCAGCAGAAGGCGATCCGAAACGTTTCAGGTTCGCACGTCCCCACATCCCGGGACTCGACTATTCGTTCAGCGGCCTCAAGACATCGTTTCTATACACGCTGCGTGACGCCGTAGCCAAAGATCCCGACTTCGTGACAAACAACATGGCGGACCTGGCGGCTTCGCTGCAGGCGACAATCATTGAAATATTACTCGACAAACTGCGTAAGGCTGTCGAACAGACCGGAGTCAAGACCGTAGCTATCGGCGGCGGTGTGTCGGCTAACTCGGGAGTGAGAGCCGCCATCGATCAATTCTGCCAACGCCGCGGGCTAAAGGCCTTCATACCCGAAAGAGCATTCACCACCGACAATGCCGCCATGGTGGCAATAGCCGGCTATCACAAATATCTCGCCGGTGACTTCTGCCATTACGACGAGACCCCCTATGCAAGAGTGAGTATATAAATGAAACTATCAATCATAGTCATCGGCGACGAAATACTGATCGGACAGGTGACAGACACAAATTCAGGTTTCATATCCCGCACGCTCGGTCCGATGGGATGGGAAACCCGGCGCATACTGACCATAGGCGACGATGCAAAAGAAATCAGCGATGCAATCACGCTCTGCATGGCCGACAGCGACCTTGTAATCACAACCGGTGGGCTCGGCCCGACAAAAGACGACATCACCAAAGCCGTGATGCTCGACATTTTCGGCGGAGAGATGATCCACGATGAAGCCGTCTCGGAAAACATACGCGAGGTATTCGCCTTACGCGGCCTGCAGCTCAATCCCCTCACCGAAGCTCAGGCGATGGTGCCATCGTCGTGCAAAGTAATCCAGAACAGACTCGGAACCGCCCCGATAATGTGGTTTGAACGGCCTGACGGCCATGTGCTGGTAGCCATGCCCGGTGTGCCGTTCGAGACCGAAGGCATGATGACGCGAGAGATAGGCAGACAGGTTGCAGCACACTTCACCCCCGACGTCCACATAGCCCACAGGGTTATGATGGTGTCCGGCATCACAGAGTCGGCACTCGCCCAGAGACTCAGCGAATATGAAGACAGTCTGCCTTCAGGCGCACACCTTGCTTACCTCCCTACTCCCGGACTGATAAGACTCAGGCTCGACTGCTGCGGCAACGACAGCAACGAAGTCGAAATCATGGCCGACAAATGCTTTGCCGCCCTCCGGGAGGCTGTCGGCCAACACATGCTTTTTGAAGGAGACGCTGACGCGGCCGCCATAGCCGTCGAAATCCTGCGCCGCAAAGGCCTGACCTTAGCCACGGCTGAGAGTTGCACCGGTGGCAACATCTCCCACATGATCACCTCTGTCCAGGGATGCTCTGACGTCTATCTCGGCTCCGTCGTCAGCTATGCCAACGAGGTCAAAGCCGGATTGCTCGGAGTTGAGCCGGAAGCCATAAAAATGCATGGAGCTGTCAGCCGTGAAGTGGTCACGATGATGGCTGACGGTGTGGCAAAAGCCACAGGCGCAGACTGTGCCGTGGCCACATCCGGCATCGCAGGCCCCGGCGGCGGCACAGACGAGAAACCTGTAGGCACGGTTTGGATCGCCGTACACACGCCAAACGAGACAACAGCGTTCGTGAAGCGCTTTCCGGGCAACCGCTCCCGGGTCATCGACCGAGCCTCGACTGAGGCTTTGCTTGCCCTGGTGTCAAAAATAAAAGACTGATACCAAAACATTATCCCACGGATTCCAATCAAAAATATCATAGTCTCTGACAAAATAAATCCCGCAGCATCAGAAAAGCACTGAAACTGCGGGATTTTTATCGTTTGTCGATAACGACCTATCCAATCAGTCAACGATGACCTTTTCGAGGGCGTCGATAAGGACATTGGCCATCATCTGATAGCTCTCATCGTTGGGATGCACACCATCCTCGGTAAAGCCTTGCGACGAACGCACATTGTTAAGAGACAGATCATAGATATTGCGACGTCCGGCACAGGTGCTGTAGAAATCAGCCACGGGAACTGACTCATACGCCGCTATCTGACGCGCCATATCTGCATACTCTTTAAGATAGATCCCGTTCTTGGGGTCATCACAATTTGCAGGACAGGTGTAGGCCCCACCGTTGTATCTGAAACCGGCTCCCTTGCGCGGAGTGCAGATTACGATTTTTGCCTTGGGATTAAGCTTGTAGATTGCGTCTATCACCTTTCGGTATTCAGCCGCAAATGTTCCGTTGTTGGTGTTGTTGATATAATCTTCTATCGTACCCACGGGTATCGACTGAGCCCAATCGTTGATACCATGCTCGATCGTGTAGTAATCGGCCTGGACGAGAACATTGTTGGCAAGTATCGTCTTCAGTGCACCACCATTGACTCCACGGTTTGTATAGTTACTGAACGCAAGCTTCTCCATCACCCTGGTCTGATAGCCCTTCGTAAAACCTCCGAGCGCAGTGGCGACGTTTTCGTTATACCACGTGATTGAAGTGCCGAGCGCACACCAATGGGCGTTTACAGTCCTTTTCTGGGCAAGCGACGATAGCGCAAGCGAAACCAGCGCTGCGAATAAAAGTATTTTTTTCATTTGTCTTCTGTTTACTTAATAGCCATTTTGCAGACGACATCGCCGGCTGCGATTACATAGACACCTTTGCCATAATTGTCGAGAGAGATATCGGTCACCGGCTCACCGTCAGTCTCAAACGAGAGCAACACCTGACCGTTGACCGAGCATACAGACACCGGAGTGCCTGCCTTAAAGCCCGTCAACGACACGACATTGACACCGGACGGACGAATCTCGCCGTTGACATCAGCCACAGCATCATTGATGCCGGCCGACTTGTCAAAGGTTATCTTATTGACAAGGGCAAAACCCTTGATCATCGTAGTGGTTGTAGCGCTCTTGATGACCAATGCATTTGCAGCATTGAACGTGATCGTGGGATGATCGACAAAGCGCAGTGTTATCTTCTCACCACTCTTGGTATGGATATAAAGGTTGGATACGTCGGCAGCATGAGCCGTGAAGGCGGCAACCAACAGCGACACGGCGACTGCGACTTTTTTGAGAATTTTCATCTATTTTTGATTTAAAAGTGAGCAGAAAAAGGCGCTGTTTATTCGACAATGATCTTTTCGAACGCCTTTATGAGCACATTGGCCATCATCTGATAGCCGTCATCGTTGGGATGGAGGGCAACATCGATAGAAAGCTGATCGAGATTGTGCTGTCCGCCACATTCACCGAAGAAATCAGCAATGGGAAGAGACTCGTATTCAGCAATCTTCTTGACGATTTCCACATAATCATTCAGATAAATGCCGCCTTTTGCATCATACCAGTGGGCGGGGAGATAATTGCCAAAGCCATAAGCCTTGCGCGGGGTGCAGAGCACGATTTTTGCTTTCGGGTTCAGTGCATAGATATCATCGATGATCTTGCGATAAGATCCGGCAAATGTGCCTGTACCGGTGTTGTTGATGTAGTCATCGATTGTGCCGACAGGAACCGTGTTACCCCAGTCGTTGATGCCGTGTTCGATCGAATAGTAGTCGGCAAGCACCGCTCTGCCCACAGATCGCCAGGCGCAACCGCCATTGTCACCGACATTCTTAAGTTCGTCAAACGCGAGTTTATCCATGACGCGATCCTGATAGCCGCGGGTGAAACGGCCTCCGCCTGTAGCGACATTATTGTTATACCATGTGATCGAAGTTCCGATAGAGCACCATGTGCCGGGAACTATACGTTTTGAAGACTGCAGGCCTCCGGAGGGCTCGTTCATGCTGAATACAATCGAGTCTACATCAGCGGGCGCTACACTGGCAATCTCGTTAGCACCCTGGTAGAGTGCGATGCTCTGAGCTCCGGCTGCTAAAGAGAGCGTCAGGGCAGCGACAAAAAAGAGTATTTTTTTCATAAAATGTGATATAAATGATTTAGTCTATAAAATTACTTCGCTATCTCTATCTCGCGACCCATCTGAACCACTGCTGTCAGATTGAGATCCTTATCCATAAGAATGATGTCGGCATCCTTGCCACGTTCGATGCTACCCTTGCGGTCGTAGACCCCCATGATTTTGGCCGGAGTCTCAGACGCCATGCGCGACACGTCCTCGAGAGGAATTCCGGCTTCGGTAACAGCAACCTTGATGACACGGTCCATAGTGGCGACCGAACCGGCGATGGCTGAATGGTCAGAGAGGATACATACGCCGTTCTCGATGGTCACACGTTCGTCGAAAGCCTGTGTGCTGTCAGATGCGGCCACAGCAAGCGCATCGGTTATGAGAGCCATGCGCTCGACACCTTTGTTGTGGTGTACCATCTTCATGGTCGTAGGCGGCACATGGATGCCGTCGCCAATGACTTCGACGGTTATGCCGTCATTGCCATAGATAGCCTCAACGGCACCGGCCTTGCTGTATATGCCTTCCTTGTGCTGCTGAGTCATGGCGTTATAGAAATGGGTAGCATGATTGAACCCGGACTCATATGCACGGTCTACGTCTTCGGGCGTGGCTGCCGTATGGGCGATAGACACCACAACACCTTTCGAACGCAAATAGCGTCCGAACTCATCAGAACCTTCAAGCTCAGGGGCAGCGTCCCAACGGCGGATACTGCTGTGACGCTCCACAAGGTCGCGATATTCATCAGCATTAATCGGACGGATAATATCGGGCATCTGAGCACCTGCTTTCTTGAGATTGAAATAGGGGCCTTCGAGATGCAGACCGACTATACCGTTCATCGGATCTGCCATAAGGCGGTCGCAAGTCGTCGCGGCATCGTCGATCATCTTGTTGGGCGAAGACGACAGAGTCGGGGCAATTGCCGTTGTGCCGTGGCGACGATGTGCGTTGATTGCTTCGAGAAATGCCTCTTCACTTGTTTCCATGAAGTCACGGCCACCACCGCCGTGGACATGCAGATCAATGGCACCGGGAAGCACATAATCACCCTTGGCATCTATCACCTTGTCAACCCCATCAGCGAGAGTGCTGCCCGCCAAGACGTCACGTATAACTGAGTTTTCGATCACAACCGACCCTCCGTCAATCCATCCGCGGGGAGTCAGTACTTTTCCATTTATTATCTGGCTTATCATTTTACGGTTACATTAATTTAAATATGATATTGCAAAGTAACTCAAAAATATCGGTTCGGAAGTATGGACAAGCCTTTAGCCAGGCATTGTTTAACACGATTTAACGCATTATCAAAAACAGTGTGGACAGGCAGCGCAGACGGCAAAACATCTCAAATTCAACCTTCCAACAAAAATTAATTCAAATAAAATTTGGCAGATAGACAAAAAAGTCGTTACTTTGCACTCTGTTTTGTGGCCGCTCCTTGAAAGCTTCGCGGAAAGATGCACCGTCGAGGCGATATGAGACCTGCGATGCGTCACCGCAAACACCGAGATAAAAGAACAACAAACAAAAGATAAACCACCAGTAAAACAGCCATGTCAAAGATTTGTCAAATTACCGGTAAAAAAGCTATGGTTGGCAACAACGTGTCACACTCGAAACGCCGCACCAAACGCAAATTCAACGCAAACCTCTTCACAAAGAAATTCTATTGGGTAGAGCAAGGCCTTTGGATTAACCTCACTCTGTCGGCCGCCGGTCTCCGCACAATCAACAAACTCGGTCTTGACGCAGCCCTTACAAAGGCCTACGAACAAGGTTTCTTAAACGACAACGATATTAAAATCATAGATTTCTAAGAAGATGGCAAAGAAAGCAAAAGGTAATCGCGTGCAAGTCATCCTCGAATGCACCGAACACAAGGCCAGCGGTATGCCCGGTACATCACGATACATCACCACCAAAAACCGCAAGAATACAACCGAGAGACTCGAGCTTAAGAAATACAACCCCATTCTTAAGAGAGTAACAGTTCACAAAGAAATTAAATAAGACACTGAGATATGGCAAAGAAAACCGTCGCATCACTTCAGAAAGGCGAAGGCCGCACCTATAGCAAGGTCATCAAAATGGTCAAATCACCCAAGACCGGCGCTTATGTCTTTAAAGAAGAAATGATGCCTAACGAGGCTGTTAAAGACGCCCTTAAATAATCGAAGCGAACAATTGCCGAAGGTCTCGCGCCTTCAGTCAAAGCATACAGGAATGGAACTCCGGCAGGAGCTTCCATTCTTTTTTTTGCGCATTGACATCATTGAGTGCTCCAGACTGCCAACAAAACCACAAATAACGGGTCAGCGGACAGGAGCGGTTGGTATTCCCCCCATGAGCAACATAGTCAACTGTAAAGTTTCGATAGGCGATACATGAAGAACTTGATGTCTCCGACACCTCGGAATTGCGTGCGGAACGCCTTTATTTTGGCGTTGAACGATTCTGCCGATGCGTTTGTCATCCTCTGCTCAAAGTAGTTGATGATGGTTGTGCTGTGATTCTCAAAAGTTTCAAGCACTTTGTTGAACTCGCGGTTATCGAATTTCTCGACATCGTTATACCACCTTGCCAGATTAAGCCTGGCCTCATCGGGTATGGATTTTTTGTTGAATATGTCAACCAGGTCAAGGTAGAGGGAGTAGGCTTTTTTCAGGTCCGGGAACTTTTCAAAAAGTATTTTGGCTCTGATTGATTGTTGCTCATTCCATTTTGACTTATGCTTGAGAATGATATGACGGCTGCGGGCCATTATCTGCGGCATAGTCTCTCCATTTTCCATAAGACATGGCGTCCATTGACCCAGCAGATCACGCTCTTGCCTGTTGCGGCAAGTCTTACGTTTTGCCCGATGCTCTTTAATCGCTCTATTCTCTTGGTCAAGCACCTCCCATCGGTGGCGGATACGCAGTTGATCAACCGCCTCGGACATCAGCCGCTGCACATGGAAACGGTCGTTCACCAACTTTGCCGCGGGAAATGCCGTCCTGACAGTCAGCATCATGGCCGAAGACAAATCGGTTGTCACGGTCTTGACCTCCAGCCGTTTCTTTAATGGAATTTTCTTCAGTATACCGCTGACCACCTCCGAGGCCACCCCTTTGACCATGGCGGCAAGCGCACCTTCGCGGCCATGGGCGGCTTTGTTGGTCAATATGGTGTAGACATCGCCATTGCTAAGACACGTCTCATCAAGGCTCATATCCTGACCGATGTTGTCGGGGAAGAGGACATACTCTTCGGCATGCTCCAGCTGGTTCCAACCGCGGTAGTCGCTCAACTTCTCCTTATACTGCTTGCGCAGGGTCTGTCCGTTAACCCCGTTGCGCTCTCCCAACGCCTTGATACTTACGGGTGTGGTGTCAATCTCCCTCTTTTAAAAAAAGAGCGAACTCCTCGTTGAGCTGCGTGCCGTCGTATTCCGACAGGTCCCAGTTGTAACTGAATATCTCGCCTGTTGTCTTGTCTAGCCATTTGCGCTTGCGTACATGCAGCCATGTCGCCCGGCCACGTATCGGATAGTCCTGGATATTGTGATACTCGCCAAATCCATACGCTATCACATCGGTATTTTTCTTGTCCTCGCGCATCTGGACCTTTTTCTCATCGAGCCAGATATCAAATCGGGTATCAGTCTTCTCAAAGCGGTCGATGTCAAAATTGTCAACGATTACTGATGGCAGTATCGCTCTTAACAGTTGTTCCGGTTTCATTCCGCAAAGTTAATCATTTTACAGTTGACTATGTTGCTCTGGGGGAATACCAACCGCTCCTGTCCGCTGATCCCAAATAACCTTTGAGATTTGTATTATCATCATATTATGTATAATTTTGCAGTGACATAATAAAAGAAAGCGTTTATCCACGCTAAATCTTGACATACAGGAATTCTCGCAAAATTCGCACCATGGCCAAGAAGCAGCAACGATAGATGCCTTGTCGCGTATATGTATAAGTTAGGGCGCCGATCATGCCAAACATGACCGGACAAACAAATTACATATATAAGCGTGGGCTTCTGCGTTGAACTTCCATAGTATTTGTTACGCTACCGTCCTCGCATTTCATTTCTATGAGCAGCATCGGGGTCTTACGTCTTGTATGCAGCTGGTTGAGAATGGACATCGGAAGGTCGCCGATCATCTCTCTGCTCAGACCGAAGCGGTCAAGGATGTGATAAGGAATCTCATCGTCTTTGAATTGTGTCCTGTTCATATTTTTATACCGGTTTTTATACCGGTTGGTTGTTAATCGACACCAAATTTATTACACCCTTTCCCCTCGTCTGAAATTTCCAATCCCTTTTCAATCGTATTTTGGGCTTATTTAATATTAGAGCCGAAAATCGGACATCTCATCGGACATTCAATCTATTTATATCGTGGTATTCAGTTCCTTCCATCATTTGTCCGATTGGCGTGTCCGATACCTTTTCAAGAGTTAAATTCAGCCGATTTCCCGGTCAATCTTACTCAGCTTTCCTCTCTCTTGGATTACTTTTGCCGGATAAAATCATTACTGCCTTTTATCTCTGTGGCGTTCAGCCTTCCCACTGCGTCGGCGCAGTTCAACACCCTTACGCCCCGTCGGGACATCCGACGGATATACACCGATTCTGTCACACAACAATGTAACCCTCCCGTAGTGGGGAAGGTCACTCATATTACCTACTGTTCACCTGATTTTCCTGCTGAGAACAAAACTCCGCACATTACATCGGGCATTTCTGAACAGGAGAATTATAATAAGTGGGTTAAACAATATCTTAGCGTTTCGCTACCTCTTGACCGTATCGAGGTGTCCTCACGTTTCGGTACAAGAAAAGATCCTTTCACCGGCAAGAAATCACGGCATTCGGGGCTTGACCTCCGGGCAAGATACGATAAGGTATATAATATGATGTATGGGGTGGTCATCAAGGTGGCTTCTGACCGTCGCGCCGGCAAGCACGTTTCTGTGCGTTACGGGGATTATATCGTGAGCTTCTGTCATCTGTCACGCCAGTTTGCCAAAAAGGGTATGAATGTTCGCCCCGGTGAGGTTATCGGAGACAGCGGAAATACCGGACGCTCTACTGGTCCGCATCTGCATCTTACCGTCCGATATGGCGGCAAACTTATCGATCCTTATGTTTTCCTTCAGTTCATTCAGAAAACAAAAGAAGAGGCGGTATCCGGACTCGCATCTCTTAAGGTGTCTAGCATTTGACGTGCATTTGACAACCTTTGAATAGTCTAAATTGCACTTTTACTTGAAACCTCACGGCACTTATCAATATTTTTTGTAACTTTGCACCACGTTTTGGTTCGCTTAACCGCGATTAAAAGGGAATCCGGTGAAAATCCGGGACAGACCCGCTACTGTAATTCCTCCAAAATCATCGGCTTAGAGCCACTGTCACTCCAACTGATGGGAAGGCGCCGATGAAATGGGATAAGTCAGGAGACCTGCCGGACGCATCTGTTTCAATAATCTCGTGGATTAGATTTTGAAGTGAGGAGAGCTATCATTGACATAGAACCTTTTTCGTCGGGATACATACCACATCGCTGTTACGGGATACCTGACCGCTGCTACGGTGTTTTGCTGCGGCCGCTTTGTCATATCCCGACTTCTTGCGCCTCTGTCGCTCCTGTCTTTAATCTTTTCCACCTTAAAACTTCATTATCACTCTATGAAATGTGCAAGGTGCGAAAAGGAATTCCTGTTTGATTTCCTTAGTGTTCAACAATGGCTGCTGCAGTCCAAGCTCGACAGCAGGCAGCTCTCGTTCTTAATCTACAATTACGGAGGTCCTCTCTGCCCCGATTGTGAAGATGACCTGCAAAGCGGATTCTATCTTTCAGGTATAAATCCCTTTAGGGGAAGATCTAAAACCATTAGATAGGAAACCTCAATGTTTACAATGTTTCACGGTTTCCATCTGGTAGAGGAATATCACCGTTGGAAAAAAGAACACCGCAATGACCGTAATCCTGTTGGGATCAAGGCTGTCAAGATTTTCTTAGCCATTGTAATACCGCTTTTCTTCTGGATAGCTCCCTCTGAATTTTACGGATTGCCCGGCTTGACACCTGTTGAGCATCGTGTCCTCGCTATCTTTGTGTTTGCTGCCCTTATGTGGCTTTTCGATGCTGTCCCGGCATGGACTACCTCACTTGTTGTCGTTGTCCTCCTGTTGTTCTGCGCGTCTAATAGTGCCTTATGGTTTTTCCAATCCGGCTCCGACGGGGAAAGAATGACTAACCTCGTTAATAATACGGACATTCTCCATTGCTTTGCCGACCCAACAATCATGCTGTTTATCGGTGGTTTCATCATCGCTATCGCCGCCACTAAATCCGGGCTTGATGTCAAGCTGGCTAAGGTGATGTTGCTCCCGTTCGGCACGAAGTCCGAAAACGTACTTCTCGGATTTATCCTCGTGACGGCGGTTTTCTCTATGTTTATCAGCAACACGGCTACTGCGGCGATGATGCTCACTTTCCTCGCACCCGTGCTTAATGCCTTGCCTGCCGATGGTAAAGGCAAAATAGGATTGGCTCTTGCCATTCCGGTTGGGGCTAACATCGGAGGCATGGGTACTCCGATAGGTACTCCTCCCAATGCAATAGCTCTCAAATTCCTTAACGACCCCAACGGAATGAATATGGGTATCGGGTTCGGTAAGTGGATGATGGTGATGGTGCCGCTTACCTTGGTACTCCTTTTTATTGCTTGGTTTATGCTTAAACGCCTTTTTCCGTTCAAGCAAAAGACCATCCATTTGCAGATAGAAAGAGATCACACTCCACATTGGAAAGACAAGGTGGTGTACATAACTTTCGCAATTACCGTTCTATTATGGCTCACCGATGCCGTCACTGGGGTAAACGCCAATGTTGTGGCTATGTTGCCTGTTGCCGTTCTCTGTATGGCTGGAATAATCACAAAACGTGATCTTGAACAGCTTTCCTGGAGTATTCTCTGGATGATTGCCGGAGCGTTTGCACTTGGGGTAGCCATGCAACAGTCAGGTCTTGCCGCACATCTTATTGAGGCTGTACCGTTCGGCTCATGGCCGCCTCTCGTGGTTATCATCGGTTCCGGACTGCTTTGCTATCTGATGGCTAACTTCATAAGCCATACTGCAACGGCGGCGCTCTTTATCCCTATTCTTGCCATTGCCGGCAGCTCGATGACCGGACAGCTCGCACCCTTCGGTGGTGTCTCGACACTACTCATAGGTGTGGCTATCTGTTCTTCGGTCGCTATGATACTACCCATATCCACACCTCCCAATGCACTTGCCGACGCAACGGGATTTATCCAACAAAAATATATGGTTAAGACCGGTCTTATCATGGGACTGGTCGGTTTGCTCCTCGGTTATCTCGTACTGATTTTATGCGGAGTAAACGGAATATTTTAACTTTTGCTTATGACAATAGAAACTGTTGGCAGCTTTCTGCCTGATGAAACACTCATTGCTGCCCGACGCGATTTTGAGCGTGGCATTATCGACCGTCAGCACCTCACGTCTGTTGAGGATGCTGCCGTGCGTGACATTGTTGAACGTCAGATATCCTGCGGTGTGCCTTTTGTTACCTCCGGTGAACTACGCCGCAGACATTGGGCTATGGACTTCTGGTTCGGACTCGACGGCATCTCATGCGAGAATGTCTCCACCGGTCATATCTATCAGCCGGTTGAAGTCTACACCGACCATCTTCACGTCACCGGACGCATAGCCTTCAATCCTGATCATCCCTTCTTCGATGACTTCCGTTTCCTTCACGATGCCGTTGCCGGTCGCGCCAAGTGCCGCCAGACACTTCCTTCTCCGGCAAACCTGCTGCTGGAGATTTACGCTCTCTCCGACGGACGTCCTCAGACGCTATATCCGGCTCCAATCGACACATTGATAAGTGATATTGCCGAGGCTTACCGTCAGACTGCTCTCTGTCTGCACGAACTCGGTTGCAACTCTCTGCAATACGATGACACGGCTCTCGGTCAGATGTGCGATGATAACTATACCAAGCGGCTCCTGCAGGGTGGCGTCGATCTCATTAGACTGCATGGCGAACTGATTGCTGTCATAAACCGTTCCCTCGAAGGTCTCCCTGACGGCATGGAGAAGTCAATCTATATCTCCGGTGGCGATAATGTTGTGCCTGAATGGGAACACATTGACTATCCCGACAATATCATGCCGAAAGCCCTGTCATCTCTTGATGTGGATAAGTTCTTCATTCCCTTCGATCTCGGTAACGATTATGCCATACAGGTGCTTCGCCATGTTCCGCAAGGCAAGACCGTGGTTCTCGGTCTCGCCGATGCACATAGTCCTTTCCCCGATAATCCCGGTTCTCTCACCGCCATGACACGCATGGTGGCTCAATTAGTGCCTCCCTCTCTGTTGGCTCTCAGCCCCCGGACAGGCTTTAAGTTGTCAAGCTACCGCAAACGTGCTTTGCTCTACGAAGACCAGTGGCGAAAGCTCTCCGAACTTTCCGCTGTCTGACATCACATCCCTAAAAACCGACTACCGCTGCCATCCTGCCTCTTTTCTGTCAAACTCTTTTCATTCGGTGGGGTGGCAGCGGCTTATCTGCACCTTTAATCCGCCCGATTGTAGGGATAGTTGAGGTTTGTCTTCTGACAATTCTGCAAGTCCCACTTGCACAAACGCACCAATGTAACTTTTGCCTTTTTACGCCATAATTTAGTAACAATATCATTCCGTTTGATCACAAAGGCGTATTCATACTGTCCACAGACGACGGACAGCTGTATAAATTTGCAAAATAGCAATTCGAGCCATTGAGGCTCGCGAGACATATCGAACACGCCGGCAATTTAATAGCAAAAGCGCAGGCCCACACCAGGGTCTGCGCTTTTGCTATTGCTATTGGCGTAGAGTTATTCGTCGAAGAATTTATCTGCAACAATCTTGAGGTTGTTGTCGCGGATAAATGCAAGGATTTCGTCACGTACGGCTCCCGGCTCAATGTCGGCCTCAATGCGTTTGAGCGCGTTGAAAACGGTTGTCGAGCACTGGTAGACATGACGGTAGGCCTTAGCGGCAACGTCAATATCGTCTTCGGTGAAATGACCGCCCTTGCGCATCACGATCGCATTGACACCATAATATGACGCCGGATTGTGGGCTATGATCACGAACGGAGGCACGTTTGATGACACTCGCGTACCGCCTTTAAGCAAGGCATAGCGTCCGATTCTTGATTTTTCGTTGACGATGGAGTTTGACGAAAGGATCGAGCCTTCACCAATGACTGCGTCACCCGCAACTGTAGCACCGTTACCGATGACGTTGCGGCCTTCGACCTGTGTGTCGTGGCCGATATGTGCCTCGGCCATGATGAAACACTTGTCTCCGATGCGGGTGCCGCCCATCGGATATATGCCGCGGTTGATGATCACATGTTCACGAATCACGACTTCATTGCCTATGTAGCAGAAAGTTTCACCGCCATTCCAACGGAAATCCTGCGGATCGGCGCCCACGATGGCACCTTGATAGACCTTACAGTCGTTACCCATGCGCGTACCGCTCATAATGCTCGCATAGGGCATTATGACGCAGTTGTCGCCGATCTCAACATTTGCATCGATATATGCAAAAGGATATACGGTGACGTTTTTGCCAAGTTTTGCCGACGGATCGACATGTGCTGATTGACTTATCATGATTAAAGAGAATTTAAGGTGTCTGATTAACGTCCTCCACCAAGAGCCTGATAGAGGTTGATAAATGCACGGGCCTGAGCCAGACGGCTTGAGATATAATTCGTCTGTGCGGCGAGCAGGCTCTGCTGAGCGGTCAGGACTTCGAGGTATGTACCTGTCGAGTACTCGAGAAGATCCTGTGTGTATTCAACCGATTTCTCAAGATTGCGGACCTGTTCGACAAGAAGAGTTTCCTTTTCGGCACTCTTTTCATAGACAGTGAGAGCATCGCTGACTTCGGCTGCTGCGTTGAGCAGTGCATATTCGAAGTTGTTCATAGCCTGCTTCTGCTGTGCTTTTGTAGCGGCAAGATTAGCGATATTCTGACCGCGCGAGAATAGCGGAGCTACAAGCGATCCGGCAAGCTGATAGAACCAATCACCGGGATTTTTGACAAAACCACCGAGGAGATTTGTGAAGCCTCCGTTAGCGGTGATAGAAAGTCCGGGATAGAAGGCCGCACGAGCTGAATTTGTTGCATAGTAAGCCACTGCAAGAGAGCGTTCGGCAGCTTCGACATCAGGACGCGCGGCGAGCTCGGACATCGGGATTGCCGCACGTACAATGGCTGGCGCCTCGAAATCGAGTGTCGTCTTGATATTCCAGTTCTGGGGCATCTCGTTGAGCAGCAGTGACATTGTGTTATTGAGCTGGTCTAACTGCACTTCGAGATCAGTGATTGAAGCCTGGATGCTGTAATACTGAGCCGTTGACTGTACCACAGCTGCTTCGGTCACGCGACCTGCGAGTTTGAGGTTCTTCATCACTTCGACGCTCTCACCCCAGCTGATGGCTGTAGTGCGGGAGAGTTCGAGCTGACTGTTGATGGCCGCTATGGCATAATATGTATATGCGACGGCCGAAATAATCTGAGAGCGTGTGGCCTGGGCATACACTTCGCTCTGACGGTAAGCTTCTTCGGCACGACGCTTATTGTTGAGGATCTTGCCGAAGACGTCGATTTCCCAGCTGACCTGAGCAGGCAGCTGATAGGTCCAACTGATGTCGCTACCCGCATATGACGCACCCGCACCATTGGGTGCAAGAGCAATCGACGGGAGATAGCTCAAGCGCGCACCACGCATCTGGGCGTGAGCGATGTCGACATTGAGGCGTGCGTTTTTAAGATCCTTATTGTTGAGAAGCGCACGGTTGATCAAGTCAGCAAGCATGGGATCTGTGAAGACATTCTCCCACATCAGGTTGCCGAAAGCAGCCGAATCAGCCGGCATTTGACGAGCCTCGACGTAGGCGCGTGTGAGCGCCGACGTCTGAGGAGTTTCGTATTTTTTATATATGTGGCAACCCGAGAGCAGCACGGCAGTGCCGGCTGCAAGGGTCACACTTGAAATTTTACTGAGTTTCATAATCAATTATGGTGACGGATTAACGGGAGTATTGTTCGATTTCGCTTTCGATAGTGCCACCGGCTTCTTCGTCTTTCCACTTCATAGGAGTGATTTTTTCCTGGATGATCTGGAACACACAGAAAAGCGCCGGAACAAAGAACACCTGAAGCACCATGCCTATGAGCATGCCTCCGACCGAACCTGTGCCGAGCGCACGGTTACCGTTGGCACCCACACCCGTCGAAAGCATCATCGGGAGAAGGCCGATGACCATTGCGAGCGAGGTCATGAGGATAGGACGAAGACGTGCGGCAGCGCCGGCAACCGCGGCGTTGAATATGCTCATGCCAGTCTTGCGGCGATCAAGGGCAAACTCAACGATGAGGATCGCATTCTTAGCCAGAAGACCGATAAGCATGATGAGGGCAATCTGCAGATAGATGTTGTTTGAAATGCTGAATATGTCAGCGAAGATAAACGCACCCATAAGGCCGAAGGGTATCGAGAAGATAACGGCCCATGGCAAGAGGTAGCTTTCATACTGCGCCGAGAGAAGCAGGTATACAAACAGAAGACAGAGTCCGAAGATGACTGCCGTCGAGCTGCCTGACGACGAGCCGGCCTCTTCACGGGTCATACCTGCATATTCGAAGCCGTAACCCTGGGGCAGACTTTGAGCGGCCACCCGTTCGATAGCGGCGATAGCGTCACCCGATGAGTAACCCGGGGCCGGGCTACCGGAAACTGAGATTGAGTTGAAGAGGTTGAAGCGGTTGAGAAGGTCAGGACCATAGATACGTGTAAGGGTCATGAAATTCTCGATCGATGCCATTTCGTTGCCGTTTCTGATCTTTATAGACTTGAGAGTCTCAGGGCTTACACGGCTCTCGGGATTAGCCTGCATCATCACACGGTAGATCTTACCAAAGCGGTTGAAGTTTGATACATACATACCGCCATAATAACCCTGGAGTGTAGAGAGGATTGTCGACGGACTGATACCGGCCTGCTTACATTTGGCAGCATCAATGTCGATAAGATACTGCGGGAAAGTCGGGTTGAAGGTCGTATAAGCCATCTGGATCTCAGGCTGAGCGTTGAGCTGTCCGAGGAATGCCTGAACGACACCATAGAACTTGGAGATATCACCGCCGGTTTTATCCTGCATCTTGAGCTCGAAACCATTGGTGACCGAATAACCTGAAATCATAGGAGGCGCGAAGAACACGACGCGGCCGTCTTTGATTTTCGAGGTCATCGCATATAACTTCTGGATGATGGCATTGACACTTTCGTCTTTTCCACGTTCATCCCAGTTCTTGAGCTTGATGAGCAATGTGCCGTATGTCGCACCCTGACCGGCAAGGAACGAATAGCCGTTGATAGTCTGGCAGAGGTATACAGCGGGAATGCTCATTACAATTTCCTCAAGTTCGTTAAGCACTTCGGTCGTGCGTTCCTGAGATGTGCCGGCCGGCATGTCGACCATACCGAACATGAAGCCGGTGTCTTCGTCAGGCACCATGGCACTCGGCGTACGCATCATGAGCCACACAAGGATAACTACCGACACTACCACAGCAGCAAAGGATGTGATCTTGTGACGTCCGCACCATCCTACGATTTTCTTATATCTTTCGAGCAATTTAGCATAACCGCTTTCGAAAGCTTTATGGAAACGCTTGCCAAACAGGCCGAGCACGGCGGCAATAGCCACAGCGATGGCAATGCAGCATTTGAAGACGTGTTCGAACGAGAACCAGTGGGCAATCATGAAGTAGATTGTCGCACAAAGCAAAATCAGCGTGACTACCGGCGGGAAGTTGACACCGAAAGAACGTTTGTAGCGTTTGGCGACGACTTCAGCGGCAGCTCCGTAAGCCTTCGACATGCGTTGGCCGAGTTTTTCGTCAGAATTGTGAGGCTTGAGGAAGACGGCGCAAAGTGCCGGTGAAAGCGTAAGCGCGTTGACGGCAGAGAAGCCGATGGCGATTGCCATCGTAAGACCGAACTGCTGATAGAACACACCTGCCGTACCCGGCATGAATGACACCGGAATAAACACAAGCATCATGACCAAAGTGATCGAAATCAGCGCGCCGGCGATTTCGTTCATTGCGTCAATCGAGGCTCTGCGAGCGGAAGTGTAACCTTGGTCGAGCTTAGCGTGGACTGCCTCGACAACCACAATGGCGTCGTCGACCACAATGGCGATCGCAAGCACAAGAGCAGAAAGTGTGATAAGGTTAATCGAGAATCCTATCAGGTTAAGCATGAAGAATGTGCCGATAAGGGCAACCGGGATCGCGATAGCGGGGATGATTGTCGAACGGAAGTCGGCAAGGAAGACATAAACGACAAGGAACACAAGAACGAATGCTTCGATGAGCGTACGGATCACGTTGTCGATAGCGCCATAAAGGAACTCGTTGTTGTTCATCGGGATTTCATAAGTCAAACCCTGAGGCAGGTCACGTTTGAGCACTTCGACCTGAGCGAGAAC
Source organism: uncultured Muribaculaceae bacterium (assembly GCA_964018265.1). Lineage (GTDB taxonomy): Bacteria > Bacteroidota > Bacteroidia > Bacteroidales > Muribaculaceae > CAG-873. The sequence goes on from CAXHOY010000011.1 coordinate 89,543, forward strand.
GTCCTTGATGATCTGGGTAGCGTTAGAGCCTGCGGTCTGGAAGACCATAGCCATTGTCGATGGATTGCCGTTGGCTTTATTATGGAAACCATATGTCACACGTCCGAGCTCGATGTCAGCGACATCCTTCAGATAAAGGACTTCACCGTTGTCAGTAGCACGGACTACAATCTGACCGAATTCCTCGGGAGTTGTCAGACGACCTCTGTAACGCATGGTGTACTGGAAAGACTGGTCGCCCTGCTCACCGAATGCACCCGGAGCGGCCTCGACGTTTTGCTCAGCAAGAGCTGCCGCAACGTCTGAAGGCATGAGGTTGTACTGAGCCATGACTTCAGGCTTAAGCCATACGCGCATAGAATAATCTGCACCGAACGACATCACGTCACCGACGCCCGAAATACGCTGGAGCACAGGGATGACGTTGATCTTCATATAGTTGTCGAGGAATTCCTCGTTATATGTGCCTGAAGTGTCAACCAATGCGACGCCGACAAGCATCGAAGTCTGGCGTTTCTGAGTCAGCACACCGACCTGATTTACCTCAGAAGGGAGAAGGTTAGCCGCTTTAGCGACACGGTTCTGTACATCGACAGCTGCCATGTCAGGGTCGAAACCCTGTTCGAATGTCACTGTAATAGTCGCCGAACCGGTGTTTGTCGCAGTTGAGGTGATGTACTGCATGCCTTCAGCACCGTTGATCGACTCTTCGAGCGGAGCGATCACCGAATTAAGCACAGCCTGGGCATTGGCACCATTATAGGTCGTTGAAACCTGGATCGTTGGAGGCGCGATATCAGGGAACTGAGTGATTGGCAAAGACACAAGGCCAATCAAACCCAGCAACACGATAAAGATAGAGATTACCGTCGATAGCACCGGGCGGTTAATAAATGTATCAAGTTTCATTGTTTGTTTCTGTTAAGAACGATTGTTGAGAACGGTAGAGTGATTAATTGGCCTGCTGCGCTGCTGCATCCTGAGCTTTTGCCGCTGCATCGACGGGATTGACGGGCATGCCACCGCGGACACTTGTGCCTACACCTTCGACAACAACACGGTCGCCGGGCTTCAATCCTTCAGTCACGATATAATTCTTACCGTCGTTGAGAGGCAGAACCTGGATCTGGGTCGGAACCGTAATGTTTGAATCATTGAGAGTGAAGACATATTTCAGATCCTGGATCTCGAATGTAGCGGGCTGCGGGATGCTGATTGCGTCGTGGGTCGTCACGGGAACAGTCACCTGACCTGTGTTGCCGCTGCGGAGCATGCCGTTAGGATTGTCAAAAAGCGCGCGCACACTTGCCGAACCGGTTGTGTTGTCGATCACGCCTGAAACTGTAGCCACCTTACCTTCGAGGGGATATGTCGAACCGTTGGCAAGGATGAGGTTGACAGCCGGCATGTCTGCGATAGCCTGATTGAGAGACTTCGCACCGCCGTCTGTGAGCGCGAGAATGTCTTTCTCATTCAAAGAGAAGTAGGCATATACCTCAGAGTTGTCGCTGACAGTCGTAAGCGGCTGAACAGATGACGGAGAAGCGAGCGAACCCTCACGATTGGGAATTGTGCCGACAACACCGTCACTTGGAGCTGTCACAGTTGTGTAAGCGAGATTTTTACGAGCATTGGTAACAGCAGCCTGAGCCTGCGAAAGCTGAGCTTTTGCCTGTGCGAGCTGATTTGCCGCCATCTGCCATTCATATTCGCTGATTATATTTTTGTCGAGAAGTTTACGTTTATTTGCCTCAGTGAGTTCGGCAGTTGAAACTGCAGTGCGGGCAGAGTTGAGCGAAGCCTCAGCCTGATCAACCGCAGCCTGGAACTGCACCTGGTCGATTGTAAAAAGCACTTGTCCCTTGCGCACGTGCTGACCTTCGTCAACATGTACTTTTGTAATGAAACCCGTCACCTGCGGACGAATGTCAATATCGGTTTTTCCTTTGATTGTAGCCGGATAAGAATGGCGGAGCTCACTGTCGGAGGTCTGAACTGTTTGCACTGCGAGCGAAGGTGCACCGGCTTGCTGAGCCTGCTGCTGACCGCCGCAAGAATAGAGCGCGAAAGACGCTACGGCAAGCGAAGCACAGGCAAGATTTAACTTTGTAATCTTCATTTTACTGTGGAAATGTGATTGAAATACTATTATGTTACTTATACTATACAATTTAACGGTGCAAAGTTAGCCAAAATAGTTGACGGGCATATGTCTATAATCACCAAAAAATTGGAATAAAAGAGAACTGATAGCTAAAAAAATGCTAAAAAACATATTTTTAGGGACAAGAACGTTGATCCACAACTCAAACAGTCCAAAATATAAGCCGGAAAACCTGGCTGATAAAGGCCAGTTCTCCGGCTTGGAAGTCTAATCACGAGACTACGTCAAATGCGTCAACAGGATTATTTACGGCTATTCTTTGCAGTAAGCAATATTACCGTAAACAATAACGCGATCTCGATTATCTCTTTTGCTTGAATTTCTCGAGCTGACGGTCAATAGCCTCAAGAGCGAGGTCAACGGCTTCTTCAAAAGAATCAGCTGTCTTAGTCGCTACGATATCTTCATGCTGAGGAACAGCCACTTTGATGACAGCCTCTTTGTTCATCGCTGTTTCAGGCTTGACAACTTTGAGCGTCACGTCTACATCAGCAATAGCCTCGTTACGGCGGGCAAGTTTATCGATTTTTTTGTTGATGAATGCTTCGAGTCGATCACTGATCTCGAAATGAAGCGCTTGAATTCTAATTTCCATAATCTATTCACGTGACTTTTGCGCACGAGGGTGCGCGAGTTTGTAATTATTTAATAATTCTCTGTAAGATAAATGTGTATAAATCTGCGTTGTTGCGAGAGATTGATGACCAAGGAGTTGCTGAACGGCCGTAATGTCGGCTCCGTTGTTGAGCATATCAGTAGCGAATGAATGACGCAGGACATGAGGTGAACATTTCGAGGCCGTCACACGCCCTGACAATTCTTCATGAACAACTTTATAGACAAGTCCGCGATACATCGCCTTGCCATCGGGCTTCAGAAAAAACTCCGGAGCTCTTCCGATTGGAATGGCCTTGTCACGCACTTGCCGATAAAGAGTAATCAAATCTTTCATTTCGTCGCCAAAAGGTATCAATCTTTCCTTATTACGCTTACCGAGCACTTTTAGTTCGCTGTGTCCGACATTAACATCAACGTCGAGGAGCCCCACCAATTCAGAGCATCTCATGCCTGTGGAGTAGAACATAACGACAATCAAGCGATTACGGACTTCGGCAAAATCGGTGTGATCAAAGTCGCTATCAAGAATATTTTCGGTCTGCTCGGGACGTATAAAAACGGGGAGTCGCCGTGCGATGCGCGCTGACGTAATTTCAGCGGCAGGATTAGACTCCACCCCATGACGACGCATAAGATATTTATAGAATGCCCGCATCGACTGTATCTTGCGCCTGATCGACCGGGCCGAAATCCCCTCGGAGGCCATAAACGACACCCATAGCCTCAAGTCATTGACTGAAATGACGGCAGGATCAGGCTCAACATGTCCCCTGCCACATCCGGCTATCGAAACCGAGGCTGCAAAATCATACCACTGATGGATATCTCTGGCATACGACGAAACGGTGTGAGCCGAAAGATTCAGCTCACACCGTATATATGTCAAAAAGGAATCTATAAGCATCGCATGTCAACCCGTCGATGGTCGGGGTTGCAGCGAAGTTAATCAATCCTTTTTAGTCCGCCAAATAAAATTGCGAAAAATCAATCTTCAACCGAACGGAGTTTCTGCACATATACCGCCTTCATCATTTTCTTGCGGTTTGTCACAGAAGGCTTTTGGAAAGCCTGACGGCTACGTAGTTCCTTAACCACGCCGGTTTTTTCGAATTTTCTTTTGAATTTTTTGAGAGCTCTTTCGATGTTTTCGCCTTCTTTTACTTGTACGATGATCATATTAGAGGTAAATATTTGATTTGTTTATTATTTTCATTTGCGTTTTGCGGGGCAAAATTAAGAATAGTTTTTCATTTGGCAAAACTTTTAACCAACAAAAAAACTATTCTTAATGCAAAATTTTATTTTGTAGAGTCCAACAGGTCAGCGTTGACCACCATCCGCATCCTCATACCACTTAGAGTACATAAGGTAGTTCCGGGCAATTTTCTGGTTGATTTCGCGGCTCTGCTCGGGATCGACCATCTTGATGAATTTTGCCGGAGCGCCGCCCCAGAGTTCGTTCGGGCCAATTTTGGTCCTCGACAACACAACAGCACCCGCCGCTACAATGGCACCTTCTCCAACCTCGGCGTCGTCCATCACAACGGAACCCATACCGACCAGAGCGAAATCATGGATCTTGGCTCCGTGGATGGTCACGTTATGACCTATCGAAACATCATCGCCAATCTCGATCGTTGATTTCTGATAAAGCGTATGCAAGACCGAACCATCCTGAATGTTGACACGATTGCCGATCTTGATAGAGTTGACGTCTCCGCGCAGCACCGTGTTAAACCATATGCTGCAACCGTCGCCCATGACAACATCACCAATAACAGTTGCATTCTCGGCGAGGAAACAGTCCTCGCCCATCTTCGGGGTGAAGCCCCTTACGGGAATAATCAGAGCCATTATCTTACGAGTTTACGAGTTTTGTTTTCGAGCCATGCGAGCGCTTCGCCTTCAAGTGCGGGGCTAAGTGTCTCGCGGACCTTATTATGATAATTGTTGACCCAAGCGATTTCATCGTCGGTCATAATAGATGTATCGAACAGATTCAGGTCGAAGGGGAACATGGTAACGGTCTCGAAACCGAGGAAACGACCAAATTCGGTGGTCATGGCCTCGACACAAAGTACGAGATTCTCGCAGCGTATGCCATGGACGCCTGTGCGATAAAGACCCGGTTCGTTAGACGTCAGCATGCCGGGTGCGAATGGGAAGTTACTGATATTCAGTGCGACTTTCTGAGGCCCTTCGTGAACATTGAGGAAGTGCCCCACGCCATGACCTGTGCCATGCAGATAGCTCAAGCCATTCTTCCAAAGATACTGTCTGGCGATGACGTCAATCTGCGCTCCGTTTGTTCCTTGAGGGAAAATCATACCGGCCATTGCGATATGTCCTTTCATCACCAATGTGAAATCACGTTTTTCATCCGGCGTCGGAGTCCCAAGGGCGACAGTACGCGTTATGTCCGTGGTTCCATCGAGATATTGTGCACCCGAGTCTACAAGAAGCAGGCCATGAGGATGAAGCGTAGAGCTTGATTCGGCATCCGCTTCATAGTGGACAATCGCACCATGAGGTCCATAGCCGGCTATTGTGCCGAAACTTTCTTCAAAGAAAAGATCCTGATCTGCACGATGACGGCACAAAATCTCAGCAATATCAAGTTCGGAGATGCCGTCGTCAGCCGCCACACGACGCTCGATTTCCATAAACGAATGTACGAGTGCGACACCATCCCGCTTCATTGCGGCTTTAATGCCGGCAATCTGCACATCATTTTTGCAGGCCTTCATTTCAGCCACCGGCGACAGCCCATAGACATATCTGCCTGAAAGGGCGTCACGGATACCCTCAGCCGTACGTGCCGGTTCGATCAGCACACGTGCATCAACTGGCAAGGAGCGCAGGAAGTCCATAACGTCAGCATATGGTCGCACCGACACACCCTCCTTGTCGAGATATGATGTGATTTCGGGCGTAAGTTTTGCCTCATCGACAAAAAGCACCGAAGCTCCTGCCGGAGCAAGATACAAGAATGATGTCGCCACAGGATTGTATGTAACATCATTGCAGCGGATATTAAGAATCCAAGCGATTTCGTCAAGAGCAGAAATGAACTGCGACGACGCCTGCTGAGCAGGAAGAGCGGCGATGACATCTGCGATCTTGTCTGCAGCCGAGCGACCGGCATAAGCGACCGGATGAATGAAAATCCTGGCATCAGGAAGAGCCGGACGCGAAGTCCAAAGGACATCGACAGGATTAAAGTCAGTCACCACCGACACTCCATGGGCTTCGAGGGTCGAGATAATGCTTTCGGCTTTTGTGACAGAAAACAGCATTCCGTCAATGCCAACGCACGCACCTCTGGAGAGAGAGTCGCAGAGAAATTTTTCAATCGAAGGAGTCTCGGCCAGACCATCTTTCATAAGCTCCACAGAAGAACCTTCGAGCTGGTCTGCAGCCTGAAGGAAATAACGCGAATCTGTCCACAACAAGGCTTTGTCTGCGGTCACGACCAAATCACCTGCCGAACCGGTAAAGCCTGAGAACCAACGTCTGGCCTGCCAATGATCAGCAAGATACTCGCTCATATGCGGGTCGGCCTGAGGAATTATTGTCGCATCCACACCGGCCTTTTTCATTTCTAAACGAAGAGCGTCGATACGCTCTTTGATATCTGTTTTCATAATCAAGTAAAATTGAGAGTGTCAAAAGTCTGGAGGAGAGTTTTTATAGATTGCAAACTTACAAAAATAATCGCACAAACCCTCCCGGCAAAGGCAAAAAAGTATTTAAAGCTGATTAGCTGACTGAAGTTTGCGAAAAAAATTGTAATTTCGCTTAATATTATAGTAATGATTGCCGCCCGACGGCATAAATCACGACTGACAATGAAAGGCATCATACTCGCCGGAGGAGCCGGCACACGTTTATACCCGATCACGCTTGCCTTGTCGAAACAGCTTGTGCCTGTATGCGACAAGCCGATGATCTTTTATCCGGTGTCGACTCTGATGCTGGCCGGCATAAGAGAGATACTCATCATCTCGACGCCGGTAGACCTTCCTCAGATTGAGCGCCTTTTAGGCAATGGCGACCGCTTCGGTGTCAAATTTTCATACGCGGAGCAAAAACATCCGGAGGGACTTGCCCAGGCCTTTGTCATCGGGCGCGATTTTATCGGAGACGACAACGTCTGCCTCATCCTTGGCGACAACATCTTCTATGGCCAAGGCTTCACGGGCATGATGCTCGACGCCGTGGCCAATGCAGAGTCGGGCGACGCGACAATCTTCGCCTACCCTGTGACAGACCCACAACGCTTCGGTGTTGTGAAACTCGACGGAAGAGGCAACCCGACAAGCATCATCGAGAAGCCTGCCCAGCCCGAAAGCGACAAGGCTGTTGTCGGACTGTACTTCTACCCCAACGACGTCGTCGATATCGCAGCGGGCATTGGCAAATCGGCCAGAGGTGAATATGAAATCACATCAGTCAACGAAACGTACCTCAATCAAGGCAGACTAAAGGTAATTTGTTTCGGACGCGGCTTCGCATGGCTTGACACCGGCACCGTCGATTCGCTGACTGATGCATCCAACTTTGTCGATGCCATCCAAAAACGCCAGGGGCTCAAAATCAGCGCACCCGAAGAAGTGGCCTACCGCCGTGGCTTCATAGATACTGACAGCCTGCGCCGCTCCGGAGAGATGATGCGACAGACCGACTATGGACAATACCTATTAAGACTTGCCGATGGAGACAAATACTGATCCACATATAATTATTTTTCCAAAGATTGAAGACCCACGCGGCAATCTTTCATTTATCGAACATGGGAAGCTGCTGCCTTTTGAAATCGAGCGCGTCTACTGGACCTACGACATCCCCTCGTGGAAAGAACGTTCGGGGCGAGCCCTGCGCACATGTGCAGAAGTGATCATAGCCACTACCGGTCAATTCACCGTCAATGTCACAGGCGCAGACGGTGACGAAAAAAGCTACACCCTCAACCGCAGTAATGCCGGGCTTTACCTACCGCCAATGACCTGGCGCACCATCACCGGATTCGTGACCGGCTCGACATGTCTCACACTTGCCTCCAAATTATTCGATGAAGCCGACTACATACGCGATTATCAACTCTTTAAAAACTCATTAGACGATGAACTCTTCAGATAGCCACAGCCGCTCTTCGGTCAATGAGTGCAAAATCATCGACTTCACGGTCATCGGCCATGAGTCAGGCAGCATAGCCGTGGCTGAGAATTCGGCGACTGCTCCTCTGATGATACGCAGAGTCTACTATATATATGATGTGCAGGCCGGTGCAGAACGCGGAGGACACTCCCACCATGACACCACAGAAATCGTCATCGCACTCAGCGGCTCATTTGACGTGTGCGTAGACGACGGGCACAATATCAGACGTATTTCACTCAACCGTCCGTCACAAGGCTTGTTACTGCCAACCGGCATATGGCGCACACTTGACAACTTCTCATCCGGAGCCGTATGTCTGGTTCTGGCATCAGAAAAATATGATGAAGGCGACTATGTGCGCGACTACGACCAATTCAAACTTCTGACGTCACAAAAACTATGAGCGGGAAGCACTATCCATTTCTTGATCTCAAAACTGTCAACGGGCCATATCTTGGCTTAATCGCGGAAGCCGCAAAACGCGTAATTGACAGCGGACGATATATCGGAGGCTCGGAAAATGAAGCATTCGAAAGCGATCTCGCATCAAGTTGCGGCAGCCGTCACTGCGTCGGCACAAGTAACGGCCTCGACGCGCTCAGACTTATATTCAGAGCCTATATCGAGATGGGTGTAATGACACAAGGAGACGAAGTCATCGTTCCGGCAAACACCTATATCGCATCTGTTTTAGCAGTAAGCGACAACGGACTTGTGCCAGTTTTTGCAGAGCCCGACTACTACACGATGAACCTCGACACATCGCGCCTCGAAGAATATGTCGGTCCGAGGACAAGGGCTGTGATGACAGTCCACCTCTACGGACGTTCATGTTTTGACACCCAACTTATTGATTTCTCGCATCGACATGGGCTTAAAATCATAGAAGACAACGCCCAGGCCATAGGCGCCCAATCTGTGGCAGCCGGCGCGGGAGGAAGCCATACGACAGGAGCGCTCGGAGATGCGGCGGCATTCAGTTTTTACCCCACGAAAAATATCGGTGCCATCGGCGATGCCGGAGCAGTAACCACCGATGACCCACAACTGGCACAAGCCATACGCTCACTCGCGAACTATGGCTCAGACCGACAATATCACAACATCTACCGCGGACTAAACTGCCGTCTCGACCCAATCCAGGCCGCCATACTAAGGTCAAAACTACCTTTCACCGATGCAGAAAACGATCTTAGACGCAGTATTGCAGCCATCTACGACAGCAGGATCTCAAATCCCGCGGTCATCAAACCGGTTTTCACAAACGACCGCACATCAGTGTGGCATCAATATGTTGTCAAGACAGACAATCGCGACTACTTCCGCGACTACCTTTCAAGGCATGGAGTCGAGACAGCCATCCACTACCCCACCGCACCATTCGACCAGCCATGCTACGACAAAGATTTCCGTCCCGACTGTCCCATAGCACGACAAATCGCGCAAGAAGTTGTGAGCCTGCCGGTGAGCAGATGCACATCGACTGATGATGCTCTTGAAATCGCGGACATAATCAATGACTACAATCCCCAGCAAAAATGATTGACAAAAACACATTCGACAATCGGACCGCACTGTTCCACACATTCGGCTGCAAACTGAACTTCGCCGAAACGTCGACTGTCGCCAAGCTCTTTGCAGAGCGGGGAGTAAGGCGCATAACACCGGGGGAGACCCCTGACTTCATTGTCATCAACTCATGTTCGGTGACCGACCTCGCAGACAAAAAATGCAGACAGGCAATCCGCTCGTTCAACCGTCGCTTCCCGGAAGCGGCAATCATCGTAACAGGTTGCTACGCTCAGCTAAAGAGCGACGAAGTGGCATCTCTGCCAGGTGTCGAAATCGTAGCCGGCATAGACCGGAAACTCGAGCTATGTGACTTTGTGGAACAATGGACCGCTGATCACAAAGCAGTCAGCATTGTCGGAGAATCTAAAGACATACGTTCGTTCATGCCGTCATGTTCACGCGGTGACCGCACAAGATACTTTCTCAAGATACAAGACGGATGTGACTACTGGTGCACCTACTGCACCATTCCCAAGGCCCGCGGACGTTCGCGTTCGGGTTCAATCGGCCAAATCGTCAGTCAGGCCCGAGAAGTTGCGGCAGAAGGCGGTAAAGAGATTGTCATCACCGGTGTCAACATCGGAGATTTCGGCAAAGGCCGTGATGACAATTTCCTCGACCTCATACGCGAACTTGACCGGGTGGAAGGCATCGAACGCTACCGCATATCATCAATCGAACCCAATCTGCTCACCGATGAGATAATCGACTTCGTCGCCGACTCACAGAAGTTCATGCCCCACTTCCACATTCCCCTTCAAAGCGGATCGGACGAGGTGCTTCGTCTGATGAGGCGCCATTATGATACATCGCTTTTCGCGTCAAAGGTCGAACGGATACGCAAGACCCTACCCGATGCCTTTATCGGAGTGGACCTTATCGTCGGAGCCAGAGGAGAGACAGACTTAGAATTCGAGAAATCAGAACAATTTGTCAGGAGCCTCGACATCTCACGCCTGCATGTCTTCACATATTCAGAACGTCCGGGGACGAGAGCTCTCGAAATTGACCATGTTGTCAGTCAGGAAGACAAACACCTGCGCACACGCCGCATGCTCGCCGTGAGCGAACAAAAGCTCGATGAATTCTCACGACGATTTGACGGCACCATCAGAAAAGTACTGCTCGAACACCCGAGAGCAGGTCATGCGCTGAGCGGATTTACCGACAACTACCTGAAGGTCGAAATCGAAGGTATCGAAGCAGACAAAGCCATATCCCTTGACAATACTATCGCCAACGTCAAGATCGGACAACCGATCAGCGAGCGTGAAAGCGTCAAAGCCACATTGATCTTATGAACCGACTGACTCACGCACTGCTCTACGGACTGCTCAAACTATGCGCGCTTCTGCCCTTCAGGCTGCTCTATTGTCTGGCCGATGTGACATATTTCCTGCTATATCATATAGTAGGCTACCGCCGCAAAGTTGTGAGACAAAATCTACAGGAGAGCTTCCCCGATAGAGACAGCAAGGAACTTGCGGAGATCGAACGCCGTTTCTACCGTAATTTTGCTGACTATATATTCGAGACGATAAAGCTGCTTCATATATCCGACCGTCAGATCGAAAAACGCATGACATTTGAAAATGTCGAACTGATTGACGATTTTGTCAAAAACGGGCGCAGTGTAGCCGTATATTTCTCACATTGCGGCAACTGGGAGTGGGCTCCCTCAGTCACCCTCCACACAGACATGCGTTCGTCAATCGTATTCGGGCAGGTTTACCGACCGCTTAGAGACAAATGGACCGACAGCCTCATGCTCAGACTTCGCAGCCGCTTCGGCTCACTGTCGTTTCCCAAAAACACAGTATTCCGCGATATAATACGCAATTGCCGGGCCAGCGGCCATCCGGCGGTTGTAGGTTTCATGAGCGACCAGCACCCGAGCCACGGAGACCTAATCCACGTGATAGATTTCCTCAACCACCCCACAGCCTTCATAACCGGAACAGAGACTCTGGCCCGCAAACTCGACATGGGAGTAATCTACTGGGATATGTACAAACCCAAACGAGGTCACTACCACATTGTCAACCGTCTGATCACAGACAAAATAACAGAGACTCCGGAGTTTGAGGTGACTGACAGATATGCTTCCATGCTACAGGATTCCATACGCAGAGACCCCACTCTATGGCTATGGACTCACAAACGCTGGAAAAATCCCGTAAGCTTTGCAGACAATGAAACACCCAAGCACTTCTGACGACCGTCCTGACGTAGCGGTAATAATATTAAACTGGAACGGAGAACGGCTTCTGCGCAGCTACCTGCCTGAAGTCATCGCCACGACCGACCCCCAAATAGGCAAAATAATCGTCGCCGACAATGGCAGTTCGGACAATTCACGCCAACTGCTCAAAGAAGAATTTCCCGACATAGAGGTAATATGCTTCGACGAGAACCATGGTTTTGCCGGAGGTTATAACCTCGCCATCGAACTGACCGGCTATAAATACACTGTGTTGCTAAACTCCGATGTTGCCACAGCATCCGGTTGGCTAAACGAGCTACACGCTTATATGGAAAGTCATCCTGACACCGGTGCATGCCAACCAAAAATACTCAGTTTCAACGAAAGCCGGAAATTTGAATATGCAGGTGCAGCCGGCGGCTTCATCGACCGCAATGGCTATCCCTATTGCCGGGGACGTATATTTTCATGTTGCGAGGATGATCTGGGACAATATGACAACAACGCGGACATATTCTGGGCAAGCGGAGCATGCCTGATGGTCAGGTCTGACCTATATGCCAAAGTCGGAGGTCTCGACACCGCATTTTTCGCCCACATGGAAGAAATCGACCTATGCTGGCGCATACAGCTGCAGGGCTACCGCATTGCCGCCGTGTGTTCATCTACCGTCTACCACCTCGGCGGTGGTTCGCTGCCTGACACCAATCCCCACAAGACCTATCTGAATTTCCGGAACAATCTGCTTATGCTCCACAAAAATCTACCGGCAGCAAGCGGAAAACGCAAACTGATCTGGAGACGAATGCTCGACACTCTTGCATGGGCGAAATACGTGGCTACATTCAAATTCAAATTCGCAGCAGCTATCGTCAGGGCCCACCGAGACTTCGCCCGAATGAAAAAGTCATATACAGAACACCCTGAGATAAACCTTCTAAAAATAAGACCCGACTCACGTATCAATATACTTATCGCCTATTACCTGAGAGGCATCAGAAAATTTTCGGAGTTAAAAGCTGGCGCCGGAGAGTGAACAATATCCTTGCCCACACATTATATATATAGTATGAAAACATTCATCGCAACAGCTACTATCATATTTGTGGGCCTCAGCTGCCTCGCCGCAGATCGCCGCGGCCTGCTTGACATAGCCTCAAAAATGGCGTCCATAGACAGATTTCATGCCAAGGTAGAACACGAGATAGTGCTGCCTTCGGCCGATGATCCATTGCTATATGAAATCGATCTGGACTCAGATGCCGCTCCGTCAGACAGCCTTGCGCCCGTATCCTATCTCATAAGATGGACTTTATCAGGAACAAATGACAGCTCAAACGGTTTTTCGGCTTATTTCAACGGCAATCTGTTTCAATACAGGGACCAACGCTTACGTGAATTTCACTTTGCTGACGAAAGACAGACTTTTGCACCTGTCGATGATCCCAAGCGCGGCCTCCAGAACAACATCCAGTTTGTAAACCTCATCCCTCAGTATATAAGCCGTACGTTAGAGGAAATGGCTTCCGACCCGACCTACAGTTACACCATCCATCCCGACTCCATGATTTTGGGCATGCGCAGGCTTGTGATTGACGGATGCAGAAGTTACGGAGGAGAGATCTCCTCTACGTTCACTTATATCCTCGACCGTGAGACCTTCATGCCTCATAGGATCGAGACAAGCAGCAGCCATGGTGCAAGCGGACAACAGGAAACCACCTCCACATACAGCTACTCAGAAACGAACGATCGCCTGATTACTCCAAAAGACGAAAAAACGCTATCAGATCTTTTTCCGGAAATATTCGCAGACTACCGCGAACGCGACCTTACTCCATCAAAACTTATCCGCCGGCATTTCCCGGCATTCTCGCTGCCGACGACAACAGGCGAAAGATATACACTCGATAAAACCGCCCGATTTGCCAAACCGACAATAATTGTCCTGCTCGACACTGATAACCTATTGACTCCAGAACTGGTCAAAACACTCCGGGAGGCGGTTGACAATGGCGGAGACATCGATCTTATCATGGCGTTTACAGACAATAACATAGACCGGATCGAAGCGGTCACAGGCAACATCCGCCAGGGAGAGCACCTTCTGATCAACGCCCGTGGACTGTCGCGAGACTGCGGAGCCGGCACATTGCCTGTGGCATTCTACTGCATGCCCTCAGCCATTATCAACGATATAAGCGAAGGTTTCAACAAAGACACCGCCGACATTGTTATTAAGAAAGCAGCAAAGATAGCTGAATGAATGTATTAACAATGTAACTCATTTATATGGAAACAATTTATTTTAAAGGCACGGCTTGCAAAACCTGCGGCAACGTGCCTGTCGCCGGAGATAAAGCCCCCGATTTCAAACTGACAGACAAAGACCTTAAGGAGATAAGTCTGTCTGACTACAAAGGCAAACGAGTTGTGCTGAATGTATTTCCGAGCCTCGACACACCGGTGTGCGCGACATCTGTACGCAAGTTCAACAAAGTGGCATCTGAATTTGACAACACGGCTGTGCTCTGCATATCGATGGATCTGCCATTTGCCATGTCGCGTTTCTGCACTCTCGAAGGTATAGACGGAGTGACAGCAGCGTCAGCATTCCGCTCACCTGAGTTCTGCAAGGCTTACGGACTTGAACTCGTCGACGGCCCTCTCGCCGGCCTGCTCGCAAGAGCCGTCATCGTCATCGACGAAAACCGAAACGTAATTTACTCAGACCTCGTTAACGAAATCACCGACGAGCCTGACTATGAAGGAGCAAAATACGTTCTACGCCACGACAAATAGCCACCTCTCTCATAACCATTTTCAATCTTCCCTTAGGCTGTCGCCATTTAGCGGCAGCCATTTTTGCATTATCATATCGACTTTTATCGATAAAAACAACAAAAACAATGACAAATATTTTGCAATTAAGATGAATTATTGTACTTTTGCAAGCAAATAAGAGATAACAGACAACATAATGTTGCAACACTCTTTATTTACAAAACAATAGCACAATTTATAATTCCAGAACAAGATGAATGTCAAAGGTTTTATTGAAGAACTGAAAGGACGTTTTCCCAACGAACCAGAGTATCTACAGGCCGTAGAAGAGGTAGTAAGCACAATTTCGGACGTCTATGACGCATGCCCCACTTTCGAGCGTTACAACCTGCTCGAACGCCTGTGCATTCCCGACCGCATCTACACCTTTAGAGTATCGTGGGTCGATGACCAAGGGAAAGTCCGCAACAACATGGGCTACCGAGTGCAGCATAACAATGCCATCGGCCCGTACAAAGGCGGCATACGTTTTCACTCTTCGGTCAATCTGTCAATACTCAAATTTCTGGCCTTTGAACAGACATTCAAAAACTCGCTCACAACCCTGGCCATGGGTGGAGCAAAAGGAGGAAGCGACTTCTCGCCTCGCGGTAAGAGCGACATGGAGGTCATGCGGTTCTGTCAGGCATTTGTCACAGAGTTATATCGTCACATAGGTCCGGACACCGACGTTCCGGCGGGCGACATAGGCGTAGGCGCACGCGAGGTTGGCTATATGTACGGATGGTATAAGAAAATGACACGAGAGTTCACAGGCACGTTCACAGGCAAAGGCCTTGACTTTGGCGGGTCACTCATGCGCCCTGAAGCGACAGGCTATGGCAACGTATACTTCCTTCTGAATATGCTTGCCACGCGTGGCATAGACATCAAAGACAAGAAGGTGGCGATATCCGGCTCGGGCAATGTTGCGCTCTACACTGCCGAAAAGCTCATAAGCCTGGGCGCCAAAGTCGTTTCGTTCAGCGACAGCGACGGTTCGGTCATCATCCCCGAAGGCATATCCAAGGAGCAGTTCGATGAGCTCTTTGACCTCAAGACACTCTACAGAGGTCGCGTCAGCGAATTTGCCGCAAAACATCCGGAGTGCGCGACATTCCATCCCCACACACGTCCCTGGCAACTGGTCAAATGCGACATAGCCATGCCTTCGGCCACACAAAACGAGCTTGACGGCGATGACGCGCGTATTCTTGTCGAAAATGGATGTATCGCTGTCAGCGAAGGCGCCAACATGCCATCGACACCTGAAGCCATAAAGGTATTCCAGGATGCTAAGATACTGTATGCCCCCGGCAAAGCAGCCAACGCAGGCGGTGTATCCGTGTCAGGCCTCGAAATGGCACAGAATTCACAAAAACAGAACTGGACAGCCGAAGAAGTCGACACCAAACTCAAGAACATCATGGCTGACATCCACTCCCAATGTGTCGAACACGGCACCGAACCCGGCGGCTATATCAACTATGTCAAAGGCGCAAATACGGCCGCATTCCTTAAAGTGGCCCGCGCAATGATGATGCAAGGCATAGTATAACACCCAAAAAAAACAACACACGGCACAGGTCTGAGATCACATTGAATCTCAGACCTGTATAATATTCAAAAGCGAATATAGATCATATCACCGGATATAAAAAAACACATTTTTTGATGAAAATATTTTCGAAATATTTTGGAGATATAAAAACTTTGCGTAACTTTGCAACCGCAAAAGGGAAACAACAAAACCCCAAAGCGATAGAAAATTGAAATATGCCTCTTTAGCTCAGTTGGCCAGAGCACGTGATTTGTAATCTCGGGGTCGTTGGTTCGAATCCGACAAGAG
>CAXHOY010000012.1:0-23313 GCA_964018265.1 uncultured Muribaculaceae bacterium
CAGTGACTTAGCGCCAATCATCTATAAATAAGCGCGTTTGTTACATTATTTGTGTACACTTCGTTTTCATGCCCATATATCTTCGATCAGGAGGCCGGCGAGAGTGAGGCCGAAGATGGCTGTCGTGTGGGCGAATGTGCCGTTGATGACGGCCTTGCGGGCGCTCCAGTTGTCGTCGGCAGACGGAGAGGCGGGGATGGGCTGTGTCGACCTGTTATGCAGTGTCTCGGGACTGTACACACATTTGAATTTACGCGAGGGGACTATACCCGAGCGCTTGAATTTCTGGCGCAGGGCTCTTGCGAGAGGACAGCCTTCGACTTTCCAGAATTCGGCTGTGGATATTTTAGAAGCCGAAAGTTTCAATGCCGCGCCCATAGATGAGTATAGCGTCACACCTTTGGTGGCGGTGGCTTCGCATATGAGCAGTGCCTTGCAGTCGAGCGAGTCGATGGCGTCGATCACATAGTCATAGTCTCCGAGATGGAAGTCCGGCGCAGTGGTGCGGTCATAGACACCGCAAACCGTCCTGATGTCGAGGCCGGGATTGATGTCGAGCATACGTTGGGCAAGGACTTCGACTTTCGGTCGTCCGACAGTCGAGGTCGTGGCCATCAGCTGACGGTTGATGTTGCTTGCCGCGACATTATCGCTGTCGACGATCGTGATATGGCCGATGCCTGAGCGCACAAGCGCCTCCACACACCATGATCCGACACCGCCGACACCGAAGACTATGACCTTTGTGGCTGCAAGTCGCTCCATCATGGCGTCGCCGGCCACAAGTGCAGTGCGGCCGAATATCTCAGCTCTGTCCATCAGCCTTTGAGCTCGGAGAGGCGGGCTAAGTATTTGCCTATGATGTCAAACTCGAGATTGACACGGTCTCCCTCGCGTAGAGTGTGGAAGTTGGTGTGTTCGGAGGTGTAGGGGATAATTGCCACCCTGAACGACGAAGCCTCGCTGTCGCACACCGTCAGACTGACACCGTTGACGGTCACAGAGCCTTTCTCGACGGTCATGTAGCCTTTTGCCACCATGGCCGGATCGATGTCATATACAAACTTGTAATAGCGGCTGCCGTCGGCGTCCTCGATGCTCTCGCAGACAGCTGTGCAGTCGACGTGGCCCTGCACGATGTGGCCGTCCAGGCGGCCGTTCATCATCATCGAGCGTTCGAGGTTGACGAGATCACCCGGAACCAATGAGCCGAGGTTTGATCTGTCGAGTGTTTCCTGTATCGCTGTCACTTCATAGCTTGAGTCGGGATGGATTGCGACAACAGTCAGGCAGACTCCGTTATGGGCTACGGACTGGTCGATGCGTAACTGGTCGGCAAATGAGCATTTCACCCTGAGGTTGACATTGCCTTCGTTGCGTGTAACGGCTGTGATTACGGCAGCTTCTTCTACTATTCCTGAGAACATATTCAGATAATTGGTTTTGTTAAAAGATTATCTCTATGCCGGTTTGCTGTCCGGCTGTAAATTTCACTTTGAAGGAGAGTGTCCCGTCTGCCTCGTTGAACGAGCTTTTGGTTTTACGGCCGGCCACATACACCGTCTTCGGGGCGCGTCCGAGACCCGGCACGCGGAAGTCGATGTCGATTACTCTTGGCGAGCCCGGGTAATCGCCTTCAGAGCTGAGGCTGACGGCGATATTGCCCTCGTTGTCACACTTGCCGTTGAAATGGAGCAGGCGGTATTGTCCTTCGGCAAGCGTGGTCGGAGTCATGCGGTTATCGTCATAGAGTGTGTATGATGACTCGACCCCCGGAGCGGCATAGTAGCTGACGGTCATTCGTCCCGGATTATATTCGCCTGTATTTGCCATCTTGTAGTCAGCCATAGGGATAAAAGCTCCTTCGCGGACAAAGACCGGAATTCGGTCGAGGGGAGCGGCGTAAGATGTGACAGTTCCGCTGTATGTGACTCGTGGATCGGCCATGTCTATCCATTGGCCGAGAGGAAAGACTATCTCACGGCTGACGGCACCTTCTTTGAGCACCGGGGCGACAAAGACGTCGCGTCCCCACAGAAATTCGTCTGTGATTGTGTCGCAACCTGACGGTCCTGCGTCGTGGAAATTGAGCGGACGCACCAGAGGCCAGCCCTTGGTGGCGTTTTCATAGGCGAGAGTATAGTTGTAGGGCAACCACCGGTAGCGGTCGGTGATTAGCTTTTTGATTATCGCGGCATGTTCGGGATACTTATAAGGCTCGGCCATGTCCTGTGAGTGGGTGCGGAGCACCGGAGAGAAGAGACCGAGCTGCAGCCAGCGCACATATAGTTCGGGATCGACCGGCCGGTCTTCGCTGAGTGCGAAACCGCCCACGTCGTGACTCATATAGCCGAGCCCGCTCAGTCCGGAGTTGAGCATGATGCGTATCTGAGGCTCAAGACCGCCCCATGAGCGCGACACGTCGCCCGACCAGGGGAAGACACTGTGGCGTTGCAGACCGGTCGTGCCTCCGCGCATCAGGGCCATCAGACGGCGGTCGGGATAGTTCTTGCTGTAGAGCTCGTGGATGATGCTGCTCCAGTCGTTGCCATAACGGTTGTGATATTCGCGGGCTTTAAGGCCGTTGGCGTGACGGGCCTCGTCGGGGTGTTTTTCCGGCTCTCCGAGGTCGCCCCACCATGAGCCTACGCCCATGTCGGTGAGCTCGCCATATCGTTTGGCAAGCCATGAGCGGGTAGCTGGATTTGAGACATCAAACATGCCGCCTTTGCCGACCCATATTTCAACGTCGAGCGGCCGTCCGAGCGAATCCATGACAAAGACTCCCTTGGGCGCGAGACTGTCGTAGTTCTCGACTCCACGTCCGTTGCGCAGCACATAGGGCTGGGATATGGGCACTACGTTGACGCCTTTCTTGCGGAGTGAGGCGAGCATTTTACGAGGGTCGGGCCATTGCGACGGTTCCCAGTCGAGACGTCCCATGTCCTCCTCTTTGCCATACCAGTAGAGGTCGAGCACAACGCCGTCGACCGGATAGCCTTCGCGGCGCAGGGTGTCGATGACGCCTTCGGTCTCGGCCTGGGTGCGATAGCCATATTTCGAGGTGATGTAGCCTAATGACCAGAATGGAGGCAGCCCTTGACGACCGGTCAGTTGAGACAGGTTCTCGACCACATCGGCGACGCTTTCAACTCCGTTGATGAAGTAATAGCTTACGGTTCCGGGTGTCTCTGATATATATTTGATCGGTTCGGATAATATCATTTCGCCGGCAGCGAAGTCGTCAAATACTATGGCAAAGCCGTCGGAGGCCACAAACAGAGGCATCGTGATATTCATCTGATTGATGCGCGGGTCATTGCCGGTGTAGCCATAGGTCGGGCGATTGTACATCACCAGTGTGTCGCCGCGCAGATTGAGCTTGTGGCCGCGCTCTCCGGCCCCATAGAAGGCTCCGGTTGACGAGGTCGACAGTTCAAGCGTGCGTCGGCCGTCAGTGATTGTGCGGAGTCCATTGTCGCTGACCACGCGGTGAGAGCCGCCATATATGGTCACTGCTCCGCTCTTAAGGTCGACCAAAGCTGTGACTTTTCCTGTCGAAAGGGCGCTCAGCTCAGGCCCGACGGCTGTGATCTTTATGTCTGTGTCCGTGCTGTTGCTGTCGAGCCTGTCTGCTGTCAGTTCTTGTTCGCCGGGGGCGGCGTTCGACACTTTCAGGGTGTTGGCGTTGATGGCCGTGACGGTGATTGTGCGGCCTTGGGTGTTTGTAGTCGAGAGACTGTTGTCGGCGGCTTGACTGTCAAGCCACCCGCAGGCAATAAGCATCACGGCGATAAATGATCGTCGCAACATGTTTTTTCTTGTAAATCGTTTGTTCATGTCTATCATAGGGTGTTTTATCAGGGATCGATCCAGTAGGCATATCCGAGCCAGCTGATTGAGGAGTCTCCTTCGCGGTTGTATCGCGGGTTGTGTTCGTTGTCGCGGCGCGGATCGACTTTTTTAGCCGTTGCCTTGTTGGCAGCCTTGACTATCTTTGAGAAATTTTTTGATGCCGACAGTTTTGACGCCCACTCGTCGGTCAGACGGTCGAAGCGATAGTTGTCGAGGTCGTCAAACAGCCCCTTCAGGCCATCGATTTTCTCCATGTCTTCGCGACGCCACACGCGATGGCTGTCGAGATAGTAGCTTGCCTCGCTGTGCTCGGTCTTGACTTCAGTCCCTCCGCTCTGTTTTTTTGTCGCGCTTTTGGGTTTTTGTGACGATTGTCGGATTTCGGCGACCGCAGTTGTGGCCGGGACTTCGGCCGGGTTCTCAGCCTCGGAATGGCAGCCCGTGAACCTTGCCAATGCAAATCCGGCCAGCAGTCCGGCTAACAGCCATATCAGCTTGCCTTTCCAGGGCACTGCCGACGCAGCCGTTTTGCGGCGCAATCTGTTGACGGTGTCAGGATCTTCGGAGGCTTTTCCTTTCAGCTCATATCCGGGTATCGGGCTGCGGGAGATGGTCTTGCTTGACTGCACCTCAAATTCGAGCGACGAACGGCCGTCAGGCGTATGCAGAGGCAGAGAGAATATGTAATTGTGGGCCACATTTTTTCTTGACGACGATGACTGCTTGTTGTCAGGATAATCATCTGTGTCGTGGTCGCTGTCATCTCCATCTTCGTCAGCGTCGAGATCAATGACCGCTCCGGGCATTGCCGACAGTCCGTCACCGAGTAGAAGCACGGCCTTGTAGGCGCTCCACTCCGGGCGGTAAAGACCATTGTCGATTATGTCGGACAGGCTTCGTCCGCTTGCATCGTCGTCATACATGAGCATTGCGGTCTCGCTGCCTGACGAAGTCTTGACGCGGAGTTTGCGGTCGCGGGTGTCATATTCGCGTTCGAAAAGCTCGCGCAGCTGAGCCATGTCGCTTTCGGTCACTGACGGGGCGAGAACCTTTTCGCTGACCGTCTCTATGACCTCCGTGAGGTCTTCTGACATGATGTCGAGTTCGGCCGGAACGAAAATCGTGGCATCGAGGTGCCAGGGTCGGGTTGGCGGTATCGTGCGCAACACGTGGATCATATAGCCCCCTTTGATATTGACGATTGCATAGAACAACGTCTTTGACGACGCCCTGTAGTCGACAGCCGAAACGATCGGGCGTAAATCGGCAAGGCCGCAACGACCTTCGCTGCTGCCGTTTATTTCGACCAACGTCACAAATTCGCGGGTCGATTTTGAGATATATAATTGTAGTCTGTTCATATTAATAATGCAAAAATACGGATAAGCGAGGGCAATGCCAAATTTATTTGGGCATTGCCGAGCGGAAGTATTTAAGACGTGAGTCAAAAATACGGATAAGCGAGGGCAATGCCAAATTTATTTGGGCATTGCCGAGCGATGGCGGACAAGTCCGCCAAGTCAGACTTGTCCGACTCGTCCGACCAATCTGACTTGTCTGACATTAATTTTGCAGATTTGTGGCGGCTTTTATGAAAAATAATTGCAAAAATGATTACAATTGATTAATTTAGCACCGTAAATCAAAACGTAACAGCAAACCGCATAATACCTGACAATCACTTTTAATAAATATTTTATGAAAAAACTCTACTTACCATTGGTGGCTGCTGCCACACTCTTCGGTGCGAACGTCGCTTCTGCTGCCGAACCCACTCTGACAGAAGTATGGTCTAATGTTTGCGACTGGCCCGCTGATGCATGGGGCGGTGCTACTGCTCCTATCGACTGGAACGCTGAAAACGACATGATGGGCACAAACACAGGCTCTCGCTGGGGCGTAGGTATGAATGGCAAGATCTATGCTGTCAACTGCCGCACCATGAGCATTATGGAGTTTGACAAGGACGGCTACCGTGACGTCTACAAATTGCCTTCGCTTGCCGGCAAACAGCTTGTTTACAATGCTCCCGATGCAAACCTCACCGAGACAAGAATTCCTGATTTCTATGGCACACTGATTTCACGTGACGATGCCGGACACTTTATCGTAGGTCACGGCTTCACAACTTCAGCGATGCCTTGCACTTGGACTGTCTATGACCCCAAGTCAGGCGAAGCAAAGACTTTCTATAAGGAAGATCTTGGCTTCCCCGATGCACCTAAAGAATCGTTCCTGCGTATTGATGCTGTTGGTCGTTGCTTAGGTGATGTTATGACTTATGGCGTCATGTATGTTGCTCCAACAGGAATTTTTTGGTCAACTATCAACAACAAAGGCTTTTCTTGGGTAAATGCCGATAATGTTCAGCGTACAAAAATCATACAGTTTGACGGTGATGGCGAAAACGTGGAATCTGTTTCTGCGACCGGCATTGTCCCCAAGACAATGATTTATCTTGGCAATAATGAGGCGACAATCTGTCAGCCGCGCTACAATACAATCGACGAACTTGTAGCTTTGATTGATGATCCCGAGATTGGAGAGGAAAGAGCACTTGTAGAAGGTTATTTCTTGTATTCTAAGAATGGCAAAGAAGCTAAGATAGACAATAAATATGCACTTCAGATGGGTATTCAGCCTTATGGTGGTAATGGACCCGCTCCTTTCTTCACTGATCTTGACGCAACAGACCTTGCTAAAAACTATTCAGGTTACAATGGCTTTGACACATTCACCCTCGGTGGCAAACGCTATTATGCAACTTTCTGGCAGACTGCTGAAGATCTTGCCAATGCTTATGGCATGATGAAAGTCGGCGTGTTTGACGAAAACGGCATGCTTGTAGCCGAATACAACAATCCCGCATATTATTCGAATGCAGGTCGTGGTGCTATCTCGACAGAGCTTATCGAAGGCGAGGACGACAGCGCATATATCTATGTTTACTGCCAGAGCGGCAAAGTAGGCGCAACACAGTTTGACGGTGTAGGCGCTGCCCAGCTCAAGTTCACTACCGGTGAATCTGCCGGCATCAGCGACGTAGTCGTTGACGAAAATGCTGACGCACCTGCGGTTTACTATAACCTCCAGGGCGTAGAAGTTGCCAATCCCGAAAGCGGTGTCTACATCGTTCGCCGTGGCAACAAGGTGACCAAAGAGGTCCGTTGATCATCTAATCCATATTTATAGCATATTAAAAAGCAGTCCCTATCAAACTGTAGGGGCTGCTTTTGCTTTATTGAAAGCAATATAACATTATCTAATACCAACTTCATCATGAGGAAATTACTTATCGCCGCAGGCTTGCTCCTGCAGACAGTGTGTCTGAATGCCTCCACGACGTGGAATCTCGGAGGCTCGGTGTTTACGGTCGATACGCTCTATCATGCGACAGTCGGCCCGGGTGTGACACAGACACAGCTCAAAGTCAAAAACTCATCCTACTCCAACAACCTTATTTACACAACAATCGACCTCACGACTCCCAATCTTGAACTTCGGGGTGTCCAGGCCAAGGACAACGGCAATGTGGTCGAAAACGTCAGAGCCATGGGCGACCGCA
Source organism: uncultured Muribaculaceae bacterium (assembly GCA_964018265.1). Taxonomy (GTDB): domain Bacteria; phylum Bacteroidota; class Bacteroidia; order Bacteroidales; family Muribaculaceae; genus CAG-873. Next base: position 7,421 of record CAXHOY010000012.1, read on the forward strand.
AAAACCAGCAGGGTAAAGGTCAATATATCACTGGCGTCAACGCTGACTTTTTCAACATGGGTGGCTCGCCTACGCGCACTTGCGGCACATCGCTCGTCGACGGTCATCTCTATAATCTTGGTACGGCTGTCGCAGGCTGGAGCTCATATGCGGTAGTTTCGGGAAAGAAAGACCTCACCTTCAGCGAGAATGTCTCTATCAGCTACAACGCGGTCACTGCGTCAGGAAAGAGCCATCGTCTGTGGGTAGACTGCGGCCGCGGGACAAATTATCTCTGTATCTACACCTCTAATTTCGGCAAGACAACCGGAACGAACGGGTGGGGTAGCGAATGCTCTGTGAAACTCGTGTCGGGCAGTCTCAACGATGGCTCTGCGGTCTTCGAGGTGACATCGACTCCGATCGGCAATCAGGGTGGCACGGCGGCCGAGGGCAACATGACGATACCCTCGGGGGGCTATGTGCTGTCGGGAGTCAACGATGCATTCAGCTATGTGAAGTCGCTCAAGATCGGCGACAGGATTACGGTGTCAATGGTGGCGATTGTCGATGGCAAGGAAATGAAGCCGTCGCAGATTGTGGGCGGCTGTCCGGTAATAGTCAGCAATGGTCAGGTGGCTCCGTCATCCAATTTCGGACGTATCGACCATTTCTCGAGCCGCCAGGCGCGCACGGCAATCGGTTATAACAAAGACAAGACAAAACTCATAATGCTTGTCGATGATAAATTCACTTCCAACAAAGACAGCAGCAAACCGCAGTTCGGGGCATCGGCCGGCTTCACGATGAAAATGATGGCCTATGTCATGATGCAGCTCGACTGTCACACGGCTATGGCTTTCGACGGCGGTGGCTCGTCGCAACTCTATGTCAAGGGACTTGGCATATGTAATGTGCCGTATGGCAGCACGGCCCTGCGCTCTGTAGCCAACGGCTTCTTTGCCGTCTCGACGACTCCTGTCGACAACACTGTGGCAAAGATCGAGGTCGTGCAGAAAAACGTGAAATTGACTACGGGAGGGAAAATCACGCCTAAAGTCTATGGTTACAACAAATATGGTGTGATGGTCAACACTAATCTCACCGGTTTCAAGATCGAACTTTCGTCGAAAGTCGGCACGGTGTCAGGCACGACTATCACCGCCGGCAGCGGCAAGTATAATACGAAGGCGATAATCACATATGGCTCCGCCCGTTATGAGATGCCTCTGACTGTCAACGGTGGCGGTACGTTTGTGTCAAGCGAGCCTGTCGTAATTCCTCCTGCGCCGCAGATCACATACACTCTCACCGAGATGAGTTCCGGCATCGACGCGGGTCTCAACGACGGCTGGGATGCGACGGCTCCCGACTGGTCAAACCGTCTGGCGGTCAAATCGAAGGCTTGCCCTCGTTTTGCAACAGCCACGGCCGGAAAATTCTATACGGTCAACATGAAGACCATGAGCATAATGGAGATTGATGCCGACGGCCATCGCGACCTCTACAGACTGCCGGCTCTCAACGGCAAGATCAATGGTGTGGATGATTATTACGGCACGGCCATATCGCGCGACGACGCCGGTAACTTCCTCATAGGCCATTACTTCACCAAGGAGATGTCGTCATATGTCTGGACTGTCTACAGCCCGACCACAGGCAAGGCCAAGACTATTACCCTCCCCGTGGCTTCTGACATCAAACTCGGCCGCATCGACTGCGTTGGACGAGTGATAGGAGATTTGACAAAAGACGCTTATGTGTTTGTCGCGCCCGCATATCTCGGTGATGGCGGTGCAAATCAGAAGGTCAGCATGATACACTTCGCCGGCAACGGTGATGTCGATGCTGTGACGGCATCCGTGCAATATTCGCCGGTGGTCTATCTGGCAAGCCATAACACGACAGTCTGCCAACCGCTGCATGCTACCATCGATGAACTTAATGCGGCGCTGAAGGCCGGGAAGCCTCTTTGCGATGCGTTCGTGCTCTATTCGAAGGCTGCGGGTCAGAGCCAGTGGTCATGCTCGTTCTATAAGTTTGAAAACGGCAAACTTTCGGAAAATCTCGCAAAGAGTATGACGAACTGGGCCGGTACGAACGGCTTCGATACGTTCACTCTCGGTGGCAAACGCTATTATGTCATGAACCATCAGTCGAGCGAGGACAAAGGCAACACATCTCCGATGGACATTGCCGTATATGACGAAAACGGCACTGTGGTGGCCTCATGGAAAAATGCGGACTATCGTTCATGTTACGGCTATTCGTCGATTACGGCCCGTCCGTTAAATGACAAAAATGTCGATATTTATGTCTACAACTGCACATACAGCGCCACTGGCTATGAATCGGGGGCTGTGGCCACCGCGCGACTGCGTCTTTCGACAGACGGCAATACGGGCTATCCTGTTTCCGAGGACATAAGCCTTGCAAAACTATGGTCGATTGTAGACAGCTCTTTTGATGACGGCTGGGATGCGACGGCTCCCGACTGGTCTTCGTCAACGGCGATAAAGGCAAAGTCATGTCCGCGTTTCGCAACAGCTCATGACGGCAAAATCTACACAGTCAACATGAAGACCATGAGCATAATGGAGATTGATGCCAATGGCCATCGCGACGTCTACAGACTGCCGGCCCTCGACGGTCAGATCAATGGAGTCGATGATTATTACGGCACAGCCATCTCGCGCGACGACGCAGGCAACTTCCTGATCGGCCATTACTTCACCAAGGAGATGTCGTCATATGTCTGGACTGTCTACAGCCCGACCACAGGCAAGGCCAAGAACATCACTCTTCCTGTCGCGTCAGGCATGAAGATGGGCCGCATCGACTGTGTCGGACGTGTCAGCGGTGATCTCACCCGTGAGGCCCGTGTATATATTGCTCCGGCCTCGACAGCCGACCGTAAAGTGACGATGGTCACGTTTAGGGGCGATGGCGACGTTGCCTCTGTGACGGCAAGCTGCGAATACTCGCCGGAAGTCGCTCCGCTTAGCGCAAGCCTGTCGGTTTGTCAGCCCGAGGACGATGGATTTGTATTCTATTCCAAATCGGCTGCCGCGAGCTCGCTTTATCGTCTTTCAGAGGGCAAGATGTCGGCTAACATTGCTTCGGCATGGAAAAATTATGCTGCTACCAATGGTTTTGACTGCTTTGTCCTTGACGGTAAGAAATATTATGTGGTCAATTATCTCGCAGCAACCGATAACGCCAACTCTTCGCCGATGGACATAGCCGTACTCGATGAAAATGGCAGAGTGCTCGCATCCTGGAAAAATGCTGACTACAGTTCGACATATGGCTATTCGTCAATCGTTGTCGAACCTGTCGACGAGGTCAGTGTCGACATCTATGTATATAATTGCACGTTAAAACTCGGCAGCGGTGACAAGGGCGCGATCGCAGCGGCGAAACTGCGCTTTGCCATAGGTCGCAGTCCGGAGCCGACCGTACGCCAAGGCTATTCTTTGGCTGAGAACTGGTCGACACTCGACACTTCGCTTGATGACGGCTGGGATGCGACAGCCCCCGACTGGTCGTCGTCAACAGCGATCAAGGCAAAGTCATGTCCGCGTTTCGCAACGGCTCATGACGGCAAAATCTACACAGTCAACATGAAGACCATGAGCATCATGGCGCTTGATGCCGACGGTCACCGCGACGTCTACGCACTGCCGGCACTCGACGGTCAGATCAACGGTGTCGATGATTATTACGGCACGGCCATCTCGCGCGACGACGCCGGCAACTTCCTGATCGGACATTACTTCACCAAGGAGATGTCGTCATATGTCTGGACTGTCTACAGCCCGACCACAGGCAAGGCCAAGAACATCACGCTTCCTGTTGCGGCCGGTATGAAGGTGGGGCGCATCGACTGTGTCGGCCGTGTCAGCGGCGACCTCACACGGGAGGCGTATGTCTACATAGCCCCGGCCTCGACGGCCGACCGTAAAGTGACGATGGTCACATTCAAGGGCGATGGTGATATAGCTTCTGTGACGGCAAGCTGCGGGTACTCTCCGGAGGTCTACCCGTTGAGTGCAAGCCTGTCGGTGTGTCAGCCGCTTGGAGAGTATGGTGACGCGTTCACGTTTTACTCTAAATCTTCTGCAGCAACTTCGCTCTACGATGTGACATCTGCAGGTCTGTCATCCAATCTCGCTGCAAACTGGACAAACTATGCTTCAGGTAATGGCTTTGATGTCTTCGAACTCGACGGCATGCGATATTTCGTTGTCAATTATCTGGCTAATGAGGACAAAGACAACACCTCGCCGATGAATATCGCAGTCATCAACGAAGATGGCGACATCGTTGCGACCTGGAAGAATGTCGCTTACAGTTCATGCTATGGCTACTCATCAATCGTGGCTGAGGCTGTCAGCGATAAGAGTGCCCGGATCTATGTATATAACTGCACTTATAAACTTGGCAATACTACAGGCGGTGCTGTGGCGGCTGCCATGCTGACATTTACAGTCGGTGATGTCACGACAGCACAGGCAAAGAGTGTGACCGATCCGGGATCGGGAACAAGCGGTATTGACGACATATCTGTCGATGTCCCTGCAGTCTATTACAATCTTCAGGGTGTGGAGATTGCAAAGCCACGGAGCGGTGTCTACATCGTCCGTCGCGGCAACAAAGTCTCTAAAGAAATAGTGAAGTGACATAGCGCTTCGTAAGCCTTTACAAATACCAACCTGCGGCTCGCCGAGCCGCAGGTTGGTATTTGTCTTTAATCAGGCCTGAGTTGAGATGGATTCCAATGCTATATCTTCTGCGGTTGGCTGTAAGCCTTTTTTAGAATGAATTTCCATGCAGGAATGACCTCTATCTTAAGGCTGTCCTTTTCAATTGTGCCTTCATCCTCAAACGTCACGATTATGTTTCGCTTCGTTTTAATCCTGTCCTGAAGTTTGACAAGAGCATTGGTTTCTCTCTCGAATGTGCCTTCCGAGTCATTCATCGAATAGCAGACCTGTATTGCAGTTTCATCCTCAGGTATCACAAAATCAACTTCTATTCTATGATTGTAGTGATATACGGCATCCTTGACCCCATACTTTCTGAATAACGACAGCGCCACCATATTTTCCAATAGAGAAGTTCGTATGTCCATTGCCAATAGAGATATTATTCCATTGTCAATGAAATAATATTTTGGATTGCTCATACGCTCCGTAAGACAGTCGGCAATATTTGGCACGGTCAACAGCAGGTATGCGTCAGAGGCATATCCCAGATAATTTATCACTGTGCTTTTGCCAATCTTGGTGCCGGTGGAGGCCACTATGTTTGTCGCCCTTGTAAATGAGATTGGTTGTTTTACACTTTCTGCCATTTTCCTGAAAAGGATTCGCAAGGCAAACAGATTCTCGATTTTATTTCGGGCGGCAATATCACCGAGAAAGATTTTCTGGTACAGGCTTGTCAGATAATCTCGTTTGACGGGAAGCGTGGCACACTCCGGGAATCCTCCAAACTGGAAGTATTCTTCAAAATGTCGCATAAGGATTGACCTGTCGGCAGTGGTTGCTGTCAGCAATTCACTCTTTGGATCAACTCCGTTTATTTCAAGATACTCGCCAAACGAGAATGGGAACACATCGTGGGTAATGTATCTTCCTCCTAATACGGAAGATACATCTTTTGAGAGCATCTTGGCATTGCTACCCGTAATCACAACCTTATATTTGTTGTCAGCAATTCTTCGGGCGAATTTCTCCCACCCCTCAATGTTCTGTATCTCGTCAAGAAACAACATCGGTCGTTTATCGCTCAACTGACCGTGAACTTCAAGAATCTTATTCAAATCCTCAACCGACATTCCGGCAAGACGTTCATCCTCAAAGTTAAGATATACGATCTCATCCCAGCTATGACCATTGGCAATAAGTTGCTGTATCCGACCATACAGAATATATGATTTACCGGCACGACGAACCCCCACAAGCACTTGCCTGTCAAAATTTTCAAGGTTGATACTGCGAGGAATAACCGTGTGCATCATAACCTCAATTCGGTTTTCAAGCATCACCTCGCGAAGCGTTTCATTGTTTATCATATCTATAGTGTCTTGCCGATAGGACAAAATTAGTTATTTTTTGTCTTATACACAAGACACCATAGAACAAAATATACATATCTCCCTTGTTTTTCCTATCGGAAGCGATGAGAGACGGAGCGGTCTACAATGTTGCGGCACAATGCCGTCACCCTTTAGCTCGGCGAGGCTTGACCGAGCCAAAAAGCATAGGGCGATGCCTTATGCCATTTGCCTCATCCAAGGATTATTTCAAAGGCATTGAGCGATTTTCAATTGACCGCATCGTGCCTATGGGTTGCTGCCGAACACCGATAACCGGCAACGCCTCAAGGTGAGCACCGGGGACGCTGCTTTTCACCTCTGAGACTCAGTGCTAACGATTTGGTAACTAATAAGCGTCTGTGGCGGTCCTTTTTTTCTGTCCGGCATCGGTCCTGAGTCGATGTGAAAAGACACGAAAAAACCGCAGAACTAATTGATGGTCTGCGGTTTCTTTGCTTTGCAAAGCGTCCTACGGACGATAAGTCTGATTTAGTCTACAGAGTGTCCGTAGTAGCAAGTGGAGTTGGGGGGACTTGAACCCCCGTCCAAACGCGGAACTAATGAGCTTTCTACGTGCGTATTCCTTAGCTTGGTTTTCGAGCCACGGCAGGTGAAGGACAACCAACTGTGGCCTTAGTCTCTAAAATTTCGGAAATCTCGCGAGACTCTTGACTTCCTATTCCCGATTTACCTGCACCGCCTTGTCGATTAGTCTCGGGACGACGACAATCGGGCGATGTCTTGTCTCTGCAACTGTTGCGGAGATTAAGCTGATCTACTGTACTTCAATCAAGCAGCAAGAGCGTAGTTGTTTTCGCCATTTAAAATTGCTGATGTCCCAGATTAAAGAGCGTAGCCATCATTGCTCTGCACGCTTACACACCACTTCTACACGCTGTCAAAACCGGTCAACCCCTTGTCTTGAGTGCCATAGCTGAGGCTTTAGCATCGACAAAGTTAGTGATTTGCAACGAAAAGCCACAAATCTTTTGACCATTATTTGTCAAATATGACTATTTTTCACCAAAAACAGCCGTTAGAATCTGTTTTATTGCTAAAAAAAGGATTGTTGGATTGTTCTCCTTGCCGCACCGCAGAATTATTTCGTAACTTTGCAGCCGATTCATAACTATACACCCTTTTTCACACAATCCGGACAGCATTGAACAATCAGACTACTGCCAACATCGACGACATCAAGCGACCATCTCTGACCATGTCGCTGATACCCATTTTATGCATGCTATGCTCTCTTATCGGCATCATGATTTTTGCCGGCAGCAATGCCATTTCAGATTACAGCCACCTCATCCTGCTCGCCTCCGCGCTGCTTGCCGTTGGATTGGCCGTTGCCGCCAGGTCTTATTCGCCAAAGCTTCTCAGAGACGGTCTGCGTCGCAGTTCGCGACAGATTTTGCCGGCCGTGCCCCTGTTGCTGCTGATTGCCATGATTTCGACCACGTGGCTGCTGTCGGGAGTCGTTCCAACTCTGATAGACTATGGCATAAGGCTGCTCAATCCGACGTTTTTTCTCGTCACCACATGCGCTGTCTGTGCGCTTGTATCTGTGCTCACCGGCAGTTCATGGACTACGATAGCCACCATCGGAGTGGCCTTTATCGGCATAGGCAAGATCATGGGCTATGATGAGGGATGGATAGCCGGAGCCATCATTTCAGGTGCCTATTTCGGTGATAAGGTGTCACCGCTCAGCGACACCACCGTCATCGCTTCGTCGAGCTGCGGAGTCGACCTCTTTGACCACATACGTTTTCTGATGGTAACTGCTGTGCCTGCAATGTCTGTAGCTCTCATATGCTTTGCATGTGTAGGCTTCATCACCGATCCAGCTTCCATCGATCCTTCGTCGTCTGATATCCTCGATGCCCTCAATTCGACCTTTGTCGTCACCCCGTGGGTGCTTGTCATTCCCCTTATAGTGGGTGTGATGATAGCCCTGCGCATACCGACGCTCTACACCCTCGCAGCCGGCACTATTTTAGGCATAGCGGGCATTTTCATCTTTCAGCCTGGCATACTCGCTTCGATTGAAGGCAATAGTCTCCACACTCTCGCCGACCATGTCGCGGCCACGCTGCGGATGCTATGGAGCGAGACCTCGCTGTCGACCGGCGACGAAACCCTCGATTCGTTCGTCTCGACGGGCGGTATCATGGGCATGCTTCCGACGGTATGTCTCGTGATTTGCGCGATGCTTTTCGGCGCTGCCATGATAGGCACAGGCATGCTTGCGGTCATCGCATCGGCTTTCACCCGGAGGCTTTCACGACGCGGATCTATTGTCGGTGCGACGGTCTGCAGCGGTCTTTTTCTAAATTCATGCACGGCCGACCAATACCTGTCGATCATCATCGGGGGCAATATGTTCCGCGACGTATACCGCCGCTATTCTTTCGAGCCTAAGCTGCTCAGCCGCACACTCGAGGACTCCGTCTCGGTGACATCGGTCCTGATTCCCTGGAATTCATGCGGTGTGACACAGTCTACGGTTCTCGGTGTCGCTACACTGGCCTATCTGCCATTCTGTATCTTCAACATTCTCTCGCCCGTGATGTCGCTTGTCATGGCGTGGACCGGCTACCGCATCAGGCGTGCCGAGCCGCAGACAGCGTGACATACAATATCCTCCTGACTGCGGTGTTTAATGGCATTAAGGCCGTCAATAGCCTTAATGCCTGTTTGATTAAATATCTTGCTTTTTATCTGTCGGCGGATAGTCGAGGGTGTAATGCAGGCCGCGCGACTCTTTGCGCTCTTTGGCCTGCCGCATGATGAGATAGCCGACGTTGATGATGTTGCGCAGCTCGCAGATCTCGCGTGACGCCTTCGAGCATTTGAACAGACGCTCTGTCTCCTCATACAGGATGTCGAGGCGGTTCCATGCACGGTCGAGACGCAGATTGCTGCGGACGATGCCGACATATGTTCCCATTATCTGGTTGACCTCCTTGATGCTCTGGGTGATCAGAACCATTTCCTCGGGATGGCGTGTGCCTTCGTCGTTCCACTCCGGCACATCCGTGCGGAACGACAGATGGCCGATTTCCTTTGACGCATGCTGCGCGGCAGCGTCGGCATACACCACTGCTTCGATCAGTGAGTTTGACGCAAGACGGTTGCCGCCATGCAGGCCGGTGCATGAGCATTCGCCCAAAGCATACAGGCGCTTGATCGACGACTCGCCGTTGCCGTCAACCTTTATGCCGCCGCAGAGATAGTGGGCCGCCGGAGCCACAGGTATATAATCCTTGGTGATGTCAATGCCCAGAGACAGGCATTTGCGATATATGTTGGGGAAGTGACGCTTGGTCTCCTCCGGATCCTTATGGGTCACGTCGAGATAGACATGGTCGTCGCCGTGGAGTTTCATCTCGTTGTCGATGGCGCGAGCCACGATGTCGCGAGGTGCGAGCGACAGACGCGGGTCATATTTATGCATAAACTCTTCGCCTTTGAGGTTGCGAAGCACTGCTCCATAACCGCGCATGGCCTCTGTGATCAGAAACGACGGGCGGTCGCCGGGATGGTAGAGAGCCGTCGGATGGAATTGGATGAATTCCATGTCCTTGACCGTGCCTTTTGCACGGTAGACCATGGCTATCCCGTCGCCGGTGGCTACGAGTGGGTTGGTCGTCGTCTGGTAGACCGCTCCCACACCGCCGGTCGCCATCACCGTCACCTTTGACAGGAAGGTGTCCACCTTGCCGTTGTCAGGATTGAGCACATAGGCTCCATAGCATGTGATGTCGGGTGTGCGGCGGGTGACTATCTTGCCGAGATGATGCTGTGTGATGATTTCGATTGCGAAACGGCCCTCAAATACATCGATGTTCGGATTGCGTCTGACGGCTTCTATAAGACTCTCCTGTATCTCAAATCCGGTGTTGTCGGCGTGATGAAGGATGCGGAACTCACTGTGGCCGCCCTCGCGGTGAAGATCAAACGATCCGTCTGCGTTCTTGTCAAAGTCAACGCCCCAGTCGATCAGCTGCCTGATCTGTCCGGGAGCTTCCTTGACAACCTTTTCCACTGCCTCCCGATCGCTCAGCCAGTCGCCTGCGACCATCGTGTCGTGGATGTGTTTGTCAAAATCGTCGACCTTGAGATTTGTTACTGATGCCACTCCCCCCTGTGCCAAAGCCGTATTGGCTTCATCGAGGGTCGTCTTGCATATCAGGGCGACTCTGCCGGTGGATGCGACTTTGAGGGCAAAACTCATTCCGGCGATGCCGGAACCAATCACGAGATAATCGTATTCGTAAGTCATAACATTTAATAGCGCGCTTATGCTCCGCAAAATAACTAAAAATCAACGAAACTCACAAATCAAATCTTCCTGACAACCCTTCGATGGCGAAGATAAAATCAGCAGACTGTAAAAAAACAGGTCAGCAGTGTCGCTCATAGTCGTAGAACACGCATGCTTAAGTCTTGAAGACAGAAGAACAAAAAGACATAGAGCTGACGCAAGTCTGAAGTTAAAAGTCATAAGGCAAAAGTCATCGTCGGAGGGGATTGGCGCGTAGCGCTTGACTACGCGCGTTCGGCATTATCTGCCGACCAATATGCCTCGCTTCGCATTCCCTCGCGCAAACGAGGCGCTTTGGCGCCGTCTACACCGCGTAGCGGAGTGCCGATGTTAGCCTATGGCAAGCCTCGCGTCAGTAGGCGCAGCCATAGGTCAGAGCAACGCCCTCCACCCAAAAGCTCCGCATAGCGGGGCGCCTATCTGCCTATTATTGCATCGTCGGAGACGATGCACCTGATCAGCCTCATGCAGAAATAAGTCGGAGACTTAGCCTGCGTGAGGACACTGGAGCTATCTGAATAAACTACCTCGGAGAGGTTGAACATTTACTGCCCGGGGACGTAGTTTGAGGCCTTTTCAGTCGCTATTCAGACTTGGCTTTGAAGCTCTCGATAAGTTTGGCCACATAAGGGGTGAGCCAGCTGGTCTCGCCATTTAAAAGGATAGAGCGGGCATAATAGCAATGAAAAGCATTGTTAATAGGTTCATAATCCATTAGCTGTAGTCTTTTTTGAAATCAGATTATGATAATACACCATGCCAAGCTGATTGTCTTCCAATATAAAAAATGCCTGCACAATTTTTCCGCAAAATATCTCAAACTCCCACTCATAATATGGCAAAGGTAATCGGAACAACTCACCGCCCAATATGTAAGCCTGTTTGCCTATTGATTTATAAAAACCATTCAAATACTCAGACGAAGAGAATTTCAGCCCATATTTTTCAAAAACGTAACGGCTTGAATAGGAGATACCGACATTAGGGCTCAACAATATTTTGCCGGACCCTTTTTCCGTAAGGATATCATTGCATCCAAGCCATCTTACATCCAGATTCAGATATATGCCACCATCAATATCTATGCCAAAGCTCTCCGCTCCCGATTTGACATATTCAGCAATATTCTCCATAAATGCATAGTCTGCGGTTTCCACATATGCATAGGGGCTATCTGTCAGGAGATACAGAAAACGACTATCCTCTTCTTCCACAATTGAGCATTGATCCATTTGCTCAAACCACGAATGGAATTGGCCAGACACACCTTGAGGCATAAACATGATGACAAAAAATATAGTTATAAACGGGCTTGGAGTTTTCATGTCTCACATATCTAAGAAATACCTAATCGCTTCATCCTCTCCCCGATGTTCGCTGTCACTGTCAGCCACAAGCCAAGCCTTGGTCAACACACCATTGTCAATCTTGAACCAACCGTCAAAATCGCGCTCCTCATTCCGTTTAACAGACTCCGGACAGACCATCTCTATATTTTTAATTTTCACATAAAACGGATGCAGGAAATCAGATGATGCAAACCGCAGTCCATGGCTTGAAAATTGATACACGCTTTGCATGTCTGTTGTAGAAAACTTCGCATAAATGATATATGTCCCGTCAGCCCGTAAATTGTTTTCAGTCTTTGGTTCGGCAGGCAACTCATATCTTTTCTCACTATCGTTGTAAGTCCATATGCGGGATATGTTGATATATCCTGTTTTCAATAAATCTAACGATACCCCCGGCAAATAACCTTCTCCTGTCATATCAGAAATATAAGCCGATATCTCATCGATATATCCATAGTGTTCAGTGGCTATATCCATGCAGGGATAGCAACACGGCTGATATTCATCTCCATCATGTAGATTGTCAAGATTAAGCACTCCGTCCCTGATATATCCCATGACAGGTTCTTCGTCCGGACTGACCATGTCTTTAAACATGAGTCCGCTTCCGACGAGTAAGATATCGGCCTGCTGCTTGACCGGAAGTTCAGTCTGCATTGTGCCACTCATAAGCCCCAGAATAACGGTCGGTGTCATCAATAGATCCTTGAATACCATCATCTTTTATTTTAATTCATACAAGTCTCAGTCACAAATTTAAAAAACTCTCCAGATCCTTGCGGCATTTATAATCGTCAAGCCAACCATATGTATACATATGCTTTTTAACAAGGCGTCCGCTGTCAATCTCAAACCATCCTTCAAACTTGATGTCACATTTACCAGCAGGCTCATCGGTTTTACGTAGATATACATTTGACACCTGTGTGAAATATGGAAGAAAAAACGTTGAAGACGCATAATTCAAACCTCCGTTGGTAAATATCAGAGGATAACGGCTGTCCATACGGTCAGAGAACTTTATTTTGAAGACGTAAGACCCTTCAGGCTCGAGTTTTTGCGCAAAATCATTTACAACGGCCTGCACATAAGTCCGCTTCCGGTCATCATAGGTCCAGACCTGGATTTGAAGAAAGCCGCTTTTGAGAGCTTCAATCGGAATGTGCGAGAACTCATCGTCGTGATTGATCATTGAAGATATATAGGCTGAAATATCATTTATAAAACAATAACTTTCTGTGTTGCAAAACACGGCCGCGGCAATTTTGTCTTTATGAAGCAACTTTTGCGTTTTATTGTCGTAATAAATATATTGGGTACTTTCAGATAGCTCTTCAAATTCGGGAGTGTCATCCCTGTAAAAGAACGAATCGCTGCATGAAACTATTGTTTCTGCTTGTCGGCAGGGCGGCAAGACGGGCTGCAAAGCCCCAAGCATCAGATTCCACACCGCCGATGATCCGGCCAATATGTTCCAGTAACTAATCATTTTTTCTTTTCTTAAAAAGTTGACTCTAAAAAAGAATGTCAGTAGCTCGCATTAATAAAATCTATTTGACGAAAATTCTGAATATTGCTTTTGCACAGGTCATAATCATAGTCAATTACATATACCTCACGGTTATTTATTAAATCAAAAACACGAGGTTCGCACCATCCGTTGACAAAATGCACCTGGACGATTTTTCCGCAATATATTTCGAACCACCAACTATAGAAGTCTTCTCCCCAAGACTGAAAAATATCCATGATAGATATATCCTCGACTTTATGAAACCAGGAGTTTATAAAATCAGAAGTCAAAAACTGATATTTACCATTTGTAAACCCAAAAGTATCTGTGCTGCAACCGCTGTCGTAAGTTAAATTCAAAAAAAACGAATTGGGCATTTCAAATACGCGAATTCCCGTCGGAGATTCTTGTTTAACGGCATATGGTAAGAAAAAATCAATTATAAATTTACAATTCTCATCGTTCATCAAACTTCTGCCCTCTCCGATATATTTATTATCAGTTTCAACTATATATTTCATGACGCTGTCAAGAAGCGATGACTTAACATCATTCATTTCAAATCGGATATATTCAAAATGAAATGTTTCATCATCCCCATCTTCAGACGGATTGTAAATTTCACTGTTTTTTTGATAACGATACAATATTTCATGTACTTCTTTAAGACATTTTGACTGAGGCAATGCCGATAGAGGGAAAACAAGGATAATCAGTAATAGCTGAAATAAAGTTTTAACATTAAAACTCATTATAAATTCTTGTATGTGCCGCATAGATATAATGTTTAGGTTGATGGAGCGGATTTTTAATCGCATTGTTTATCCATTCCTTAATTTTGTGATCCGATTTGCTTGCCATATAGTTCAGACGGTGAGAATGAACGACATCCCTGAGTCTCAGCTTGTCTTGATAAATATGTTTCATTACGTCCATGAAGTATTCTACTTTAGCTACAGCGTGTCCGGTAAATACTATATTATCTGCTTTTCCTTTTTTCTTAAGGGTGCCTCTCGTAATATGAGCGAATTCTATACCGGTTTTTGTCGTTATTGCTTTCGATAAAGTTTCAAAAACATCAGTGCTGGCTTCGTCTTCTTTGACTTCAAACAACGTGACATCTACTCCCTTCAAATCGCTTTTGGAATTATCATGGGGGTTGATCGTCCCTTCTGGATAAGTTTGTGATTCGCCTATAATCTGTCCATTTTCTCCTATAACGACTACTCGGTCAAGGCCTTCGAGCCCTTTTTCATATTCCGCTTGGTTGAAATCCTTCAATGCTTCTGAGGGGGTGACGAGACGGCCTGTCATGTCAACGTAATAGACTTTTTCGCCTGTCGGGTCGATGAAGTTGATGGGATCGCCGGCGCAGTAGGCGTAGGGGGAGATGCCGGGGTAATTGTCGGCCATCGGGTCTGGTTGCCAGAAGCGAGCCTCGTCGGGGACATAGGTCCTCGCCTCGAAGTCATAGATGTTCAGCCCTCGGAATCGCTCGAGCTCCTTGCCGCTGAAACCGTAGCTGTCGCTCTCGGGTATCGATGAGACGGAAGTCGGGAGTCCGTAAGGATAATAATCCCGGTCGTTGTGGATATTGCCCTGCCAGTCGCGGATATAGCAATGATAGCGGTTGTCGTGCCCGAAGTTTTTGACAGATAGGATGTTGTTTAGCTTCGGTTTCATGGCGGGGGATTGGTTTGAAGGTTATTTCGCTAAGATAATGTTTATTTACATCGTTTTGCAAGTTTTTAACTTTTTTTATTTATTGATTGTTGATTATGTTCACCTGTTAAGATGTATGGTTCAACCTCTTCAAGGTTGTTTTGCGCGGGATGATCCGCAGTCCTCACGCAGGCTTGGTCTCCGACCAATCTCTGCATGAGGTTGGCCTGGTGCATCGTCTCACGACGATGAAGAGCTCTCGCGGCAATGTTCCACTCTCGCTGCGTCCTAAGTCTCGGACCAAGTCAATATGAGGTAAGAAGAACATAGCGCCATAGCGCAAGTCTGAAGTAAGAAGTTAAAAGGCTGAAGTCATCGTCGGAGACGATGCATCTGATCAGCCTCATGCAGAGATAAGTCGGAGACTTAGCCTGCGTGAGGAAGACGGAGTTCTCTGACAAAAACAACCTCGGAGAGGTTGAACCTCATGCCCGTGCGAGTTATGTCCGGTAAAACGCCCCGCTACGCGCGTTCCGCATTAGGTAGACAGAAGAACAAAAAGACATAGAGCTGACGCAAGTCTGAAGTAAGAAGTTAAAAGGCTGAAGTCTTCGTCGGATGAGATTTGCGCGTAGCGCTTAGCTCCGCGTAGCGGAGTTCTGATGTTAGCCTATGGCAAGCCTCGCGTCAGCAGGCGCAGCCATAGGTCAGAGCAACGCCCCCACCCAATAGCTCCGCGTAGCGGGGCGCCTATCGGCCAATATTGCATCTTCTCACGACGTTGAAGGGCTCAATGGGGTTTATAAACAGCGAGAGCCGAGGTCTCGTAAGACTTCGGCTCTCGCATAAGAGTTATAAAGGGTGGGCTTATTCTACAAATTTGTAAGCGCTTGTCTCCTTTAGGCCGGGAGCGCCGCAGTAGAGTATCACATCGCCTTTGAGGAGGATTTCCTT
>CAXHOY010000012.1:23413-105859 GCA_964018265.1 uncultured Muribaculaceae bacterium
AAGAGCCTGAGGTCTCGACAGAAGTTGTGAACTGACCGAGGCTGCCGCCTTCGAATGTCTCGCTGAAGATGGCGTTGTCTGTCGAGGGAGGAGTGGGCGTTGTACCGCTGCCTGCTCCATCGAGTTTATACTCTGAGCCATTTTTGATGCCGGGGCCGCCACAGTATTTGAAGACGTCGCCTTTTATCGAGAGAACTTTACCGAGGTTGCCGGGATTTTCCTGAAGGTTGAGGGCCGGACGGATTGCCACCGGGAGCTGTACGCCTACACACTTCGACGGATTGGTTTCGTCGGGGGTGGGTGCGATGACAAGGTTGAGATTGGTCACATCGCTGCCGATACCAAATACTGCTGCAGAAAGGAGGGTCGAAGAGCCGCCTGTAGGCATGTAGCCGACGATATAGCCCTTGGTCCAGACACCTGTTTCGGTTGCAGTCTGAGTTGATGACGGAGCCTTGGCGATGATCTGTGAGGGGCTGAAGGGTGATGCTTCAGTGCCGTCACCGTCTGCGATGGCTTCGCTTCCGGTCTGCACACCGTCGATCTTGAACTGAGAAGCCGCACCGCTGTTGTCGGCCACGCCATATGTGCCCATGACTTTGGCAAACGTACCGCGCACGCTGATAGCCTTGCCGAGGTTTCCGGGATTATCGCGGAGATTGCCATACTGACGCAGGGGTGAGTCGGCAGGAAGTTCGATTACAAGTGCTGAATTGATGTCTTTGGTCTCTTTGTCAGCTCCGATAACGAGAGTATATGGCAACTGAGTGTCAGCCGACCATTCAATGTCATCATTAGAGGTGACATCTGTCACGCCTATCTTGACCGAACCAACGATATAACCGCTGACCCATCCGCTGGCTGGAGTGCCGTCGGCTTCGAGTTTGATAACTTCAGCCACGCTGTAAGGATTGTTCTCGGTGCCGGGAGCGACAGTCGGGTTGCCGAAGTTCATGCAACCTTCATAGTCGTTGAGGATGAGCTGCCATGTCGAAGCGCCCGAAAGATTCTGATAGAAGCTGAGTATGCCGACGATGTCACCATTGCCTTCGGGAAGTTTCTTGTTCCAGAAGTTTGCATATCCGCTGGTGCGGACAACGAGGTTACTGTTGCCGTCAGCGTCGATGAGCGTCTTGTTGACGTCGTCGTTGGCATTGCTGTGATACTCGGAGAAGGTCTTCACGCCGCCGTCCTGGAAGTGTACATTGTTGATGCGCACGAGCTGGCTCTGCCATTTGATGAGGCCTTCGGCCGATGTGTCAAACTCGCTGAATGAGTTGACTGTGATAGTGTCGAGTTTCTCGACTTCGGGCACACCGTTGAGCTCGATGTGACCCTGGAAGAATTCGGGCGACATGAAGCCTACCTGCCAGGTCGAACCGTTCTCGTAGTATGAAGGTGTGCCGAACTGCTGCAGACCGGCATATTTGCCGATATACATGCCTGTCGCATCGACCACTATTTCCTGACCGCGGCGGTAGTTGAGGTAGAGGTTATAGGAGTTGACCGAGAAGTTGATTGTGCCGGTCTCGTCCTGAATGGTGATAAATTTGAACACGTTGCCATCTTCGTCAGACGAAACGACACGACCCTTGATGATGTAGTGCGAGCCATCTTCTTTTGTGCCTACCTGTTTGGCGTAGTTGGTCGCGTCATCCCAGTATGCGGTCTTGAATTCGGCGATTGTTGTGTTCGCCTGGTTGACAGCCACGGGCACTTCAACGACCGGGGCGTCAATGTCGTCCTGACAAGCGGCGAAGCCTGCCGAAAGCATGCTTGCTGCGGCAAGTCCGAAGATATATGATTTGATGTTATTCATTGTCTTTGATGTTGCTTGGGGAAGTGATTAATTGGCGAATTTGTAAGCGCTTGTCTCCTTTAGGCCGGGAGCGCCGCAGTAGAGTATCACATCGCCTTTGAGGAGGATTTCCTTGCCGAGGTTGGCGGGGTTGTCCTGAAGGTTGAGCGCAGCGCGGATGCCTGGCGCTTTAGCCTCTGTCGGGAGCTGTATCGGCAGACACTTTGTGAAGTCTTTCTCGTTGGGAGTCGGAGCGAGCACAAGGTTAGTCTTGACGTCGCAGCCTTCGGCAGTTGTCACGGTGTTGGCGGGCTTGGTGTTGTTAGAGGGCATGTAGCCGATGATATAACCCTTTACCCAAACGCCGGTCTCGAGCGCTGTGTTCTTGTCCGTGGGGTTGAGCGCAATGATCTTGGCGCAGTTATAGGGGTCGTCCTCAGTGCCTGCTCCGGCAGCTGTGGGATCGTCGCCGCCGGGTTCATCGCCACCGCCGGGCTCGTCGCCACCACCGGGAGTTACAGAGCCAGCATCAGCGATGACTGAGAAGTTCTTGATTTCCCATGCGATGCTCTGTGCGCCGTCATTGACATACTTTAAGCCGATTTCCACGGTCTTGCCGGCATAAGCCGTGATGTCGACAGTGTTTTCAGCAAAAGAAGTCCAGTTTTTGCCGGCCTGGGGTGCTTCGGGGAATGAGGTCAAGGTAAGCGCCACCCACTGTCCGCCTTTCTCGCGGATGTTGAGAGTGCAGAAGCTTTCCTGAGTGGTCGGGAAGTAGAAACCGAATGCCTGTTCGAGCTTGACCGAAGCGCTTGTCGCGCCTGAAAGGTCGATGGCGGGAGAGATGAGCCATGCTGTGGCTGCCTCATTGGTGCCGCTGACATATGAGTTGGCGATAGCGCAGGCCGGAGTGTTGGTGTTTGCGCGCCAGCCTGTCCAAGAGCCTGAGGTCTCGACAGAAGTTGTGAACTGACCGAGGCTGCCGCCTTCGAATGTCTCGCTGAAGATGGCGTTGCCCGGGACGGGTGTGGGCGTTGTGCCTCCTGCACCATTGATCGATACGAGGTGGCCTTTGCTCATTTCGGGGGTTTTGCCGTTGTAGTTGAAAATCGGGCCGACTGCAACCACGAGGTCACCGATCTTGACTGCGTTTTCGTCAGTGAATTTGCCGTTGTCGGTGTTATATGTGCCGAAGAGTTCGAAAGTCTCGCCTGCGCCTTCGGGGTTGTCA
Organism: uncultured Muribaculaceae bacterium; assembly: GCA_964018265.1. Lineage (GTDB taxonomy): Bacteria > Bacteroidota > Bacteroidia > Bacteroidales > Muribaculaceae > CAG-873. The sequence continues at coordinate 26,443 of CAXHOY010000012.1, forward strand.
GCGATGACCCATGTGCCGGTGCCGTAGGTCATGTTGATCTCACCGCTGATGACATAGCCCTTGACATATACGTTTTCGGTGCTTGCCGAGCCGTTGGCTATGGCTTTTGCCTTGGCCTGGCTCGCGTTGAACGGAGTTGCGGCTGTTCCGTCGCCTTCGGGAACCTGAGAGGTGCCGTCAGAGATGCGGTATTCGGCTGTCACAACAGCGCTTGCGTCGCGGCCCTCGAGGGTGGCGATGGCTTTGATTGTAATCGCTTCTTCGATGACGATCGGCTCGGTGTAGAGCGTAGATGTGATGGTCGGTTCTGTGCCGTCGATCGTGTAGTGGATTTCAGCACCTTCGGTCGCACATGTGATGGTCACCTCTGTGCCGGCCTGGACAGCTCCTGCACCGGGTGTGAACACCGGGGTCGACACACCGTTGAAGCCTATGCAGCCGTCTGTGCCGTTGAGCAGTACCTGCCAGTTTGTGCCGAAATAGCTCAGGATGCCGACAACCGAACCTGTGCCGGAAGGCAGAAGCTCGTCCTTGAAGTCTGCATATGAACTGTTGTAGAGCATGATGCGGTTGCCACTCTCGTCGATGATATAGCGGCTTGTCGATGAAGTGCCGACGGCATAAGGCTCGCCTGCGTCCTCAAAACGGACGTCGTCGAAGCGCACAAGCTGGCTCTGCCATAGCTGGAGGCCTTCGGCTGTAGTTTTTGCTGTTTCTACCTCAGCGATAGTGGCGGTCACGGTGTCGACCAACGCGGGCTTGGGCACACCGCTGACCTGGGCGTGAGTGGCGAAGATAGCCTCCGCGCAACGGGCCACACGGCCACGGTCGTCAACTCCGTTGCCGAGACACATAAGGCCGGAATATCCGCCGATGGTCAGACCTGTGGCGTTGACATAGACTTCCTGACCGGGCTTGTAGCTTTCGTAGATGTCATAGAAGTCGAGCGAGATAGCTAAAGCTTCTTTCTCGCCTTGGATCATGAGATATTTGAAGATGTTGCCCGAGGCGTCTGACGAGATGACACGGCCTTTGATAATCACAGAGTCGCCGTCGGCTGTCAGACCTACCGCAGCAGGGGTGCCTTCGACAAGATTCCAATAATCTGATTTCAGTTGCTCGATGGTTGTGTTGGCTTCCCATGTCGAAACCGGAAACACCATCGGCGGGCGTTCAAATTCGTTGTCGCAGGCGCTGAACGCTGCGGCAGCCAGTCCGAACGATGCAATATATAATGATATTTTTTTCATTGATACTTCCTTTTTATGAGTCATTGTGATTAGAATCTGACACCGACATTGACAAAGGCACGGATGCCCTGTGCATAGCTCAAGCGGTTGGGATATGCGTTGCGGTCATAGTTCTTGGTGTCGAGACGGCCCTGCTGGTAGGCATATGTGACAACGTCGCGGTTGTTGAGGATATTGTTGATGTTGACGTTGATGTTGAGCGAAACCTTGCGGTTGATGTAGATCAGTTTGCCGATCGAGAGGTTGAGGGTGAAGGCGTTTTTGATTTTGTCCTGAGCCGACAGCTCTTCGATCTTTGCGAGAAGCTGCTGCTCATCGTCGCCATAAAGTTTCCACAGGTCGGGAAGCGCTTCGTGATAGGCGGGAGCGAGGTTGACATAGGCGTCACCCTGGAATGTGCCGTTGATGTTGAAGAACCAGTTGCCCGGAGCAGCCCAGTCAAGACCGAGGTTGGCCTGAGTCTGGGGCACAGAGCCGAGGTAGTAGTTTTTCAGATATACGGTCTGGGTTGAGTCGGGGTACATACCGTTTTCAGCCGAACGTGTTCCCTTGGGATTGTTTTTATACTGGAAGCGGGCGATTGTACCTGCAAATGTCGCTGTGAGCGAGGGGGTGATGCGGTATGACATGCCGAGCTCGATGCCTTTGTAGACACGTTTGACACCGGTGAGGTTGTAGTTGACATATGTCTGATAAGACTCGTCATAGAAACCGTTGCGCTCGATGGCGTTGTCGATCTGGGTGTAGTAGCCCGAGATCGAACCGCGGAAGCGGCGGTAGTTCCATGTGTAGGTAAGGTCGGCAGCCAAATTGCGTTCGCTTTCAGGATTTGCGACTGTCGAGTTCTTGACACGCGGAGCTATGTATACGTTGTCAAACAGCGGTGTACGTGTGCCGTAGTCGATGCGTGCGGAGAAATAGTTGCGGCCGTCAAGTTTGTAGGTCGCGCCTACTTTGATACCGGCGTTGTCGAAGCGGTTCATGGCGCTCTTGCCGAGAGAATTCTGGGGAGCACGTCCGTTGCGCATGTGGCCGTCGCGCTGATATTGGGTGTAGCTCAGTTTGAGACCATAATTGATGTCCCAGTGAGGCAGGTTGATCACGTTCTGGATCCATGCCTCAGCCTGCAGGGCGTGGATGTCGTAGTCGTAGCCGAACTTGTCGCCTTTGCCTACGCGGCGGTTTGGATTGTCGAGGTCGTTCTGCAGCTGGTCGGGAGCGATCGAGATGTTGCGGTCGCTGAAGGGGTCGACATCGAGCCAGAACTCACCGCCCATGAGGTCGCGGACGGTCTTGTAGTTTGAACTCTTGGTGTAGTTGAACGACACACCGGCCTGCAGCGAAAGCGCATCGTTGAGACGGGTGTTGACATATGAGCTGAAAAGCGCGTTGAACTGGTTGTTGACGCGGTTTTCCATGATGTAGCTCGAACCCTTCTTGTCGGCATCCGGAAGGTTTTCGTTCTGGATGTTGTTCAGGAAGTTGACCTGATAGAGATCGTCCCATCTGATCTGACGGAGCGAACCATCGAGCCAGCCCTGTCTGTAGAGGTCATACTGTTCCTCATTATCTTCGTAGTAAGAGGGAAGATAGCGGTAATATGTCGGGTTGGGGTCGTTGGCTTTGTAATACTGCAGCGCTGTGCGGTTGTAGTTGACCCAGCGGGCTGCGGCGGCAGTGTTGACTGTGGTCGAGCCTTTTTTGTGAAGCCAGTTGAGGATGAAGGTCGGGTCGAAGGTCTCAGTGATGCGAGACGAACGTTTCTTGCCGTCCTGCCAGCCCCATGCAGGGTTATAGAGGTTTGATCCTGCGAGATCGTAGGCTTCCTGATATGTTGCCATGCCGGTTGCGCGTTGGGTCGGGCCTCCGAAGGCTGTAAGGGTCAGAGAGTTGTTTTCGTTGAATACCTTTTCAAGCGATAAGAACAGGCCGCCTGAGTTGTAGAATGTGCCTTCCATCACGCCCTCGTTGGCATAACGTCCGATTGCGCTGACGGTCAGGGCCCAGCCGTGTTTGTTGACGCCTGTGGCATATGTGGCCATGGCGCGGAGCATGTAGCTTGAGTTTGTATAGGCTAACGATCCGTTGAACCCGGGTGCATACATGTCGGTGACGGTATTGTAGTTGACAGAGCCGCCGATTGAGCCGAAACCATAGTTCGAAGCTCCGAGGCCGACTGTGGTGGTCTTGTTGCGGAAGGCGCGCGATGTCATGCCCATCAGGGTCGAGAAGTTGAAACGGCCGCGTATGAGGTCGTTGAATGCCAGACCATTGATGTAGACTGTCTGATACTGGCTGTCATAGCCTCTGTAGCGGAAATACATCGGTGAGAAGTTGTAGGACGCTGTGCTGTAATAGATGTCGTCGCTGGCACCGTTGAGCGCTGCGACACTCTGGCTGCTGCCTTCCTCGTCTTCAAAGGTCGCATCGTCGATGATAAGGTCGCTTGACTCTCCGAAGTAATCATCTTCGGCTGATACAGGCATGAAACGGATTTCTCCGAGGTCGGTCTTGCCGCTGCCTACGGTGATGTCGAAGCCGAGTGATGAAAATCCATCGTTGACAACGGTGAGATATGCATCTCCGGTGGGTGCTTCAAGTCGGAAATTGCCATTAAAATCAGTTTTTGCCGAGAGGCCTTGGTCACGCAATGCTACCGTAGCTCCCGAAACCGGACTGCCGGAAGTCGAGTTGACGACTTTGCCGACGATCGCTGCGGTCTGTGCTGTCATCGGCAGCATCGCCGAGAGCAGCATGAAAAGAAACAACTTAAGTCTCATACTATTAATTAATATTTATTGTTACGATCTGTCTGATAAGATTTGGTGGTTAACCGGCATTTCTATCGCAAAAAGGCAAATAGCCGTCAAAGATAATACATTATATGGAAAAATCCCAATCAATTGCCAAAAAGTGTGAATTTTGATTCCACGCACCTTGTTTTATGAGATGGTGTCTTATCCCCACAGTATCGGCTTGTGGAGCGGTAGTGAGGCGAGTCAAGGATGACTGTGACGATACAGAGGCGCCTCCCCTGTCGGGTGACGCCTCTGGCAATGGTTTTGCTGAATTATTCTGTTGGATTGATCCGTTTTTTCAGGCGGTCATATTGGGCACTTCGCCATATTCGTTTGTTTCCATCTGGCTTTCTTTGCAGAACCATACGATCAGAATAATCATGCCGACGAGGGGGATAAGGCCGATCAAAAGCCACCATCCCGAGCGGCCTATGTCGTGCAGACGGCGCACCGCAAGGCCGAATGACGGCAATAACAGAGCAAGCCCAACAATGACGTTGAGACCATAGATCATAATGCCCAGGGTTGAATCCGCGAAGACTAACATCAGAACGTAGAAAATGGCTCCGATTATATCCGAGAAGAGTGCGAACCACCAGAATTCAGAGCGCGACGCGCGTCCGTTGAAATCGCAGTAATGATCTTTTACGGCCAGGTTTATGGCTTCGTTGAATGTGACTTGACGTTGATACATAATGAAAAGTATTTAGTGATTGAAATGTTTTAAAAATTTCTGAATATCCACCACGCTATGATCGAGAGACACAGGGTGATGATTGTGGCAGGGTGCATCATCAAGCCTCGCAGCCGTTTGTGTCTTTCAGGAAATATCTCCAGCAGAGCGTAGACCACTCCGACCGGCACAAGTGCGAACATAAACGGATTGTAATGCCAGGCTGTCTCAAAATCTCCGTTCAGGAGGGCATGAATGGCTCTCTGCGATCCGCATCCGGGGCAGTCGTAGCCTGTCAGTGACTTGAACACGCATCTCGGTGACGGGTCGGTCGACGGGTCATGGCTGCCGTAGTAGGCGATTGCAGCGATGGCCACAACTGACAGACAGACTGCTGTCAATGTCCTGGCTGCGGGTTTCATGACCTGTCTCAGAACGAGAGAAACGAGAGCGGCATAAGGACAATCCCTAATGCAATAGATATCATGATGGCCCATTGGGCGTATTCAGACATCTTTGCAGCCTTGTCATAGTTGCCCTGATTGTAATTGCTTGTTGTCAGCGCTGTGTAGATGATGGCCACGATGCCACCGGGCGTACAGCAGCATAATGTCGCGAAAATACTCCAGCCCATGTAGGTCGGAGGGCAGGGCGGACGCATGTCTTCGGCTTCTTGCTGCCGGACGGTCTGACGGTTGGCAGCGGAGTCGCTTTGCTCCTCTTCAAGCCTGGTCTCTGCTACGCACACCTCGACATATTGATCACCGCTGTCTGAGAACAAGCTTGCTGTGGCGGGAGCTTCGGACGCCGGGAGCCATTGTGGCAGTCCCTCATACCAGACGGGTGTGGATGCCTGTATGTTCATGGCTGCGATTTCGTCGAGGGTATAAGGCCCTTGCTGAACGCCGTTGAGATAAATCCAGATTTTCATTTAAGAGTATGTTTACTTTTGACTTATGTTAAGATTTATATTGACATTGCGAGTATGTTTTTAGATTGAATGAAGGAGTTATGGGGTTTCATAACGACTGAATGAAATCTAAAAACAGGCCGAAAAGGCTTATAGAGATTTCATAAAGTTAAAAGTAAACATACTCTAAGAGTGTGGTTGTGTTTGTTATCGTGTTAAATTTGAGTGTCGGGCCTGATTTTTATGTGATAAATCCTGGTGGCGTGAGCTCACACTCTAAGATTTGATGTTATGGTCGATAGCGCGGGGCTCGCTTTGACGACAAGCCCCGCGCTGTTGTCTTTAGAAGAATTTTATTTCCTTGCCGAGAATGTCTGACAGCAGATTGTTGGCCAGACGGCTGGCTCCGATGCGGAAATATTCGTTTGTGAGCCAGTTTTCACCAAGGACTTCTTTGATGACAGTGTAATATTTGACTGCGTCTTCGGTTGTGGCAACACCGCCTGCAGCCTTGAAGCCAACCATGCGGCCGGTCTTCTCGTGATACTCTTTGATGGCCTGGGCCATGACGTAGGCGGCCTCAAGGCTCGCGCCGGGATATTCCTTGCCGGTCGATGTCTTCAGGAAATCTGCGCCCGAATATAATGAGAGCACAGAGGCAGCCTTGATGTTTTCGGCGGTTTTGAGCGCACCGCTTTCAAGGATTACTTTCAGGCGTCCACCGCGGCAGGCTTCTTTCTGCTCCGAGATTTCGTCGCAGACGGCCTCGTAGTCTCCATCGAGGAAGTTGCCGAGGTTGAGCACGATGTCGATTTCATCAGCACCGCCTTCGACGGCAAGAGCTGTTTCGGCTATCTTGACTTCATTGAAAGTCTGTGACGAGGGGAAACCGCCGCTCACACAGGCGATCTCGACGTCGCTGACTTCAAGCACCGTGCGCACCACCTGCGCGAAGTTGGGGTAGACGCATATTGCGGCGACGTTCTTCAGCTCCGGATACTCTTCGTCAAAGGCATTGACGCGCTCTGTGAAGTCTGATACAGACTGAGGTGAGTCGGTGGCCTTCAGTGTTGTGAGGTCGATGGCGTTGAACAGGAATTTGTAGACTTCGGTGTTGTTGTTTTCTGCAAAATGTTCGTCGAGAATTTTATTTACGGCATCAGCTACCGCTTTGTCATCAGTGGTCACTTGGCTGTCGGCAATCGCCTTGAGATATTTATCGCTCATAATTGTTAAGTTTTTTATGTTATGTTAGTGTTTAGAGGGTTTGTTCTCGGTTGACACCGGGTCATTGCAGTTTGGGGTTGTTGCGGTGGCGGTTGGCGTCGCGCAGAGTCTTTTTTTCGATGTTGCGCCTCAACGCATCCGTAAGATCGACTCCGCTCTGATTGGCAATGGCGATTGTCACCCACAGCAGGTCGGCCAGTTCGTCGGCCAGATTGTCTTCCTCTCCGGCTTTAAAGGACTGGTCGCCGTAGCGTCGCGCCATCACTCGGGCCACCTCGCCGGTCTCCTCGGCAAGAACCGCCAGGTTGGTCAGCGGTGAGAAATATCTCACCCCGACTCCTGTTATCCAGTCATCGACGAGCTTCTGGGCGTGGGATAGAGTTATTTCTTTTTCGCTCAGTTCCATGATAATCCTTATTAAGCGCAAATGTACAAAAAAAATGTTTATCAGTTTATCATACGAACATTTTTCAACTCTATTTCGTTTGAAAAGGACAGACAAAAGAACTAAAAAATAACATATAAATCCCAACTGAAATGTCAAACGCAATCAAAAGTATCAAAGGCACCAAGACGGAGAAATGTCTGGTTGAGGCTTATGTAAGTGAGTCGGAAGCTTATACACGCTATGTCTATTATGCCAAACAGGCCACTAAGGAAAACTATTTCGGCATCGCCAACATTTTTCAGGAAACAGCAGACAACGAGCTGCATCACGGCAAGATTTTCTTTAAATATCTCAAAGGCGGAGATGTCGAGGTGAAACTCAACGTCAGCGCCGGCACTATCGCCGACACCGCATCAAACCTGAAGCAGGCCGCCGAAGGCGAACGTGTCGAAGGTGTCGAGCAATATCATGCAGCGGCTAAAGTGGCCGACGAGGAAGGTTTCACTGATATAGCCGACCATTTCCGCGCCATCGCTGAAGTCGAGAAGCGTCACGAACGAAGATTTAACCAATATCGCAAACGTGTCGAGGACGGTACGGTCTGGAAACGTGAAAAACCCATCAAGTGGGTGTGCCTCGTCTGCGGATATGTCTATGAAGGCACCGAACCACCGGCTGTTTGTCCCGGTTGTGACCACCCGCGCGAACATTACGTACCGCTCGACTGATTCATAGAAACATTTGCTCAGAAGCATATATTTATGGGAGCTGCCATATCTGACGGCTCCCATTTTTTTGCCCTGACGCAAGAAACAAGTGTGCCGCAGAGCGTATTTTTTTGTTAAATAGATTAAAATACATTATCTTTGTGGCCGAGTTTTAATCTTAAAATACAATATAAAACGACCCAAAGGCTGTCGCTGTTGCAAAACACGCTTTGTCTCGGTTGTGGTTTTCATTGCGTCCGCGCTATCTTTTTGTCAGATGGCGAGGCGTTTAAATCGCTATCGTTGCGTGTATGTGCAAAGTGCATCCGGTCAAACAATACAAAGAACGCCAAACCCGTAACAAACCGAGCTGATGAAAAAGAACCTTCTATACACACTCGTGCTCACTGCTATACTGAGTGCATGCTCTACTCCGAAAAACATCACATACATGCAAGACTTCGATAACGGGCAATCACAGACCATCGACATCCCGAAGCGGCTCACAGTCCAGCCCGGCGATAAAATCTCAATCGTTGTTACTTGCGAGGATCCCTCGCTTGCAGAGGTTTTCAACCTTGCTGTGGCAAACTACCGCATAGGCATGTCGTCGTCCGCCGCCTCATCGATATCATCGTCATCGGAGTCTAAAGTCGGATCGTTTACGGTAAGCCCCGAAGGCTATATCGAATACCCCCTGCTCGGAGCTATTGAAGTGGCCGGCCTGACACGTCTCGAAATCGCTAAAATAATAAAGGAAAAAATCATAGCGGGTGATTACCTGACACGCCCCACCGTGACAGTCGAATTTGTCAACACCATGGTCTCTGTGCTCGGTGATGTCAAAAATCCCGGTTCTTATGCTATCGACCGCGATGATATGACAATACTTCAGGCTATCAGCCTGGCCGGCGACCTTAACATCACAGGCCGTCGTGACAATGTGCTCGTTGTCCGCCGCGAAGGCGACAAGAACATCGCATACCGCGTTGACCTCACGGATGCGGAAGCGCTGATGCAGTCTCCGGCTTTTTATGTGCGGCAGAACGACGCCATCTATGTCGACCCCAACAACACCAAGAAGCGTCAGGCTACGGCCAATGGCAACAATGCCCTGACCACATCATTCTGGATATCACTCGTTTCGGTGCTCACCACAATCGCAGTCCTCGTTTTTAAATAAGATTATTACTCACACATCATCACATCTACTATTATGGCAGACAACATGGATAAGGAACTCGACAATCCCACACAGTCTATCAATATAGCCGAACTGTTTCGTGCAACCCTCCGCCGATGGCCATGGATTGTCATCTCCGTTGCGATTTGCGTCGGACTTGCGCTCTTTTATGTCTTACGCGCGCAGCCTGTCTACGAGCGATCATCGTCCATGATCATAAGCGACGACACGCAGGGTAACTCCATCTCGTCGGATCTGAGCGCCTTTGCCGACATGGGCTTTGTCCAGACCAGCTCCAATATAAACGACGAAATCAATCTGCTCAAGTCACCCGACGTCATGAATGAGGTCATAAAGCGCCTCGACCTGATGATGAACTATTATGTGCCCGGCACATTCCACCGCAGTGTTGTCTATGGCACAAACCAGCCGGTAAGGGTCGACATGCCCTCGTTGCTTGACGAAGACGGAGCTTCGATGACGGTCGAAATCAATAGCGACGGCTACTATACATTGTCTGAACTTCGCAATGCCGAAGGCGAGCTTGATTTCGAACAAAAGTCACCCGCGCCGCTTGACTCGGCTGTGGCTACTCCGCTCGGTTCGGTCATCGTGCAGAAAACAAATTATTTCCAGCCACAGAAAGACTATACAATATATGTCAGCAAGTCTCCGCTCTCGTCCTCGATCACAAAATACTCAGGTGAGTTCACGATTGCACGCCAGAGCGAGAAGGGCAACACCATCGACATTTCTGTCATCGATGCAAGCCCGCTCAGAGGCGACGACCTTATAGAGACTCTGATCAGCGTTTACAATGAGATGTGGATCGAAAACCGCAATCTCATCGCAATCTCGACTTCAAACTTCATCACTGAGCGTCTCCGTGCCATCGAGCAGGAACTCGGCAATGTCGATCAGGATATTTCTTCCTACCAGAGTGAGCACCTGATTCCCGACGTGCAGGCTGCCGCAAGCATGTTCATGCAGGAAAATCAGGAAGCCAATGCTCAGATCATGGAGCTGAACAACAGCCTCCAGATGACACGTTACATGCGCGAATTCCTGACCGATACATCTAATCGCAACGAGGTTCTTCCTGTCAACACCGGCATTGGAAGCACTTCGATCGAAGGTCAGATTTCGGCCTACAACAGCCTGATCCTCGAACGCTCGCAGTTTGACAAGACGAGCGCCGCTCACCCATACGTCATTTCGCTTGACAACCGTCTGGCAGATATCCGCTCCGCAATCCTGTCGGCCATCGACAACCAGATTGTAGCTCTTCAGACACGCATCAAGAACCTCCAGTCGACCAAGAGCCAGACCACGGCTCAGATTGCTGCAAATCCGACACAGGCTAAGTATCTTCTCTCCGTAGAGCGCCAGCAGAAGGTCAAGGAAGCCCTCTATCTCTTCCTCCTGCAGAAACGTGAGGAAAACGAACTCTCACAGGCATTCATCGCCTACAACACCCAGATCATCGCAAAACCCCACGGATCAAAGGCTCCCGTCGCTCCACGCAAGATGCGCATCCTCGCAATCGCGTTTATCCTCGGTCTCCTCATCCCGTTTGGCATCATGTTTGGTCTTGAGACATTAAATACAAAAATCCGCGGTCGCAAGGATCTCGAGTCTCTCTCGGCTCCCTTCCTCGGCGAGATACCGTCTCTGTCCAAGAAAAACAAGAAATCAAATAAAAACGACGCCACCGAAATTGTTGTCGAGCAAGACAACCGTAACGCCATCAACGAAGCCTTCCGTGTGCTGCGCACAAACATCAGCTTCATGAGCTCAAAAGGCAATGGCGCCGATGTCGTCATGGTGTCGTCGTTCAACGCAGGCAGCGGTAAGTCGTTTATCGCCGTCAACCTTGCCAAGAGCTTTGCTATCCGTGGCAAACGTGTGCTGCTTATCGACGGTGACCTTCGCCACGCATCTGCATCGACCATCGCAGGTTCGCCTTCGAAGGGTATATCCGACTATCTGATCGGACACAGCGACAACATAGACTCTCTCATCGTGCGTCCTGATGACAATATTCCGATGGATGTGCTCCCTGTCGGCAAGATTCCTCCAAATCCGACCGAACTTCTCGAGTCTGACCGTTTTCCGATGATGATGAAGCAGCTACGCGACAAATACGACTATATATTCATCGACTGCCCGCCGGCTGCGATGATGGCCGACGCCCATATCATCAACCAGGTGGCTGACCGCACCATTTTCGTTGTGCGCGCAGGGCTGCTCGAACGCACCATGTTGCCCGAAGTCGAAAAGCTCTATCAGTCAAAACGCTTCTCCAACCTCGGTGTTGTCCTCAATGACACAAGATCCGAAGGCCCGGGCTACGGCAAATATGGCTACGGCTACGGTTACGGTGATTACGCATCTTATAGAAATAATTGATAAAACCTCGGATATATGGGTTTTCTCTCCGGTCTTTTCGGCAGGCGTCCGGCAACTGACCTTTTCAAAGGATTTACCGACCGTCATTCACACATCCTACCGGGTGTGGATGACGGTTTTGCCACGACTGAAGACTCGATCGAATGTCTCGACATATATGCAGCCCACGGCTTCTCGGACGTGTGGCTGACTCCGCATATAATGGAGGATTGCCCCAACACAACCCAACATCTCCGTCAGCGTTTCGACGAATTCAAAGAGGCATATAAAGGTCCTGTGAAACTCCATCTTGCATCGGAGAATATGATTGACTCGTTGTTTGTGGAGCGCCTTGATGCTGGCGACCTTTTGCCAATGGGTGACCATCTGCTCGTCGAGACCTCTTATTTCACACCGCCTTCAGACCTTTACGGCATACTCGACGAAATCGCCCGTAAAGGATATTTCCCATTGCTCGCACATCCTGAGCGTTACCGCTATATGGGTCGTGAAGACTACGAACGACTGATAAAGTCGGGCGTCGCTCTGCAGCTCAATCTTTTCTCTCTCACCGGAGCTTACGGAACTGAAGCCCGTGATAAGGCACACATGCTGCTAAAAATGGGAGCATATAGGGTCACAGGCACCGACATCCACCGCACACGACAGAGCAAAATGCTCGACGATATAATATGCAACCATAATCTTAATCAACACCTGATATCGTCAGGACTCCTGAAAACCTCAACTCTCAAACTCTAATCACGCTTGATTTTACAGCTATGAAATCATTAAAAGACTTTGCAAACTGGTATTTTTCGAGACGTGCGCTGCCTTATTGGAGCGTACTCTTAATGGACTGCGTGTTCATACTCATATCGGGCATGCTCGCATTCGCTATCAATCATGGCCTTGAAGAGACCACTTCACATCTTGCAACCCTGACTTTATCCTTAGTCATCTATCTTTTGCTCTTTGTGCTTGGTTTCCGCATTTTCCGGACATATGCCGGTGTGTTGCGCTTCTCGTCATTCATCGACTTGAGGCGTCTCGGGCTCGGTGTGCTGTTCGGCATGGTCCTGCTCATCATCCTGCAGTATGTTTTTGCTCTCGACCGCTGGTTGATAGCCTTGAAAATCAGCGACATTATTCTTATGGGCCTCCTTGCCGTAACCTTCATGTGGACAATACGCATCTGGATAAAGGCTCTCTATGACGGAAGCATCCATACCAACCGCAAAAAACGCGTTTTCATCTATGGTGTGCGCGAAGGCGGTGTGGCTCTTGCCAAAAGTATCAACTCGCGCACCGATTCGCCCTATAAGATTTTAGGCTTTGTGTCTGACTGCGACGACGTCGTCGACATGCAGCTGATGGGTGTGCGCATTTATCCCAATGATGATAAGATTGTCAAGATAATGGAGGAGCATAATGCTGACACTCTTATTGTCTCTCCGCTTAAGACCGAGCGTCTGCGTGGCGATCAGGAGATGATCGACCGGCTCATCGATGGCAATATTTCGATTATGATGATTCCTGAGTATCAGGAGTGGGACGGTAAGTCTAAACTCAATGCCAGTCAGCTGAAGACCGTCAATATCGAGGATCTCCTTCCTCGCGACAAGATTGAAATCGACATGAAGGCCGCCGCCGACCTCCTCACCGGAAAACGAATCCTGATTACCGGGGCTGCCGGCAGTATCGGTTCGGAAATGGTCAAGCAGATTGCCGCTTACGAGCCTTCGGAGCTTATCCTTGTCGACCAGGCCGAGACTCCGATGCACGACGTGCGTCTGGTGATGGCCAAGCAGTGGCCACGCATCAAAGCTCTGTCGATCGTGGCCAATATCGCCAACGAAAACCGCATGGAGCATATCTTCAGCGAGCATCGTCCCGAATATGTGTTCCATGCTGCGGCTTATAAACATGTGCCGATGATGGAGGACAATCCATATGAAAGCATCGAGAACAACGTCAAGGGCACCCGTGTCATTGCCGATCTCGCAGTTAAATATGGAGCAAAGAAATTTGTAATGATATCGACTGACAAGGCTGTCAATCCGACCAATGTGATGGGTTGCTCGAAGCGCATCTGCGAAATCTATGTCCAGTCGCTCGACAAGGCCATCAAAGAAGGAAAGGTCAAAGGCGAGACTCAGTTTGTCACAACCCGTTTCGGCAATGTCCTCGGCTCAAACGGCTCTGTGATCCCCTTGTTCAAGGAACAGATCCGCAACGGCGGTCCGATCACTGTCACCCATCCCGACATCATCCGGTTCTTCATGCTCATCCCCGAAGCTTGTAAGCTCGTGATCGAAGCCGGCACTATGGGTCATGGAGGCGAGATATTTGTATTCGATATGGGCAAACCGGTCCGCATCGTCGAACTCGCCGAACGCATGATCAAACTCAGCGGTGCTCATGATGTGAAGATTGAATTCACCGGTCTGCGTGACGGTGAGAAACTTTATGAAGAAGTGCTCAACGACGCTGAGATCACATTGCCTACTTTCCATCCCAAAATCAAGATCGCGAAAGTGCGTGAATATGACTTCGGCATTATCGCCGGCGATATTGACGAATTGATTTCACGCGCATATGAAGGCGATGATATGAAGATTGTCGCGAAGATGAAAGATATCGTCGAAGAGTTCCATAGCCAGCATTCCCGCTTCGAGGTGCTGGATAAATAAAGCCCCGTGCTCTCATCGGCTTCACATACGGCGTGGCTCCTTCATGGTGGCCACGCTTTTTTTTGAATACGCGCATATGGGTGACACTTGAACCATAGGGGCGGTCACGATGTTATATTTATGAAAGAATAATAACACACATCGATTATGTTTACTTTATTGAAAAAGGCTGTAAAATGGTGCTGCACCGAAAGTGCCAAATTCTACGATGACAGCCGACACTCAGACATGCTCCACATCAAGTAGGAGCAAACCATCAGTTAACCCATAAGCGCCTCATGGCGCATTTTTTTTATCGCGTGCGGGTTATCAGTCAATAACTAACAGATGACTACATTTTGCAAATAATGTAAGAGCTTGTTCGGAAATGAGCGGCAGAAATTGTAACTTTGCAAAAACTTTCATGACGATGACAAGCAACGATAAATTTGAAATGGTTGCCAAGACCTTCCAAGGGTTGGAAGGCGTGCTCGCCCGCGAGTTGGGTGACCTCGGCGCTGAGAATGTGACTCCCGGCAAGCGTATGGTGTCTTTTTATGGCACTCTCGAGACTCTGTATAAAGCAAACCTTTGCTGCCGCACGGCGCTGCGTATTCTGAAGCCGTTCTATAAATTCAAAGCCCGCACTCCGGATGACCTTTATGAGCAGGCTAAGGAATTTGACTGGTCGTCTCTGATGACTCTCGACAAAACATTTTCCATCGATACGACTGCTTACAGCGAGGAGTTCACCCATTCACGATATGTGACGTACCGCATCAAGGATGCCATTGTAGACTGGTTTAAGGACCGCTATGGCGCGGACAAACGACCGGGTGTGCGTCTTCAGGATGCTGATGTGATGATCAATGTACACATTTCGGGCACCGAAGTCACGCTGTCGCTCGACTCATCAGGTGAGTCGCTCCACAAACGCGGCTACCGTGTGGCTCAGACTGAAGCTCCTATCAATGAGGTTCTTGCCGCAGGCATTATTTTGCTTAGCGGCTGGAAGGGCGACACTCCCTTCGTCGACCCTATGTGCGGCTCGGGAACATTCCTTGTCGAGGCTGCCCTCATTGCAGCAAATATCAATCCGGGCATATATCGTCGTGGTTTCGCATTCGAACACTGGAAAGATTTTGACAGCGAGCTTTTTGACCGCCTCTACAACGATGAGAGCGGCGAGCGTGAAGTGAGCGCTCCCATCATAGGAGCCGACATCTCGCCTAAAGCAGTGTCGATAGCTGAGGCTAACATCAAAAGTGCGGGTGTGGCGCGTTATGTCGATCTGCAGGTAAAGCCTCTTTCAAAATGGACCGAAGCTCCGCAGCCTGTAGGCGTTGTTGTCACTAATCCGCCTTACGGTGAGCGCATCAGCGCTCCTGATATGGATGCTCTCTATGAGACCATCGGATCGAAACTCAAACATGTTTTCACCGGTTACAATGCCTGGATCATAGGTTACCGCGATGAATACTTCCGTCGTATAGGTCTTGCTCCGTCTCAGAAAATCCCCTTGTTCAACGGTTCGCTTGAGTGTGAGTTGAGAGAGTATGTCATCTTTGACGGTGACAAGAAGTCGTTTGTTGCCGCGGGTGGCAAACTCAAGGATAAACAGTCCGAAGAACGCGAATCACGAGATAAGTCCGATCGTCGTGGCGACCGCAGATTCAGTGACCGTAAGCCCTTTGACCGCGAGCGCAAATCCGGTGACCGCAAGCCCTTCGACCGTGACCGGAAATTTGGCGATCGCAAGCCTTTCAATCGCGACCGCAAACCTTTTGGCAGTGATGAAAACACCAAGCCCGAAAGCGAGAATCCGTTGGCTCTACGCCGCAATCCTTACGCCCTGAGGTCTATTGGCTCAAAAGCGCCTTCGTTGCCGTCTCAAAATGGTCCGGTGATGCGTTCGCGCGGCTGGAAAAAACGCGGAAACGAAAGCGACGATAATAAGTAATACATAGTTAACACATTATAAAACCCTCAGCGCAAATTACTGTCATGTCACAACTCAACATACTCCTGCTTGGTTCAGGTGGCCGTGAATCAGCCCTCGCTTGGAAAATAGCCCAAAGCCCACGGACAGCCCGTCTGTTTATCGCTCCCGGAAACGGTGGAACCGGTGCTTACGGCACAAACGTCGATATGTCGCCTCTCGACTTTGACGCTATCCGCAAGTTTGTCAGTGAAAACGCCATTGACATGATTGTCGTGGGTAACGAAGATCCGCTTGTGGCCGGCATCTATGATTATTTTGTCAATGATCCGGTGCTTGTCGTCGGTCCTTCCAAAGCCGGAGCGGCACTCGAAGGCAGCAAGGATTTCGCCAAGCAGTTTATGGTGCGCCACAACATCCCGACCGCACGCTATGAGAGTTTCACAGCCGATACTCTCGACCAAGGATGTCGCTTCCTCGAAACCCTTAGTGCGCCATATGTGCTCAAAGCCGATGGTCTGGCTGCCGGAAAAGGAGTTCTGATCATCGACAATCTTGACGAGGCTAAAAAAGCGCTCGCTGAGATGCTCGGGGGCATGTTTGGCAAGTCTTCGGCCACAGTGGTGATCGAAGAGTTTCTCAGCGGCATAGAATGCTCTGTATTCGTCCTGACTGACGGCAATGGCGGATATCGCATTCTTCCCGTAGCAAAAGACTACAAACGCATCGGTGAGGGTGACACAGGACTTAACACCGGTGGCATGGGCGCTGTCAGCCCGGTTCCGTTTGCTGACCAAGTCTTCATGGACAAGGTGGAGCAGCGCATCATATTGCCGACCGTCCGGGGTCTCAAGACCGACGGCATAGTCTACAGAGGTTTCATCTTTCTCGGCCTGATCAATGTCGGAGGTGAACCGATGGTGATTGAATATAACGTGCGAATGGGCGACCCCGAGACCGAAGTCGTTATGCCTCGCATCGCATCTGACATCGTCGATCTTCTCGAAGCGGCTGCAAAAGGCTGTCTCGCCGACACTCCCGCCGAGCAGGATCCGCGGACGGCTGTCACTGTTATGGCCGTATCAGGTGGATACCCCGGTTCATATGCCAAAGGACTTGAAATCACAGGCAATCTCAATCCCGACCAAAGCATACTGTTCCATGCCGGCACCAAGCTTGATGCCGACGGACGGCTGTTGACAGCCGGCGGACGTGTCATTGCAGCCACGTCATATGGCAATTCAATCCCCGAGGCGCTTGCAAACAGCTATCGCGCGATAGAAGCCATTGAGTTTGAAGGCAAGTATTTCCGCCGTGACATCGGTCGCGATCTTATAGGCTGAACTCCGTTGTGAAAGGGGCCGAAATCACCAAAGCGTTTGACTCGCGCTGGGTGCTTGCCATCGCTTTTGCGCTGATGGTGGCATCGGCGGTCTATGCGCTTTCTTCCGGCTCAGCAGGCCTGATACCCGGTGACAAAGGGCTCGTGTTTCCGTCAGCTAACGAATGGATATCATCGCCCCTAAGCGGATTGTGGGTTAACATTGCCATCATAGCCGCTGTTATCGTCCTTATGATTTTCGTCAACAAAATTTACAACATACCGAGGACGATCACGCTGATATATGCGACTTTTTTTGCGGTGATGCAGACTGCCTCTCCGACCGTTTCATCACAACTTTTCTCTGGTACTGTTCTGCTTGCAGTGGTCAGCGGATGCATGGTCATGATGTTCGGAACATTTGCTCAGCCAATGGCGCTGAGACGTGTTTTCCTCGTCTTTTTCCTCCTTTCGTCAGCCTCGGCCACACAATATGCCTATGTGGCCTATCTGCCTGCATTCGCCATCGGTTGCGCCCAGATGCGCATCCTTACCTTCCGCACGGTTCTTGCCGCATTGCTCGGCATCATCTCGCCATGGTGGATATTGTTGGGCGGACAGATCATAACGTTTGATGACTTCCACGCGCCTCATTTCATCAGTGTGCTGTCTGCGACAACGGCCCGCGACTCAATGATCCTGATCACGGCAGTTTCGCTGACGGTTGTGCTGACGGTTGTAGCCTATGCCATGAGTCTGTTGAAGCTGATGACATACAACGCACGGACTCGTGCCTGCAACGGTCTTCTCACACTCATCACGGCGACATCCATCATCGCAATGGCTGTCGATTTCACCAACTTTCTGACCTATATCCCAATGCTCAATTTCTGTGCGGCTTTTTTTCTCGGCCATCTTTTTGTGATCCGTCGAGGCGCCCGCGGTTGGATTGCAATACTATCGATCATAACAATCTACTACGCCCTATATCTATGGAGAATTATCGCCTGAACATCATCATCGAACGCAATATACCATTCATTGCAGGTCTTCTCGAACCATATGCCAACGTCAGCTATCTCGCACCCGAGGACATCACTCCGGCGGCAGTCAAGGATGCCGACGCACTTGTGGTGAGAACCCGCACACGCTGCGACGAGAAGCTGCTCGCCAAATCGCGTTGCCATTTCATCGCCACGGCGACTATCGGCACTGATCATATTGACCTCGACTGGTGTGCCGCCCATGGCATAACGGTCGTCAACGCTCCGGGATGTAACGCTCCGGCTGTGGCACAATATGTCTTTGCAGCGATGATACAGCTCTCAAACCGGCCCTTGAGCCAATATACGCTCGGCATAGTCGGTGTAGGTCATGTCGGATCGATTGTCGAACGTTGGGCAAGGGCACTCGACATGAAGGTGCTTGTCTGCGATCCCCCCCGTCAGAGAGCCGAAGGAGGCGAGGGGTGGTCAACTCTTGGTGAAATAGCCGAACAGTGCGACATAATAACATTCCACACTCCACTTGTCCGTGAAGGCAGTGACGCTACCTATCATATGGTCGATGCCTCATTTCTCGCATCGCTCAGGCGTTGTCCTATGCTTATCAACAGCGCACGAGGAGCCATTGTCGATACGCCAGCGCTGGTCGATGCTATCGACCGGGGCATTGTGAGCAACGTCGCTATAGATTGTTGGGAGGGCGAACCGCTGATTTCTGCCGATCTTCTCCAAAGGGCAGCGATTGCCACCCCACATATCGCCGGTTATTCACATGAAGGCAAAATAAGAGCCACCCAGATGTCGCTCGACGCTCTGACCAATGTCTTCTATTTGCCGCGTGTGACTGCTGCAGCCGCCGCACCAAAAAGCGTTGCCCGCACAGTCAGTCCTCTGGCCGTTGTGGAGAGCTATAACCCGCTCGTCGATACCGAGGCACTCAAGGCCGATCCTGCGGCCTTCGAAGCCCTGCGCAATAACTATCATTACCGCAGCGAGACCCGCGACGCCATAATCGACTGAAAAAATCCGTTCACGATAAACATCCCAAGCCTGCTGACACAGATCGACATTCGCCTCAATATGTCGTCTGGCTGAATGTCGTGGCGAGGTCTCCCTCATAATAGCCATCGAGGTCGCCGTTATTGTTGATTACATACATATCGGCAGGGTCTTCGGCGTTCTTGAACGCGGTGCGGCCATGCCATGTAGTCTTGATGTACAGTTCCGGCTCGCTATATTTGGTGCCTCCATAGTAGTTCACCATATAGCAACGATTGTTCTTCTGATAAGCGATCACTTTCGCTCCCGTCATATTCCATGCGCCATACACTTTACAGCCTTTGTAAGGAGTGTTTGCTTCGGCTTTGGGCTGAGTCGTTTGCGGCTCTTTAGGAGGAGCGATGTAGTTTATCTCAGTGCTGTGTTCGGAAGGTGTCCGCTTTGAAATGCCGTAATTACCGCTATTCCGGGGCTGATTTGGCAGATAGTATTCAATAAAAACGTATTCCATCTGTTCCTTACTCTTGATGACATCAGCAATCTCATTGAGAGCTATTTCGGAATACTCAATTGGGATTTCTACCGTATAGCGGATTTTCTGGATTGATTGTCCGTCAGGTAAAGGCATTGATGCTAACTCTTTATTCTCAATGGTGTAGGCATATGTGGTGGACTGGATGGCCGGAACTGCCACGGGTATTTGCTTCACCGCCGTCTCTGAGTTGGCGACAGGAAGTGCCTCAGTGTTGGATTTGCTGCCACATGAGGATAATAATATGATTGAGAGGGTGATTAAAAATATAGTCTTCATGGTTTTCACTGTTTATAAATGTGTTAAGTTAGTGATTTGGATTATTAAATTTATGATATTCAACTACTTTGATAAGGCTTCGAGCCTCAGCAGTTTGATTTTGACTTCGGGGGTGCCGGCATAGTTGCCTGGGTGGCCTGATTTGCTGATCACGCGGTGACAAGGAATGAATATCGACATGGGATTGGCTCCGATAGCCGTCGCAACGGCTCTGACTGCATCCTGGCGTCCCACTCTCGCAGCAATGTCGCTGTATGACATCACCTCGCCATAGCCAATCTCTGACAGCGCATGCCATACTTTGCATCTGAGTTCACTTCCTTTAAACGCCAATGGTATTTCAAACGAACGTCTTTTGCCGGCGAAATACTCGTCGAGCATCACAGCCGCGCGTTTGTTGACATCTGATTGGCCGTCTATCATAACGGCACTGAAATCGCGGCACAGGCGGCTGTCAATCACAGCGCGGCGGGCCGGTATGTTCCAGTCGCACAGACACAGCCTGTCGCCGATCGAGCCCAGCACAAGTTGTCCGTAGGGCGATTCGTAGATTTGGCGGATTATCACACACTGCGCAATTTTTGATTCCATAGCGATTGAAAGTATTTATGTATTATCAATGCTCCGATTGTTACGCCTGCAAAATTGACAAGAAGGAGAGGAGTGCCGTCAAGTGTCACATCCAGCCGGTCGAGCACTCTGAAAACTATCGACATGCCGACACGGTGAAAGATGAAAAACGCAAAACTTGCGCCTCCGAAGACTTGAAGCACTCTTGATCTCAGCACCATGCCGATTGCACCCGGATGATTGTCGCTCAGGCTGAAGACGAGGATGACAACAGCCATTGAAGGCCACCACATCGCGGCCGCCTTATAGCATGTCGGGAAGTAAGCATACAGTATCACCGTCACAGCCACAAGAGCCACAGCTCCAGTTTCGAGTAGGCTTCGCCATGCAAAACCGAGTCTCGCGAATCTCTGACCTGTCCGGCCGTCGCGCAATGTCGTGAAAAGTCGCCACAGCAACATTCCGCCAAAGAAGTCGATCAACCTCGCAGGAGGGAAGATATAACAGATCTGAGTGGCGTTATCCTCAGGTATCATCGGTATAAGGCACAGGTAGAGCGCTACAAAGACGAAAAATGCTGTTATCACCCTGCGTCTGTCAGTCAGACGGTGGCGCACTATGAGGGGGAAAACCAGATAAAAGAATGCGAGATCTGACAGGAACCATGACACTGTGTTGAACGTGAACGTGGCTTCCGGCACCCAGCTTTGAAGCAATGCAAGGTTGATGACGCCGTCGGTGATTGTCGCCATATCCAGGACATAGTCATACAGACACAGAGCCAGGCCGAAGCACAGCAGATGCAGCGGATAGATTTTGGCTATGCGGCGCCAGGTAAACGACAGATCGCTCCCTTTCGACGCCATAAGACGCTTCCCGTAGCCTGCGCTCATGACAAAGCCGCTGAGCATCATGAAAAATGCCACACCGCAGTCGCCCCCTGCGGCAAACGTCGGAGGTCCGTCAAGCGGATAATGCACCAGGAATATCAGTGTGACAAATATGCCGCGCATTGCTTCGATAGAGCGTATCATGGCATCTGTAGTATACTTGGGGTAGCGTCGGGGGTGTTTCTTGACATGATGCGCCATGAAGCCGGATACAGGTTGTTGGCGCGATTGCCGAGATTTTTGACAAAACCGAGAGGATGTCCGCTGTAGGTCAGCAGCACATAGCCCTTCGGGGCGTCGATGCTGACGCTCTCGCGGCGAAGATAGGCAAGCGCATCGTTGTAGCTGAGTTCAACCCGCGGAAAGGACTCAGCTTTCAGAGCGGTCGACAGAGAGAGTTGCTGCGACGGGATAAGGTCGCGGCCCTTGACTGTCGCTACGGCCGTACCGGCCGAGACAACATCGGTCCACGTCGCGGCATCCGCAATCATGCGTGAGCAATCCGCCGGCAGGGCATAGACCGAATCGCCAATCATAGTCATGGTGAAGTCTCCATTCAGCATCTGTTCAAACTGAGATGCCTCACGCGGAGCTTTGGCAAACTGAGTGACTGATTTGCGGGCCGCTTTGGGCTTCTGGGCTGTGCCGTCGCCATATTTGCGTATGACGGCCAGAAACAATCCCTCGCCCCTGACGCGCCCCGGAATGAAACGGCTACAATGTCTTTGGCTGTCGATGCCTCCGGCGACGCCTTCAAAAGCCGTGAGTCCGGTGTCGAAAGTTTCTCCGCCCAATTCCGAGCAGATATATTCGACCATCTCTTCATTCTCATGGCGGTTGAATGTGCAGGTGCTGTAGATCAGGTATCCTCCCTGACGGAGCGCAGGCCACAGATTGCCGACAATTTCTTTCTGCCGCTCGACACAATCCTTGACAAGTGCGGGCGACCATTGTGCCACAGCTTCCGTGTCTTTGCGCATCATGCCCTCGCCGGAGCATGGCACGTCAGCTGCGACAATGTCGAAACAGTGGCGCAGGTTGCTCAGACGCGCTGTGTCGCCGCGGGTGACAACAACGCGTGGATTTCCCCATTTTGCTGTGTTTTCGGCCAGTATTGACGCGCGGTGACCGTCATATTCGTTGGCGAAGACTAACGAAGCTGCCGGCAGAGCTGAAAGTGCTGCAGTGGTCTTGCCGCCGGGTGCTGCACACGCATCGAGATAGACCAGAGGCCTGAAGCCTTCAGCCTCGCATATCTGTCTGACCGCATGAGACAAGGCCATTGACGATGCATCCTGGACATAATAGAGTCCCTGATGCATGGCCGGGTCAAACGTGAAGGCCGGACGCCGGTCGAGGTAGAAGCCGTCGTCACACCAGGGCACTCTGTCGGCAGCGACAGCGTCGCAGACGCATTTGCCGCGGTTGACACGTATGCTCACCGATGGCGGTGTCTCTGACAGTGCCTCAGCGAGGCCCGACAGACAGTCGGCTCCATAGCTGTTGATTTCGTCGATAAATGCCTGCGGAAGTGTCATTTTTGTGACGTGTTTGATTTATTGCATGATTCTTTAGCCCGCTTTTCAGCAAGATCCATGAGCTTGATAACCTCGTCGCGGAGATAGGGCAGTTTCACGCAGAAGTGGCAGGGAAGATCTTCGTGAAAGACTCCAAGGCAGGCGTTGTCGACCTCGATGCCGTAGTGCTCGGCAAGGATAAAACGATATATGCTCACCTGGAGGGCATAATGGTGATAGGTCGTGTCAGGGAGATGGTTCAACGGACGCTTGGCATATTTGGGATACTTTCCGCGCACCGGGTTGCCATATTTGTCAACGACTTTTGTCGAGCGTTTCCAGTCATAGATGGTGAAGCGTCCGTTCTCGTCAACGGCAAGAAAATCAAGAGTCCCGGCGACATGCGAGCGTTCGCTGAATATGCGCCATTCGGTGCGGTAGGGCGTCAGTCTGTGCTCGTTGGCAAAATTGAGAAAATGGCGGAATGTCGGGTCGCTTGCAGCCTCGGGCTCAAGTTGTTCTCCGAGATAATAGCGTTCGATGCGGTCGTGCATCAATGTGCCGAGTTCGCGCGCCTCGCGCGCCTTGTCTTCCCACTCCCGCTTGAGGCTTTCGGGATCGCCGGGGCGTTTCACTCTTGCCCAATAATCAGCGTCAAATGCCTCGAAACATTCTTCAACGATCGTGGTGACTGATTTGAATTCTGTGCCGTTAAACGTATAAATATGCTGCGACGGGTCGAAGTCAATCAGCCCGTCGCGGCAATGTGCGTTCTTTTCGTTGAAAAACTGCTTCATGTCCGGTCAATTGTCGATGCGATCGACTTCGAGGTCGGCATTGAAGACTTCATGCCAGGGAAGACCCTGTTTGGCAAGTTCGCTCAGGAATGGATCGGGATCAAACTCCTCTACGTTATGCACACCCGGTTTGACCCACTTGCCGGTGAGGAACATCATGGCGCCTGTCATGGCCGGAACGCCTGTGGTGTAGCTGACAGCCTGCATGCCTGTCTCTTTGTAGGCTTCTTCGTGTGAGCAGTTGTTGTAGATATAGTAGGTCATATCCTTGCCGTCCTTGCCCTTGCCTGAGATGCGGCAGCCGATCGATGTCTCTCCGTGATAGTTCTCTCCGAGATCCTGAGGATTGGGTAGCACGGCTTTCAGGAACTGCAGCGGCACGATCTTCACTCCGTTGTAATCGACCTCGTCGATGCGGGCCATGCCGATGTTCTGTATCACACGAAGGTGAGTGAGATATTCCTGACCGAAGGTCATCCAGAAACGGGCACGTTTGATCGTGGGATAGTTCTGGACGAGTGACTCGAGTTCCTCGTGATAGAGCAGATAAGAGTCGCGCGGGCCGATGTTGGGGTATGTCAGGTCCATGTGGACTTCGAGCGGTTTGGTGGTCACCCATTTTCCGTCGCGGTAGTAGCGGCCGTTCTGAGTGATTTCGCGTATGTTGATTTCGGGGTTGAAATTTGTTGCGAAAGCTTTGCCGTGGTTGCCTGCGTTGCAGTCGACGATGTCGAGATATTCCATTTCACTGAAATAGTGCTTGGCGGCATATGCCGTGAACACGCCCGACACTCCGGGGTCGAAGCCACAGCCGAGGATGGCGGTCAGTCCGGCTTTTTCGAAACGCTCGCGGTAAGCCCACTGCCATGAATATTCGAAATGGGCCACATCCTTGGGTTCGTAGTTGGCAGTGTCGAGATAGTTGACGCCGCATTCGAGACATGCGTCCATGATGGTCAGGTCCTGATAGGGGAGCGCCACATTGATGACGATGTCAGGACGATGTTTTTTGAGAAGTTCGACAAGCTGCGGCACAGAGTCTGCGTCGACAGAGTCTGTCGTTATGTTCGGTGCGCCGATGGCCTTGGCGATGGCGTCGCATTTCGAACGGGTGCGTGATGCAATGACTATTTCGTTGAACACATGTGGGTTCTGGGCACATTTGTGTGCCACGACTGTGCCGACACCGCCGGCTCCGATGATGAGTACTTTAGACATTTTGTATGTTTTGTTTTATTGTTTTATTTCGTCGTTTGTCAAGTGCGATCATGATGAATGTGAAGATGCCGAGACAGATCTGGAGCAGGGTCTGCGAGCCGAGCACCACATTGGCGAAGGCTCCGGCATTGGCTCTGCTGACTCCGTAGATGCCGAGGGCGAATATCACGGCCCACTGCCAGGGGCCGATGCCCCCGTTCGACGGCACGCCCATCGAGAGGCTCGAAAGTGCAAACGCCACCAGGACAACTGTAAATCCGTGGATCTGTATCACTTCGATTGTCGATGGAAATGCAAGAAATCCGATCATGAACTGGGTGAAATAACAGCCCCAGACGCAGAGCGTCCACATCAGCCACATGCCTTTGCCCTCCATGTGGACGATGACGGCAAACCCCTGCCATAACTCTTTGATGGCTTTTTGGATGCGTATGACCACGCGGTTGGTCGAACGATGGCTCAGAAACCACCACAGAGCCGCGCAGCATGCCACTCCGGCCGCCCATATCCATGGCGATGTCAGCAGCGAGCGTATGGCCTCGATGCTCTGCATATTCTCGGCAAGGTAGTCATAGATTGTGGCCGATGCAAGCAGAAACGCTGTCAGCGCTATAAGTGCCACTGTGATGGTGTCGGCAAGACGTTCGGCGACCATAGAGCCGAACACGGCGGTGAATGGTGCGTCCTGACGCTGGGCTATGTAGCCCGAACGCCATATCTCGCCGAGCCGAGGGAACACAAGGTTGACTGCATATGTGCCAAACATGCTCAAAACCACATAGAAAAGCGGAGGACGGATGCCGAGTGCATTGAGTTGCAGGCGCCATCTGAGTGCTCTGAAAACATATGAGAACAGGGATAGACCCAGCATGGCGGCAATCCATTTGAAATCGCAGTCGCGTCTGACAATCTCGGCCATTTCACCGAAATCTATGCCGGTGAAAAGCAGATAGCAGAGGCCGATGCTGATTACGAGTGGAATGGCATATTTCAGCAACCCGCTGACCACAGGGTTCTTCGGCTTATGTCCCGTTTTATCGTTCACTTATTTCTCCATGTTTTATGTTTAGCGCTACAAATATACGCAGAATATCGTGCGAAGCCAAATAAACAAACTCAGACTAAGTTCAAATCGGTATAGCCGGATCGTTTTTGATCTCGGTCATCACAAATGACGATTCGATGGTGCCGACCGAATCCATTGCGCCAAGCTTGTTCAGCAGAAAATCACGGTAGCAGGCCATCGACTCAGCCCTCACTTTGAGAATATAGTCAGACGAACCCGACACGTGATAGCATTCGCTCACTTCGGGCAAGCCCTTGACGCAGTTGACAAAGGCTGTGGCAATGTCGCGGTTGATGACCCTGAGTTTCACCTGGCATATGACCATAAATCCGCGCCCCAGTTTGTCTGCGTCGAGCACTGCGGCATAGCGGCGTATGTAACCCTGGGACTCAAGACGGCGTACACGTTCGAATACAGGAGTGGGCGAACGATGGACCTTGGCTGCGAGCTGACGCGTCGTCAGGCGTCCGTCGGCCTGCAAGGCCCTCATTATGTCGAGGTCTGTCTCGTCGATAATCTGTTGTGACATGGTTGAATGCTGTTTGTTCTGTGCAAGAACCATTTTTGGGGTTCTTGTCTTCATTTGTTCTATTGGTTGTTGCAAATATACGATAATTTTCTAAATTATTACTTTTAACATGTCTTTTGTTCTTGGTTTTGTAATTTTGTGGCGTAATAGTTGTAAAGCTCACAATGGCCAAAGACAATAAATATCATTTCGAGACGCTTCAGCTCCACGTCGGACAGGAAAAGGCTGATTCGGCGACAGGAGCGCGGGCTGTGCCGATCTATCAGACATCGTCATTCGTGTTTGACAATTGCGCCCATGCCACCGCCCGCTTCGCTCTTGAAGATCCGGGTAACATATACACCCGTCTCACAAATCCGACACAGGATGTGCTCGAACAGCGCATTGCTGCCCTCGAGGGCGGGGTGACGGCTGTCGCTGTGGCCAGCGGTGCGGCTGCGGTTTCCTATGCTGTGCTCAACACAGCTGCTGCCGGCGATCATATCGTGGCCGCAAATACAATTTATGGTGGCACATACAATCTCCTCGCCAACACTTTGCCTGCGTATGGTGTGACCGCTACGTTTGTCGACCCTTCACGGCTCGACAATTTCCGCGAGGCGCTGCGGCCGAACACAAAAGCGATTTTTGTCGAAACTCTCGGCAACCCCAATTGCAATCTTATTGACATCGACGCAGTCGCTGAAATTGCTCACGGCCACGGAATACCTTTGATCATCGACAATACTTTCGCAACGCCATATACGTTCCGACCTATCGAACACGGTGCGGATATCGTCGTCCATTCGGCGACAAAATTCATCGGTGGTCATGGCACTTCTCTCGGTGGCATTATTGTCGATGGAGGTAATTTCGACTGGGCTGCGTCCGGAAAGTTTCCTCAGCTTTCAGAACCCGATCAGTCCTATCACGGAGCGCGTTTCACCGAGACTGCCGGACGGGCGGCATTTGCCGCAAGGGTCAGGGCTGTTCTCCTGCGCGACACAGGTGCGGCTATAAGCCCTTTCAATGCCTTCCTGCTCCTCCAGGGAGTAGAGACCCTCTCTCTGCGCGTAGAGCGTCATAATCAGAATGCTGACGCTGTTGTTCGCTTCCTTGCCGCCCATCCTAAGGTGAGGAAAGTCAACCATCCTTCGCTTCCCGATCATCCTGACCATAGGCTCTATCTCAGATATTTCCCCGACGGTGGGGGCTCTATTTTTACGTTTGAGACCGTCGGAGGGCGTGAAGAGGTCTGCCGTTTCATCGATTCGCTCGAAATATTTTCTCTTTTAGCCAATGTCGCCGATGTCAAGAGTCTTGTCATCCATCCTGCATCGACGACCCACTCTCAACTCAATGACCGAGAACTTGCCGAGCAGCATATCTCTCCGTCAACCGTCAGGCTTTCAATCGGCACCGAACACATCGACGATCTGATCGCGGACCTGTCTCAGGCCCTCGATAAAATATAAAAACACATATAGTCTTTTATTTATTCTAATTCCAGATTCGCCCCGCTGTGCAGCGGGGCGTTTTGTTGTCGGTTGTCAATGAAATCAGAATTTGTATGTAGCGCCTATGAGCCCCTTCACTCCCTGGGCTTCAATGTCGGTGACGAGTTCATAGCGGCGGTTGAGGATGTTCTCACCGCGGGCAAAGACCGTGATCGATTCATTGATGTCATATGAAGCGTTGACTCCGAGGTTGCTGACATTGGCCAGACGCAGGGCGACGGCGCCGATGTCATTTGAGGCGTAATTGCGTCGTCCGGCTCGCAGTTCATATCCGACACCGATCTTGAGGGCTTTGACGGGTCGTACTTCAATGCTTGCGTTGATGACATATTTGGCCCGGTCGCGCCACAGATAATATGATTTGTCGGCGTCATTTGGTGCGGTCTCTGCCGTTGCGTTGACCTTGACTACCGAACGCCACTCATAGCTCAGGCCGACCCCTGCATGCCATGACTTCAGATCATAGTAGCCGAAGTTTGTGAAGCTGTAGAGGCGTTGAGGTCCGCAGTCGAAATTCGGGCCGCAATCCAACGGTGGCTCTCCGTTCTCGAACATTGTTGTCGACTGAGGCATCAGCCAGTCGTTGGCAACGGCATAACCTCCGAAAATCCTGGCTGAGAAACCGGAGAACGGGCCGATATTCATGCCGATTTCAACACTCACCGGCATGTGGGAGCGCTGATACTGCCATATGCTGTTGATAAACGGACAGTAGCCGAAGAGCGAACGCAGACTGTTGAGGCGCTCGCCTCCTTCGATGTTTGCATATAGGGCAAACTGGGATGCGGCGTTCCAGTCGAGCATCACTGCCGGTGCGATGTGGAATTTCTTGCCCGTCCCGCCGGTCGACAGTTCGACTTTGGCTCCGATGCGTCCGTTGACGCTTGCTCCATGGAATGCGTAATAAGGCGTCAGAGATATCACTCCGAGCGTGCCGTCGGAGATTGGCTGTACGATTGGATAAAACTCATCGACGCCATATTGTATGTCGGCTATTTCGACGCCATTGCTGCGCGACAGGAAGTCGGCCGACAGTTCCAGACCGCCGCGCGGACTGGCGCTCGACCCGAGATAGCCTATGCCGGCTTTGAACGTAAACCGGTTTTCTGATGCAGCGCGTGTCGGCTGAGTGTCTTCGTGATAGAATGTCTTGAAATTATCGACATAGCCGTCCTTGCCATAACCGAAATGGTCAAATGATGCATGTGCATGATAGCTTATGGCCTTGACTCTCGACCACCATGACAGATTGATGTCAAAGTCATTGACATTCTGCTTTTCTTCGGCGAATGCGTCAGGTTTGCCTATTGCGGCAAACGTATATCCGAGCGAGGCCGCGAATGATGATGATTTACCCACACGTTGCTCTAAGCGGGCGCCGAGGGTGAAGGTGTTGTTGGCATATGAGCCGTCGGTCTTGTCAGACGGTTTGTAGGAATAGCCGTCATATTGAAGCCAGGCTCCCAGTCGCGTATGCTCTGTGTCGACAAACTTATAGCCTGCCGAAGCTCCGAGGTTAAAAGCCGGGAAATAACCCAGTGCGGCATATCCTTTGTATGGCGAGAGACTGAGTTTGTCGCCATATGAAGCTGGTCCGAGCACAGGCACACTTCTTGTCAGAGGTGCCGTCTCGGTGTAGTCGGCAAGCGTCAGACGCCTCATGTTGACCGGCGATGACAGCAGTTGTGGTGTCAGAGAGCCAAGCCTGACGGCTTCGCGCTCGACCGGAACGACCGTGCGGTCGACTGTAATCTCTGTTTTGAGGTCTTTTGACTGCGCGGAGATTGCGAGCACTGCGCTGCCGCACAGCAGTGATATATGAAGACGTTTCATCTGCTCTTATTTGTTTAATCGGGTGTCTATCATCATGAAAATATCGGACTCGTTGCCGGGATAGTTTTCGCGCAGGGCGTTGAGGTATTCGCGCGCTTCAAATTCCTTGCCGTCGGCGGCATAGATGTCGCTCAGCAATATGAAGCCTCGCGCAAGCCAGTAGGCGTGGGGTGTGCCCGAGCCGGTGAGGCTTTCTACGGCCTTTTTGGCCGCGTTGCGATTGCCCCGGTCAAAATAATTCTGGGCGAGATAATATGCGCTTTTGGTGCCGTAGAGGTCATCGGTCATGCCTGAGATAGACGACCATAGGCGTTCGGCCTCGTCATTATCGCCGGATGCGGCGCGTGCAAGTGCCTTGGAGAATATCGCTTCATTTTTGTCTTCAGACCCTATGGTTGACGAAGCCAGTAATGCGTCAGCGGCGTTTTCGACGGCTTTATAGTCTCCGAGGTCGCGGGCGGCACGCATAATGCCGGCGCGGGCGGCGTTGAGGTTGTGAGACGATGACGCGCGTGACTCGAGAGCCTGCCATGTCGACAGCGCTTCTTCGGTCAGGCCTTTGCCATAGCGGTCGGCTGCCACGATGGCATAGGCGTTCTCGGCGAGACTGTTGTCCGGATATTCGCTCACAAGAGCTGTGGCATAGCTGACTTCATCGGCCGAACCATGGTCACCGGCGTCTTCGAGAAGATAGGAGAGCGCTCGCGGACGGTAGGCACCGGCGGGATATTGTTCGTTGTAGCGGCGGAGCATCGAGACATCAGCGTTTTTGAGCCACGCTTTCTCGGCGGCTTCAAACGACAGACGCTCTACTTCGGCCACGTCAATGCGCGGGGCATCGGCGACGGTGTTGACAAATGCGACATACTCGTCGAGTGTGCCGTCCTCGGCAGACAGCCGTTTGAGCTGTTCGCTCGCTTCGCGGGCCTCATCGCTGGTCGGATAGAGCGATATGATGTCGCGGTAGGAGCGCATGGCCTCGGCGCGGTCGCCGTCGTTGAGCAGCGTGAGCGCGAGCTGCAGGTAGCCCTGGCGACCCTGAGTCGTGTTAGGGTAGTCGGCCACCAGACGGCGGTAGGTCGAGATGGCTGAGGCGTTGTCTCCGAGCTGGATATAGCTTGCAGTCATCTCAAGCAGGGCGTCGGCCAGCAATGTCGAAGAGGGAAATTCGGCAGGCAAGCGCTGCAGGTCGGCTATCTTGCCCTTATGGTCGCGGGCATAACCCTTCATGAGTGCCTTCTGGTAGAGGGCATAGTCGCCTGAGGCGGGATTTGTGGCGAAAGCCTTGTCATAGGCCGCTCCGGCTTTGTCGAAGTCTGAAGCATAATAGCTGACATCACCGAGGCGGTTGTAGGCATCGGCGACAACTGCGGCTCCAAGATTGCCGGGCGACGACACTACCTGGTTGAAACAGCCGGCGGCTTTGTCATAGTCTTTTTGTGCAAAATATGAATATCCGAGGTCATAGCGGGCCAAGGGCAGATTGACATTGTTTTTAGCAGCCTTCGATATGAATGACCGCAGGGCGTTGACCGAGGCGCCATAGTCTCCGGTGCGGTATAGTGCTTCTCCGCTGAGCAATTTCACTTCCGCGGCGAGTGCTGCGTCGTGCGACGCAAGGCCGTCGGCTTCGCGGAGATAAGTCAAGGCTGTCGATGCATTGCCGGCCGCCAACGCTGATGCTCCAAGATTGTAGAGCACCTTCTGTTTGGCTGCAAGCACCTTGCGGCTCGGATGCGCCATGCGGTTGATGCTGCTGAGCGCCCGGTCATAGTTCTTGTCGGTCATGTAGCCGTCGACGATATATTGTTGCACCTCGGGAGCGTAACGACTGTCGGGATAGCGTTGCAGGAAGTCTTCAAATGTGGCGACTGAGCTGCCGAAGGGTATGTTGGCTCCGCTGAATTTGGCTACGGCATAATTGTAGTATGCCGCTTCGCGGACGCCCTCGTTATAAGTCATTTTCAACGCCTTGTCAAAGGCGAGCAGAGCCGCGTCCTTGTCGCCGGTCTTCATCAGCGCCTGTCCGATGTAGAGGCTCGCGCTCTGTCCCATGGCGTCATTGAGGCGGCTCACCGACTGGAGGGAGGCGATGGCCTGTTCATAGTCTCCGTTGCCATATTGACTGACACCGAGGATATATAGAGCCGAGGGTTCGGGCGACTCTACGGAAGTGACATATTTCTTGAGATAGCCGATAGCCGACGACGGGTCGCCGAGCTGATAGAGCGACTCTCCGGCCAGACGGTTGGCTTCGGCGACAAACTGAGGCGCGATGCCGTTGCGGCGCAGCAGATTGCGCGCTGTGGTGAGCGTGTTTCTGTAGTCTCCGTCGAGATAGTTGATCTGGGCGAGATAGTAGTCTGCCATGTTGCCGGGTGAGCTCGAGGTATCGACCAGGGCCAACAGACGGCGGGCATGGTCATAACGGCCTTCGGCATATGCGATATAACCCTTGTAGAAGCGGGCTGCGTTGCCATAGCGTTCGGTCGTGGCAAGCCGTCCGAACAGGGCGTCGGCCTCCCGGAAGTCAGCGAGTTGGAGTGAGCAATAGGCCATGCGGTAATCAAGGTCTTCGGCCGTATCGGCGTTGAGACATGACCGGTCGACTTTTTTATAAACCCGCAATGCCTCTGCATAGCTCGTCTCATACAGACAATCGCCGATGCGCATCAGAGCCTGATAGCGGTGAAGCGAATATGGATACATCGACAGGAAGGCGACATAGTGGGACTTGGCTCCGGCGCCTGACACTGCGAAGCTGGCTTCTGCTATTAGCCAGTCGACCGACTCGCGTTCGCTGTCTGAAAGAACATTGCGGTCGATGTGGCTCAATTGGTCGAGACAGCCGGTGAAGTTGCGGTCTTCATACATCCCGACGCCTCGGCTCAGATAGCCGTCGGTCGAGGGAGAGTTGATCTGTGCCTGTAGCGGCAGCACAGCGGCCACCGCGAGCATTTGGATGAGGTAACGCTTGTTCATGAAAGTCGTTTGATGTGATATATATGCAAAGGTACGAATAAGCGAGAGCAAAACAAAATCAAAATTTTGTTTTGCCGAGCGGCAGTACCTTCGGCGGAGCCAACGGTCGAATAAGCGAGAGCAAAACAAAATCAAAATTTTGTTTTGCCGAGCGGCAGTACCTGCTTATATGAAAGCAGCGGCCATGACTTTGTGGGTCATGGCCGCTGTGTTGGGTATGAGATGACGTGATTGTTATTTCACGATTTCTTTTGTGACTTTGTTGCCGCGGCGAACTACATAGATGCCGTTCTCGGGATTTGCAACTTCTACACCCTGGAGGTTGTAGTAAACTGCGGGTGCGTCAGCGTTTTCGTCAACAACAACGTCGTTGATGCCGGCCGAGTCGCCTGTTTTGAATGTAAGTTTGCAGCCACCGATGCCGTTGTCACCATATCCTCCAGCACCGAATGTTCCGGCACAGAGATATGAGTTGATGGTAACGGTTTCGTCATCAACAGGCTCTGCCACAAGTGATGAGTATGCAAAGCCGGCCATCCATTCAGGGTCGTTCCATGAAGCGACGAGTGTGCCGTCTTCTTCAAACACACCGATTGATTGTGCGCCCTTGTTGTCTGTAAAGGGCGATGGAATTGTTCCGATTTTTTCTCCATCGGCAAAATCTGCCGGCACATAGTATGTAGTCCAGTAACGCTTGCCGCCCAATACGAAAGTGTCAAAGGCTGTCAGACCTGAGTATGTGAATTTAGGAGCGAGAATGGTGTTGAACACGCCATCCACAAAATAGCCGCCCATCGACCAATAGTCTTCTGTTGTTCCGGGCTTTGCTCCGCTGCCATACGCTGCTGAGTAGTATACGAAACCGTCAAGACTCTTGTCGTTGTCAAAGAGTTCACGGGTTTTGGCTGCGTCAAACAAGGGTTGGGCTACCGAGCAGTTTCCGCTTGCTACATAAACACCGGGGCTATGTTCACAAGACGCTTCAACACTTTCAAGCTGTCCGTCTCCTTCCCAGTTGTTGAATGTAATGATTGTGTTGATCTGAGTTTCAACTACTTTAGTTGAAGTCGGTCCAACATAAAGGACTGCGAAATCTGTGAGATCACCTACAACACGACCCACGCAGTCGATGCGCTGAGCCATTTTTGCTGCCTCTTCAACAACGAAGTGCTTGTATTTGCCGGTCTCGGGCTGGAAAATGGTCCATACATAGCCTGACATCGGTTTTGTGAAGTAGTGTCCTACAAGGAAGTTTCCTGCATCGTCACGTGTGAGTGCGCAACCATAAGAATCTGCAGTACCGTCAATCTGATCTGTAAGGGCGGGGAGTTTGTAGCGGTCAACGATTTCACCGGTCTCGGTTACTTCGGCGATACTCATTGTCTTCTGGTTTACAACATAGATTTTACCGTCCATCGCTGTTCCGAAACGGATACACATTTTTGAGCGGACATCAGTGGCTGACGACCAGTTTGGAGCTGAGTTTTGGTCGGCTCCCTCAAATTCTCCATTGAATGAACTTTGTTTTACGAAGCTCCAGTCTTTAGTGAGGGTAGCTTCCTGTGCGTTTACTGCGGTCGCACCGAGCAACAACGCGCCTGAGAGAATAGAAAAGTAGAGTTTTTTCATATAGAATTTGTTTTTAATGAAATGTTTAGCAGGTATTATATCATAAATTTTCATGATATTGTTAGCGAAGTTAGATGTTTTTTAAGAATGCCACAAATTTTTAACTATTTTTTCCGTGAATGTCATTTTGGAGCTAATGGATTACGGTTATAAACCTTCGCTCTGAAAGAAAATTCATGCGGTGATTTTGTCTTGCCAAGGATAATTGATTAAATTTGCTCACTCACTTATAAGAATATAAGAACCAGTTGACTTACACTTAATCATGATTAGACGATGTAATGAGTGCGATTTCGGCTTTCTGGCGGATTTATGGGAGCGGTCGGTACGAGCTACCCATCACTTTCTGAACGAAAGCGATGTTGCGGAAATAAAAAGCAAGCTCCAGCCTGACTATTTCCCGTGTGTCGAGTTATTTGCAACGCTTGACGGCAAACGGATCACCGGTTTTGTCGGTCTATCTGACGCTAAGATTGAAATGCTGTTTGTCGACAGTGATTGCATCGGCTGTGGTTATGGGTCTATGCTTGTCGATTTTGCCAAGAAACGGGGTATCGATTCGGTTGATGTCAATGAGCAGAATCCGGCGGCGCTCGCATTCTACAAGTCCAAAGGTTTTCGCGTTACAGGTCGTGATGAGTGTGATGAAGCCGGCCGTCCTTTCCCGATTTTACACTTGACTTTGTGAGTGATGTTGCTTAATGAACTTGAAGAGATTCTGGGCAAGCGGATCAACCAGGGAACCATCGCGGAGATTTGCAGGCTCTGCCATGTCGAGGATGGAGATGAGACCAAGTCGGCTTTGTATGTCTTGATTAAGTCGTCTGACGACAGAGTAGGCTATAATGCCTTGTGGGTGTTGACTCATTTGCAGGCTGCCGACATAAAATGGTTTTTATTCTCACGAAACGAGTTGATCGATTTATTGCTCGTCACCGGTCATGTAGGCAAGAAACGGCTTGTCATGACGCTGCTTGAACGTATGCCGACGACGCCCGAGGGAGTGAGGACTGACTATCTTGATTTCTGTTTTTCACGGATAAACTCGACTGAGTCATATGCCATACGTGCTCTGGCTTTGAAACAGGCCTATGCCCAGTGCCGGTTTTTCCCTGAATTGATTGAAGAACTGAAGTCTGCTATAGAGATGATGGAGTTCGGGGAGATGTCACCGGGTCTTCTGTCTGCAAGAAAAAATATATTGTCGCGGATTCGGAGAAACCATCAGATATTATCTACCTGATCAGTTCAGGGTGGAATATTGTTTCACCGTAAGCGGGTGTTGACGCCATAAAGTAACCGAGCACTCTGTCGCCCGAGAACATTGCCGGGCCGTTGCTGTCGTTTTGAAGAGCTTCAAGATAGTCGTGCATCTCGCGGGAGATCGGGCAGACCGTGCAGCTCACCACGTCTCCGTCGTGGAGCACGTCTTCGTCATCCTCTTTGTCCGTATCGCGACGTGTGGTCATGACTGTGTAGGCCAGAACACCGTCTTCAGCGCTCCGGTCATCGAGTTCAGACCAGCGGTATATCTTGCCATTTCTGAAGATTTTGATCCAATAGCATTGTCCATTGATGTCAGGATTGTCGCCAAATCTGACCTGAAGTACAGCGACATGATCGTAAGGCATCTTTATCCAGCTGAATTCGAGGCTGTGTATCACAGTCGCTGAAAACATCGGTGTGACCGCCTCATATATGTTTCCGTCGCGTATGACTCTCAGCCTGTAATCATGGCCGGTGATTCCGGCTGTGCGGTTGGTGTAGAAACCCTCGTCATCGGCTGTAAGGGCGAACGTGGTGCCGTCTGTCAGGTCGTCAACGGTGACTGTGGCATCGGTGATACGGGTACGGTTCATCGGCTCGTCCATAGGAGTTGTCATTGTAATCCCGATTTTTGCACCTGCCGACGATAGTTCTCCTTCTATAACAGTCAGTGGTTCAATGTCGTGATATGTGATGTCAAGTTCTTTCTCACACGACGACATGATGATGCATGCTGTCAGGAATGATATAAAGTATATTGGTCTCATATCGGTCAGAATTTCAGGGCGTAGGATACAGACGGGATGAGCCCGTACATGGCCTGTTGGACAGCTCTTGTGCCTGAGGGCTTTGAGGGGTCATCCTCGAAATATACTATATAAGGGTTGTAGCGGCAGTATGCGTTGTATATGCCGAACGACCATTGATAGGTGAATTTCGGGCCACGGTGGGTGTAGGTGGCAGACAGGTCGAGGCGGTGTGTGGGCGGTGTCCTGTAGCTGTTGCGTTCCGAATAATAGTAGCATGTCTCGCCGGCTATCTCATATTTGACATCAGGTGCGGTGAGAGCCTGGCCTGTGAGGAATATCCATGAGCCGGACAAAGACCATCGGTCGGAAAGACCGTAGATGGCGGTCACTGAGAAGTCGTGGCGCCGGTCGTTGGTGGCGTCATACCATCTGCCGTCGTTTATACCCGGAATTTTAGTCTCGGTGCGTGAGAGTGTATATGAAAGCCAGCCTGTCAGTCGTCCGGTGTTTTTACGCATCATCAATTCTATGCCGTAGCTGCGGCCTTTGCCTCCGAGGATGATGTTTTCGAGCATGATGTCGGAGAATGGACCGCGTCCGTCCTTGAAGTCGTAGACATTGTTGATGTCTCTGTAATAAGCTTCCGCCGACCAGTCGTAGTCACTGCCGTGGCTCATGCCGCTGTAGCCTGCGCTATACTGCATCGCTTGTTCGGGTTTGACTGTCACCGATGTCAGGGCATAACGGTCGAAAGGAAACGACGTCGTTGACGATCGAGTGGCGTGAAGATTCTGTGAAGCCATGCCAAAGCCGAGTTTGACGTTATGGCAGGATGAGAAGGAGTACTTGAGGCTCAATCTCGGTTCGGGCCTGATATAGGTCTTGCAGGCAGATGAGCCCGTTCGGCCGTCAGCTGAGACAAAGTCACGGAAGTTTTTCCCGCTTACGACAGACGACGCGTTAAGGCGCACGCCAAGGTTGAGGTCGATTTTATTCAGGATATTGCCATTGTATTCAGCCCATAACGCATTTTCCCAAAGGGAGTTTATCTCGCGTTCGGTCGATGAGTTTGACATCCATTCGGCTGATTTGACTTTCAGCAGTTCGGAGCGTAGACCGAATTCAAGTCTGTGGCTGTCGTTGATTTCAAGACGGATTTTTTCGTTGACTGAATAGCTGTGGATATATGTGAGCATTGTCTGGCTGTCGTCCATTATGTCCATCTCCATCTTGGGGTCAAAGTGAGTCAATGAGGCTGTGGTTGTCAAAGATACTTTTTCACCGGCATGGGCGATCCAATTGAGAGAAGCACCCAGGTTGCCCCAATACATGCCCATGATCTTACCTACGGCCATGTTGTCGTGGCTCACGAAGAAGGCGGCGTCGATGATGTGGCTGTTTGAAGGCGTGTAACGCACTTTTGCCGTGACGTCATAGAAATTCATGACCGTGCTGCGGTATTGCGGCACCATTTTCAGAAATGCATCGACATAAGAGCGACGGCCTGTGACGGCAAACGAAAGCTTGTCACTTGCCGTAACTGGACCCGATACCATGATTTTTGCAGCAAGTATGCCTATCGTGGCCGAAGCGTGATAGTGCTTAGTGTATCCGTTGGACAGCGATGTCTCAAGGACTGACGAGGATGCACCGCCATACATGGCCGGAATAGGGCCTTTATAGAGGGTTGCAGCGCTGAGCGCATCTTCGTTGAATGTCGAGAATATGCCCATGACATGTGCCGGATTGTAGAGCGTGATGCCGTCGAGTGTGACAAGATTCTGCGAGGCGTTGCCTCCGCGCACTTCAAAGCCTCCGCCGCCGTCGCCTTCGCTGCGTACGCCCGGCAGCAGTGACAACGATTTGATGATGTCGCTCTCACCGCCAAACGATGGTGTGAGCATCAGTTGATGGATGTCGATGCGTTCTGCGCCCAGTGTCGCGTTGTTGAAGCGTTGACGGGTCGAATTGCCTGTGACGACAATTTCGTTGAGTTGATGTTCGCTGACACTGTCAAGGCTTTCCGTGGCCGTGGCCGCGAAGAAGGCTGTTGCAAAAGCCAGTGCAGATGAATAAATCCTTATTAACATATCTCTCAGCTTGCAAGAAGCGCTTGCCATAGTGAGACGGCAGCGCCATGCAAAGTTACGTTTTATGATTGACATGACCGAAAAAATATGGTCAACAGCTGATAGTCTCAGCGTATTATTGAACAGACTCTGATGCAAATCTCGGAAAAATGGAGTAACTTTGCGACTCTAAATATGGTGAATTGAATATGGTAAAAAATCTCCTTTTCGACCTCGGTGGAGTCATCATGGATATTGAGAAACAGCGTTGTGTGGCAGCTTTCGAGCGCCTCGGACTTCCGGATGCTCCTTCTTTTTTCGGTGAATACTCTCAGAAGGGGCCTTTCCTGCAGGTTGAGGAAGGCGTCCTTTCTGTCGATGGATTTCATAAAGCTATCAGTGATGCAATTCCCCATGAGGTGTCAGATGCCGAGATAGACAGCGCTTTCTGTCAGTTCTTGATCGGTATACCCCGCCATCGTCTTGCTGCCCTTAGAAAACTGCGTGACGGATACAAGGTTTATCTGCTGAGCAACACAAATCCGATTATGTGGAGCTCCAAGATAAAGGAGGAGTTCACCGGTGAGGGTTTGACCAGAGAGGACTATTTCGACGGCATTGTCACATCGTTCGAGGCCAAAGCCCTGAAGCCCGATGAGGCAATTTTCAGGCATGCGGTCGAAAAGTTGGCTATAAAGCCTGAGGAAACCATATTCCTGGATGATTCGCAGACCAATCTTGACGCTGCGGCCAAACTCGGATTTGGAGTCCTGCTCGTTTCTCCGGGTGAGGAATTTGCTGATCTGCTTGCATCTCGACACATCGGATGATGGCGCGACAAGGCTTTATAGCGACAGTCGGCATGTTTGACGGGGTGCACCTCGGTCATCGCTCGCTGCTCATGGAGCTGAAAGACAATGCGCTTTCGCGGGGTCTGAAGACCGCAGTCTTCACTTTTGACCGTCATCCGTCTGCCATTATCGATCCTGAAAAGACTCCGCCTGCGTTGACATCGGTCAGTGAGCGTGTGGAGCTTTTGCGCTCCGTGGGGATTGACGATGTCGAAGTGCTGTGTTTTGACGAGGCTTTGCGTTCATTGGATGCGCGCAGCTTCATGACGTTGTTGCGTGACAGATATGGTGTGAAGGCTTTGCTGATGGGTTTCAATCACAGCTTTGGCAGCGACCGTCTCAAAGATTTTGATGACTATGCTGCAATAGGGGCGTCACTTGGAGTTGAGGTTGTCAGAGCACGGGAGTGGAGTCACGAAGCGTGTGCCTGCAACATATGCAGTTCGGCCATCCGTCAGGCTCTCCTGCGGGGCGATGTTGAACTCGCCACATTGATGCTTGGACGGCCATATTCGTTCAAAGGGGTGGTTGCCGAGGGCCGGCGGATTGGACGTACAATCGGCTTCCCTACCGCAAACATCGAGACTGAAGATCGCCCGCGTCTTGTGCCGGCTCCGGGTGTCTATGCCGTAGATGTGAAGATGCCCGGTGGGGTGGTTAGACGCGGCATGCTCAATATCGGGGTAAGACCTACGGTCGATCATAGCCCCGAGCCTAAGCAGACCATAGAAGTTCATGTTATTGATTGGTCAGGAGATATTTATGGGAAGGAACTCAATCTGTCGTTTATCTCCCGTTTGCGGGGAGAAATGCGTTTTGACAGTCTCGAAGAGCTACGCAAGCGTCTTGAGTCAGACCGTGAGGAAGCCTTGAAGGCGTGAGGCTGTGTTAGGGAGCTTTTTGAAGGGGTTGTGAAAACAGTCTCTTAGGCCGTGTATATAAAAAACGTGGTCATTTGTTCGATTTTAAAGGACAAAATTGGAACTCGGGTGTTGTAATAATTGGATATAAATTAAATTTGCACCCTCTAAGTTTTCAGTTTTATGAAAAGATTCATCACATGGTCAGCGTTTTCACTAATGCTTTTGGTCTTCTCAGTCCCGTCGCGGGCTCAGAAAACTGAGGCAATAAGCTATGGCGATTTCAACGAATGGATAACGCGTAACATCAAGGAGTCGCATATCATTGGCGGCAAGACTCGTCAGGTCTATGAAATAGGTCCTGAACAGACCATTGACGGTGATAAACCGTATTCAAATCTCGGTGGTTCGCCATGGGCGACGTCCAATGTCATGGCAAAGGTGTGCGGCATAACCAAAACAAGTAATGCTGTTTTTCCCGAAACCAGAAATGGCAGCGACCGCTGTGTGAAGATGAGCACGATACTCGAAAACTGCAAGGCTATCGGCATTATCAATATTGACGTGGTCGTCCCCGGTTCGATATTTCTCGGACAGATGTTCGAACCGATCAAGTCGACGAGCGAGCCTTATTCGAAGATGGAGATGGGTGTGCCATTCACAAAACGTCCGAAGGCTTTGGTGTTTGATTATAAATTCTACCTTCCCGATGGAAATACACGCCTCTATTCGTCAGGCTTCGGCAGCAAAAAGACTCTGCCCGGCAGCGATGAGGGTGAGGCTTTCATATTCCTTCAGAGGCGCTGGGAGGATGCCGACGGCAATCTGTTTGCCAAACGAGTGGCCACCGGCCGCGAACGATACTCCAGGTCTACCTCAGGATGGATCAACGGACATAAACTTAAACTGAACTATGGTGACATCACAAAAATGCCAGGCTACAAGGAATATATGGGGCTGATACCGCAGTCTAAAAATTATTATGCCCGCAATTCTAAAGGGAAAATGGTGCCTGTCAAGGAAGTCGGTTGGGATGCTCCCGATGCGACCCCGACCCACATGCTTGTTATGTTTTCATCAGGCAGCGGAGATGCATATGTCGGCACAGTCGGTTCAAGCCTCTGGATCGACAACGTCCGCCTCGAATATTGACAGCATCACCGTGCCTTAGCCTCGATAATTTAATAGAATGAAACTTGCGTCATCTTCCGGGCATAGATTGGAGATGACTCCTTTTAATGAAGCGGTGTGTGGTGGTTTGTTTTCTTCAAAATGGTTGTATAGCCCATCGCTGCATATAAGTATGCTGTAGTTCTGAACCCGGAGACATTTGACCGTCAGGTCATCGCGGAGGCCTTCTCCCTTTATGCAGCGGGTGACCCTTGACTGTCCATAGCCGATTGGCAATACATGGTCATTAGTGATAAGTCTTATGTCAGGTTCATTATACAGGTATATCCTTACATTTCCTTGCCAACAATAAGATATATTGTGTTCGGAACAGATTGCAGCTGCGACTGTGGCTCCTGATTTTAATCTGTTGCGGATGTTAAAATCCTTTAGTTCTAAATCTGCGTTTAAAAATGCATCATAAAGAAGGGTTTCGTAATTGTCGCGGTCACAGTTCTTTTCTAAAAACTGAATTATACTTTCGGATACTATATGTGATGCGTCTCCGCCTGCATCCTTGCCTCCCATGCCGTCAGATAAAACAAGTGCAAATGTGCCGGGCTGTAACTCTTTAATGGTCAAGTAGTCTTCATTCTTAAGATTGAGGGAGCCTTTTTGAGTGTGAGTTAGTATGTCAGGTGTCATTGTCTGTCCTTGCTTTAAGTTCTTTATCCCAGATATTGCACATTGCAACGATGGCATAAGTCATTTCGTTCCAATATCCTTTGTCATCCTCATGGCCCATTGTAAGATGTTGCAACAATCTACTGTCTTCGCGTTGCGAGATTTCATGGGCAAGGATATCTCGATAATACTTCAGATGTTCGGTCGAAAGCATTTTTGTCACATCGCAAGCAATCCATTGCGCACCGCCAATAAGCATGTTTGATCCGATTTTATCCTCTTCAACATCAACTTCATCAGGGATGCTGTCTGCGGTGAAGGCAAGAGCCTGGTAGTAATTTTCCAAAAAATATGTCATGTCGATAGCATCCTTGTTTTCTCTGTCATTGCGGTCAATCCAGGTGTCAAGTTTTATCAGGAATTGTCCCGCTAAGGGCGCAATCTTTAGCCTTATGCCTTCTAAAGAGATTTCGACTGCATGAGCCATGACGTCGAGATAACATCTGACAGACATTTCCGGTTCCATTTCAGGAGGCCATTTTATCTTTTCATCGTCAGCTACTTCTCCAAAAGGAACTATGTCAACCTCATAATCATTTTTTCCGTCTGCCCCTTTGTATGCAAATTTCTGTTTTGATTTCAATTTCTTGAAATGATTCATTTCAAGTATGTGGCTGATTTCATAAAACTGATCCCAGTCCCTGATGGCAATTGCGATGTCTAAATCCGAGGTTTTTCGTTTTGAACTTTGTATGTCCAACATCTTCATTGCGAGGTCCCTCGCGAGTGCCCCGACTATATAATACTCTGTCCGGCTTTGAGCGAGGGTTGCGTCGATTGCCTGCAGTGTATCCAATAGCAGGTCGTTTGCAAGGTCTTCTTTAGTCAATTCTGTTTTCATGTCGTAAAAGGTGTTTGGCGGCATCCGTGCATCTGCTGTCACCCATGCCCATGAGTTCTGCATAAATCACAAGTAGTGGCGTGGTGCTGTTTTGAGAAAAGTCTTTTCCCCAAAAACAGCGATAGATTGTAATATCTCCCGAGGGGATCGGTATGAGACCGCATTCGATGCATGTAGTCCGGTAGTC
This sequence comes from uncultured Muribaculaceae bacterium, assembly GCA_964018265.1. Taxonomy (GTDB): domain Bacteria; phylum Bacteroidota; class Bacteroidia; order Bacteroidales; family Muribaculaceae; genus CAG-873. The sequence continues at coordinate 69,917 of CAXHOY010000012.1, forward strand.
AGAGTTTGTAAAAATAGATAATTTTTCCGGTATAAGGTAATTGTCTGCGAGATTTGCGGCAGCTTCACCGCCCCAGCAGGCATATTCCGGAAGGATGAAGTCTTGCCAGTGTTGCTTGTTGCGTATGGCCGCATTGCCTAATTTTATTTTGGGTTTGATAATCATGTTGAAGCCTTTGACCCATATCTCAAGTAATTCCTCTTTCTGTTTGAGACAGCGTCCGTTGTCAGTCTCGAAGATAAACTTTTCTTTTTTTAAAATATTCAAAACCCGTTGTGTGTTGCCCGTGGAAACTCCGCAACGTCTGGCAATCTCCCTGATCGGCATCCTTGCACTATCTTCATGGCTTAATAGAAATAGGATAAGCATCAAGGATTTTTCGGTCATCAGGTTGTTCCCGCTTTCTTTGCTATTTAAGTCCGGATTATTTGCTGAGACATTTAATTTGCCGATGTTGAGATTCATATTGCCTGATTTGTCGACGAAGTTAAGTTTATTCCTTCTAAGGAAACTTATGTTTGAAGGAGACAATGTGTCAAATACCAGAAGTGTGCCTTTTAAGGTATCACGCACCGCAGTTTCTTCGAAACGGCTTCTCTCAGTTTTCGTCAGACCTTTCTGCATTTTTAGAATAGAGAAGGGGGTGTCAAATATCTCTATTATGCCGTCTTCTATTTTTGAAAATGTCAGGAATTTGGTCAATTCTGTTGGCCCAAAAATTTCGTAGAGACTATCTTTTATTGATGTCGTGATGTATTCAGTCATAGTTTATGTATGTTAATTTTATTGTGTTCAATTTTATTGAACACGGCAAAGTTATTGAACAAAATATTAATATCCAAAAATAAATGCAAGATTATTAGATAGATGTACTTATTTTGTTTGTAGGAGATAAGTTTTGTGTTCAATGATTTTTGCGTGTTCAATTTTATTGAACATTGAAAAATGATTGAACATGATTTTTGTTACGTGATAATATTGGCCAGGCTTGGTCTCTAAACTTTTGTTGGCCTTGAAGCATTTTATTCTAATAGGGAAGTGTCGTGCCCATGACGCACTCCTGACATATTGATTATTAAACAGCACTGTGATGAAACAGACAATTGACGGATGTACGGCCGCTGCTCATGTGGCCTATGCCCTAAGTGATATCGCAACCATTTATCCTATCACTCCTGTCGCGTCTATGGGTGACACGGCCGATAAATGGGCGCTTCAGGGCCGGACAAACGTGTTCGGCTCTCCGATGGAAGTGAAGGAACTCGAAAGTGAACTCGGGGCGGCAGGTGCCACACATGGAGCATTGGCGGCCGGAGCGCTTGCAACGACTTTCACTTCGTCGCAAGGCTTGCTGTTGATGATACCCAACATGTTCAAGATATCAGGTGAACTTCTGCCGGCTGTGTTCCATGTCGGAAGCCGTTCGATTGCCACTCATGCGTTGAGCATTTTCGGAGACCATCAGGATGTGATGGCTTGCAGGACCACCGGTTTTGCCATGCTGGCTTCGTCATCAGTGCAGGAGACAATGGATCTTGGGCTTGTAGCTCATCTCGCAGCCATAGAAGGGCGTGTGCCGGTGCTTCATTTTTTCGACGGATGGCGCACGAGCAATCAGTTGTCGACCATCGATGTGATCCCATATGACACCATAGCCTCATTGGTCGACCGGGACGCGGTGGCTGCATTTCGTCAGCGTGCGATGAATCCCCTTCATCCCGATTTGCGCGGTTCGGCTCAGGATCCGGATGTGTATTTCCAGAACCGCGAGGCTGCCAACCGTTACTACGATGCCTTCCCTGCTCTTGTCTCAAAGATTATGGACCGTGTAGCGAGTGCCACCGGGCGGTCATACCATTTGTTTGACTATTATGGAGCGCCTGATGCCGAACAGGTGGCAGTGGCGATCGGTTCGAGTGTGAGTGTGGTGAAAGAGACATCCGAGCAGCTCAATGCCGCGGGGATGAAGACGGGTGTTGTGGCTGTGAGATTATATCGTCCTTTCAGTGCGCGTGATTTTGTCTCGGTGATTCCCGAAAGTGCGAAATGTATCACCGTGCTCGACCGCACCAAAGAGCCTGGTTCCCAAGGTGAGCCGTTGCTGCTTGATGTCATGGCGGCTGTACATGATGCGGGACGCGACACACTTGTCATCGGTGGACGCTATGGACTTGCGAGCAAAGAGTTTGACCCGGGCATGGCAAAGCAGGTGTTTCTCAATGCGGCCTCAAGTGACCCGAAACGTCGTTTCACGGTCGGCATCAATGATGATGTCACGGCTTTATCGCTGCCGTTGACAGGCGAAAAGACCCCGGCCGCGAAGGATGTGACGCAGTGCATATTTTATGGCATGGGTTCGGACGGGACGGTCGGTGCGACACGTCAGGCTGCTGAGATAATATCTTCGGAAGATTCATTATACTCACAGGTCTATTTCCATTATTCGGCAAAAAAATCAGGAGGATATACAATCAGCCAGCTGCGCTTTGCCCCTCATCCGGTGGCGGCGGAATATTCAATCGAATGTGCTGATTACATAGCGTGTAATAAAGATACTTATGTCGATCGTTTCGATGTGACGGCAGCCTTGCGCGAAGGAGGAACCTTTGTTCTCAATTCACATTGGTCTGTGCAGGACATGGAGTCGCGTCTGCCTGCGCGTCTGCGGCGAGATCTGGCGCGTAAAGGGGCTAAATTCTATAATATTGATGCTACATCTCTTGCCGAGGAGGTAGGTCTTGGTGTCCGCATCAATGTGATAATGGAAACTGTGTTTTTCAAACTTATAGGAGCGGTGGATTTTACTGTTGCCATCGATCGGCTTAAGCAACTGGTCACCAAGGCTTATATCCACGAAGGCGGTGATGTGGTGGATAAAAACATCAAGGCTATAGACCTTGCAGTAGACCGTATCAGCGAGATTGAGATTCCCTCGTCATGGACCGATGCGACGGATGAGCCTGTGGCGTCAACATGTGAACCAATCACAGAGACCGACAGGTTTGTTGAGACTATAGCCCGGCCATGCATGTGTCTTGAAGGCGACAGTCTTCCGGTTTCGGCATTTACTCCTGACGGCACAATGCCTCCCGGCACCACGGCATGGGAAAAACGTTGCATCGCAATAGCCGTGCCACAGTGGAATCCTGATAAATGTGTCGAATGCACGGAGTGTTCGCTCGTCTGCTCTCACGCCGCGATCAGGCCGGTGCTGCTCGACGAAGCCGAAGTCAAGGACGCTCCTGATGGTTTCGTGAGCAAAGCTTGCCGGTATAAGGGTCTTGAGGATTATCGTTTCCGCATACAGGTCTATGCTGAAGACTGCACCGGCTGCGGCTCATGTGCGACAATATGTCCCGGCAAAGCCCTCGACATGCAGCCCCTCGGATCTCAACTGCAGCAACAGCGTAAGATGCTCTCATATGCTCAGACGCTTAGTGATAAGGATAGCCTGCTGCCGGCCGATACAGTGCCCGGTACACAGCTCAGACGACCGCTTCTGGAGTTCTCGGGTGCTTGTGGCGGCTGCGGTGAGACTCCATATGTCAAGCTTCTCACACAGTTGTTCGGCGAACGTCTTGTCATAGCCAACGCAACAGGTTGCTCGTCGATATGGGGTGCCAATTATCCGAGTAATGCTTACTGCACCAATTCGCGCGGTCACGGTCCTGCTTGGGGAAATTCTCTATTCGAGGATAACGCTGAATATGGTTTCGGCATAGCCTCGGCTTACTTCCATCGACGGGAGGCCTTGCTGAACGCAGCCCGCGCAGCCTCACAATCGTCAGACGTCTCCGTTGACATCAAATCTGCGCTTGATGCTTGGATCAGCGCTTACGACGACCCGATCGCTTCACAGTCCAACGGTGAGCGGCTCGTTGCCGCCCTGCAAGGCACTCCTGCGTGTCCGGAATTGTCGCAGTTGAGATCCGGTGCTGATATGTTAGGCAAGAAGTCAGTCTGGGCTATCGGCGGCGACGGATGGGCTTACGACATAGGGTTTGCAGGCCTCGACCATGTGCTTGCTCAGAATATCGACATCAATATCCTGGTGATGGACACCGAGTGTTACAGCAATACGGGCGGTCAGACATCCAAAGCGACACCTCTCGGCGCGGTTATGAAATATGCGGCCAAAGGTAAACGCACACGCAAGAAGGATCTCGGACGCATGATGATGACATATGGAAATGTCTATGTCGCGCAGATCTCGCTCGGCGCAAATTATCAGCAGGCCATCACCGCATTGCGTGAGGCTGAGGCTTATCAGGGTCCGTCGATCGTGATCGCATATTGCCCTTGCATCAACCATGGCATCAGGACCGGCATGAGTCATGCCATAGTGGAAGAGAAAAATGCGGTGGCTTGCGGTTATTGGCAACTCTACCGTTATAATCCTGCCGACGAGGCGCATGGAGGTCTTACGGTCGACATGCAGGCTCCTGACGGTCGCCTGGATGCCTTTCTCGACAACGAGGACCGCTATGCCGATCTCAAGATGGTTGACCCGGCCGAAGCTCCGGGCCTGCGCAGGAAACTCGCCTCCCGCATCGCCCGCGTCTATTCAATCCTCACCGACGACTCAAAGATCCTTTAGATGTCCAATTGACCAGAAATTGTCTGCTTTATGAAGCCGTATCTAAAACGCAAGCGACCCGGGCTTTGAAGCCGGGCCGCTTGTGATTGTTAGGGTTTGAAGTGGGTTATAGATCTTCTTCGATAGAGAAGTCGTCGGGCAGATTGTCGTCGAAGAGATCTTCGTCCTTGTCTGCTTCGGCGGGGCTTTCCTCAGCCTTTTTAGCAGCGGATTTTGCAGACTTGGCGGCTTTGCCTTTGGGGGCATCGCCGCTTTCGCGGAGTGCCTCCATGATTTTGGCTTCGAGTTCTTCGGCCAGCTCGGGGTTGTCTTGTATCACCATCTTTGCCGCGTCGCGTCCCTGTGCGATTTTCGAGCCATTGTAGCTGAACCATGAACCGCTCTTGTCGATGACACCGTAGTCCACACCGAGGTCGAGGATTTCTCCTGCCTTGGATATGCCTTCGCCAAACATGATGTCAAACTCTGCGCGTTTGAAAGGAGGTGCGACCTTGTTTTTGACGACCTTTACATAAGCTCGGCGACCATAGACGTCGTCTCCGTCCTTGATGTTGCCGCGAGAGCGTATGTCGATGCGCACAGAAGCATAGAATTTGAGCGCGTTGCCGCCCGTAGTGGTCTCTGTCGGACCGAACATCTGGCCGATTTTTTCACGCAATTGGTTGATGAATATGCAGGTGGTGTTTGTGCGTGCGATTGTGCCGGTTAGTTTGCGCATGGCCTGTGACATCAGGCGGGCCTGAAGTCCCATGTTGCGGTCGCCCATCTCGCCTTCGATTTCGCTCTTGGGAGTCAATGCTGCAACGGAGTCGATGACGATGATGTCAACGGCCGACGAGCGGATAAGCTGTTCGGCTATCTCAAGTGCCTGTTCGCCGTTGTCGGGCTGGGCGATAAGCAGGTTGTTGATGTCCACACCCAATTTGGCTGCATAGAACCGGTCAAAGGCGTGTTCGGCATCGATCATCGCTGCGATGCCGCCGAGTTTCTGGGCTTCGGCTATGGCGTGTATCGCAAGGGTTGTCTTACCTGATGACTCCGGACCGAAAATCTCGATTATGCGGCCGCGCGGGTAGCCTCCTACACCGAGGGCATAGTTCACCCCGATCGAACCCGAGGGGATGACATCGACGTTTTCGACCACATCGTCGCCGAGTTTCATGATTGCTCCGCGTCCGTAGGCTTTCTCAATGCGTCCGAGCGCTTGTGCGAGTGCTTCTGCCTTAGCTGCGCCGGGGTCTGATGCTTCAGCTTTTTTACCGGCCTTTTTGGCTTTGGTGGGTTTTTCCATTTTGATATATTTTTAATTGTTGTTTCTTGCTATTATCCTTCTATACCACAAAGTTACATGTTTGTATGGGTAAAACCATTGCCCTGCATAGTTAAATAGTGTTGTTTGCACTCCTGCTATAATTATTTTTTTGCAGGGCTTGAAACTGTGTTACGCTTTGATTGATAGGTTAATATCCGGGCTGGTGTATTTTTCTTGCAAAAAAAATCTGTTGTCTGCGAACCTTTTTGTCATGGCTGTGTTCTAATAGTACATAGCAAAAATTACTTTTTCCATTGCAAGAAATGTGATAATGATTGGTTTATTATCTAACGTGGAGACGTCGTGAGACATCTCCACGTTTAGTTTGTTCCCATTTTACGGTGAAGAAAATTATGGCTAAGGAGTTACGTTGCCTGTAATCTTTAGCGTCACGTTGCGCGTCTTGCCGCCGGCGGTCTTATACCTGACCTTGACGTTCTTGCTGATATAGCCGCGTTGGCCTTTGGGAAGGAACGTGACTGTGATCTTGCCTTTCTTGCCGGGTTTTACGGGCTCGTGGGTATACTTTGGTCGTGTGCAGCCGCAGCTCGCGGACGCCGAAAGCACGGTCAACGGCACATCGGCTGTGTTGGTGAATTCGTATTCGTGTGTCACCGGTTTGTGGTCAGCGGTGATTGTGCCGAAGTCATAGCTTACTTCGTCAAAACTTATTTCATGTTTTTCAGCCGCAAAACTGATGGAGCAAGCGGCTAAAACAGAAAGAAACATTACGATCAGTCGGTTCATTGTCCTTGTTGTAATTTATTGAAATAGAAATCAAGCACGTCTTTTGCGGCCACAAATGAGCTGCGGCGGTTGTCGAGCACTGCGGCTTCCTCGTTTTGGAGACGGCTTTCGATGTCGGGATTGTTATAGAAATGGGCCCGCAGCTGGTTGTCGATGGTTTCATACATCCAGTAGCGTGATTGTTCGCGGCGTTTACGGTCGAAGTAGCCGTTGGCCTTCACGAACTCAAAATAGCGGTCGATCATGTCCCACACTTCTGCGATGCCGAGTTCATAATATCCGGAGTAGGTCAGCACTTCAGGAGACCAGCCCGAGGCTGTCGGGGGGAATAGATGGAGCGCGCTGCGGAACTGGGCCTGAGCCAGCCGGGCACGGTCGATGTTGTCTCCGTCGGCCTTGTTGATGACTATGCCGTCAGCCATCTCCATGATGCCTCGTTTGATGCCCTGGAGTTCGTCGCCGGTTCCAGCAAGCTGTATCAGCAGGAAGAAATCGACCATCGAGTGCACGGCGGTCTCGCTCTGCCCGACACCCACGGTTTCGACGAAGATATTGTTATAGCCTGCGGCCTCACAGAGCACAATTGTCTCGCGTGTCTTTCGGGCCACGCCGCCCAAGGAGCCTGCCGATGGGCTGGGGCGTATGAAGGCAGAAGGATGAACGGCCAGTTTCTCCATTCGTGTCTTGTCACCGAGGATAGACCCCTTGGTGCGCTCGCTCGACGGGTCGATGGCAAGAACGGCGAGTTTGCCGCCCTCACGCAGCACATGGAGGCCAAACACATCGATCGACGTGCTTTTTCCGGCTCCGGGTACGCCTGTGATGCCTATGCGCCGCGAATTGCCTGAGTGAGGCAGACATTTCTCGATGACTTCCTGGGCCACGGCCTGATGCTCGGCGCTGAGGCTTTCGACCAGGGTCACCGCACGGCTGAGCACTGTAACATCACCGCGGATTATGCCCTCGACGAGTTCTGATGCGGCCGGAAGAGGTTTTCGTTTGGGCCGTTTATGGAGATATGGGTTGACAGACGGTGGCTGTGCCACTCCGCTGTTGACGGTCAGACCGCTGTATTGTGCGTCGTTTTCTGGATGATCCATGGTAGTTGTAGTTTATTATATATGCAAACTTACTCAAGATTTTTGTAATCTTCAAAATCATACAGACAAAAAGGGTTAAAGGCGCTATGACTGCCACAATATCGTCAGAATTCATACACCGTGCATCCCCATCCATGGCGGCTGAAATTTCCCTGCTATCTGAGAGGTTTTTTATAGTCTGTATGGGAGACTCATGCCGACAAAGTACTGACGAACAGTGTTGTTAACAATTTTTAACGGGGGGGGGTAAATCTCAACAAATGTTGAGGATTATTTGTAACAAATGTGCGAACTTTGCGTCATTAAACTAAAGCGATCAAACATAATCTCAAGGTTCAACCTCTGATAATCTACAATGAAAAGACTGATTTTTGCAGCACTGGTTTCGGCATTGTCATGCGAAGCGGGTGCTATGCCGACGGCAGAATCCGATACGCTGGCCTCAAGACAACTTGATGAAATTGTCATTGAGGCTCCAAAAGTGGTGCGCAAAGCCGACATGGATATTTTTTATCCATCCCATAGTGCTGTCCGAAATTCCAGGAATGGCCTGCAATTGCTCACAAACCTGATGATACCATCGCTGTCGGTCAGTGATGTCCTCGGCTCTGTAACCGCAGCCGGTCAGTCTGTGCAGCTTCGCATCAACGGCCGTGCAGCCTCAGTCGATCAGGTTCAGTCGTTATTGCCTGAGACCGTCAAGCGTGTCGAGTGGATCGACAATCCGGGCCTGAGATATAACGGAGCCAATTACGTCCTCAATTTTATTGTCGCTAATCCTGCTGCCGGTGGTTCGCTGCAGACCATGGCGCGTCCGGCGGTCAATCAGGCTTGGGGTGTCTATTTTGCAGACATCAAGCTTAACAACGGACGTTCGCAGTGGGAGATAGGGGCAAACTACAAACTCACCAACAAGATTAAGACTCATCGCGATTACACCGAAACATTCACCTACACCGACGGCTCTTCACTCACCCGCAACGAGACATCGCGGGGAGGCGTGATGGACAATTCGTTCGGCTTGCTTTGGGCTTCTTACAGCTATATCAAACCTGACACAACTGTGTTTTTTGTGGAGATGAATGCCAACCACAAGTTCACTGACCGTTTCAGATATGACGGATTATTGTCGCTCAGTGACGGCTCTGACGATATTTTTCTGACAGACATTCATGGTGACAAGGGCACCACTCCGCGGCTATCGGCCTATCTCGAACAGCATTTCTCTCGCCAACAGACTCTTGTGGTCGATTTCTCTGCGTCATATTACGGTGGCCATGCCTATTCTGATTATATAGAGACTCCGTCGGCCTATGGATTTCAACCCGCTCCGCTCGTCGATGTGCATACATCAATCCGCGACCGTAATCAGGCCTATGCTGTCGAGGCAAACTATATCAAGTCCTGGAACACGTCGAAACTGACAGCCGGGGCTTCATACACAGCAAATCGCAACCGCTCTGCATACGATAACCTTGACGGGGCTGTCTTCCACCAGAATCAGAACAAGGTCTATTTCTTTGCAGAGTATTTCCGGCGTTTCGGCAAATGGACAGCGACAGCTGGCGTGGGGGCGCAGTATACAGACTTCATGTTCCGCGAGTCGGGGCGCGGAAACCATTCTTGGAGCGCACGTCCGCAGGCCACTGTCACATATGCCCTCAACAGCAGACATAATTTCCGCCTCAACTTCACATCATGGCAGTCTGCACCGTCGCTGGCCGAGACAAACGTGGTGCCGCAGCAGCTCGACGGTTTCCAATGGCGTGTCGGCAACCAGAACCTCAAGACAGCAAATTCCTACATGCTGACGTTACGCTACGGCTTCAATCTGCCGAGAGTCTACGGTTCGTTCGGCGTAAGGGCTTTCACCTCGCCTAATGCCATAACCCCATTGCTTATGTGGAACGAGGACAGACTCATCACAACCTATGAAAACAGCCGCGGACTTCAGAACCTGTCGTTTTTCATATCGCCTCAGATCGAGATCATACCGTCGTGGCTGACCGCAAGCGGCTATCTGCAATACAGAGCCGAACGCATGCGCGGCACCGGTTACAGCCTCTACAATCATAATTGGAGCGGCAACGCCTCCCTCAGGTTATCTCATTGGGGCTTCTCATTCATCGGCCAGTATATCAGGGCTCAGCACGACCTTTGGGGCGAGAAAATCAGCTGGGGTGAGAACCTGTCGATTGTGTCTCTCTACTATGACTGGAAAGACTGGCAGTTCGGTGCAGGCATGATAATGCCTTTCGGCAAGTATGACCAGGGTTCGAGACAGTTGAGCAAATGGAACACCAATGAGCAGCACATGCGTCTCGACATGAGGATGCCATTCGTGCAGCTCGGCTACAACATCAAGTGGGGACGTCAGAAACGTGGCGCTCAGAAGTTGGTCAATGCTGAGGCTAATGTCGATGCCTCGACCGCGAGCGGTCGTTGAAAATGATTGCCGACAGTCGGTCGCTGACAGCAAGCCGGAGGCGGTCGATGGTCCACGCGCCGGTGTAGATTGCCGCTGCCAGGACGATTGCACACATGGTGAACTGCCACAGCGGCAGCAACAGCCATAGTTTCATGACCGCAGGTTTCAGCAAGCCACCCCAGACAGGCGGTGCCTTATGGATCAGATAGACCGAAAATGCTCCCGATCCAAGACGGTTGACCGTCGGCGACTTGAAGTTCATGCAGGCAAACAGCATGAACAGCGCTATGGTGTTGAGTATTACGATCGGTGAATTGTAGGCATAGGCCTTTGTCGGCAGATAGACCGCACTGACCGTAATGCCGGTCAGGCTGACAAAATATGCTGACACAATCAGCTTACGCTTGGCTTTCATGATGTCGAAGCCAACGTGCAGACGCAGGTATTTGGCCACGAGATACATCATCACCAATTGGATGAGCGTGTAGCCCGTGGGGTTGAACTGTCCGCCTTGCCACCAGCCACACCATAGGTTAAAGGCCACAAACAGCGACAGACACGTTCCAAACTGACTCTTTGTCAGCCTTTCTGCTCCCGCGTTGAGCAATGGGCTGAGAAGCATCAGGCCGAAATATGCCGGCACATACCATAGATCTGTGTGGGAAAGCACAAGCCAGCTTTCCGCCCAGACCGACAGCGAGCGCGCCTCGGGTTTGACAATCATGACGGCCGTGCAGATGAGCACTGAATAAAAGACACACTCAAACAGAAATGTCCATATGCCGCGCCACCTCAGCTTTATGCCGAACCATCCCGAAATCATCGTGAAACAGTTGACGCCCACAATGCATACAGACTCAACCGACAGCTGCCACCAGTCGCGCACCGTCAGTCCGGCCCATCCGCCCGAGACATCAGGCATGCCGAGCGAGGCAAAGTCGATATGGACGCCGAGCACCATCAGCATGCTCGCGATGCGTAGCAGCTCCATATTCGATTGCCGCCCGCGTGTTGGTTCGTTATGGATTAATTTGTCAATCATCAGGCTGCAAAGTTAACGATTTTCCTAAAAACTGAATGATAGCCATCGGTTTGTACGGCTCTTTTTCCTCTCTGAATAATTGTGCCTGAAATTTTTTCAAAAAAAATCGAGAAAAATTTTGCAGAATAAAAAATGTGTCATACCTTTGCGGTGTAATAGTTCACTAATACACCATATCAAACTCAAAACAATGAACACTTCAACCATTACGACACTCGGCTTTGCGTCAGCACTATTGACCGCATTATGCATCATACTTGTCTGTCTTCTATAATCGCCCTCTGATATCTACAATCTACATTTATCTACAAAAACATTATGTTACAAATTTCCGATCTTACTTTCTGCTATCCCCGGCGCAAGACACCGGCCATAGACGACTTCTCGCTGACCATCAAGCGGGGTGGGGTATATGGGCTTCTCGGACCTAACGGAGCGGGCAAATCGACCCTCCTCTACCTCATTTGCGGCCTTTTGACGCCGCATTCAGGCAACGTCACTTATGACGGCAAGAACACCCGCGACCGTCTGCCCGAGACTCTGCGCGACATATTCATCGTGCCCGAAGAACTCGACCTGCCGGCTGTGACGCTCGACACATATGTCAGGATGAACGCTTCATTCTATCCCCGCTTCTCAAACGAAGATCTGCAGCGCCATCTTGCCACATTCGAAATCGGTGACATCGCTTCATATAAACTCTCGGCTCTGTCGATGGGTCAGAAGAAAAAAATATTCATGAGTTTCGCGCTTGCCTGCAACACCTCACTGCTGCTGATGGACGAGCCGACCAACGGCCTTGACATCCCGGGCAAAGCCGCTTTCCGACGCTTCATCGCTGCATCAGCTTCCGACGACCGCATCATCATGATATCGACCCATCAGGTGCGCGACATCGACAGCATCCTTGACCATGTTGTCATTATGGACGGCTGCAAGGTCAGACTCAACGCCTCAATCAGCGAAATCACAGCCAGACTCGCCTTTCTCAATACTTCTGACCGTGACATCATCGCATCAGCCTTAGTGTCGCAGCCTTCGCCCGCAGGCTGTCAGGTTGTCGTGGCAAATGACGGCAGCTATGACACGGACGTCAATCTTGAGACGCTGTTCGAACTCGCGACAAGCCGCCGCGATGTGATAGACTCTATGTTCAACAATCCTAATCCTTCCCGGTCATGAATGCAAGTTCTTCAACTTTTGATTTCGCCCGTTTAGGCCTTTGCGTCAAACGCGACATAATGCTCAACGGACGCTCATGGATGCTCAGACTCCTGATGATGGTTGGCGTTACAGCCATAGTCTATACTTTTGCCACATGGCCGGGCTTGCATTACGGCTCCTATCAGCCGCTACAGCTCGAAGGCGGTTTTTCAGCGTTCAAATTATGCGGTGTGATATTATGTGCATGGGGTGCGTCGCTTTTCATGGAAAACATGACATCCAAAAGCAAACGCATCACTTCGCTCATGAACCCCGCCTCGCAAGCCGAGAAATTTGTCAGCCGATGGCTCATATGCCTTGTCGGTGTGACTTTGGCTTACCTGGTCTGCTTCGGTATCGCCGACATCATCCGCATCGGTTTCATACGCCTGTTCTGGGGCGAAGTCGACGGACTCCGTTGGTTAGGCCCGTTTGAAGTCATGACACAGGCTGAGAAATGGTACTATCCCCTTGTGTCACTCATCTCCACACAGGCCACATTCATGCTCGGTAGCACCGTATGGCCCGACAAGGCCTTCCAGAAAACTTTCGGTTTCATAATTGTCTTGGCCATTGCCTGCGGAGTCCTTACGACCATAGGTCTCAAATGGTTCATTACGTCTCATGTAGTCATTTCCGAGTCAACAGCCATCAATCTCAATATTGTCGATATAATTGTCAACACTGCAAGCGTCATCAACGCGATTTGGGTGACATTCTGTTATGTCATATCATGGATGCGCTTCCGCGAGGCTGAGGTCATAAACAGGTTTTAATGCGCTCTGCCTATGGATTTTGATAATAACAGCCGCGACATCTATCTCCAGATTGCCGACGCCATATGCGACAGAGTGCTCTCCGGCGAGCTGTCAGCAGACCAACGCATACCCTCCGTGCGCGAATATGCAGCCCAAGTGGCGGTCAACGTCAACACGGTCATGCGCTCATATGACTATCTGTCGGGGCTCGGCATCATCTACAACAAGCGTGGACTCGGCTACTTCACCGCTCCTGACGCAAAGGCGACAATCACCGGATTGCGTCGCCGACGTCTCCTTGACGAAGGCATGCCCGCAGTCTTCCGCCAACTTGCTTTGCTTGACATAACTCCCGACGCTCTCGCCGGGATGTATGAAGAATATATCAGAAACAACCAAACCTCATCAAACTCATGAAACTTAAGAAAACGACATATATCCTCATCGCTGCAGTCTTGCTCATCCTGCTCTCTGCATTATCAGGCCCGTTCATAGCTTCTGTATATCTGCAGCACTATGCCGGTCTGAAGGTAGAGAAACGTCAGACTGTCTTCACTTCTCAAGATGACATTATTGACGAACCACAAATCACGATAGTCGACGAAACGACATTGCCTGTCGACACTGCAACCCCCGCAGATTCGACCTCCGGCAACACCGACACCGAATTATAAAATAATCGACATAAGCCACACGCCCCCGGTCAGTTCTCACCAACTGAGCCGGGGCTTTTTTCGCCCTGAGCTAATCTCTGCATGACGAATGAAGACAAACGAACATAGCGCCATAGCGCAAGTCTGAAGTAAGAAGTCATAAGGCAAAAGTCGGAGGCCAAGGCTGCACTGTGCGGGAAGACAGAAGAACAAAAGGACATAAAGCTGAGCGCAAGTCAGGAGTAAGAAGTCATAAGGCAAAAGTCATCGTCGGATGGGGATTTGCGCGTAGCGCTTAGCTCCGCGCGTGCGACATTATCTGCCGACCAATACGCCTCGCGCATCACAGATGCCTCGCTCCGCATTCCCTCGCGCAAACGAGGCGCTTTGGCGCCGTCTACTCCGCATAGCGGGGTGCCGATGTTAGCCTATGGCAAGCCTCGCGTCAGCAGGCGCAGCCATAGGTCATAGCAACGCCCCCACCCAAAAGCTCCGCGTAGCGGTGCGCCTCACACGCGACATTGCAGCCACGAAAAAAACTGTAAGCAATCCATTTACCTTAGGCAGAGACACGACTCAAAACTCAAACACTCCTGACGGATTGTACCTGTCGGATGTCAGCTTGCCATTTTTCCGATAATAATACCACGCTCGCGGATCATACATCACAACTTGTATCATTCCGGGAATTTCAACAAATTCAAACAGCTCGACAGGCAGGCGGTATTTTTTTCGGGACAGGCTTTTGATTTCGTCCTTGAAACTTTGGCATATAATTATGTAAACTGAATCCACAACCGTATAGCCAATCATATATTCAGGATCAGTGTCACGAATCTTAAGATCGATGCCATCACACTTAACCTGAGATGGTCCATCCAACAACTCAAAATATAAATAACCCTCTGTTATATTCTTAGAGCATTCCACAATCTTTGGTTTGCCCTTCATCACCTTGTTTACATAAGGTGCGATATCTTTTCTGACAATCTGTTCGATGGTGTCGTTGTTCAGTTTGACACGAGGCAGTTCAAGCCATCTGGTCTCGCCATTTGCCGAAAAGGATAGAGCGAGAATAAGTGCGGTTATTGTCTGTATTAATCGTCTCATGATACTTATTATATTATTTATTGAAAATCAATTTTATGTGAATGTTGGTCGTAATTAATATACCGCTCTGAACGAGGTAGATATATAAAATAATATGGTGACTGTTGGTATTTTTCCCAGAAAGATTTAGCAAAGCCAATATCTCCATATGGTTTGTTGTTAAAACTGCCCAAGCCTGATGGATAAGGTGTATCCGAAGGATGATTGTGATAAATAAAGCTTACGCTATGAGTGGCAGGAGATAAGATCTTATTTACAACATGATTTATACCACTGTTTGATCCCTCTGCATGAGCCGTGGTCAAGAAACACTGATTTTTATCCTTTGTTATCTTGTTATCTGTCACTAACAGACCCCACTCGACATAAGAGAGAGCTGCGGTTTCAAATAATTCATTGGCCGCCAGATGTCCATTGATTTGGAATGTAGTCACTTTATTCCCATCAGCATCAGTAGCGTCCTCCATCTGGGTTATCGTCCCCTCAGGATATGTCTGTGATTCTTCTATAATCTGGCCATCTATACCAATTATTACTATACGGTCAAGGCCTTCGAGCCCTTTTTCATATTCCGCTTGGTTGAAATCCTTCATTGCTTCTGAGGGGGTGACGAGACGGCCTGTCATGTCAACGTAATAGACTTTTTCGCCTGTCGGGTCGATGAAGTTTATTGGGTCGCCGGCGCAGTAGGCGTAGGGGGAGATGCCGGGGTAGTCGTCGGCCATCGGGTCGGGTTGCCAGAAGCGAGCCTCGTCGGGGACATAAGTCCTCGCCTCGAAGTCGTAGAGGTTAAGCCCTCGGAATTGTTCGAATTCCTTGCCGCTGAAACCGTAGCTGTCGCTCTCGGGTATCGATGAGACGGAAGTCGGGAGTCCATAAGGGTAATAATCCCGGTCGTTGCGTATATTGCCCTGCCAGTCGCGGATATAACAATGACTGCGGTTGTCGTGCCCGAAGTTTTTGACAGATAGGATGTTGTTTAGCTTCGGCTCCATGGCGGGGGATTGGTTTGAAGGTTATGTTGCTAAGATAATGTTTTTTGACATCGTTTTGCAAGTTTTTAACTTTTTTTGTTTATTGATTGTTGATTATGTTCTCCTGTTGAGATGTATGGTTCAACCTCTTCAAGGTTGTTTTGCGTGGGATGATTCGCAGTCCTCACGCAGGCTTGGTCTCCGACCAATCTCTGCATGAGGTTGGCCTGGTGCATCGTCTCGCGACGATGAAGAGCTCTCGCGGCAATGTTCCACTCCAGCTGCGACCTAAGTTTCAGACCAAGTCAGTATGAGGTAAGAAGAACATAGAGCCATAGCGCAAGTCAAAAGTAAGAAGTCAAAAGGCTAAAGTCTTCGTCGGTGAACGCGCAGGCTTGAGTCAGGAAGACAGAAGAACAAAAAGGCATAAAGCTAAACGCAAGTTAGAAGTCAAAAGGCTGAAGTCTTCGTCGGATGGGATTTGCGCGTAGCGCTTGGCTCCGCGTAGCGGAGTGCTGAAGTTAGCCTATGGCAAGCCTCGCGTCAGCAGGCGCAGCCATAGGTCAGTGCGTCAACCCAATCCCCCCCCCAATAGCTCCGCGTAGCGGGGCGCCTATCTGCCTATTACATACAGCATCGTCGGTGACGAAGCACCTGATCAGCCTCATGCAGAGATAAGTCGGAGACTTAGCTTGCGTGAGGAGGCAGGAGCTTTCTGAAAAAGCTACCTCGGAGAGGTTGGACATTTATGGGCCGGGGACGTAGTTTGAGGCTTTTTTCGGTCGTTATTCTGACTTGGCTTTGAGGCTTTCGATGAGTCTGGCCACGTAAGGGGTGGGGCGGATGGCTTCGGCGCGGCTCAGATAGCAGAGCGCGTCTGAGCGCTCGTCGATGAGATTGAAATAGTTGCCGAGTTTCAGCAGTGTGTCATAGTCGTCGGGCGAGATTTCAATGATCTTAAGCCATGTCGCCACGGCATTTTTGAAGTCGCCGATGCACGCATATCCTTTGCCGAGTGCAGAAAGATACCTGACAGAGTCGGGGAGTCCGGCGAGCATCTTCCGGGCGTAGACGATGATATGCTGTCCGTCGTTTCTGAAAAGGTAATAGTTTAGCAATTCGTCGTCTATGGCGCGTGCCAGCCATGGGCAGTCGCGTTGCGACAGTTCGAGAAAGCCTTCATAGACTGCAGGTTCGCCGATCGCGAAGGATACATCCTTGACTCCGGCCATCAGGCGGCTGAAACTCACTCCGGCATTCATGGCGTCGGAGAGCAGAGCGGAAGCCTGTTGGTCGCGGTGCATCATCGATGAGGCCACAATGGCTCTGACATAGACCGAGTCGGCATCGTGGCGTTGGTCGAGCATGAGGCCATAGAGGGCATGAGCGCTCGCCCATTCGCGGTCGTCAAAGAAGCGTTGGGCTTTCCTTGCCGTGGTCTCGTAGTCGGCGGCGTGTATGCTACCGCAGGCAACCAGAAGAGCCGTGACTGAAAGGATTCTTGATGTGAAACGGGAGAGAGTCATGGCCTAATATTTGAATGAGCTTCCTCCGAGAAACTCTCTGATGACACTTGTCGACGGAACGCTGTGGATGGGGATCGACTGGAAGTAGCTGAGAAATTTGCGCAGGCGGTAGGCTTCGGCATATTCGGCCACATCGCCGGGAACACGTCTCAGCAGTTCTTCTCCGTAATCTTTCATGACGCCGAGCTCAAAGAGCAGCGATGAGTTGAACATTGCGTCAGCGTTTTCCTGATAAGGGAAGATCCATTTCTCCTCACCCCGTCGCACGCTGGCCCAGCGGCGTATGGTCTCTTCGGGCGTGGTGCCGCGGTATTTCGCGTCACGGATTATGCGTCGCAGCAGGCGGTTGTCGGTCGACGGTATCCAGTTATGGTCGTCGATCGACACCGTTGTCAGTGCTGATACATAGATGCGGAATTTCATATCCTCGGCAATGTGGGCTGTGAGTTCGGGATTCAGCCCGTGGATGCCTTCGATGAGCAGCAGCGACCCTTCTTCAAGTTTGATGCGGTCACCGCGATACTGGCGGCAGCCGAGTTCGAAGTTGTAGTATGGGAGCTCGACTTCCTCACCGCGTATGATGGCATTGAGGTCGGCATTGAACTGCTCGAGGTCGAGGGCGTAGAGCGATTCGTAGTCATAGTCTCCGGTCTCGTCGCGCGGGGTGAACTCACGGTTGACAAAGTAGTTGTCGAGAGATATCAGCTGGGGCTTGAGCAGATTGGTCATCAGCTGCACACCAAGCCGTTTTGTTGTGGTGGTCTTGCCTGACGACGACGGACCGGCGATCAGCACGACGCGGGCTCCGCCGGCACGATAGCGGCGTGTGATTTCGTCGCTGATGCGTGATATGGCTTTTTCGTGGAGAGCCTCGGCAAGATATATCAGTTGAGCGGCTTTCCGGTCCTCGACGACTTTGTTGAGCCCTCCGACGTTGCTTACACCGATGATGCGGTCAAACGCGAGATAATCGGTAAAAGCGCTATACATCTTTTCCTGGCTGATGGGCAGCGGAACGGAGTCCGGGTCGGCAGAATCAAAGCCCAATAGCAGAAAGCCCTCTTTGTAGGGGCATATGTCGAAGACCTGCAGATGGCCTGTCGAGGGTGCGAGCGGCCCGTAGTAGCTGTCACAGATGCCGTCGAGGCTGTAGTAGGTGGTATACAGTTCGTGGGTCGTCTCAAGAAGCGACACCTTGTCGTCGAGTCCCTGGGCCTTGAATATCTTGATTACGTCTGAGGTGAGGCATTCCTGTCTGACCATAGGCAGATCTGCGTCAGCCAGACGGCGCATCTCGGTGCGTATACGGTCAATCAAGCTCTCTGTCACCTCGGTTCCGATCAGGCGGCAGTAATGGCCGTTGGAGATAGAGTGCTCGATGCGTATTTTTGTGCCGGGACACACGGTTTCGACAGCCCTGTAGAGCATCATGCACAGCGAACGTATGTAGACTCTCATGCCTGACGGAGAGCTTTTGGAGAGAAATTCGACCTGCTTGGGATTGTAGAGTTTAAACGACATCGCCCGGTTGCGGTTGTTGACATGGGCGCAGATCGGGGTGAAGCCGAGGCTGTCGCCGAGCCTGTGGCTTAGAGAGCTGAGGGTTTCGCCTCCTTCGACGTCGATATAGCGGTCGATGTTTTTGCAGTAGATCTGTATGCTGTTGTTCATTGATGTGATGATGTTTTGATTGTGAGCCATGACTATTGCTGTCAGTCAAACAGTCCCGCGCTGTCGGCGAGCCGCGATTGGCCGAGGTGGGAGTAGGCCAGGTCGGTCACTTCTCGGCCGCGGGGTGTCCGTTTTATAAAACCCTCTTTTATGAGATAGGGTTCATAGACTTCCTCGATTGTTCCCGGATCTTCGCCTAAAGCGGTGGCGATGGTCGACAGTCCGACGGGTCCACCCTTGAATTTGGTAATGATCGTCAGCAATATCTTATTGTCGATTTCATCGAGTCCATAACGGTCGATGTTTAGAGCTTCGAGGGCATATCTGGCTATGGCAAGGTCGATGGTGCCGTTGCCCTTCACCTGCGCAAAGTCGCGCACTCGTCGTAGCAGAGCGTTGGCTATACGCGGTGTGCCTCGGCTGCGCAGCGCTATTTCGGTGGCGGCCTCGGTGGTGATGCCGACATCGAGCAGAGATGCCGAGCGGCTTATTATGCGGCGAAGCACCTCGTGGTCATAATATTCGAGATGGCAGTTGATGCCGAATCGGGCTCTTAGTGGCGACGTCAGCAGGCCGCTGCGCGTAGTGGCTCCTACGAGGGTGAAAGGACTGAGTGTCAGCTGCACACTTCGCGCTCCGGGGCCTTTATCGATCATGATGTCAATCCTGTAGTCTTCCATGGCCGAATAGAGGTATTCCTCCACGACCGGACTCAGACGGTGGATTTCGTCGATAAACAGCACGTCGTTTTCTTCGAGGGAGGTCAGTATGCCTGCCAGATCGCCCGGTTTGTCGAGCACGGGACCTGATGTCACTTTCAGCCCGACCCCAAGTTCGTTGGCCACTATGCCTGCAAGCGTGGTTTTTCCGAGACCGGGAGGTCCGAACAGCAGGATATGGTCGAGGGCTTCGCCGCGCATGCGGGCGGCGTGGACAAAGATACGCAGGTTTTCAATTATCTTGTCCTGTCCGTTAAACGATTCGAACGATCCCGGTCTCAGGGCGCGTTCGAAATCACGTTCTCCGGCCGAAGGCGAAGCGTTGTTGCGTATGTCGAAATCTTCGTTGGACATTTCTTAGAGCGTGTTTGAATTTAACTCGTGTTAAGATTGAGGGTCAATTACGAGTGATTTTTTCATCGTGAAGAAGGATCGTAGCGAGCTACGTGACTTATGAGCGGTGGGAAAAGCGCCGTAATTGGGTCTTAGTTTCTGTCGTTTGATAGCTTTTCCAATATCTTTTTCACCACAGTTTCCGGGCCTATGCCTTGGAGACACATATAGTCGTTGCGATGGCAGGCTTTGTTGCCGAACACCGAGCAAGGACGGCAGGTCATCGGAAGCTGTACGATGTCGTTGTCGCTCTGATGCCATCCCTTGAAGCCGCAGTAGGGGTGAGTCGCGCCCCAGATGCTGACGGTCGGTGTCGATGCTATCGTTGCAAGATGCATGTTGGCCGAGTCCATCGTCACCATGGCGTCGAGATGGTTGATCAGCGCGAGTTCGGTGGCAAAGCCATAACGTTTGCCGGCAAGTGAAACCGAAGAGCCGAACTGCGACGCCCAGCCCTCCACGATCTCGCGCTCCTTGCCTCCGCCTCCGAAGAAGAAGTAGCGCACTGACTGACATTGCCCGCTGAGCAGCTTCAGTGTCTTCTCCATCAGTTCAGGCGGATATATCTTGCCGGCATGGGCCGCGAAAGGTGCTATGCCGACCCACTTCTCTCCAGGCTGTTTTGGAGCGGTGATGGCCGAGAAACTCTCGGTCGAGGCCTTGGCATGTCCGCCGAACAGTCCCTTGAAACTGTCGCTGACCGGCAAGCCTGCCTTGAAGAAGACTTCGCGGTAGCGGGCGCGTTGCGATATCAATGGCAGCATGCGCTTGCGGTAGCGGCGGGTGAGTGCCTGTTTGCGCGACTTGCCTTTGTCGATGACAAAAGACCTTACACCGCGAAGCCCCCAGAACAATCGCATCATGCGTGTGCGGAGCACATTGTGGATGTCAAGGAAGATGTCGGCATTATAGTCGCGGGCAAGCTCGCTGACCAGACGATACATCCCTTTTGCCCCCGTGTAGTCGCTCTTGAGATCGACGCCTACAACAGTGAGGTTGGACGGCCGGTTGACAAAAATGTCTGCCATAGTGCGACGGGTCACAAAAATGAATTGGATGTCGGGATAACTCGCACATGCGCTGTAGATCACGGGCACAGACATGGCGACGTCGCCTATGGCCGAGAAACGCGCCACGACGACACTGATGAGACCGCGGTCGTTGCCTGTGCTCGGACTATTTCGACCCATAGAGCACCGGATTGGTGTCGGCGTCGTTATACATCTTCATCTGACGGTAGACCTTCATATACTTGCGGCCTGCCGCGATGTCGTCAAGCAGGGCGTCGATGGCCGAAATAAGGTCGCTGCGCTGTTCCAGCAGCACTGCAAGCTTGGCTGCGCATTTTGCCTTGTGAGCGTCAGATGCGTCCTGACGGTCGACCTCGGCCTGCATGTGGTAGATCTTGAGCGCGAGTATCGACAGACGGTCAAGAGCCCAGGCCGGACTCTCGGTGTTGATTGTCGCTCCGTCGAGCACCTTGACGTCCTTATATTTGTCGCGGAAATAGGTGTCAAACTCCTCGACCATATCCGTGCGGTCCTGGTTCGAACGGTCGATGCGGCGCTTCAGTGCCAGAGCCTCGACAGGATCAATCTCCGGATCGCGGATGATGTCCTCGAGATGCCATTGCACAGCGTCAATCCAGTTCTTGGCATATAGGGTGTGCTCTATTGCCGAAGCGTCGTCATAAGGATTGGGCGACACTGCGTCGACATGGTCGGTCTTGTGGTAGTCGAGGGTCGATGTTTCGAAAATGTCGTAGCAGTGGGCTGCAAATGTATTGTGAGATGAGCTCATATCTTGAAATGGATTAGAATTGTGTTAAAATCATTATATCGCAAAGATAACCAAATTTTTTACAATTCCCGCAACTGCCGGGTTATTTTCGCGGACTTCACCTCAAACAGCCGCATTTCTGTCTCTGCATCTC
This sequence comes from uncultured Muribaculaceae bacterium, assembly GCA_964018265.1. Taxonomy (GTDB): domain Bacteria; phylum Bacteroidota; class Bacteroidia; order Bacteroidales; family Muribaculaceae; genus CAG-873. Next base: position 92,083 of record CAXHOY010000012.1, read on the forward strand.
GGTCGGATGTAGCCTTGGGGATAGATTTTAGGTTGTTGATTATTGGTACAGTGCAAAATGGAGGGTGAAAACTTTTTGGTTTAAATATTTTTAACTATTAAAAATTATGTATTTGATATTAAAGCCCTTAACTTTAAGTGCTTAATATTGATATTCTTTTAATCACTTTGTTATGAAAATAAATAACAACATCATGACTGGCCTGATTCTGTTGGCGATTATCCTGTCTGCTTGTACAGATTCAGTGCAAAACGAATTAACCGCTCCGGAACAGTCACAGCATAACACTCAGCTTTCAGTTGTTGAGGCGAAAACATCTCCTGATATTGAGTTGGAGACAAACGAAGTCGATGCTAATTTATCCTTTAATAAATTTGGACTGCGTTTTTTTGATATCGTATGCAAACAGATGAATGGCAATGTTGCTGTATCCCCTGTCAGTACAGGCTTTTTGCTTACAATGATGGCAAATGCATGTGATGACGACTATGCAAAAAGCGTATGTAATGCTATGGGATGTGATAATGTGTCATCATTAAACACGCTTTGCAACAAACTAATGATGTATCTGCCTGACGAAAGCCACCTATGCGATATGTCCATTGCCAATTCAATATGGCATGCGCCGTATCTTTCTCCGACCAATAATTTCATCAGGCAAATGAACGAAAAATATTATGCTGACGTCCATCCTCTTGATTTCGATTTGCTTCAGGCTGCCGATACGATCAATCTTTGGGTTGACACAAAGACTCGCGGATTGATAAATGAATTAGTTACCTACCGTATGATTCGTGAATCGGAATTCATAGCTTTAAACGCCCTCTATTTCAACGGTGGCTGGCAAAACCGATTCAATAAAGATTATACTCATAAAGCCACTTTCTTTGGCACAGACAAGCAGAGTGAAGTCGATTTTATGAATATGTCTGATGAGTTGACATATTGTAAAAGTGATTTAGGCGAATGGGTATATTTGCCATATGCCGGAAATTCGTATAATTTAGTTATCGCTTTACCGGATAAGAAGAGCAGCATTAATGAGTTCCTGCAGTCATTTGAAGCATCATATCTGTCAAGTGCAAATAGTTTGACTTGGCCCGATAATATTACAGTTGACATAACTCAAGTCGGTTTAAGTCTGCCAAAATTCAGCATTTCTACCGAATTATTCTGTGAGGATTATTTCAAGGAAATGGGTTTGAATCTTAAAACTCAGGGGTTTAAAGAGTTGGTCGGCCAAAATGGAGAGTTAAATAGAGAGTTCCGTATACTCAATAAAACTATTGTGAATATTGATGAGGAAGGATCGTCGGCTGCGAGTGCGTCGGTCAATATCACTATCACTTCAGGCGGAGAAAATAATCCGGCGGCAAACTGTGTAGATTTCAAATTAGACCGTCCGTTTATTTATTTCGTTTGTAATTCCAAAACGGGATCCATCATTATAGCGGGCAAAGTCGCAAATCTATAAACTCCCCGGTTTGTTTGTCGGGCGGAAAAGAAATCTTACGGGTGCCGGATGGCAGTTTGACAATATTTTCTGTGTTTTGTTATAAATAATTATAAAAATGCGCTTATTTTTTGGTGTAATTATCACAAAATCCGTACATTTGCAGATAAGTAATTTTTAGACAAAGCATTATTAAAGACATCAAGCATTATCAGAATATGGAAAAGATAGACAATCTGGATCGTAGAATTCTTGAAATTATTATGCGCAACGCACGCATCCCGTCGAAAGACGTGGCTGTTGAATGCGGAGTTTCGCGAGCAGCGATACATCAGCGCATTCAGCGTCTTATTGACCTGAAAGTCATTACCGGCTCCGGCTATACCGTCAACCCTAAAGTGCTCGGTTATGCGACGTGCACATATGTCGGCGTCAACCTCGAACGAGGTGCCATGTATCGTGATGTCGTTCCCGAATTTGAAAAAATCCCCGAGGTAGTCGAGTGCCATTTTACAACCGGCCCCTACACAATGCTTGTCAAGCTATATGCCCGCGACAATGAGCATCTGATGGACCTTCTCAACAACAAGATCCAGATGATCGAGGGTGTCACCGGCACTGAGACCCTGATTTCGCTCGACAAATCAATCGACCGCGTAATCCCCATCCATTACGAGAAGTAAGATTATATGACTTGCCGGAGGGCATGTCCAGGTTATTTCCGACCGTGTCTCTCCCCATACACTGCGTGTGCGCGGTGACATCATTACCAGTAAAGCTATAACGATGAAAAAACTCCTTTTTTCTCTCCTCGCGGGTGTGACCACATTGTTTGGTTGCTCTTCGGGTTCTCAAAAAGAAAGTGCGGTCAACAATGACACCACTTCGGTCAATCATCCCGCATGGACGAGAAATGCGGTCATATATGAAGTAAATACACGCCAATATACTCGCGAAGGCTCTTTCAGGGCCTTCGCGAACCATATACCGAGACTCCGTGAACTCGGAGTCGACATACTTTGGTTTATGCCGATACATCCGATTTCGGAACTTAACCGCAAGGGGACGCTCGGCAGCTATTATGCTGTCAAGGATTATAAGGCTGTCAACCCGGAATTTGGCACAATCGACGATTTCAAGGCCGTGGTTGACTCTGCACATGCTGCCGGCATGAAGGTGATCATCGACTGGGTGCCGAATCACACCGGTTGTGACAACGCATGGGTCTCAGACCATCCTGAGCGTTATGAACTCGACGAGAAAGGTGAGATGTTCGGTCCATATGACTGGACAGATGTCTTCAAGCTTGATTACTCCAAACCCGACACGCGGGCTGCGATGATCGATGCCATGCAGTTCTGGCTCCGTGAGACCGACATCGATGGCTTCCGTTGTGATGTGGCCGGCAATGTGCCTGTGGATTTCTGGAACGAAGCGCGTCCGGCGCTTGAAAGTGTCAAGTCCGACATTTTCATGCTCGCAGAGGCGGCCATGCCCGAACTTAACCGCGAGGCATTTGACATGTCCTACAACTGGCCGCTCTCAAATGTGTTCAGTGCCATCGCCGCGACAGCCGGACAATATGGCTTTATAGCTCCGGGACAGACCGAACCAAATAAATTTGCGGAGACTCATGCTATGGCTATAGACTCGTTGTTTGCCGATCAGGCGCTGGCTTATCCGGTCGATAGCTACATGATGAACATGATCACCAACCACGACTACAACTCATGGGAAGGCACCGAGTTTGACCGTCTGGGCCAACTGGTGCCCGCATTCGCCGTGTTGACTTACACCCTTCCTGGCATGCCGCTGATTTATACCGGTCAGGAAGTGGGCATGAACCGTGCGTTTGAGTTCTTCGAAAAAGATGATGCTCCCGATTGGAACACCGACAACGGATATACAGCCTTTTACACCGGACTCAACAATCTGAAGCATAGCCGTCCGGAACTTGCCGCCGGTGAAAATGGTGGTAAACTTGTCGTCTATCCGGCCACTGATGAGGATGTGTTTGTGTTCAGCCGTGCTGTCGGCGAGAGCCGCACTCTGGTCGGGGTCAATCTTGGCAGCAAGCCTGCGGTGCTTGACTTTAAAAAAGAGAGACCTGAAGCCGGAGGCTTTGTCGATGCTATGAACGGCCAAAGCGTAGACTCGCTTCCGGGCAGTCTCGCCCCGGGCGAATATTTCGTCTTCACAAAGTGACAGAATCGCACTCTGAAACGTTAAACATAAAAAAGCTTCTTAACCACTCACGCTACTAACAATCTATTAATGAATAAACTTATCACGCGACTCAAAGACCCTCAGGTCTGGGGATTTTTTTTATCTGTGGCTGTTCTGGCAGTCATATCAATTGCATTCTTCTATCCTGATGCGTCCGACGGGGCGTCGCTCCAGCAATCAGACATACGTCAGGGCATAGCCAACGGTCAGGAAGCAAAAACCTTTGAAGCGGCTACCGGAGAGAAGGCTCTTTGGACAAACTCGCTCTTCGGTGGCATGCCGACGTTTCAGATCTCACCGTCATATCCGTCAAACTCATTGTTCACATGGCTTGACGTTGTCTACGGATTAGGTTTGCCGGCACCATCAAATCTGTTGTTTATGATGATGTTCGGCTTCCTGATATTGATGTTTGTGATGAAAATGAGATGGTATTATGCTCTGCTCGGCTCCATAGCCTGGGGGTTCTCCACTTATTTCATCATCATAATCGGAGCCGGACATATCTGGAAATTTGTGACTCTTGCCTATATACCGCCGACTATAGCCGGCCTTATGTTGGTCTATCGTGGCAGATATGTCTGCGGGGCGGCTTTGCTGTCGTTGTTTGCAATGATGCAGCTCAACGCCAATCATCCACAGATGTCCTACTATTTCTTCTTCGTGATGTTGGCCATGGTCATCGCGTGGCTCATCGAGGCACGCCGCGAGCGTCAGATGCGCCGCTGGTGTATAGCGACAGTGGTCTCGCTTGTGGCCGGACTCCTGGCTGTGGGGGCAAATCTCCCGAGCATCTACAACACCTATGAATATGCCAAGGAGACAAAGCGCGCACAGTCGGAACTGACACCTCCCGCGGTGGCTGACGCTGATGTCGATGCGCCCAAAGCCACCGGAGGAATGCCCTATGATCAGATTGTCGGTTGGAGCTATGGTCGCGCGGAGTCATTCTCTTTGCTTGTGCCTAACATCAAGGGTGGGGCATCGGCGCGTCCTGAAAACGGACGCATGGAATATCTCGGGCTTGATAAACTTCCCGAGGCTGCGGCTCTTTCTAACAGTTCTGCCGGTGCGATGCTGCCTTATCTGAGCCAATATTTCAACGATTCGGAGGGTACTAACGGTCCGGTATATGTCGGTGCATTGATTTTCGCGCTTTTCCTATTGGGCTGTTTCATTGTGCGCGGGCCTCTCAAATGGGCGCTTCTGGTCATGACTGTCCTCTCGCTGTTGCTTGCTCTCGGCCGCAATTTCGAGACTCTGACAGATCTGATGATCTATCATTTCCCGCTCTACAATAAGTTCAGGGCTGTCGAGAGCATTCTCGTGATTGCCGAATTCACGATGCCCTTGCTCGCTGTCATGGCGCTCCATCAGCTGTTCACGACACCCGATGCACTGCGGATATACAGAAAACCGCTTTATCTGTCGTTCGGATTTTCGGCTCTGGTGTGTCTTGTGGCTATGCTTTTCCCGTCGTTTTTCGGTGATGCTATAACAGGTTCTGACTATAATGTCGTTCAGAACATTCAGGCTCAGATCCAGTCGATGGCTCAGCAATATGGCCTCGACCGCGCTCAGACTGACGCCCAGATGTATCAGTATTCGCTTTCCAATCCGGCAAACGTTTCGGCTATCGAAAGCCTGAGATACGGCATGGTTAAAGCCGATGGCTTGCGTTCGCTGATATTCATTGCCCTCGGACTGGTGGCCATGGTCTTCTGCTGCAAACGAACAATGAAGCCTGCTGCCGGCGTCATTGTCATTGCCGCTCTTGTGTTGGTTGACATGTATGGCGTTGACAAAAGATACATTTCCCATTCGAGTTTCGCACCGGCTGTCGATGCTCAGCCTCTTGATATAGCGGCTGACGATATCGACAGGACAATCTTGGCTGATGCGGACCCGTCGTTCAGAGTGCTCGACATTCCGGGTTTTGATTTGCCGGACCGCTCATATTTCCATAAGATGGTCGGGGGCAATCATGCGGCCAAACTCAACCGCTATGAGGATCTGATACAGCGCCGTCTGCGACCGGTGCTCGCCCTTGGCTACTATCCTGAATTGCGTGAGGATAGCGTCGTGGCTCAGTATCAACCTGCTATTCGCGAGGCTGCGGCCAACTACCGTGTGCTCGACATGCTCAACACCCGTTATATCATAACCGGAGACAAGGACTACCCGTTGGCCTATAATGACAATGCTCTCGGCAACGCTTGGTTTGTCGAAGGTGTCGATTATGTTGATGGCGCTGATGCCGAGATGGAAGCTCTCGGAGCCATCGATCCGGCTCGACGTGCTGTCGCAGACCGCAGGTTTGCCGAAGTGCTTGGATCTGAAGTCCCGTCGCTCACACCGGGCGACTCGATAAGACTGGTGTCATATTCGCCCAATAGTCTTACTTACGATGCCACCACCGCCAATGGCGGAGTTGGTGTATTCTCTGAGGTATATTTCCCGTGGGGATGGCATGCGACAATCGACGGGCAGCCTGTCGAACTCGCCCGTGTCAACTATCTGCTTCGAGCGCTCGCGGTTCCGGCCGGCCATCATGAGATAGTGATGACTTTCGATCCGCAGTCAGTCCATACCACTTCGGCGGTCGCATATGGATGCGTCTCGCTGATCTATATGCTCTGTCTTGCAGGGCTGTTTATTTCGTCGAGACGATGTGGCCTCATCTCATAAGCCATTATAAACGTTGGCGTCGAGGCCGGGGGTTCGGAGTGCACTCTCCTTTTGCCTACAGCTTTGTCACCGAGACGTTGCGGCAGACTTTGCCATATTATGCCTACGACAGCATCGATGCGATGTTGTCAGGAGGTGTAAGATCCGATGGTGCTATAACTGCGCGTAGGCTCAAACAGATATTCCGCATCGCCGTGCGTTTCAATCCGTCGTCGGTGGCCTTTTTGTGTGGTCGCGACGAGGAGGTTTTGCGCCGGGTGGTCGCTCTTGCTGTGCCTAAAGCCACGATGGACGCATCGCCGGGCGATGCCGACCTTGTCATCGTGGCGTGTGGCGGACATGAATTCAGACCCCGGACCGAGGCTGTATGTGTGTTTGCCGATAAGGATGACAGCGACCGGCTGGTCTGCGACAACGTGTGGAACGGCATTACACACGGCATGCGTTTTGACAACGCCCGTGGCATGACCGTAATTGTTGCCGCGGCTAAGTTGCCGCGGCAGCGGTTTGACATCACTTTCTGACAGCCTTTTTGCGCGTAGGAGCCGCTTTGCGCTTGCGGAGCACCATGGCCGAACGGGCGGGCAGATAGAGCTTCAGCCATTCGACTCCGTGAGGGCTGTAGAGCGGGTCTGAAACCGTCAGATGCTCGACGCTTTCATCGATATTGCCATATCCTCCGAATGCCTTGCTGTCGGTGCTCAACACAGTTTCATATCCTCCGCCGGGTGCGAGTATGCCATAGCCGTCAAATGACTTGAAGGGGTTGAAGTTGAACACGAACACGAGATCGCCTCGCATGAAGGCCAGCACCTGGTCGTCGTCTTTTTCCCACAGTTTGCGCAACTCCAGGGCTTGGAAATTATAAACGGAGCTGACAAGCTCAACCATCGCATTGTCAAAATCGTTGAGATATTGATATTTCAGGTCTTCCCTGTCGACAAGATCCCATTGACGGCGCGCATATTTGTAGCTCCAGCCATTGCCTTCGCGGGGAAAATCAATCCACTCCGGATGGCCGAATTCATTGCCCATGAAGTTGAGGTAGCCGCCGTTGATAGTGGCTATGGTCACAAGTCTTATCATCTTGTGGAGAGCCATGCCGCGGTCGACGGTCATATTGTTGTCGTCTTTGGCCATATGCCAGTACATCTCTTTGTCTATCAGGCGGAATATCACAGTCTTGTCACCGACCAACGCCTGGTCGTGACTCTCGACATAGCTGATTGTCTTTTCGTCGGCACGGCGGTTGGTGAGCTCCCAGAATATCGATGTCGGATGCCAATCCTCGTCTTTTTTCTCTTTTAGTGTCTTGATCCAGTAGTCGGGTATGCCCATGGCCATGCGGTAGTCGAAACCGATGCCACCATCTTTGAATGGCAATGCCAGACCGGGCATGCCGCTCATCTCCTCGGCTATTGTGATGGCATGAGGATTGATGGTGTGGATCAGCTCATTGGCAAGAGTGAGATAGGTGATGGCATTGGTGTCCTGTGATCCGTTGTAATAGTCGCCATATCCTCCGAAGGCCTGTCCCAGTCCATGGTTGTAGTAGAGCATGGATGTCACACCGTCGAAGCGGAAGCCGTCGAAGTGATACTCTTCCATCCAGTATTTGCAGTTGGACAACAGGAAATGGAGCACTTCGTTCTTGCCGTAGTCGAAACACAGCGAGTCCCACGCCGGGTGTTCACGGCGTCCGTCTCCATAGAAATACAGGTCATAGCTGCCGTCGAGGCGCCCGAGACCTTCGACTTCGTTTTTCACCGCGTGGCTGTGCACGATATCCATTATGACAGCGATGCCTTCAGCGTGGGCCGCATCAATCAGAGCCTTGAGATCCTCGGGTGTGCCGAAGCGGCTTGAGGCGGCAAAGAAACTGGACACATGATAGCCGAAAGAGCCGTAATAAGGATGTTCCTGGATGGCCATTATCTGGATGGCGTTATAGCCGTCGGCAGCGATGCGAGGAAGCACATTTTCGCGGAATTCGTTGTATGTGCCGACTCCTTCGCGCTCTTGTGCCATGCCTATGTGGCACTCATAGATAAGCAGAGGCTTGGTGTCGGGAGTAAACTCGTTTGTGCGCCATTGATAACTTTCATCAGGTTCCCATACCTGGGCCGAAAAAATCGCCGTGTCGCGGTCCTGGACTACTCTTGTGGCGTAGGCGGGGATACGTTGTCCCTCGCCGCCGTCCCAACGCACGAGCATCTTGTAGTGGTCGCCATGGTGGACTGCTGTTGCCGGCAAGTTCACTTCCCAAACTCCGTTGCCGATGCGTTTGAGCGAGTACATCGCCTCTTCGCGCCAACGCGAGAAGTCTCCGATCAAGGTGATTGATGTGGCGTTTGGCGCCCATTCGCGGAAAGTCCACGTTCCATCGCCATTGCGGTGCATGCCGAAATAGCGGTGGGCGTTGGCGAAGTCTACAAGATTTCCAGAGCCGGTCGTCAGCTCTGCCTGCTTTTTGATCGCGTCATTATGTCGCCCTTCGATAGCTTCGCTGTAAGGTTCGAGCCATGGGTCGTTTTTGACAATGGCGAGTCTGGGCGAGGTCTTGCGGCGTCGGTTTGACGTGACACTCGTTTTTTTTGTGGATTTTGCCGTCGGCTTGTTATCTTTAGACTTCATGGTGGTGTGGTTATGCTGATGGATTATATGACAAATTTTCACAAACTTACGCAAAAAGAAATTAACTCTGTTCTATTTAACACATTTTATAGACAATGAGTTCTTGCTTATCGAATAGCCGGATGGAACATTCATTTGCGGAATTCGAAAAAAAACACTAACTTTGCCGATGCTATCGCCCGGATGGCGGAATCGGTAGACGCGCCGGTCTCAAACACCGGTGGGGCGACCCATCCCGGTTCGATCCCGGGTCCGGGTACTGGAAAGAGGATTCTCACAGCGAGAGTCCTCTTTTCTTATATCGGCCTGACATACTTTGTTGTCGTGAGGTTTATTTCAAAAGTTTTCGGTCGTTGTCTCCGCTTTCCAGCACGCTCATCTGGTGGATGGCTATTTGGTTGAGTTTGATAAGCCGTTCAGGTTGTGGCATTCCCTGCTCGATGAATACCGCATTTAGGCTTTCCATGTTGGACAGGCATATAAGTTCGTTGACCGAGGCATAGTCGCGGATATTGCCTTTCAAATCCGGGTTAGCCTCACGCCATTGCTTTGCGGTCATGCCGAACATAGCCACATTCAACACATCGGCTTCATTGGCATAGATGGTGCTTGCCTGAGCTTTTGTGACTTGGGCCGGAATAAGGTTCTGCTTTATGGCATCGGTGTGTATGCGGTAGTTGATTTTCGACAACTCACGTTTCGCCGACCACCCGATCAACCGCTGTTCCTCGGCTTTCAACCGTTGGAATTCCTCTATCAGATAGAGTTTGAACGGCACACTTATTGCAGATCCAAATTCAAATGCGATATCCTTGTGGGCATAAGTGCCTCCGTAACGCCCTTTCTTGACTACCAATCCTATTGCGCCGGTTCTCTCTATCCATTCCGACGCACTCAATACAAAAGATGGCAAACCTGCACTCATTCTAAAGTGGTCAAATTCGACCACTTTGAAATTAGGATTGTGGATAAGCTCCCATGTGCCAAGGAACTCAATAGTATATCTATTTCTTATCCAATTCTTGATAACATCCGCCGCCCTACTGTCTCCATCTTTGGCGGTAGCCATGTCAGTAAGAGAGATATAGTCCTGCTCCTCGATGTTGAGAACTGTGATTGGAGTATTTTGAACCGTTATTTTTGCCATTTGTGGATAAGCGTTTTATTTCAGGTGTAAAGATATATCAAAAAATTGACATATCAGCATGTTAGCCTATTTTAAAGTGTGAGGTTTATTTCAAAAGTTTTCGGTCGTTGTTGCGACAAACTCCTTGAAACCGTTGAGGCCGGACTGATTTCTAATTATGGCGAATTGCGCCATAATTAAAATCTGGATTATATACTTTCTCCCATATGCCGATAAACTCAAGCGTGTCACGGTTGCGCAGCCAATCCGTTATGAAGAAGTCTCCATCTTTGGCAAGCAACATATCGGTGAGAAAGATGTAATTTGCAATTTGTGTGAATATTATATATCTTTGCAAAGGTATCCCGTGAACTGAGGTATGATGTTGGCTATGCGGCGGGAGACTGTCTTGAAATGAAGCGTTTATTTGGCTTTATTGCCGTTCTGCAGCCGGAGCGGATAATAAGTTCAACCCTCAAATTTCGCTATAAATCAATCCGTAATCAGGCATCGTGAGGGTTCGTTGCCGAACATGAAACAACACTCTGAAGCTATGTTTCCACTATTAAACTACACCGGTCGGCAATTGTCCTTGAGGCTTAACGTGATGACTATTGTCCATAAGGTCTTATTGGTCGTCGCATTGTTGCAGCCGCAATTGATTTCGGCAAAAACTATTTCGTCCGATGAGGCGGCAACTATAGCCAGGGAATTCTTCAGTTCAAAAAACTATGGGGACAAAGGCGAAGTTTCATGCCGGAGTATTAATCGGCGCGTAGTAAATGACCGACAGACTGTGGCCGGCCCTGAACTGCAGGATGCAACCCCGGCCTATTATCTTTTTGAGAATGTTTCAGACAAGGGATTTGTCATTGTTGCAGCTGATGATAGTTGGCAACCCATTGTCGGATATTCTCTGTCCGCGAAATTGGGCGCAGAAAATATGCCGCCCCAGCTTGTTTGGTTTCTTGAGAGTTATGAGAGAGCTATGGCCTCCGGGCAAGCGAAAGCCGAAACGGATTTTGTTCCGGTGGCTGTTTCGCCAATCATGAAGACGCAATGGAATCAGAGAGAGCCGTATAACAATTTATGTGATGAATATCAAATTTATGGCGGAGGATATGTGAGGTGTCCTACCGGTTGCGTGGCCACAGCTATCGCCCAGGTCATGAAAGTGCATGATTTTCCGGATCGCGGCAGGGGAAAAGTGTCGGATTACGACCTGAACAATGTCTATGAGTGGAACAAAATGATTGATAATTACGAAATGACCCAGTATACCGACGAGCAGGCTGCGGCTGTGGCCCGTTTGATGCGCGATATCGGTGCGGCTGTGTCGATGAATTACAATGTCTCAGAGTCAGGTGCGCAGGAAGCGGATATTCTACCATCATTATTCCGCCATTTCAACTACTCCAAGGATATGCAGATGCTGTTCCGGACATACTATTCGACATCCGAGTGGATGGCGATGATTCAGGATAACCTGACAAAAGGATGGCCCGTGATTTATTCCGGAATCAGTTCGGAGGGCGGTCATGAATTCGTGATAGACGGCATCGATGGTGACGGATTTGTACATATAAATTGGGGTTGGGGAGGCAGCGCCGACGGCTATTTCGATATCAGCGCTCTCAATCCATCAGAGATTGGTACGGGTGGCGGCTCCGGATCATATAATCGAGACCAAAGCATGGTGATTAATATCCATCCGGGAGAGGCCGACACTGACAATTCCAACTATCCAGGCGTATTGTATATCTACAATATCCGCAATGGTTCGGAGACGGCTGAAGATGGCAGTTGTGAGGGTAATATGTTCTATCTGTGCTTTGACTATGCAAACTTCACAAACCGCGAATTTCTTTATGTCACAAATCCCGCTTATGTCAGTTGGTCCTTGTTTGACAAGGATAAAAAACTAATCGGCAATGAGATCGAACGCGGGAGACTCGGTACGTTACGACCCAAGTATTACAGCACTGATGGCGGTTTGTCGATTGATTTGGCTGACGTTCCTGACGGAGAATACTATATCAGTTTTACTCCCTGGACATCGGATGACTATCAGTATGATATCTACTTCGCGTCAGACCCTTATTATCCTGTTCGCAAACATGACGGCAAACTCTATTTCCCCGACAAAGTCAAGGGGTATGATGATTGCAGTATAGAATTTGTAAGCCTCGAGCAACTGGCCCCAATCTACAACCGCGAACAAAGCAAATCATTCCGGATAAAGGCGACATTCCGCAACACCGGCAATGTCACAATCAGTGGTGGCTTTGAGATGTATATGCTTCCGGATGGATGTGATGAAGTGTTGGACGAACTGCCTTCCGACGCACAGCTGCTGGGATCTATTGATATAAATATGATTTATCAGGGTTCTTCATCGACCGGAGATTTCAAGGCGAGGTCCAACAATAGTTTTGTAAACCTGTCGGCAGGCAAGCACCGTGTCGCATTTGTCTATAACCGTGAACTTGTTAAAATGGATGAGCCGGTATATATTGAAATTACCGATTTCCCCGACGAACATCCATTTGTGCTTACTGACCGACTACTGCTGAACCCTGACGAAGTCCCCAACATCAGGACGTGGGTAGGCTATGAATTAAGCTACATAGCGCCGTGGAGCTGGAGCTGGTGGTATGATGGAAATCAAGCCATTCAGTTTTGGGCTCGGAAACGCGACAGCAATGAACCCGAATTCCTGCTAAGGGAAATTCTCGCTTCCGACATGAGTACAGGCTCTCAGGCTTCATTCATCCTTTGGGATTTCGCGGATTTGACATGGAAAACTCCCGGAACATATGATTTCTATTTGAAATACAAATTGAATGATGAGTGGGTCTATATTGACTCTCCGAACAATCGAGGCATGTTTACTGTAGTCGAAGACATACCGGAGTATGACCTGCACCTCTCGTCACCCATGGTGATCAATAACGGAAAACCGGTGACTGCGGGCTCATATTTCCCGATTACTTTCAATGTGAAAACCAACACCGGTTTCAAACTCTCCGGTGAGAGCATCTATCCGAGCATGTATTTCGCATCGTCTCCCGATGCAGAGACAATCGGCTTCGGCACTGATTTTGTCTTCGGCAAGGATACACTTGCCCCGGGAGAAGAGACATCGGTTTATCTCAAGGCTTACATAAACACCTCGGACGTTGACGTGGAAAATTCGAGGTTGATGGCCATTATGTCCTATTCTTTTATAGATGGTGAATACTGGAAGTCTGCTCTTATGAACCCCGGAGAATATATCAACTCGACCTATCTCACGTGGGACTCCGGAGCAGGCCTTTCAGCCATTGAGGCAGATGCAGAAAGGGTTAGAATTGAGGTGGAAAACGGTGCATGCATCATTTCTGGGCTTAGCACCGGAGACCATGTGACAATTTATTCAATCGACGGACGCAAGTGTTTTGGCTGCAGGGCTGAGGCTGATAACATTCAGATTGCTCTGTGTCAGGGAGTCTACATTGTGAACGTCCATGGAGCGGACTATAGTTGCTCGACCAAGACGATTGTCAAGTAAAAAGTGGGAATCTCTAAAAAGATTATTAGAGCTTGTTTAAAAACTATTGTTAACGGAAGTGAGTTTCCTGAGAGTAATTACCACAGCAGCCACCATGAGC
>CAXHOY010000013.1:0-104074 GCA_964018265.1 uncultured Muribaculaceae bacterium
TGGGCTCGAAGGGTGATCTCGTTGCCGTCGCGGGTGATCATGGCGCACCCGAGGTCGGGTTTGGTGATGTAGCCGATGACTTTCACACCGGGCAGTTGCTGCACCTTGTCATGGTCGGTCAGAGGCACTGTGAACAGTAGTTCGTAGTCCTCGCCTCCGTTGAGCGCGGCCGTCACGAGGTTCATGTTGAGCTCTTCGGCCATCATTGCCGTCTGGTAGTCGATGGGTATGCGGTCTTCGTAGATGCGACAACCGCAACCGCTCTGTTTGCATATATGGATGAGTTCCGACGACAGACCGTCGCTGACATCCATCATCGAAGTCGGTTTGATGCCCGCTTTTGCCAATTCGGCCACGATGTCTTTGCGGGCTTCGGGCTTGAGCTGGCGTTCGATGATATACTCTTTTCCGCCGAACTCGGGCACAAAGTCCTTTTGGCCGGCTGATGCGATTTTCTCGCGTTCGAGCAACTGGAGTCCCATGTATGCGGCCCCGAGGTCACCGCTGACGCAGATAAGGTCAGTGTCGTGTGCTCCGTTGCGGTATACGACTTTGTCTTCGGGAGCGTCGCCGATACATGTGATCGAGATGACCAGTCCCTGATGAGAGGCTGATGTGTCACCTCCGATCAGGTCCACACCATAGATCTCGCAGGCCAGACGTATGCCGGCATATAGTTCCTCGATGTGTTCGACGGTGAAGCGTTTCGATACTCCGAGAGATACTGTGATCTGGCGTGGAGTGCCGTTCATCGCGTAGATGTCCGAGAAGTTGACGACGGCTGATTTGTAGCCCAGGTGTTTCAAGGGCACATAGGTCAGGTCGAAGTGGACGTTTTCGAGAAGCAGATCGGTCGTGACGAGGACTTTTGTTGCCGGATAGTCGAGCACGGCTGCGTCATCGCCTACGCCTTTGAGCGACGATGTGTTCTTGAGTTCGATGTCTTTGGTGAGCCGGTCGATGAGACCGAACTCGCCGAGCGATGATATTTCGGTAGACATGTAATTGAGGTTAAGAACGTGCCACCATCTCTTTGATCAGAGCCACGACGGTGGGCTGAGCCTTGATGGCTGCTTTCTGTACTTCTTCGTGAGACGGAACTTCGGTGATGTCTTTGCCTCCGAGGTCGGTGATGACAGAGATACCGAAGACGCGCATGCCGCCGTGGTTTGCGACGATTACTTCAGGGACGGTGGACATGCCGACTGCGTCACCGCCTATGACGCGGAAGTATTCATATTCGGCCGGAGTCTCGAATGTCGGGCCTGTTGTGCCGACATAGACACCATGCATCAGGCGGAGATTGTTTTCTTCACCGATTTTGTCTGCAAGGGCGACGAGTTCGTGGCTGTAGGCTTCGGTCATGGCCGGGAAGCGCGGGCCGAGTTCATTGAAGTTTTTGCCGCGCAAGGGGTTTTCGGGGAAAAGGTTGATGTGGTCGGTGATGACCATTACATCGCCTACGCGGAATTCCTTGTTCATGCCACCGGCCGCATTGCTGACAAACAGGGTCTTGATGCCGAGTGCCTGCATCACGCGCACGGGGAATGTGACTTGCTTCATGTCGTAGCCTTCGTAGTAGTGGAAACGGCCTTGCATGGCCATGATGCGTTTGCCGCCGAGAGTGCCGAAGATAAGGTTGCCGCTGTGGCCTTCTACTGTCGATACAGGGAAGTTGGGGATATCCTTATATGCGATATATTGCTTGTCGGTGATATGGTCGACAAGGTCGCCGAGACCTGTGCCGAGAATGATTGCAGTCTGGGGTATGTCGCTGACCTGTGAGCGAAGGAAATCGGCTGTCTGTCTGATTTTTTCTAACATGTTCTTGTGATTTGGGTTTATGTTTAGTTATGGTATAACGGCAAAGGGGTGCAAAGAGTTGAGAGACACCCCTGATTTTATTGCCTTATGAGTTTGCGTATGACGTCGACAAAGTCTTCGTTGTTTGGACGGTTGATGAAGTCGACTTTGATCGGCACATAGAATGTGATGGCCTTAAGTTCGTGGGGAAAGTAAGGATTGCAGGCCAGTCTGACCGCATCTTTTTCGGTGGTGATGATTATGCGGTTCTCGCCTTTCATTGAGTTATAGCGGGTTTTGATAAACTCGATATCTTTGCGCGTGTAGTTGTGATGGTCAGGGAAGACGTTTACTTTGACACGCGGCATGAAGCTTTTGAGATAGCGGATGAACGGGCGGGGGTTGCCTATGCCGGCTACTGCGAGTATGGTGTCGTTGCGTGTCATCCAGTCGAGAAAAGGCACTGAGTGGACGGCGTCAGGAAACAGCGGCACAAGATTTTGATATTCATATCGCGAGAAAAAAAGCTCCTGATAGGGGTACAGGTCAAGGTTTTTAAGCACAAGCCTGTAGTCCATGGGCTTTATGTCTTCGGGACATTTTGTGGTGATGACGATGTCGGCTCTGTGCATGCCCCTGACAGACTCGCGCAGGCGTCCGTAAGGCAGCAGTTTATCGCTGTAGACCGGACGGCCATATTCGGTGATTAGAATCGCTACTTTAGGCTTGACATAGCGGTGCTGGAAGGCGTCGTCAAGCACGATGAGGTTGATCCTCGGGTCGATGCTCAACAGTTCTTTTATGCCTTCGACACGGCTTTCGCACACGGCCATTATCACATCTCCCTTGAATTTGTGGTAGATCTGATAGGCTTCGTCGCCAATGTCGCGGGGGGTTGACCGTGGATTGGCAAGGACAAAGCCCTTTGTGCGTCGTTTGTATCCACGGCTCAGCACGGCCACGTGATGGCTGTGGCGCAGCGCTTCGACGATATGCTCGACATGGGGAGTCTTGCCGGTGCCACCCGCCGTCAGATTGCCGACGACAACAATCGGAACGTCGAATTCATGCTGTTTCAATATGCCCCAGTCGAAAAACTTATTGCGCATGAAGGTCACAGCCCCATAGATTTTAGAGCAGGGGAGCAATACCAGTTTAGATATGACCGTGCGCAGAGGCATATTGGACTAAGTGTTTTGTTAGTCTATTGTAAATTCGGGCATGCGGGCCTGGACCGGCGACATTTCGCGGAGACGTTTCACTGTCATCAGACACTTGAGAGTCTCGCGGTCAAGCACGAGTCCCTGTATCTCGGTCATGCGTGATGATTCTTCAAGAAGTTTCTCCATTATGTCGTTTTTGATCTGAGGATAACATACGGTTTTTTCTGCCGGTATGTCGAGCTCATGAGCCATTGCTGCCACGGCGTCGCTGAGCGAGCCGAGGGTATCGACGAGGCCGATCTCGATAGCGGTGGCGCCAACCCATACTCGTCCTTCAGCGATGGCTTTCACAGAATCGACGCTCATGTTTCGTCCGTTGGCTACGCGTGAGGTGAACACTTCGTAGGTGTCTTCGACATAGCGTTGCATCGATCGTGTCTGGTCGGGAGTCATAGGCTCGGTCAGTGACATGAAGGTCGCATTCGGGCTTGAGGCCACGGTCGAGAAGGTGACACCGAGTTTGTCGGTGGCGAGTCCACTGAAGTCAGGTATGAGGCCGAAGACTCCGATTGAGCCGGTGAGTGTTGTCTCATCGGCAAAAATGCGGTCAGCACCGCAACTGATATAGTAACCGCCCGACGCTGCGTAGTCGCCCATCGAGACATAAAACGGTTTGTCTTTAGACTTGAAGTATTCGAGTGCTTCCCAGATCTGTTCTGATGCGAATGCACTGCCGCCACCGGAGTTGACACGAAGTATGAGACCTGACACATTTTCGTCGTCGGCCAGATTGATAATCTCGGGCACCATCTTGTCACCGACTATGCCGCCTTCACCTGACTCGACGATGTCACCGACTGCATAGAGCACGGCGATGTGATTGTCGTCGGCAGATGGGGCCTTTAGCGACGCCACATAGTCGGCCGGAGACACAAGCCTCAGGTCTTCTTCGGGTTGGCGGTCGGTGATTTTGCGGAGCATTTCCTCGACGTTGCGGCGATAGGCTGTTTCGGTCACGATGCGGCTGTCGACGTCTTTGTCGGCCGTCCAGGCAAATGTGAGACTGTCGGCCCAGGCTGATACCTCGGCGGGTGTCA
This sequence comes from uncultured Muribaculaceae bacterium, assembly GCA_964018265.1. Lineage (GTDB taxonomy): Bacteria > Bacteroidota > Bacteroidia > Bacteroidales > Muribaculaceae > CAG-873. Next base: position 4,064 of record CAXHOY010000013.1, read on the forward strand.
CTTCGCGGTTCGCGCTGACAGTCTCTGCGTAATAACCCCAGATTGAGTCTATGTAGATGCTGTTCTGCCGGCGGGCTGCCTCGCTGATCGATGTGAGTATGAAAGGCTCGACTGCGCTTTTATAAGTGCCGACTTTCACGACCTGCACCTTGATGCCGAGTTTGTCAAGCAAGCCTGTGTAGAAGGGTATCTGCATGCCTATGCCCCTGATGTCGACGTTGCCGACGGGGTTGAGGAAAATTTTGTCAGCGACCGAAGCTATCAGGTAGTCGCCCTGGGTGTAATTGTCGGCGTAGGCGTAGATCCATTTGCCCGATTGCTTGAATTCGGTCAGCGCTTCAATCAGTTCCTGACGTGAGGCCACACCCATTGATGAGCCGGCTGCATCGATATATATGCCTTCGATTTTATTGTCATTGGCTGCATGCTTTACGGCAGTGATCATATCGCTCAGCGAGGGACTGTTGTCATGCATGGTCTGTAGCATTTCAAATAGATTCTGATCTTGTGCTCTCTCAGTAATGGAGCCGCTGAGGTCGAGGTGGAGGATTGAGCCTTTGCCGATCTCAGTCGAACTGTCCGACAAGCCTGCGATCGCTCCCAGCGTGACTGTGCCGACGAAAAACAAGAGTATGATGGTTATCCAGAAACCAGCTACAGTGCCAAGCACCGATATGAAAAACCGCTTAAGCATATTTTGTGTAAATAACTGTTATGTAGATATTTTGTTATTTGGTCGTGACTGATTAAAGTTAGTCAGCTACAAAATTAACAAAAAATCTCGGATTACAATAGCATTAAAATACTATCTTTGTAAATAATCTGATTGTAAGCCGGTATCGTGTCGGTTGAGAAGTTGTTCACGACCGACTCATTTGTCGCATTGAATTTTAACACAAACAAAATAGTATGAATTTTAAATCGTTGATATACGTATCGTTGTCGCTTGCTACTGTCTGCGCTTGCACAGATAAAAATGAAGACCTTGAGTCCGGACGTCAGCCCGAAGCAGGCAAATATTGTCTTTCAGGCAATGTTGAGAAGGGTCCGTTTGTGCGTGGATCATCGATAAATGTGCAGCCGTTGGATGCATCATTGAACGCTGTCGGCACTGTCTACAGCGGTGAGATTGCCGATGATGCAGGTGCGTTCAATCTCGGTGAGATCGATCTTGCCTCGCAATTTGTCAGAATAGCAGGCGACGGTTACTATTTTAACGAACTGACAGGCTGTCTGTCAAGCGGCACACTGCATCTGACCGCATATGCGGATCTGTCCGACCGTAGTTCGGTCAATGTCAATATCCTGACGCATCTGAAAGCCGCTCGTGTTCAGAAACTGATGTCAACCGGAAGCCCGTTTTCTAAGGCAGACTCACAGGCTCAGAAAGAGCTGCTTTCACAGTTCGGATTGCAGGCATATGCCGATACTCCGGCTGAAAGCATGTCGATATCGTCAGGCACTGATGCTTCCGGAGTTCTCATTGCCATATCTTCAATAGCCCTTTCCAATCGCAGTGATGCCGAGATCACCAGCTTCCTGTCGGTGCTGAGCCGGGATCTCGCAGACGACGGTGAGTTTACAGAAGATAACAGAAGAACACTAATGAAGGATAGAGACCGGGTGGCTCCGGAGCTTGAAAAAGTGTCGCGCAACATCATCGACCGTTATGAAGAGCTCGGCATGAGCGTGAGCGTTCCTGATCTGCGCTATTTCTTTGACTGGAATAACGATGGCATAGCCGGTAATGAAATAAACGACAACGCAGATGTTTCGCTGTCTCAGTCTGAAGTTGCTTTTGATAAGGATGGAGGCGTAGCCACAGTTACCGTCACAACCAATATCCCATTGACGCTTGAAAAGAACGGATATGGAGATACAATGCCTGACGGCCCGATATTCTCTGAAAATACTTATCTCAACGATTTCTTCACGGATGAAGGCCGGACAATGGAATGTGAGCGGACTTATGAAGACAATATTCTGACAATAAAGGTTGCAAAGACCGAGAAACGTAATGTGCAGACCGCTACTATTCCCCTATATGATTATATGGGAGTCTGTCAGGCCACTGTCAACGTTACACTTGCCGGTGACCCGTCGATAGAACTGAAGCTTGGCGAAAACGGCAAGCAAATTGTGGCCGCTACGTTTGCTCAATTTGCTAAAGCGATCTCATGGATGTGCTATGTCGAGCAGGGATATACGGGCATGTCTCAATATTTCGATGTCAAGTGTCCGATGACGCCTGCGGATACATATAACCGGAATGCCTTCAACGCAGCCTATGCAGCGGTGGCCCGGAATGCAAATTTTGCGAAAACGCTTGAAAGCTACGGATATTATCCCGCCGTGCCATTTTTTCAACTGCTTAACGCCATCCTATACACCGAAATGGTTGATAAATGGAGACGTGTCGGCATCAGCGAAAGTGTCAAAGACGATTTTGATATTCCTGTGCAGAGAGATGCCGAATACACTCTGCGATATCTTGAAGCCCGTCTTGATGAAATCTCCGGAGTTTTCACAGACAAGAAGGCGGATATGCATTTAACGACCCCGGAATCAGTGTTTGACATGTCGAAAGATATATGGCGTGTGGCTAAGGCCAATGTATGTCTGGCGCTCGGAAACTATGCAGAGGCGATGTCATGCCTTCAGCAGATAGCCGATAGCGGCAGGTATGCTCTTGATTCGGGGAATGAATATGAGCCGGGCGACGGAACCATCATGCATCTGATAGTTGCTGACGAAGTGATGCAGGGTCACTCTATCGGTTATTATAGTTATGCTGACGTATTGCTTGCACTCGCCGAATGCAATATCGTCACAGGCAACGATGCAAAAGCATCGGTGCTGATAAGACAGGTGGCTGAAGCCAAGGATATGACTGTCTGCGGCAACAATATAGACGATATAGCCAAGCTCCGCCGGCAGCTGTTTATCCCGCGCTATTTCGCGTTCCAAAAGCGGAATAATCTCGGGGGATATGAAGACTATCAGCATTGTTGGCCCATACCTTACGATCAGATTTTGTCAAGCCACACGTGGACGCAGAATCCGGGATATGAAAAATGATGCAAAGAGCCGGAGCTCGAATGGAATGAATTGTTAATGGGAGTTAAATATTAGTGGCTGATGTCACGATGGCCTGACTTTCTCACTCTCTTATACAGATAACGCTCTTGATGGATAAAGGCCAGTTCGAAATAGAAATCCTGCCGCTTTACAGACGTATCTACATGATGTGTCTGGCAATGGTGTCAGACGCGGATGAAGCGGCGGATGCTGTGCAGGAAACCTTTGTCGTCTTGTGGGAGCGTAGGATGCAACTTGACACGGTAGTTTCAATCGAGTCATATGCCCGCACCATTGCCCGCAATGTGTGCATAAAGCGGCTGAAATCACAACGTATGAGCGCAAGCCTCGACAAAATCACTGAACAGGCTGACAGCTCAACGGAGTCTTCCGAAGGGACGGGACATCTGCTAAGACTCATAAAACGCTTGCCTGACAGGCAACGTATAGTGATGACGCTTAGCGCGATCGGAGGATGCTCGAATGAAGAAATCTGCCGGATGACCGGTGATACTCCGGAAAACGTCAGACAGTTGCTCTCGAGAGCGAGAAAGAGATTTAAAGAACTATATAACACTCAAAACTAAATTGTCATGAAAAAATTAATATTCTGCCTTATCGCGTCAATCGTCCTGGCCATGCCGGAGATTTCAGCTAAAATATGGGGTGTCAATATGGCCGGACAGCCCGAGCGCGTGGTGTTCAAACCTGACTATCTTGCTCGTTTAAACGGCTCTCTGTATATCGACAGGATTGAGTTTTTCAAGGACAGCACTCTTGTGAAATGTACATCATACTACTATCCCGGCGCAAAGATTACGGTAGACCGCAATTTGGTGATCAGATGTGGTGAGAAAGTCATCAAGCCTGTGGCTTTGCGCGGCATGGAGTTTGGCAAACCTTTTACATTGCTGCGTTCGGGACGCCATATGTTCACAGTCGTCTATCCGCCTATAGATAAAAAGGAGAAAGTCGCTGATCTGTGCGAGATCGGAGGATCATGGAGCATATATGGCTTGAGGCTTGATGGTGAGAGGTATGACCGTGTGTCACCGGACAAGTGGGTGGAAGAGAATACGTTCTATTATCCCGGTGAACTCAAGAACAATCTTATTGCAGAGCCGAAACCGGCCATAATCAAGGGCATACTCGGAGGCTTTGATGCCAAAGTGCTCAATGATAATTTCACTATCGCAAATTATGATCCGATCACCGGTGTCGAAGACGATTATGTTGCGGTTGTCGGTGAAGACGGCAGTTTTGAAGTTGATGTTCCGACGCGTTCGCTAAGATATGTTACATTGATGTTTCCGTTAAACATGAATACTCAGGTGTTGTTGGAGCCGGGACGTACGTCGACGATTTATTTTGACCGTAATAAGATTCTCGCCCAACGTTCTGGCGCGGCAGACATCTATCAGTCGGCAATCTATGACGGAGGAGAGCTCGGCATGATAAACACTGAGCTGCAGGCAGCCTATGTCGTGTGGACTCCTTCAGATGTAATGCCACTTGAAAAAGTGAAGTCACTCAAAAAAGCTTTGTTGCATATTGATAATATTCATGAGGCTATGGTCGACAAAATCATGTCATACTGTGAGATGTGTGCCGTTACACCATATACTCAGAAACTGCTGCTTGCAAACGAAAAAGCCGGCATGATACTCGCTTTGCTCAACACAGAGGCCCGACTCACGTCTGAAGCCGGAGTCAGTGGCCGTATGCTGCCCGATTTGCCCGAAGACTACTATTCTTTTATCAAACAAGATCTCGACAATGAGTTGATATGGTTCGCTCCAAAATTTAAGGAAGTGGCACGCAAATTGTCAGAATCCCGTTTGGGTGAAGTGATAGGTCTCCGTTATAATGCCGACGACGGCGACGTCAAATTGTCTAAGGACAAGATTGTCGCAGAGCTTGTTGCCGAAGCTAACGCCCTCTGCTCATATCTCGGGGTGGACACACCTCCGGTGTGGTGGCAGATTATGACAGCGATGAAGCTTGCGTCATTCGGAAAGATGCCGCGCGAAAAAACAAGCGCTGAAACTGCAAAATATGTACTTTCGGGTCTTAAGAAGAACGGAGTGATCAAAAACGCTGCGGTATATAATTCATTAAATGAATATTACAGATATTAGAGACAGAACAATAAATATTAGAATGAATATCGAACAGAAAGACATCGACAGGATTTCAAAGCTTCTTGACAAGTATTATCAGGGAGAGACGGACTGTGAAGAAGGCGGCTTATTGACCGAATTTTTCAAAAGCGTTGATCCGGAGTGCTTGCCTGAGTCGTTGCGTGGTGATGCTGAATTATTCAGACATATGTCAGCAGACCTTGATGTTATCGTCAACGAAATTCCTGTAGGGCTTGAGGACCGAATTCGTTCGATAATGGACGATGAGCCTTCGGTCGTAGCCTCACGTCCGCGCCGCCTGCATATAATGCGTTTTGCACCATGGACAGCGGCTGCGGCAGCGGTAGCGTTGCTGATTGCTTTCGGCATGATGCGGCCGCCGAGCCGGACTCCCGCGCCGGCATCTGTTGTGGACGCTGCCTTGCTGACCGCGCAGCCTGTCGCGACAGATGCTGATACCGACATAACTGTTGGGTCTGTTGCCGAAGAGATGAAACCTGTTGAGGAACGGCTTGTCGCAGACAATACGGCTCTTCAGACAGAGCGTGAGGATTATTATCTGGAAATCACCAATCCCGATCAGGCCGCCATACTGGCACAGGACGCATTTGCAATGATACGTGACAAACTTGCCATCGCAAAATACTCGATGACTGGAGTCAGCAATGGCATGAATCAGATAAGTGAAACAATGCGTGACGTGATAATTGACTGATGAAAAGATATATGATAATGAAAAGAATAAGTTTGCTATTGTTGGCAGGTGTGATTTCATTGGCCTCTATGGCTCAGACGAAAGTGTTTAATGAGGCTGCGGCTGTCAATGGTGTGACATCGGTCTATATCTCTCCTTCAATCTTGAAGCTCGGCACTGATGTAGGCCGGCTCGGACATGGTCTGGATGATGCTGTGTCGGAGCTTACAGGTCTTGAAGTCCTTACGACTGAATATGACGAAGTGCGTTATCGCAAGGTGCGTGAACTGTGCAACAATGTCATTAAAATGATGACGTTGGAATTAATGGTCGATGTCAATGAAGACAATGAGAAAGTGAAGTTGTATGCCGATCTTGAACCGGAGTCATCATTTGCAAATAAGATTGTCCTTGAGATAGACAAGGAACCGTCCAATTATACCGTCATTTATGTGAGCGGCAAAATCGATATTTCAAAACTTATAAAAGATAATTTGAATTTTAGGTAGGTGATCAAAGTACTGGTCGTAAGAGAACGGCGGTTAAGAGCATAAAACTCTTGACCGCCGTTTTTGTCCTGTCAAATGTTTTTTAAGGTTTTTGTTCTTCGCTTGCAGATGGTTCGGGGGCATACCAACGGTCGTACTGGCGTCTGGCAAGCACGTTTTCCGACTGATTGTCGCATGGATGCCAGAAACGACGTCCCTGGAGACTGTCGGGGAGAAACTGTTGGCGCACGAAGTTTCCCGGATAGTCGTGTGCATATTTATAGTTTGTGCCATAGCCAAGCTTTTTCATCAGCGATGTTGGAGCGTTGCGTATGTGCAGCGGCACAGGTTGATTGCCCGTAAGTTCGACTTCGCCGAGCGCGTCGTTGATGGCCATGTAGGCTGAGTTGCTTTTTGCCGAAGTGGCGAGATAGATGGTGCATTCGGCGAGCGGTATGCGCCCTTCGGGCATGCCTATTTTTGAAATTGTGTCAAACGTTGCGTTTGCCAGCAGCAGTGCGTTGGGATTGGCGAGCCCGATGTCTTCGGCTGCGAGAATGACAAGCCGTCGGGCTATGAATTCAGGATCCTCGCCGCCTGCAATCATGCGGGCGAGCCAATATATGGCTGCATCCGGGTCACTGCCGCGGACGCTCTTTATGAAAGCGGATATGATGTCATAGTGCATCTCACCGTTTTTGTCATAAGCCTGTGGATTCTGCTGCAGGCGTTCGGTGACGGTGCGGTCGTTGATAACGAGGGTCTCGCCGTGGCCGGTCGATTGTTCGAGCAGATCCAGAATATTGAGCAGTTTGCGGGCGTCACCTCCTGAGTATCGGAACAGGGCGGTTGTTTCCTCGACTCTGACGTCACGGTTAGACAGCACTTCGTCTTTTTCGAGGGTGCGCTCAAGGAGTAGTTTGAGATCTGCTTCTTCGAGAGGTTTCAGCACGTAGACCTGAGCCCTTGACAGCAATGGACGGATGACTTCGAACGAAGGATTTTCGGTCGTCGCACCGATGAGTGTCACCGTGCCGTCTTCGACTGCTCCGAGGAGGCTGTCCTGCTGAGATTTGTTGAAGCGGTGGATTTCATCAATAAACAGGATCGGTCGTCCGCCTGAAAACATGCTCATGGACTCCTGACGACAGCGTTCGATCACTTCGCGGACATCTTTCACTCCTGATGTGACGGCCGACAGGGTGTGGAACGACGATTTGGTCGTATTGGCGATGATGCGGGCGAGGGTGGTTTTGCCAACGCCCGGAGGTCCCCAGAGGATGAACGACGATACGTTGCCGGAATCAATCATGCGTTTTATTATCGAGCCTTCGCCTGCAAGGTGGCGTTGGCCGATATAATCGTCAAGCGTCTTCGGACGCATTCTTTCTGCCAGAGGTGCGTTTGCCATTGTCAGATGGAATTATTGGTGATGTTTTATATAGACGGGATGATTGGAATACAGACCGATTCCAATCATCCCGATATAGTTGCGAGTCGTTTTGCGCGGCTTATTCTGCGGCCGGCTGACCGATGAGATCGTTGATCTCTTTCATCTTTTCAGCATATTCGGCAGTTTTTTCTTTGTCTTTGACTTCGGCGTCACGGCCATAGTAGACATAGATGAACTGGTATGCCTCTTTATAGAGAGGAAGCTGATTGTTGGGGTTCTGGGGATTTTTGTTTTCGGGATCCTGATCGAGGATTGCGAGTGCTTCGTTGTAGGCGTCAACAGCTCCTTGGTTGACGTGTTTGCCGTTGGATGCGATGTTGAGACGGCCTTTGAACTGATAGAGCACGGGGTTGGGCTGAGCGCGTTCGATTGCCTTGTCGATAAATTCGATGCCTTTGAGCGCATATTCTGTAGCGATGAGGCTGTCAGCTTCAGAGGCCATTGCAGATGCGTTCAGGTAGCGGCGGGCTGCGCTGAAGTAGTCGTTGGTCGAGGGTTCTTCGACTTTAGACAGATAGAGGGCATATGAGTCGGCCGCTTCATTGTACTTCTTAGCTTTTGAATAAATGGCGCTGAGTTCGTTGATGAGCTCGGCGTTATCGGGGTCGTTCTTCACGGCAATCTCATACTGCTCGACAGCGAGGTCGTTCTGGCCGAGTTTTGTCAGCACGTCAGCATAAGTTGTGTAGTCGTTGGTCGTGAATCGGCCGTTTGCGTTTGAGAAGAATGATTTAGCTTCCTCAGCTGCTGCCTCGTTGTTGCCAAGAGCGGCGTCGTTGAGGAACACCATGCGCTGCATCAGGAAGTTAGACGGATCTTTGGCGAGGATTTCTTTAGCCACATTCTTTGACTCGTCATATTTGTTGCCCCAGAACAGAAGCACCGAGTAGCGCGCTTTGTCTTCGGGGAAGTGGTTGGGGTTCTGGATATATTTGCCATAAAGGTCAGCGGCTTTGAGCCAGTGGTTGCCGAGATAATATTTTTCGGCAAGTTCGCGAGTGGCGAGCGCCGAGTTGGGTGCGCGGTTGTAGAGTTCTTCAAGCTTGCTGATGGCGAAGTCCTTGTTGACGTTGAAATATGTGTTGGCATATTTTACATATCCTTCGGGGTTGTCTTCTTCATAAGTGATAGCCATCTCATACTTGCCGGCGGCGTTACCCCAGTCCTGCTTGTCAGCGAGCATGTCACCTTCGAGGATGTAGATTGAGGGCTCTTTATATTTTGAGCTTTTGCGGGCTTTGTCAAGATATTTGTTGACTTCGTTGTCATATTTGACGGGGTCGGCGTTGTAGTATGCACGGGCGATTGACACAATCAGTTCGTTGTCTTTCTTTGCGAGAGACTGAGCTTTCTTGAAGTTGTCGTTTGCTGACGAAGGATTGCCGTTGAGCAGGTCAAGTGCACCGAGTCCCACGTAGTTGTAAGCGCAGTCCGGGTTGGCAGCTTTACCTTTTTCGAAGTTGGCTTGTGCGCCCTGCTTGTTGTCCTGAGCGAGGTCGATCTGACCGAGGTAGTAGTAAGCCAGCGCTTTATCGGTTTCACTCTGGTTGAGAGTGTTGTTCAGGATTGTCTTTGCGTTGTCATACTGGGCGGCTTTATAGTATTCGATGCCGTCCTTGTAGCCTTGGCTCTGTGCACCTGCTGAAAGCGCAGTGACAGCGAGCAGTGATAGAATTAGATTCTTTTTCATTTAAATATTAAGTGATTATGTTTTTTGTTATAGTTGTCTGAGTAAATATTCAAGAATATAACGGAGAATGACAATATTTATTCTGTGCCGACCTGCACAACCTGAATGCGTGTGCGCGCTGGCATGATGCCGGTCTTCATTATTATTTTTTGTCCGATGTCGCCGGTTACAAACGAGTAGAAGCCGTTGGCCAGACTGCCGGACACACCGGTAGTGACCATATAAATCGGCCTGAACAGGGGATATGTGCCGTCGAAGATGTTTTGTTGGTAAGGTTTGTAAGCTGTAACTTCGTCAGGACGGCGGAGTTTGAGCACTTTCACGTCCTGATCGAGTGTCGCTCCTTGGACCGGTTCGTCGGAGAGAACTGATTGAGCGAGTTCGTCACGTGTGATTTCAGCCGATTTCATGTCAGACGTAATCCATGTGACGCCAAGGACTCCGATTGCATTGGGGTTCTTGCTGACAGTGTTGACCACAGCGGGGATTGATCCCTGGGCGTGTACGTTGGGGCCGAGGTCTCCGCCATTGAGAAGTGAGTCGCGCATAAACTGTACGAGGCTCGACGCCTGGTCGTCAAACACTACGGCTATCTCGCCAAGTTCGCTTGGCTCGAGGTCGTTCCAATAGCGTGTTTCGCCGGAGAGGATGTCACCGACTTCTTTGGTCGTCAGCATGCTGCAGGTGTTTTTTTGATTGACGATGAGCGCTACCGCGTCAACAGCGATTTTCGCAGCCTTCACTCTGCGGCGTTTGCTTTTGAGGAAGTCGCGTTCTTTAGCCGTAAGGTCGCGCGCGATGACGACTGTCCGGGTGTTGAGGCTGAACAGAGAGTCGAGAGCCTCTGTCTGTGTGGCATATCTGGCAAGCACATGCGCGTCGGGATACTGGTATTCGAACACGTCAATCTCTTGCTCCATGATGTTGCGGAATGTGTCGTCACAGACCATCGTCATTGTGCCGGATGTCTGTGAGTTGGCTTTCTTTTCATATTTCATGCAGCTCGTGAGCGATGTCATCAAAGCCACTGAAATTATAGTCAGAAAATGTCTGTAGGTCATGTCTGTTGTCTTAGAGCGAGGTTCAATTTAATCCAGATCAAGGCCGGTAGTCTGTTTCGGGAGATTTTACTATCATCGAGGTGTTGTCGTTTCAAAAGTCGTTTCACTGACTGACAATCGTGAAAAGCGCGAAACCACTGACCGGATTAATGCGGAACTTATTTGTTTAAGCTCAGTTCTGATGTCTTAAGACCGACGTGGTTATCGCAAGATACGCCGGTTTGATCTGTCAGATGCGTGAGTCGATGCCTTTATATTGTCTATAAGCGCGCCAGATGCCATAGATGATAAGCATTGGGCCGACGATATAACGTGTCCATGCCCAGTCTGCGTCCCAATTAAAGAAATTGATCAGTAACAGGACTCCCATGCCGACATAGATCAAAATCATGATGATGCCGAATATGGTGCGGACTATTGTCTGGGTTTTGCTTGGCGGAATGGTGTATCTTTCGCGGCTGTCTTTTTCGTCTGAGGTGTACATAATGTCTTACTTTTAACAGTTGATTAAACGTTGAGCTTACTGCTTTTGAGGAATCAACATTTAAACAAGAAATTAAGTTCGTTGCACGCTTGAATCTAATGCGTTGTAAAGTTACACAAAATCACCGATGGATATGACTCAATCGGTGATTTTTTTTCTTAAATAAACAAAAATGTAGAGGAATATGTGCCGCTTATTCTTTTTCCCGTTGATGGAAGTGGTGTGAATCACCGGAGATATATCGTCCGGAACTACTGATACCAGTCTTTCCATCCCAGTTTGCCGGTCAGCTCTTCAGAGCGTATGAGATACTCGGCTGGATTGTCGCCATAACTGATGTTGTCGAGCAGCAGTCGGATGTATTTGTCTCTGTCTGCGTAGCTTTTTTCTGTCAGCACAATCTTCAGGGGTAGCGCGGGATAGCATTTTTTGCGTAGATAGACTCCGATCAAAAATTTATATTTGTCAAGAACTTTTTTCTTCAATTCAATGCCGTAGACCATTACTGTGTCTGCGTCAGCATATTCCGACATGTCGTCCTTGGTGATGACCTCGACAAATTGTGATACGTCAAGGTCTTTGTTGGCAAAGGCGTTATCGGGGTCGATGTTGAGCGATTGGCGTATTTCGGTTCCTATGCTGTTTGCTGACCTGGTTACGTAGGCGGAGTCTCCGTAGAATATGTTTGGGAAACAGAATACGGCGTCATTGCTGTCTGACTCAATCGCGACCATTATCATGTCAGCAATCGGTTTCTCTTTATATTGAGCGGTTCGGATATAATTCATCATATTTGTGCCGGCTTTTATGTCGGCTGAATGATAATTGTCGGGAACTGTTATGTTGACATCGAAGTCTTTTAACTCTTTGATATATCTCGCCAGTCTTACTTCAGGTGTCGCACCGTATATGGTTGTGTCGGAGAATGTATGGTGCTTAGAAACACCCATCACATGCTTTATTGCCCCCGAACATGTCAGGGCAGTCATCGCCACAGATATTGCGGCTATTGATAATAATTTTTTCATGGCTAAAAGATTTTAGTTGTACTCATTAAGAGTAGATTTAATTCTCTGCAAAAATAAAATTAAATTAAAAATAGCCGAACTTTAAGATGTTAAAAAAAACTTAAATGCGTTTATCTGCAGATGGTTGATAAGTAAATATTGATATGACGGCAGAAATAACGACTATTCAGCCAAAGAAACTGTCATTGTACAGTAAATTATAAGGCCTTGATTATGTTTACCGTCTACGACGAAGCTATATAGGTCGGGAGGCGCCACGCTACGCGGAGCAAAGCGCTATGCGCAAATCCTCGTGTCACCGATGAGGACTTTAGCCTTTAGACTTCTTACTTCAGACTTGCGTCCGGCTCTATCTTCTCCTTAGTTGTCTTCGCTGCCCGGCGTAGCGGCGTTAGCTATGTGTAAATCCCCATGTTACCGACGATGACTTATTGCGACAGCAGCGTGGGGCAACGCTCGAATATGAAGACTGATGTTTGCTCAACCCATATAGCTGAATAGACACGGCAGTAGTAGATTGTGTAAAATATGTTTAAATCATGTAAGCTGATAATTGGTGCGAATTAAAGTTAGAGAATAAGATATGCGAAAAGAAGGAAATTTTGCGGAATCATTCGAAGTGAGCACCTTCAAGGTGAGCGCCGCGCAGGTAGTCGGCGGCGTTCATACGTTTTTTGCCTGCCGGTTGAAGCTGGACTATGCCTATCGTCTGTCCGTCGCCACAAGCGACAGCGAGCGAGTCTTTGGATATGACAGGAGTCCCGGCAGTGGCATCTGTGGCTTTGCTGTCGTTGAGCGATGTCTCGAATATCTTGACATCTGAAACTGTGCCGTCTGAAGATTTGAGCGTTGTCCATGCACCGGGCCATGGAGAGAGACCTCTGACGAGGTTGTGGATTTCGGCCGCAGACTTTGTCCAGTCTATGCGGCATGTTTCTTTGAATATTTTGGGGGCCGGAGAAGGGGCGGCAAGACCTTCGCTCGATTGAGGCATGGTCGTCAGAGTGCCGTCGATGATGCGTCCGACGGTTTCGGCGGTGAGCTCGGCGCCGATGTGCATGAGTCGGTCGTAGACGCTGCCGACGTTTTCGTCAGGGCCGATTGTGATTGTCCGTTGGTCGATGATGTCGCCGGTGTCAATCTCGTGTTTCAGGAAAAAGGTTGTCACTCCGGTTTCTTTTTCTCCATTGATGATGGCCCAGTTGATAGGGGCTGCACCACGATATTTGGGCAGTAGTGAGCCATGCAGGTTGAATGTCCCTAACGGTGGCATCTGCCACACTACTTCGGGGAGCATGCGGAAGGCGATGACAATAAACAGGTCGGCTCCGATTGATTTCAGTTCGTCGATGAAGTCGGGCGCTTTGAGTGATGCCGGCTGCAGTATACGCAGGCCATGATCAACGGCATATTGCTTTACGGCAGACTGAAGCATGTGGTGTCCACGACCGGCGGGTTTGTCTGTCGCGGTTACAACGGCTGCGATGTCGTGACCGTCCTTGACGAGACGGTCGAGAGATTCGACTGCAAAATCGGGGGTTCCGAAAAATACGATTTTTAATTTTTTGTCTGTCTGTGTCATATGTCAGTTAGTGGGTGTCTGAAGTTTGAGATGCGGCCTCGAGCTCTTTCCACAGCCTTTCGTCGGGCACGGGGGCTGTAAGGTCGATGTTGTTGCCGGAGACTGGGTGGACAAATTGGATTCTTCGGGCCATCAGTGAGATACTGCCGTCGGGATTGCTGCGCTTATCTCCATATTTGAGATCACCTCTGATAGGGCAGCCGATTGCACTCATCTGCACCCTTATCTGGTGTTTGCGCCCTGTCATGAGTTGTATCTCAAGCAGGTTGTAGCGCTCGCCTTTGGCTATAAGTTGATAGGACAGCCTCGATTCTTTGGCGCCCGGCTTTGGAGTCGTCGATGCATATGATTTGTTGTTGCGCTCGACAGTCGTGATGTAGTGGGTCAGAGTGTCGGTCGTCTTTGGCGGAGTGTTGCGCGAGATGGCCCAGTATATTTTGTGGACGTCGCCTTTGCGGAACATTTCGTTGAGCCGGGAGAGCGCTTTGGAGGTCTTCGCGAAGACAACGAGACCACCCACCGGCCGGTCGAGCCTGTGTACCACCCCGAGGAACACGTTGCCGGGTTTGTTGTGATGCTCTTTTATCCAGGCTTTGACAGTCTCTGACAGAGGTGTGTCGCCGGTCTTGTCGCCCTGGACAATTTCGCCCGGTGACTTGTTGACGACGATGATGTGATTGTCTTCGTAGATTACGTCCATTTGGTCTTGAATATACTCTAAGAAACAACCGGGGCTTGCGGCTCTGAAGGCTGCAAGCTCCGGTGATGTCGGTTGATAATCGACGGCTTAGATGCCGAGGTCTTTTTTGATAGATTCGATTTTCTTTTCTGCGTCTTTGTTTGCGCGGTCATAGTCGTCTTTGCCGCTCATGCGGTCATGCACTTCCATATAGAACTTGATTTTAGGTTCTGTGCCTGACGGACGTATAGAAACTTTCGAGCCGTCGGCTGTGAAGAACTGCAGGACATTGCTTGTGGCGGGGAAGTCCATCTTTACAACTTTTCCGGTCGTGAGGTCGGTGTGGTTGAGGTCTGCATAGTCTTTAATTGAAACTACGGGGCTGCCACCGAGTTGTTTGGGCGGGTTTGTGCGGAAGTTCTTCATCATGGCGATGATTTCATCTGCTCCCTTCTTGCCTTCGCGTACGACTGAAATGCCTACTTCGTGAGAGTATCCGTTTGTCACATAGATGTCGGTGAGCATTTCGTTGAAGTCCATGCCTCTGTCTTTAGCCCAGGTGCATATTTCCGCCATCAGGGAGATAGCTGAAACAGAGTCCTTGTCTCGGCAGAAATCTTCAGCGAGGAAGCCGTAGCTTTCTTCTCCACCACCGAGATATTTCATCGATCCTTCGAGGTCGCGGATGACAGATGCGATCCATTTGAAGCCGGTGTAGCAGTCAAACATCTTTATGCCATAGTTGTCGGCGATGGCTTTGATTGTTTCGGTGGTGACGATGGTCTTTACGACATATTCAGATCCGTCGAGCTGTCCCATCTCGCGTTTGCGGCGCATGATGTAGTTGAGGAGTATCATCACGATCTGGTTACCGTTGATGAGCTGGTATTCTCCGTTGTTGTCGCGGATCACGCAACCGATGCGGTCGGCGTCAGGGTCTGATGCGACAACGAGGTCGGCGCCTACTTCTTTCGCCTTTGCGATAGCCATCGCCATCGCTGACGGATTTTCGGGGTTGGGGGAGTCTACAGTGGGGAAGTCGCCTGAAGGTATATCCTGCTCGGGGACATGGATGATGTTGTTGAAGCCCCAGCGGCGGAGAGATTCGGGGATAAGCTCAACACCTGTTCCGTGGATCGGGGTGTAGACGATCTTGAGGTCGGCGTGGCGCTTGATGACTTCCGGATCGAGCGAGAGTGTCTTGATGGCGGCGAGGAAAGCTTCGTCCATCTCTTTGCCGATAATCTCGATTTTAGAGGGATCGCCAGCAAATTTGATGTCCTTGACATTCTTGATGCGGTTGACATTGTCGATGATGTTGACATCGTGAGGGGCGATGATCTGTGCACCGTCGCTCCAGTATGCCTTGTATCCGTTGTAGATTTTGGGGTTGTGAGAGGCTGTGATGTTCACACCGCTCTGGCAGCCGAGATGACGGATGGCGAACGAAAGTTCGGGGGTCGGACGGAAGTTCTCGAAAAGATATACCTTGATGCCGTTGGCAGAGAATATATTGGCTACGATTTCAGCGAATTTGCGTGAGTTGTTGCGCACGTCGTGACCTACGACTACTTTGATTTCGGGAAGGTCCTTGAATGCTTCCTTGAGGTAGTTGGCCAGACCTTGTGTGGCAGCGCCCACGGTGTAGATGTTCATGCGGTTTGAACCGGCACCCATGATGCCTCTGAGGCCGCCTGTACCGAATTCGAGGTCTTTATAGAATGATTCGATGAGTTCGGTTTTGTCTTCTGCGTCGAGCATGCGGCGCACTTCGTTTTGTGTCTCGGTGTCGTAACCGTCCTGAAGCCATGTGTTGGCTTTTTCGGTCACCTGCTTGAGAAGGAGATCTTGATTTTCCATATGGTTATGCTTGTAAATTTGAGGTTTTGCGAGTTATTGTTAATTGTTTTAATTTAATAATGTTAAGGCAAAGATAATCCTTTGGCGTGAGTTATACAACTTTAAAGCCGACAATGTTTTGCCAAAACTCAAAAAGTTTTGTGGCATGATCCTATAAAAGGTTGGTCATAACAGCGTAAATCGCTGCAGCAGGAGCGACAAGCAGCAGTGAGTCAATGCGATCGAGAATGCCGCCATGACCAGGCATTATGTTGCCTGAATCTTTCACTGAGACAGTGCGTTTGATTAAAGATTCGAAGAGATCACCCCATGTGGCGAACACACTCACCGTCACACCGAGTCCAAGCCATATGGGCAGGGTCGCGGTTCCGGGACATAAATAATAACCACCGACTCCTGCGGCTGCGCTGAAGACCATTCCACCCCAGAAGCCTTCCCATGATTTCTTGGGCGATAGGCGTTCGAACAGGCGGTGACGGCCTATGAGGCTGCCGACACAGTAGGCTCCGGTGTCGTTAAGCCAGATCATCACAAAGATGATGAGCATCAAATATTTGAGCGAACGGGTGCCTTGACCCATATAATTGAGCGCGGATGCTATGGCGAGAGGGAGACCTATATAGAGGACGCTGACTGCCGACATGGCGGTTGAAATCAGTGAGTGGCCCTTGCGGTCGTAAAGCGCAAGCACGATGCGGACGACCATATAGATGGTCAGTAGGGCGACGGCTCCGATGGTAAATAAGATTTCGTTTGAGGATAGAAACACAAGTGAGACAGCAGCGGCAATATCGACAACCAGAAGTGGCGACAATGCTTTGGCCTGGGGTGTGAGCCGTGAGGCGAGATTGTGGAACTCATAGACTGCGAGAATGGCAAATATAGCCGTAAGAGCCATGAAATATGGTGAGCCAAGCATGATTGAACCTACGATGAGAGCTATATATACGATTCCGGAAATTGAACGTGTCGCTATATTTTTCATTTTTTTGATATGTCAAAATGTTGTTTGCGACAAAAGTAATTATATTTTTTCAATTTGGAAACAGTTTATCCGATATGAGTGTCTGTTATAGACTGAAACCGCCTCTGTTCTTCGCGAGCAGAGGCGGTATGAATTAATCAAAAGTCAGTAAATTACTTGAATAAGTATGGATTGTTCCTTATGAAAAAGCTAAAAATATTGTTGTTTTGTCATTTTGACATCAATTCTTGATGAAGGTTTAATGTCAATTATGTTTAAATATGTTAAAATAGATATGGGGCGTCCCAGACTGCCTTCCGACGTCTTTTATCGATATAATGTGAGGCTAAAATTTTGCATTGCTCTTGACTTATTCGTACATTTGCGTCACCGGATAAAATAATGGACATGAATCAAGATTTCATAAATGACATAAATAAGGCCGTTGAGGTGTTGCGTCGCGGTGGTGTGATACTCTATCCGACAGACACAATCTGGGGCATAGGTTGCGATGCGACCAACTCAGAGGCTGTCAAGCGTGTTTTCGAAATAAAGAAGCGTTCAGATGCAAAGGCTCTTATCACTCTGGTAGACTCCGTCGCCGCTCTCGAAAGAGTGGTGGAAGAGGTGCCTGATGTGGCATATCAGCTGATTGATGTTGCGGTTGAGCCGTTGACGATCGTTTATGACCACGGTGTGGGAGTCGCGCCCGAACTGCTTGCCGAAGACGGCAGTGTAGGCGTGAGGGTCACAGGTGAAGCCTTCTCTCAGGCATTGTGCCGCGCGTTCAGACGTCCGTTAGTGTCGACATCGGCCAATATCAGCGGAGAGCCTGCACCGGCATGTTTTGATGACATATCCGAAGACCTGCGCTCTGCCGTAGATTATGTGTGCGAGACCGGCCGCGTGGCTCCACATGGAGCAAAGGCGTCGGCAGTAATAAAGATTTCTTCGGGCGGATTGTTTAAAATCTTGAGAAAATAATTCATAATTTGGAGTTGATGAAGACTGCAAACCGACATAGATTGCTATGCATGGTTGGAGATTATGTCTCCTGCATAGTGTCGATGTTGTGTTTCAATATATTCAGGCATTGGTGGCTCTATGAAGGCACAGGCTATGCTTTTACGGCGTGGTCGTGTTATCGGCCGGTGGCCCTGGGCTATGTCGTGTTCCCGTTGGTGATGGTGGCGCTCTATGCCATACTCGGGTTCTATAACGAGCCGGCCTATAAATCGCGATATGAGCTTCTTGCCAACACGGTTGGCGGTGCGGTGTTAGGGGCGTTGATCATATATTTTACAATTATGGTCAATGACAGTTTCAACAGTCGCATGCTGCACTATAGCTTTCTTGTAATGCTGTTCCTGTCGTTGGTGTTCCCGGTGTTGATAGAGCGTTTCATCGTTGATGCGTTGATGCGCAAGCGTATAGCCGATGGCAAATATACATACAATGTGATGGTTGTCGGTTCGGGAACAGGCGCGGAGCAATATGCCCGAAGGCTTGAGAAGTCTAATGCGAGGATGGGCTATAAGGTGGTCGGCATCGTCGGTGAGCCGGGAGCAGACAGCACCGCAAGCTACAGCTATTATTCATTTGACCAACTTGATGGAGCGCTCGAAGGGCTTGATGTCAAGTCATTTGTTGTCTACTGCGACGAAAATGATTTCAATTCCGTTGTCTCTACGGTTAGCAGGCTCTATGGTTTCGGCCGTGGCATACTGGTCCCTTTGCAGCATTACAATCTGATCACCGCCCGCCCGCGGCTTGCCAACGTTGTCGGTGAACCGCTTGTCGATGTCACATCTCCCGGCATGTCAGCCTGCAAGACTAATATGAAGCGGATTGGTGATGTATTGGTCTCGGCTCTGGCGATAGTTGTACTGTTGCCGGTCTACGCCCTGCTTGCACTCATGGTCAAGCTCGACTCCGACGGACCTGTGTTTTATAGGCAAGAGCGTGTCGGCCGCTACTGCAAGCCTTTCAAAATAATAAAGTTCAGGTCAATGATCGTGAATTCAGAGCCCTCAGGTCCGGCACTGAGTTCGGCCGGAGACAGACGTATCACGAAAGTAGGCCGCGTGATGAGAAAATATCGCCTCGACGAGTTGCCGCAGTTCTGGAATGTGTTGCGCGGCGACATGTCGCTTGTCGGGCCCAGACCCGAACGTGAGTATTACCTCGCGCAGTTGAGGACTCTCGAACCGGCGGTCAGCAACATACATTCGATCCGTCCGGGCATTACATCGCTCGGAAGCGTGAAGTATGGCTACGCCGGCACTGTCGACCAGATGATAAAGAGGGTCTACTTCGATATGCTCTATCTTGAGAATATGTCGTTGGCGATGGATTTGAAAATATTGTTTCACACAGTCGAGACGGTGTTTACCGGGAAAGGAGTCTGACAGCGATGGCCGAACAGAATAAAGACCGATCAACTGCATCTCAGCCCCACGGCAAAGGCATATCCGAAATGTTCATGCGCTTCATATTATGGCGCGAGAAACATGTCAAAGAGCGCGACTTCATACTGTTTGTCGCCTTTCTCGTCGGCATATTCGGCGGCTTGGCCGCAATATTGCTCAAGGTGCTGATCCACCTGATATCCGGAGCGTTGACTTCACATGTCAATATCAGCGCCGGTAACTATGTATATATTATTCTACCGGCAATAGGCGTTGTGCTGTCGGCTGTCTATGTGCGCTATATAGTGAAGGATGACATCAGTCATGGTGTCACGCGGGTGCTGTATGCCATATCACAGAACAAGAGCCGCCTCAAGCGTCACAATATTTATTCGTCGGTTTTTGCAAGCTCGATAACCATAGGTTTCGGTGGGTCGGTTGGAGCCGAGGGCCCGATAGTTTTTACCGGAGCTGCGATTGGCTCGAATATAGGACAGTTGTTCCGCATGTCACCGCGAACCCTGATGATACTTGTCGGCTGTGGTGCGGCCGCAGGCATAGCCGGTATTTTCAAGGCGCCTATCGCCGGAATGCTTTTCACTCTTGAGGTGCTGATGCTCGATCTTACGGCAGTGTCCGTCATGCCGTTGCTCATTGCTTCGATCACAAGCGCCACTATGGCCTATGTCTATACAGGCTATGACTTTGAGTTTTTCTTCATCCAGAGCGAGGATTTCTATATGGCTAAAGTGCCTTATGTGCTGGCTCTCGGAGTGTTCTGCGGTCTTGTCTCGCTCTATTTCACCAGAGTGATGAACATGATGGAAAACTTCTTCCGCCGTTTCCGTAATCTTTGGCTTAAGACTCTTGTCGGCTGTGTGATCCTTTCGGCATTGGTCTACATCTTTCCGCCGCTCTATGGTGAAGGCTATGGGTCGATACTCGGCTTGCTCAACGGCGACCCGTCGTCGATTGTCAACGGCTCGGTTTTTTATGGCGACCGTAATCAGGTGTGGTTCATAATTCTTTTCATCGCCATGATTATTGTCACAAAGGCCTTTGCCACATCGGCTACAAATGGCGCAGGCGGTGTCGGAGGCACATTCGCCCCGTCGCTCTATGTCGGTTGTATGGCCGGTTTCCTTTTCGCGTATGTGACCAATCTTATAGGCTTTGATACGGCTCTTTCGACCAAGAATTTTGCCCTTATAGGCATGGCCGGGGTGATGAGCGGTGTCATGCACGCACCATTGATGGCTATCTTCCTTACGGCTGAGCTTACGGGTGGCTACGATCTTTTTCTGCCTTTGCTGATAGTGTCGACAATCTCATATGGCACGATCAAGATTTTTGAGCCTTACAGCATATATACGATGCGTCTGGCCAAACGCGGTGAATTGTTGACCCACCAGAAGGACAAGGCTGTGCTGACTTTGCTTAAGATAGACAGTGTCATCGAGCGCGATTTCCTGCCCGTTAAGCCTGACATGTCGCTCAAGGAGATGGTCGACACAATCGCAAAATCTAACCGAAATCTCTTCCCTGTGGTCGATGATGCAGGCGCGTTGCTGGGTGTGGTATTGCTCGACGATATCCGCAACATCATGTTCCGGCCTGACCTTTATCGTAAGATGTATGTCAGCAAATTCATGTCTGTGCCGCCTGCAAAGATTGAGATAGGCTTGAGCATGGATCAGGTGATGAAGATTTTCGATGACACCGGAGCATGGAACCTCCCGGTTGTCGAGAATGGCCGTTATATCGGTTTCGTCAGCAAGAGCAAGATATTTAACTCCTATCGCCGTGTCCTCCGCCACTACTGCGAAGACTGATGCTTCATTCAGATGAGAACTTGCGCGAGGATCTGTTGCTTGCTCGCAAAGCTGCGTCAGGAGGCGGAGTTACCGGACAGGATTTAACTGCACTTTCAGTTCATTGTAGCCTTTGATGAAATATGGGCGTGTGAACTCATGGCGGTTTGTGATTTCGCCTTTCCAAATGACAATGTCTGCGTCGAGGGGCATGATGCCGCTTGTTTTGGAAGAAGTGGTGCGTCCGGCTCTATGTTCGAGTTCTTTCAGATTGTTTTCAAAAGTCTGTCGGTCAATCAAAGGGATGCACGATAGCACAATATTGACATATGGGGCTCCTAAGCCGATATCATCGGCTGTCTCATAGAAGCCGGAAACAGACTGTATGTGGCACCATTGCTGGAGTTGAGAGAGTGCATACTGCAGTTTGTCGATCCGCTCGGTTATGTTACTGCCGAGACATATGACTGTCAGGTCTATATGATTTAAAGAATCAGACATCTTTCATAGAGAGGGCAAGTCTGCGGCGTTCGATGTCGACTCCGATCACCCTAACTTTTACTACTTGGTTTATTTTTACTATTTCAGATACAGAGCTTACGCGGCGGTGGGCAAGTTCTGATATATGGACGAGTCCGCTCTCATGAATGCCGACGTCGACAAAGGCGCCGAAGGCTGTGATGTTGTTAACTACTCCTTCGAGCACCATGCCTTCGCTGATGTCTTCGAGCTCTGTGATGTCAGGGTCGAAGTTCGCGCCTGATGCATCTGAGCGCGGGTCATGGCCGGGCTTGCGCAGTTCGTTCATAATGTCTGTCAAGGTGGCCACGCCGGCTTTGGCGTCTGTGTAGCGCGAGATGTCGATACGGTCGAGCAGTTGTTTGTCGGATATCATCTCGTCGATGCTCACTCCAAGGTCTTTGGCCATTTTTTCGACGATATGATAGCTTTCGGGGTGTACGCCTGTGTTGTCGATTTTTGATTTGCCGGCAGGAACGCGGAGAAAGCCTGCAGCCTGCGCGAAGGCTTTTGTTCCCATGCGGGGAACAGACATCACGGACTGCTTGTCGCTAAAATCACCGTTCTCTGCGCGGTAGGCCACGATGTTGGCTGCGAGCTGGGGGCCGATGCCTGCGACATAGGCCAACAGGTGGCGAGATGCTGTGTTGACGTTGACACCCACGGAATTGACACAGCTCATCACTGTGAAGTCAAGGGAGTCGTGAAGAGCGCGTTGGTTGACATCGTGCTGATATTGTCCGACACCGATCGACTTCGGATCTATTTTGACCAGTTCGGCCAGCGGATCAATGAGTCTGCGTCCGATAGAGACAGCCCCGCGGACGGTGACGTCGTGGTCAGGAAACTCTTCGCGTGCGACATCAGAGGCCGAATATACGGACGCCCCGTTTTCGTTGACAATGAAAATCTCAAGCGGGCGGTCAAAAACTATTGCCTTGATAACGTTTTCTGTTTCGCGGCTCGCAGTGCCGTTGCCGATGGCGATAGCTCCGATATCGAAGCGTTTGACGAGTTGTTGCAGGGTGCGTGTTGTGCCGAGGATGTCGCTTTGAGGTGGAGTGGGGTATATGACGCCGTGATGCAGCAGATTGCCTTGCTGATCGAGGCATACGATCTTGCATCCTGTGCGGAAGCCCGGGTCGATGGCGAGCACAGACTTGTGTCGCAGAGGGGGTGCGAGCAGCAATTGACGCGCATTGTCTGAAAACATGGCTATGGCTTCATTGTCTGCCCGTTCTTTGATTTCAGCTGATATCTCGGTCTCTATCGATGGACGCAGCAGACGTTTGTAGGCGTCGCTTACCGCATTGCTGACGATGCCGGATATTTCAGGGCTCATGTTTTTGCGCACGAAATATCTCACAAGTGCTTCTGTCGTCGAAACATCATCATTTTCCATCGATACTTTCAGCAGAGACTCTCGCTCGGCTCGTCTGATGGCGAGATAATTATGTGACGGTATTCTTGAGACACGGCATCGGAAGTCAAAGTAGTTGCGGTAGTTGCGCGCTTCGTTTTCCTTACCCTTGACCACGCATGAATGGAGCTCGGCGTTACGTCTGAAACGGCTGCGGACAATGTCGCGGGCGCGGGCATTCTCGCTGACCCATTCGGCGATTATGTCTGAAGCTCCCTCGATGGCTGCGCTGACATCGCTGACCTCGCCTTTGACATATCGCGATGCGATGCTGTCGATTGACCGGGCGTTGCCGCTCATGATGATGCGGGCAAGAGGTTCGAGACCTCGTTCGCGGGCGATGGTCGCGCGTGTGCGACGTCGGGGTTTGAACGGCAGGTATAAGTCCTCTATAGTGGTCTGGTCAGCATCGGCTATTTTAGCCTGAAGCTCTGCAGTCATGGCTCCGGCAGCTGTGATGACTTCGCTGACATATGCCTTGCTCTTTTCCAGCTCGCGGTAGCTTGCAGCGAGAGTCTCTATCGAGCGTATCTGAACTTCATCGAGCCCTCCCGTACATTCCTTGCGGTAGCGGCTTATAAACGGTACAGTGGCTCCGTCGTCGAGCAAGTCGAGAGCAGCTTTTGCACGATGGTCTGAAATGCCTGTTCTTGAGGCGATAAAACTATAGATGTCGCTCACTTCGCTTTTAGAGTTATGAGTGTGATTTCAGGTGTGGCGCCGATACGGGCCGGAATAGCGACTTCGCCAAGGCCAATGTTGACGTAGAGCTGATGCTTGTCATTGTCTGAGTAAAGCCCTCCCCATGTCGGATAGCGGAAGGCAGCCGGAGATAAACCAAACGCACTCATCTGCATCGCGTGGGTATGTCCCGAAAGAGTGAGCGCAATGTTTTTGTCAGGCGAATCTTTGATATCGGTGTCCCAATGGGCCGGATTGTGAGAGAGCAGGATTTTAACGTTGGGGTCTGCGAGCTCGGCATAGGCTGCGTCAAGGTCTCCATATGTGTGGAATGGCGGATCACCCACGTTTTCCACTCCGACCAGGGCTATCGAGTCGTTTCCGCGGTGGATGAAGCGATGGTCGTTGTTGAGCAACGTCCAACCCATCTCGTCTTGCATCTGATAAAGTTCTGACATGTTGTCGCGTTTTGCTTGTTCGCTGTCCCATTCATAGTAATCTCCATAGTCATGGTTGCCAAGTATTGAGAATACGCCATCGGGGGCGGATAGTCGCGAAAGTGTGCCTGTAAAGGGTCTTAGCTCATCGCTGCGGCGGTTGACTATGTCACCTGTGAAGGCTATCATGTCGGGGTGAAGCCTGTTGACGGCATCGACAACGTGGGATATGAATGTCGTGTCAGTGCCATATGAGCCGACATGCATGTCGGAAATCTGGGCGAGTGTGTAGCCGTCGAAACCGGCGGGAAGGCCTTCGATTTTGATTTCGACATTGCGCACGTCGATGTTATATCGGTTGATCAACGCACCCCACCACATTGTCGCGAATACAATGACTCCAAGTCCGACACCTGCAGGTGTCAGAAAACGCAGCCGTTTGGCATGCCATAACTGAGGTATGGCACCTGTCAGGTCAAAAATAACGGCAATGAGTTTGGGGATATAGATGGAGAAATATGCATACAGTCCCCACATTATGTATTTCAGCGAGTCTTCATCTCCAGAACGCTTTGGCACGCATATGAGTATAAGCAGCAGGGCATTGAACGCAATGCTGACTATGGTGTTGACCTTTCGCAGACTTTTGAGACGTGGTTGTCTCCGGCGCAATTGTGTGCCTATATACACGTCAATGCCGATACATAGTGTCAGTACCAGCAGTATTGGAAGAAGAGGAAGTCGCATCGTGAAGAGCTGTTATTTATAGTTGACACTACCCCCTGTCGCATTCTGATGCGGCAAGCTGGTTGGTGAGAGGGTTGGCATACATAGTCAAGATCATGCGACGCATGTAGGCTCGCTCTTCGTCCGTGATGTTTTCCACATCCACCCTGTCGAGCTGACGGTTGATATAGCCGTCGAAATTGCTTAGATCTTCGGCCGTGTAGCATGAAGCAAAGCGGTCTGTGCCGTTCACTTCGTCATAGGCGATGTAATTGCACGGATATATGCGGTAGCCGCAGTGAATAGCACGGTCAATCAGCATGCATGTATGGTGAAGGACTTCCTGACGGTCTGTCGAATCAAAAGCCCGCAAGTCATCGTTGATGCATGGACACACACGGAAGTGTACCCTGCCTTTGTTGCTGAGCAGGCCTGTTTCCATGCTGAAGAGATCGTCGCGTTTTGTTTTTTTGAATTCGGGGTCGCGACGCTTCAACAGAAATTCGCGGGCCTTAAGATAGTCATTGGGGTCGAATTCATAGCTGATTGAAACAGGCATGAGGTTGACCGAAAGAATTTTTTCCTTGAGGTCGGACGAGTCACCCGCCAACGCGAGCATTTTGATGAGACTTTCCTGGGTGACATCGTTTGAATCTTTTGCCCGACCTTCGCGCTGGGCGATCCAGACTGATTCGTGGAGTGTGTCGAGAGTATAGTGGATATATGCCGACAGTTGTTTTGCGGCTTCGAGAGCTTGAACGACTTTGACATCGCGCTTGACGATAAAACTGCGGTTCACTTTAACCAAATCGGCAATCCATTCATATATCAGGAGATTGTTGCCGATGGCAACCTGTGTGACCGGCATGCCCCCGCGTATGAAGCAGAGGTTGAGGAAAGACGGGTCGAGGACTATGTCGCGGTGGTTGCTGATAAATGTATAGTTCATGCCGGGCTTGCAGTTGTCTGCACCGTCAAAAGAGAGACCGTTGGTGGTCGATGAGGCGAGCATTTCGAGAAAACGCCCCATGACCTTTGTCTGGAATTCATTCTGGTCTCTGACTTCCAAAAGACTTTTTACAAATTCAGGATAGTCGACGTCGGGCATGACATATCTGACAGCGTGCTCAAAGCCCGGATCCTTGACCAGGCGTTGCATTGCGTCAATAAATGCCGTTCCGCGATATGGTGCCATATCTGCGAATTGCTCGGGCATTGTGATATCTGTATGAGTAGAAGACATTTGTTAGAATCTTTGAATTCGGAACTCCAAAATTACGCATTTTTTTTCATTTGTAGGCAAGCATACCGATTATTTGTATGATTTATCCGGTTTTGCTGTGTCTCAAAGTTTTTCCATCTTGTGTTTAGCTATGTTGGCGCGCAGCTCTATTGTGCTGTCTGTGTGCTGTATGAGCGCCATCGTTCGATTAATGCAGTCATGTCAGCCGGAACGTCTGCGGTGAAAAACATTTCCTCACCGGTGCGCGGATGGACAAATCCGAGTGTGCGGGCGTGGAGAGCCTGGCGCGGGCAGATTTTAAAGCAATTGTCTATAAAGGCTTTGTATTTTGCCGACGGCACACCTCTGAGGACCTGGTCGCCTCCGTAGCGTGCGTCATTGAACAGCGGATGACCTATATGGCGCATATGGACGCGTATCTGATGTGTGCGTCCGGTCTCAAGGACGCAACGGACAAGAGTGACATGGGCAAAAGCCTCGATGGTCTCATAGTGAGTGACGGCGTGTTTGCCCATATCTCCGTCCGGAAATACGGCCATCTGCAATCTGTCGCGCAGTGAACGCCCGATATTACCTTCGATTCGTCCTGATGCGGGGTCAGGCTGCCCCCAGACAACAGCCATGTATTCGCGTTTTGTCGTCTTGTCGAAAAACTGTCGTCCGAGCGATGTCTTTGCGTCAGGTGTCTTGGCGACAACAAGCAGTCCGGATGTGTCCTTGTCTATACGGTGGACGAGTCCCATGCGGGGATCGTTGACATCATAATCGGGATTGTCTTTGAAATGCCAGGCAAGAGCGTTGACCAAAGTGCCGTCATAGTTGCCATGACCGGGATGGACAACAAGTCCGGCCGGTTTGTTGACAACAAGAACGTCGGAGTCCTCATATATGATGTCGAGCGGGATGTCCTGTGCAATTATCTCACATTCATAACGTGGTCGGTCCATGACCACTTGCACAACGTCGAGCGGTTTGACGCGGTAGTTGCTTTTTACGGCTTTGCCGTTGACGAGTATACAGCCGGCTTCAGCCGCTTGCTGAACCCTGTTTCTTGATGATTTCTCAAGCCGGGAGACAAGAAACTTGTCGACTCTGAGCAGCGCCTGCCCTTTGTCGGCTACAAAGCGGAAATGCTCATAGAGTCCGTTTTCTTCATCGTTGCCGTCGTTGGCAGCATCGTCAAAATCATCAATCTCTGCGGGTATCAGTCCGTCGATGGGATCGTTGTCTTTCATAAACACTGTCTTAGAAATCAAGATTGTCAATCTCGCTGTCTATTGCCATATCGAGCGAGTCAGTGTCGAAAGTCTCCACCGGAGCTGTGCCCACTTCAAGTGTCACACTGGCTGTTACAGGCAATGTTGCTCCTACAGAAAGCACTTTGCCATCAGAAACCGCATTCTCGACCAGGTCAGGATATTGCGATGGAACGGATATTATTCTAATCGATGAGATGCCGAGAGCTTCGAGGTAGCTCACAGCTTGTCTCGACGACACTCCTATTACCGGCATTGAGATGGTTATCATCTTGGGCGAGAAGGCGGTCACGGTCACATAGACCTGACGGCCACGTTTGACAACAGCACCGGCTTTCGGCCATGATTCAAGTACAGTGCCGGGCGCGCTGGTACGGTCGTAGATTGAGTCTGAAATCTCGACGGTGAGGTCTGCGTCTGCAAGCATCTGTTTCGCACTTTGATAAGACATGCCTTTTATCTGAGGCACAGTGGATGTCTCGCCGTGGTGCGTCCAGTAGTCAAGAAAGATCAGAGCTCCGAACACGAGCAGCATTCCGGCTGCGAATATACATATAAGGTTTGCTATAATCGGGTGCTCTCCGAAAAATCGTCCTATGAAAGAGCTTGGTTTGTTGTCGTTTGTATGCATGGTTATTCTGCCGATTGGAGAAATGGGGTTCTGTTATGTATGCTGCAAAGTTAAGAAGTTAGCTTCATAAAAACAAATAGGCGAGTCTAAAGGATCGGATTATGACTTCCGCTGCCTTATTCGATTGAAGATACCGCAGCCATGTATGTCGCTGTGTTTTTAGCTTTGCCGATGGCCTTGTGACATTTGTGGCCGATTTCCCCTTCGAGATAGTCCCAGAATGATTTTGTTTTGGACAGTATTTGGCATTCACCGCATAATGTGGCTGAATAATGGGTGAAAATCGCGTTATGGAGTTTAAGCAGAAGTTCAATCCGCAGATGTCTGTCAAGCGTTTTTCCTGTCCGGTATTCTGCAAATAATGACGGTCTGGCGAGAAGCCCGCGTCCGGCCATGACTCCATAGGCTTCCACGCTCGATATATCAGATGGAGAGAGTATGTCTCCGTTGATCACCAACTTGTGGCGGCAGCTGTCTTTCAATACGCTCAATTGATCGAGATGCAGTTCGCCGGAGTATTTTTGTGCGGCTGTGCGGGGATGGACAGTAAGATGACTGAGAGGCAAATCGTTGAGGCTTGATATCACGTTCCGCCATTCGGACGGTTCCTTCAGTCCCAGTCGCATCTTGGCCGAAAAAGTCACGTCGCGATAATTCTCTTGCATCAGTATGCGCAGATCCGACAGCAGTTGCTTTTGTGCGAGGACGGCAGTGCCACGCCCTTTGTGCAGTTGAGGAGGAAATGGACAGCCAAGGTTAAGGTCGATGTGGGTGTGTCCTGATCTGATGACAGCGTCGGCCAATGTCTTGAATTCTGTGATATTGCCGAATATTATTTGCGGGATAAGATTGTGGTTGGCGTTGAATTCAGAGTTTATGTCGCGCATGTCGCGATTTTTGGGTTCTCCGTTTTCGAGTCGGACAAAAGGAGAGAAGTATGTGTCCACACCGCCGAATATCTCTGCATGAAAGTGGCGGTATATTGCGTCGGTATATCCTTGTAAGGGTGCGGCAAATAGTTTCATAATGTGCAAAATTAGCGATTATAGTCGTCATGTACAAATATTGCAATTAAGTCAATTTAACATTGAGATGTTAAACTATTTGAGTTCTGAAGCGTCAAACCATCGTAAACAAACTAAAAAACATATATAATTATGAAGAAAAAAATCTTAGCTCTCGCAGTAGCAATCGCAACAGTAGGAACGTTCAGCAGCTTTGCTGCATCTGACAAAGATCAGAAATGTGATAAGCAGCAATGTTCAACTCAGCAGTGTGACAAATCAAGAAAGGAGTGTAAGGGCGAACGCAAATGTCCCAATCCTTTCGAAGGTATTAATCTCACGGCCGATCAGCAGACTAAGCTCAAGGCTTTGAAGGGCTCTGCTTGCTGCAAGACCAACAAAGATGAAGTAAAGGCAGCTTGTGCCAAACAGGGTGATTGTAAGTCGAAAGACGGACGAGTTGATCCTCGTCAGGCAAAACGTGACTATCTTGTGAAAATCAAGGAAATCCTGACACCTGAGCAGTATGTGGTTTTTCTTGAGAACTCATTTGCCAATATACCCCGCATGGATAAAGGTCAGCGCCCAGGCCGTCATGGTGACAAGAAAGATATGAAGCATAACCGTGGCCAGCGTCCACAGGTCAGCACCGCAGACAAGAAATAATCCTGTTGATCTGTTTGATTTTGTTAGACTTATTTGATTGATAATTAGAAGCCCGCGTCGTTGAAAAACGGCGCGGGCTTTTTACAATCTATATGATTGCCAGTCGATATTGCTTATCGGATTATTTCTTTAGTGACAGTGTTGCCGCGGCGGACGATGTAGATGCCGCTCTGCGGGTTGGCCACTTCGATGCCCTGCAGGTTGTAATAGACTGCGGGCGCGTCAGCAGAGTCAGTTATGATGTCAGATATGCCTGCTCCCTGATTGCTTTGCCATGCGAGAACCGGCATGCCGTTGACAAGAGTCGGGCTATATGCAGACCATGCTGTTGCTGTGGCCTGTAGAGTCTGAGCGTCAGTGCCTGAGGTGACGGGAGTGTCATTGACAGTCATTCCTTCGAAAACAAGAACATTGTTGAGTGTGGCCTCGCCTTTGACGGCAGCTGCGGCAGCGTCGGCTGTCTCGCAGGTGACAGACGGGTTCCAAGCGATGACATTTTCAAGAGTGACGGCTTTGTCTGAATTCACGCACACAAGACCGGCTGCATTGTTTTTAGAAAATACAGAGCCGCTTGCATAGGCGTTGCTGATGTTGAGGGTTGTGTTTGCGCGACCTACAAGACCGGCCGAATGACCTGCGGCATTGTCAGCCGTATTGGCTTGAGAGTAGCAGTCTTTGATTGTCAGAGTTCCGAGGTTGCATGATCCGACAAGACCACCTGAGGCAGCGCCTTGGACAGAACCTGTGGTATAGCAATTGCTGATTTCGGTGTCGCCGACTGTAACACCTACGATACCGCCGGTGCAGAACCATTCGACGTTGACATCAATGTTCTCAACACCGAGATTCTTGATAGAGCCTTGGAAGGCGCCGAAAACTGATGCATTTTGAGTTACGCCTTCAGCACCTGTGAGATTGCGGATGACATGGTTATTGCCGTTGAAGTGGAGTACTTTGTCGGCAATGGATGATTCGGAGAAGGGTACCTTGTATTCCACGCCTGAAAGGTCGAGATCGTTGTCGAGTTCGATGTAGATTGTCTTACCTATGCATTTGTTTTTGACATTCATCAGTTCGTCAGCTGTCGTGATGTGGATCGGGTTTGCTTGAGAGCCTTCTATTTCGTCCTCAGATGCAGGCGAGAAACGAAGCACGGCTGCAGATCCGCACATCTGTTGATCACCCACAGTCATGCCTGTGTTTGATGCAAATACATGGATTAAGGCCGTGCCGTCTTCCATAGGCTGTGCGACGATTGAGTTGAAGCCGTTGTTTGAAGCATAATCCGGATTCTTCCATTGGGCAACAACTCCGCCAAGTTCGTTGAAGACTGCGATGTCCATGGGGCGTTTGTTGAACGAATTTGAATTCTCGTCATCAATATAGCTGTGGACGAAGTAGCGGAGACCATTGAGCACAAAAGAGTCGAAACCGCAGTTGGCGGTTTGGAAAGGAAGCGCTCTCCAGGCGTTCTGCATGTTGGCGCATGCTGTGGCCTGTGGCGATCCAGAAACGGCATTGAAGACATCCCATTTGCCGCCTTCACCTGAGCATAAGATATACGATTTGAAGAAATCGGCTTCACTTTCGCCATATTCGTCAATGCTTGTGATGGCGGGTTGTACAATGTTCTGTCCGTTGGAAGAACCTAAATATGTGCCGATATAAGTAGAACCATCGAGTTCAAGATCTACAAGGCTCTTGTCACCGCCGCCGAAAGCATATACGAAGCGTATGTTCTGGGCATATCCGTTACCAAAAGGTGCGATGTAGAATACGGCCTGGTCTGTAAGGTCGCCTAAGATACGTCCGGTGCAGTCAATACGTCCTATTCCTGAATTTGTTGTGTAGCCTCCGTCTACATATTCATTTGGCAACAATCCGTTGGGATAGCCAAGGTTGAAATCCTTGCAAGCTCCTGTCTCGGGGCAGTAGACAGACCAAACCTGGCTTGATTCGGGAACTTTTGTGAAATGATGTCCAATCAGGAAGTTACCCGCCTCGTCGATTGAAATTGCTGTGCCATAATGGTCTCCTGCGTTCAGTGCCGGAAGTTTGTATAGGTCTTTCATGCCGTCGGCTGTTATCTCTGCAATCGACATTGTCATCATGTTGAGAGTGTACATCCTGCCGTCGCGGCCTGTGGCAAAGCGGGTGCAGCTTTTCTTCTTGATCTGGTCTGTCGATGTCCAGTCGGGAGCGTCACCGTCCCAGTCGGCATTAAGTTCGTGACCCTGATATTTCCAGATTTCGGTCAGTGTCCCCTGTGCATTTGTCAGGAATGCCGGAGCGAGCGCTGCAAGTGCAGCAAACGAGAGTAATTGTTTTTTCATGATAAAATGAAATGTTTATGGTTTATATGGGTATGTTTTCTGTTTGTTAAGGTGAATGAGTTGTATCAGGTGTTAAATTCGTCTAAATTTACGTTATTATTACGATATAACGACCTTATTGAAGCACGAATTATAATTTGTTAACAATCTGATGCCATTATGCGCTGTTTCTATGTTATGACCGGCCTGAATCTGACAAGACCCGGAATCCATATGCGGGTTCCGGGTCTTGTAATAGATCTTATATAGCAATATCAGTGGATTATTTCTTTAGTGACGTTGTTGCCGCGGCGGACGATGTAGATGCCGCTCTGCGGGTTGGTCACTTCGATGCCCTGAAGGTTGTAATAGACTGCGGGCGCGTCAGTTGAATCTTTGACGATAGTGCTGATTTCAGTAGTCTTCATAGACTCGGGCAGCTTGAACTTGGCTGCGAGTATGCCCCATTTTTCGGGAGAGGCCGATGTGGTTCCGTCAAACAATGTGAAGGCTTTGTTGCCACGTGCGGTCATGTATGCGCATCCGTTCTTGGCGTCATAGGCAATGACCTGAGCCGAGGGCACACCGCCTTGAGTGATGATATTGTTTTGTCCGTCTTCAAGGTTTGCGACAAGAGTCTCAGAGTCATATTCGCGGAGGAAGACGCCTACAGCGGCATTCATGACATAGCCGAAAGCGTATATCTTCTCAGGATTTTCGGGGTTCTGGAGTATGCTTAAATATCCGGTTAGACCTGTCTTCGCAGTGGCTGCGGGTTTGTTCCAGTCGTCGTCGCGGCTGTCGCGTGCGTTGATCCAGTCACCTGTCGCGGCATCGAGCTTGAGTATGAATCCTTCACGAATGTTGCCTTGGGTTGACGCAAGAACATTTTCAGCATTGTCGGGATCAGTGAATTTGAGATTATACATGCCGCAAAACCATAGATTGCCGTTGCACACTGTGAGGCATGTGTTTTGTATTGCGTTCTTGCCTGCGACCTGTTCACCGGCATAGCATTTAGCCCAGTTGACATTGAGGTCGGCATCCGCACAAAGCACAAGCGGACTCATGATTTTTGACGGAGACAGGGTAAATTCACCTGCTTTAAGATCACTTCCGTCTCCTACGATATAACCCTGTGCATAGATGTGGCCGTTTTCCCATGCGAGTTTCTGACAGTAAGAAGCGGCGGCGGTTCCGTCAAGCACGAGGGCATTACGATAGTAGCCTTCGCTGTCGAGACTGAGAAGCATGAAGTCTCCGCATGCAGCCTGAGGGTCTCCGTTCCAGCTTTGGATATTTTTTGGAGTGAAGGTTACAGTCGAATGGTCGGACTTTTCGACGGTGAGTTCGTTGCGGAAATTGAGCGCGATATAGATGTTGTCGTTGTTATCGACCGTGCAATCGTTGATGTTGACGCAGTTGGCCCAGAAATTGGCATAGTTGCCTCCGGCTGCCGGACCGGGCTTGGTCGAAAGATCAATCATGCGGGTCCAGGAAATCGCACCGTCTTGAGAAATCTTATTTACAATCAGTCGGTAGACGCGTGACGAGCCGGGTTCTTCGGTCCATTCGATCACTTCTTCAGTGCCGTTGGCATCGATAAGGACGATATTTTTATCTTGCATCATGTCAGTGTGGCGAACTTTCATTGCCGAAACGACACCTCCGTCAGATGTCACCGCACATCCGCCGGCGTTGTTCTCGAAGTCACCGCTGTTGCTGTATACCACCCAGAGTTTGTTGCCGTCGGAGTCGGTCTTGAGCAAAGTGTAGTTGTTGTTCTGCGAAGTTCCGGAGCTATAATAAGGTGCGCCGTTATATAAAAAGTTGCCGGCGTATGATATTTCAGGCAAGTCTTCCTTTGATCCGTATGTGCCTAACCAATAGACATTGCCGTTGGCGTCAATCTTAGCGTCGGTCGATTGGTCGCCGGCAGTTGTCTTGCCATCGATAAGATTGCCCCAACGGTATTCGATGCCGTTGTTCTGAGCCGATAAATAACCGGCCATTACAATTGCAGAAAAACTGAGTAGTAATTTTCTCATAAAGCTTAATGTGTTTTTGTTGAATTTGTTTTCGCTGCAAAAATACAGCCGTTGAAAAAGTCGTACAATACTCAAAAATGCTGATTTTTAGCATGTGGCCATATGTAAAAAATACTATCAATAGAGTATTTCACAGACTGCAGCATGGCAGTAATTTTGCAACATCCGATTATGAGACAATTTCTGCTTTTGATATTATCATATATATTATCCGGTGTGTCAGCCAATGCTTATGAGCTAAAGGGACTTGTGACAGATGCTGATGACGGTAGGCCGATAGAGTTTGCTAATGTTGTGGCCGATCCCGGCCGGCATTATGTGGCGACCGATGAAAAAGGCCGATGGTCGATGTCGCTTAAGGCTGGAGACTATCGGATAGTAGTGTCGTTTGTCGGATATGTCAGTGACACGCTGATGGTGAAAATGCCTCATGAAACAACTGTCCAAGTCAGGCTAAAGGAGTCAACCACCGCGCTTAAGGAGGTTGTGATCACATCGCGTGAAGGAGAGGGGATGACTACATCGTCGCGCATAGACCGCTCGGCTATGGAACATCTGCAGCCGACAAGTTTTACAGATTTGCTCGAATTATTACCGGGCAATATGTCACAGACTCCGGATATGGGAAAAGCCAATACGATAACCCTCCGTGAAACCGGGGCAGTCTCGGCGACCGGCGCCAAAACAGACATGTCGGATGACTATGCCATCACTTCGCTGGGTACGTTGTTTATGGTCGATGGTGCGCCTGTCAACGGTGATGCCAATCTGCAGAGTGTGCCATCGGCGGCGTCTACAGATCCAGAGGCCAGACGCAATATTACCAACCGTGGAGTTGATATGCGCTCCATTAGCACTGATAATATCGAGAGTGTGGAGATTGTGAGAGGTATACCTTCGGCAGAGTATGGCAACCTTACCTCCGGTCTTGTCAACATCAAGCGGATACGTCGAGCAACGCCTTTCACAGCGCGTTTCAAGGCCGACGAATACAGTAAGCTGTTTTCAGCGGGCAAAGGTTTTGCCCTCGGACAACAGGTCGTCAACATCGACGCCGCTTATCTTGACTCGAGGGTTGACCCAAGGGACTCGCGAGAGAATTACAAACGTATCAATGGTTCGGCGAGAGCCCATCTTAAGTTTGGAGACTATGATTCGTCATTGGCAACCGAATGGACCGCGGGAGTTGATTTTACCGGTTCGTTTGACAATGTGAAGCCTGACCCAGACCTTAACTATAATAAGATCGATGAATATGAGAGTTCATACCGGCGGTGGGCACTGACCTCGGATCTTAATTTCTCTCTCCCGAAGCTGTCATGGCTCAACACCATAGCTATGAATACGTCGCTAAGCTACCAGCATGACCGGCTGACACGTCGCAAGCAGGTTGCTCCTCAGAGGGCATCGGTAGCCCCCGCAGGTATGGAAGCCGGAGTTCATGACGGTCATTATCTGTTGGGTGAGTATATTGCTGATTTTGTCAGTGACGGTCGTCCCCTTGCATTGTTCGTGAAACTGCGCGCGGACGGGAAACTCGGTGCGGGTGACTTTTCGAATTCATATAAGGTCGGAACAGAATGGTCATTAGCGAAAAATTACGGACAAGGTCAGGTCTATGATCTGTCACGGCCGATCAGTGCGGCTTGGACAACACGTCCGAGATCTTTCAGATCGATTCCCGCGCTGAAAGTGTTGAGTCTCTATGCCGAAGACAATATGCATGCGCGTATCGGAGAGGCGAGTGTCGATCTGCAACTCGGTGTAAGGACGATAGGGCTGACAGGACTTGACCGGCGATACTGGCTGTCCGGTCGGATGTATGCAGATCCGCGACTGAACGCTGTATTAAATTTTCCGGAGTTCACGCTTGGAGGTGACAGATTTAAGACTCTGATCGCGGGTGGCTATGGTCTTACGACCAAGATGCCGACAGTCGACTATCTTTTTCCTCAGGTGCACTACAATGATATGATACAGCTTAACTATTATGATCCGATAAATCCTCTCGAACACAGTCGTGTGAATTTAAGAACATATATTGACAATCCAGTCAATTATGATCTTAGAGCCGCACGAAACCAAAAATGGGAGATACGCCTCGGTGCGCAATGGAAAGGCAACAGCCTCTCGCTTACATTTTTCAGCGAACGGCTCAACTCGGGCTTCAGATATTCGACTGTCTATGGCGCATATGCTCTCCGCCGCTATGATGCATCAGGCATTGACGCATCTCAGCTTGATGCTCCTCCTTCGCTTGAAGATATGCCTTATCGCGATGTCAACATTCTCGATGGCTACCGTAAGGTAACCAATGGCAGCCGCATCGATAAGCGGGGGCTGGAATATCAACTCAATACGGCTCGTTGGAAGGCGGTGCATACTTCGTTAATTGTCAGCGGTGCATGGTTCCGCAGCCGATATTCAAATTCTCAGATGCTCTTTTCTGCGGTCAACGATGTAGTCGGAGGCGAAGCCGTGAGTGACAATTATGTAGGCCTTTATGCCACAGATGACGGACGTGTCAATGAGCAGTTCAACACCAATTTTATGTTTGACACACAATTGCCTCGGTGGGGATTGATATTTTCAACCTCCATACAGTGCATGTGGTATCTGAAGACGACCCGTCTGCGCGATAACGGAGTGCCTGATTATTATATGTCGGCGTCGGACGGGCAGCTTCATCGTTATGATACTGCCGACGGTTCTGACATCATGTTGCAGTATCTTGTAAAGCATTACAACGAGGCGGCTTATGCTACACAGACAGTGCCACCCGCAGTTTATCTAAATCTCAAGGCAACAAAAAAAATCGGACGAATACTTAAGCTGTCGGCTTTTGTAAACAGGATAATCGACTATCTGCCTGATTACAAAAGCAACGGGCTGACTATACGCCGCACATCGAGTGCCTATTTCGGTATGGAAGCAAACTTCACATTTTGACAATAAATCATGAATAAAATTCTCTATCTTTTTTTTGTAAGTGCAATTGCCGGTCTGATCTGGTCGTGCGATGATCCGCTTACATCCGGTGATAATGCCCGGACGAATGTGTCAGTTTCGGTTGAAATACCCGAGTTGCCTGAAGGCTCTCAGGTTGTTGACCGTATATTTACATTCAGAAATGTCTCGAACGGAAAGACAAATGAGTTCAGCCCTAATGCCGAAATATCGTTGACACCGGGCCTGTATGACGTGGATTTTACAGCAACTGTTCTGCGACAAGGTGCTGCAGAGACATCTTTGAGAGCCAATCTTTCGTCAGTAAACATCACCGGAGAGTTCGTATCATTGACCATGAAGGCTTATAACAACCGGGTGAGTGATGACTTGATTATCGCAGAGGTGTTCTTCACGGGTACATTGCGTTCGTCAGGCAATCAATATTACGGAGACGATTACGTGAAGTTGTACAATAACACGGATCATGTCATTTATGCTGACGGCATCACATTGTTTGAATCCAAGTTTCTGACAACCCAGAAATTCAATTACACACCTGATATCCTCAGTGAGGCCATGACCGTGCAGGCTCTTTACACTGTCCCAGGTTCAGGCAAGGATGTCCCTGTAGCCCCCGGAGAGTTTCTTCTGCTTGCAGATACAGGCATAGATCATCGGGTGTCAAATCCCAATTCGTTCGATCTGTCTAATGCTGATTTTGAATGGTATGATGTCTCGACAAAGCCTAATAACCTTGATATTGACGGCCCGGTGGACAATCTTGACAAATGGTACTGTTATACGTTGTCGTTCTGGGTCCTTCACAACCGTGGTTTCAGGACTTTCGGCATCGCCCGTATTCCTGTTGACAAAGAGACATATCTGAAGGATTATTATTATACATATGAATATGATCAGGTGACCAATGTCGGCACATTCCCAATGTCTCAGTCGGCCTACCGCATGCCGAACGATTGGATTGTGGATGTCGTGACGACGTCGGTCGAGGCAATGTATGTATGGCAAGTTTGTGACCCTTCGGTAGACTGCGGCTGGACAAACTGCGGCACGATGGATCATGATAAGTCGCGTTATTTCCGCAGTGTGCGTCGCAAACTTCTTTATGTTACCGATGATGGCCGTGCGGTGTTTAAGGATACGAACAATTCGACAGTAGATTTCAATGCTATGTGCATCCCGTCAGAAATTGAATTACAGGGAACCGCAACAGATGTTTACGGCACTCCGTGTACGGTCAGGACTTATGATGGAGTTGTGCCAATGCCTTGATTGAAAAATGGCAGGAAGAATTTACATATTGGCTTTGACTGTATGCATGTCGCTGACGGCTGCTGCTGACGGCTTGATGTCGTCAGTGGTCGTGGAGCGTCATGGCCTATGGCGTCTGGCGTCGCTGCCATATGCCAATCCGGCTGTTATGCAATGGCGTATGCCGTTTGGCCTGACATCTGTGGCCGTTAGCGGGGATTTCCGTGATGATGCCGGATCTGTCAATCCTTATCAAGGAGGTTCTGAATGGCTTGCATCAGCCGGGGCTGAAACATACACAAAATATCGTAACACGACCTTATGGGGGCATGGACGTTATGCCACAGGCACGAGACATGATGTCAGATGGAACGAAAGCTCGGACTATGACATAGTCTATCCATACGTGCTCGCAGACTCTGTCGGTGGAGATATGCATTGCGAACGATATTCATTCAGCGGAGGCTATGCGGCAGAAAAGGACAGACTTGCCTGGGGCGTGTCGATGAGCTATGAGGCAACTCTGGAATATAGAGACGTCGATCCTCGGCCTAAGAATGTAGTCGGACGTCTTGACGCGGCTCTCGGTATGGCTTATAATTTTGCGGGACGATATTTTGCCGGAGTATCGGCAAATATCCGTAAGTATAAGCAAAGCAACGACATCGATTTCAAAAGCGAGATGGGTGTTGACAAAGTGTTCCACATGACAGGACTCGGAACACATTACCGTCGTTTTGCCGGGACTGGCTTGTCAACCTATTACGACGGCTACCGTTATGGTTTGTCTGCCGATATGTATCCTTCTGACGGCAGAGGTGCGTTTGCATCGTGTGCGCTTAGCCGTTTTTCATTTGACAATATATTGTCAGACCTTAACAAACTGCCACTTGCCACAGCATGGCATAAGGAGTTGCAGGCTGAAGCCGGGTGGTTTGGCAAAGGTAAACAGCTGTTTTGGGGCAGTTCTGCGGCCTTGAGATGGTACAGACGTCATGGCAGGGAAAATATCTTTGGTGATGCGACGGCCAACATGTATCCTCAGATTGCTTCCAATGAGATGTTTGCCGACAATTACTGCTATGTCTCCGCTAAGGCAGAGATAGGACTTCGTAGAGAAGATGCCGCCCGCATTTCCATAAAAGTCAATGGCGGATGGCAACGACAGACCACTGCCTATATCTCCCCTTGGCGCTACACGTTGACAAATATGGCAGAAGTGGGGCTGATGGTGGCCGGAGACCTGGTGTGTTGTGGCAAATGGCTTTTAGGTTTTTCGGGGGCAATAGACATGAAGAAGCCATTTGCATGTTCATCACAGTTCAGTGGACTCGGAGAAGACCCTGACATGCGTCAGGCGGAGCAGATTGAACTTGAGCGCTACAGTCTGGCTTCAAATTCTGCTTATGAAGCGCTTGCCTCACTCAGCATGGCACGGCTTATCGCAAAAAAATATCTGCTGAGACTTGACGGTGGCTGGACCCACCGGTCGTATTGTGGACAAAAGAAGACCGACATGTTGGTTGTGGCATTGTCTTTCAATTTTTAGAAATTATTATTAGCATTATTAAAACAATAGCATATATGAAACGAACAGCAATCTTATGTTTGGCACTCGCCGGTATGCTTGCAGGCGGATCTTTGACCTGTATGTCAGCCGAGGCGTCGCCTACCGATCGTGAAGTCCGCACCGGACGGTTGTCCAACGGCCTGACATATTTTATCAGGCATAACGAGACCCCGTCTAATTCCGTTGACTTTTTCATAGCTCAAAAAGTGGGATCGGTCAACGAAGAGGAGAACCAGCGCGGTCTTGCTCACTTTCTTGAACATATGTGTTTCAACGGCACCGAGCATTTTCCGGGCAATAGTCTCATTTCGTGGCTTGAGTCAGTCGGAGTGAGATTTGGCGCAAATCTCAATGCTTATACATCGACAGATGAAACAGTCTATAATATATGCAAGGTGCCGGCAACAAGACAGTC
The DNA here is from genome assembly GCA_964018265.1 of uncultured Muribaculaceae bacterium. Lineage (GTDB taxonomy): Bacteria > Bacteroidota > Bacteroidia > Bacteroidales > Muribaculaceae > CAG-873. The sequence continues at coordinate 44,631 of CAXHOY010000013.1, forward strand.
TACGCTCGACTCGTGTGTGATGATACTTGGCGACTGGAGCCACAGACTGTTGTTGAAGCCTGAAGATATTGATGCCGAGCGAGGCGTGATAGTCAACGAATGGCGTCATCGCAGTTCTGCGAGCAACCGAATGCTCGAACGCGCTCTTCCACAGATCTATCCAGGCAGTCGTTATGGCGAGCGTATGCCGATTGGCCTTATGAGTGTGGTCGAAAATTTTTCGCCTGAAGTGTTGAGGAATTTTTATGACAAATGGTATTATCCGGCAAACCAGGCTGTGATTATTGTAGGAGACATCGATCTTGATTTTGCAGAAGAGAGTATCCGTAGACATTTCGGCGACATCGTTACACCTGATGGAGCGGCCGAGGTGCCGGTCTATGATGTTCCGGACAACGATAAGCTTATCGTTGTCACAGAGAAGGATGCCGAACAGCATGTCAATATGGTTCAGCTTCATTTCAAACGTCATCCTAAAGAGCCGGGCCATGGAAATGTGACCGAAGAAGTGCTTGGCTCACTCGTAGGCTCTATGGTTGCTGCCAGATTTGACTCCCTTGAACGTCGTGCAGATTGTCCTCACACATATCTGGGCATTGGAGACACCAAATTTCTGATGTCGCGACCGGTGCGCTCGTTTTTGCTAAGGGGTGTTGTAAAGCCCGGACGCGCGGCAGACGCAATCGAAGCCTGGACGCTGGAATTACGTCGCGCTTTGCTGCACGGTTTCAGTGATGCCGAACTGGATATGGCCAAAAAAGAATATGCCGTGCAACTTGATGCTTCAGAAAAGAAGGCTCCCAAGACAAACAATACGGAATATGCCCGGGCATATGTGCGTAATTTCATAGACAACGAGACTCCTGTGGCTATCCTTGATAAGATTGCAGCCGAACGTTCTGCTCTTACCTCTGTTACAAGCTCGGATGCCTCGGCATGGTTGCGCGACAATGTCGATTTAAGCGGCCGTAATGCGGTTATAATAAGCTATAGGCCGGATAATGAGAGTACGCCTGATGTGTCGGCAGACTCTCTTGTGGCTGCCTTTGATCGGGCTGCCTCTGCATGTCCTGAGGCTTATGAGACTCCTGAATTGAAAGAAGTTCTTCTGGATAGCGAACCTGAAACAGGACATATACTTTCGACTGACAGTCTGCGACAGTTTGGGGCCAAAGTCTACGAGTTGTCAAACGGCATACGTGTGCTTGCCCGTTATAGTGCGGCAGTGCCTGACCAGATCTATATCCGTGGTGTAGGTCCCGGTGGTTTGTCTCAGGAATATACTCCGGAACTTGGAGCGACAATGAAATTACTTGACGAAGGAATGGCGGTGAGTGCGTTTGGAGCGTTCAGTGCCAATGACCTTAAGAGATATCTTACAGGCCGTAATATCCGGGTGTCAGCGTCGATAAGTAACACCGAGGAAAGTGTGGAAGCAGCGACCGGACGCGCTGATATGCGTGATGCGTTCAGGCTGATGTATCTGAAAGTGACCGATCCGCGTCGTGATGATGACGCATACCGCATTTACGCCGATCAGAAGCGGAATGGATTGCGTAATAAGTTCTCCAATCCTACGCAGGTGATGGGAGACTCCATTCACCGTAATGTCTATTCGCGACATCCTCTTGGCGCGAAAGAGACCATAGAGACTGTCGACAATGCCGATTATGCCAAAATGGTGGATATATATAAGCGCCGCTTTGAGGATATGTCCGATTTTACATTTTATGTTACCGGAGATTATGATGAGGATTCCTTGAAACTGTGTCTTGAGAATTATATAGCGGCATTGCCTGCTGCCGGCCGTATGGAGCGTCCTCGTGATATCGGTTACAGGTTTACGCCCGGAAGCCGCGAGGTGGTATTTACAAGACCCATGACCACACCTCAGTCGGTTGTTTATACATTTTTTACGGCTCCTGCCGAATATGATCTTGAAGAGGTGCTTAAGGCAACTGCGCTCGGGCGCATACTCCAGATGCGACTGTTGGCTGATCTGCGGGAGACCAGAGGATGGACTTATTCTGTCCGGAGTCATTGTGCGGTCAATGCAGGAATGAACGGTGACGATCCTTCCTGTCTTCTCATGCCCGTATATATAAAGCTCGAACCCGGACATGAGACGGAGTGTGCGTCGATAGTGCGCTCGACTCTTGAGGATATAGCGAACAACGGCCCATTGGTTTCTGAACTGGATAAGGTCAAAGAGTATCTTGCGAAGTCATATTCCGAAACTTCCGATGACAATGCTTACTGGCTTGTCGTGCTGAAAAGCTATATGAAATTCGGACAGGACATGCATAATGGTTATGCAGACAGCCTTGCGGCTCTCTCGCCAGGGAACGTTGCTGAATTTGCCCGCCGTGTCTTGGCCGGAGATTGCACACGTGTGATGATGAATGCTGTTGCGGCTGAATAATCTTATATACAACAGACAGAGGGCACACCAGATGGTACGCCCTCTGTCTGTTATATCGTTAACGTTTTTGAAAGACTTATAGTTTATTGAATGGAAAAACGTATCTTTGCAATGAATTCGGAAGAGACAATGCAAATTCGAGTTAAAATATCGGTTGTTTTTTTGTTGGCTCTGGCTGCATCTATGCCGGTGGCATATGCGTCTGTGGCCAATGACACGGTACAGGAACTGCAGGAGATTGTGGTACGTTCGGGTTCCGGAATAAGAAAACTGAGAAGTTCCGCCAACTCGACAGACATAATTTCTTCGGCCGAACTGAAAAAGGCTGCGTGCTGTAATCTTGGCGAGAGTTTCACGACAAATCCGTCGGTAGATGTCAGTTATAATGACGCAGCGACCGGAGCCCGACAGATACGACTGCTCGGATTGTCAGGCTCATATGTCCAGATGCTGACCGAAAATGTCCCTGCCTTCCGTGGGGCGGCGGCTCCGTTCGGTCTTGGTTATATCGCCGGTCCGTGGATGCAATCGATACAGGTTTCCAAGGGGGCAAGTTCGGTTAAGAACGGCTATGAGTCGGTCAGTGGCCAGATTAATGTGGAGATGAAAAAACCACAGGCCGATCCTTCTCTTTCACTTAATGGCTATGTGGATCATCTTGGAAAAGTGGAGCTCAATGCCGACGGAAATCTTCATTTAGGTCCCAACTGGTCAGGCGCGCTGCTTTTACATGGTGAGAACTCGTTCAGGTCTCATGACTCAAATGGCGACGGATTTATAGATATGCCACAGGTAAGACAGATCGCCGCCATGAACAGATGGGCTTATATGGGCAGCAACTATGTCTTCCAGGCTGCGGTGAAGTTTATCGCTGAACGCCGGCACAGTGGTCAGGATGAGCATCATGGCCACGTTACAACAGGTGAGCCTTACAGCATAAACATTGACACTCGACGCGTAGAGGCTTTCACCAAGAACGCTTATATCTTTGACCACGAGAATGAGGGCAATGTGGCTCTTATCGTGGCCGGATCGTTTCACAATCAGGATGCCGACTATGGCCACCGTTTCTATGATATCAACCAGACGGAGGCATATGCTTCGCTGATGTTCGAGCGTAAATGGCTTGGAGTGCATGCCTTGTCGACAGGCTTGAGTTTGAGCTATGATTATTTCGACCAGCAATGGCTGACAGCAGAAAACAGTCAGGTGCAGAACGCGCGTCCGCATGAGACAGTGCCGGGGGGATATGCACAGTATACCCTAAATTTTGACTCGCGTCTGATCGCTATGGCCGGAGTGAGATATGACCACAGTTCGGTCTACGGCTCAATGTTTACACCGCGTCTTCACGTCCGATATAATCCTGACGATGTCTGGTCGTTTAATGTTTCGGCCGGACGCGGTTATCGCTCGCCTCATCCTCTTGCTGAATATAATTATCTGTTGGCGTCGTCACGTCGAATCGAAATCAGTGATGATCTCCATCAGGAGTCTGCATGGAATTTCGGAGTCGGAATCAACCGCAACGCCACATTGTGGGGCCGGAAATTCTCAGCCGGCATGGAGTATTTTTATACGGATTTCCGTCATCAGTTATGCGTCAATCTCGACAAAGACCCTCATGCCGTCTATTTTTATGATCTTGCAGGACGTTCCCGCAGCCATACATTTCAGGTTGAGACTACGTTCTATCCCATAAGATCGCTTTCGGTCGGCCTTGCATATCGTCTCACGGATGTCAGGAGTGATTATGGCGACGGCCGTATGCGATTGAAACCGTTGACACCCCGCAACAAGGGGCTTCTGACGGTAAGTTATTCACCAATGATGGGCTTATGGCAGTTTGACGCCACGTTTGCCATCAATGGCGGTGGCCGCATGCCGGACCCATATGAACTTGCCGACGGCACTCTGTCATGGGCTGAACGCTACAAGGCATATTGTGGACTGAACCTTCAGATTACACGCAATTTCAGACAGTGGTCCGTTTATCTGGGAGGAGAGAATCTTACGGGATACACGCAGTCGGTGCCGGTGGTCGATGCTTCGAACCCCTGGGGACCAAATTTCGATGCCACAATGATCTACGGGCCTCTCCATGGGGCTGTCGTATATGCAGGATTTAGATATAATATTACAAAATTTCTATAATATAATTGAACCTTATGAAACGTATAATATTCACACTTATCGTAGCCGTAAGCGCCGTGGCTTCAGTCATGGCAGCAGATAATGACACAACGGTCTATTTCACAGTCAACCCGCCGATGAGCTGTATGAACTGCGAGAACAAGATTAAGTCAAACATCAGGTTTGAAAAGGGAGTCAAGGAGATTGACGCATCGGCTAAAGATGCTATTGTTACTGTGAAGTTCGATAAACGCAAGACTTCGGTCTGCAAATTGATTCCCGCTTTCAAAAAGATCGGCTATGAGGCAAAGTCTGTTGACGCCAAGTGTGTGAAAAACTGTGCATCTGCCTCAACTTGCAATGCAGGTTGCGGCTCCCGGAAATAATATGGCAAATCAGCAGAAAACCAATGCGGTCAGGTTGCTCGAGAGGGCGAAGATTGATTTTTCGACAGTCCCGTATGAGGTCGATGAAAACAATCTTGCGGCCACTCATGTCGCAGAGCAATTGGGAGAGGATATATCGCAGGTGTTCAAGACGCTTGTACTAAGGGGTGAGCGTACGGGCTATTTTGTATGTGTTATCCCCGGCGACAAAGAGGTCGACCTTAAGAAGGCTGCCAAAGCCGCCGGCGATAAGAAGGCCGAGATGCTCCATATGAAGGATCTGCTTCCTGTTACTGGCTATATCCGGGGCGGCTGCTCCCCGATCGGGATGAAGAAGGCGTTCCCGACGTTTTTCGATTCGTCAGCGCTTGATTTTGACTATATTTATGTAAGTGCGGGCGTCAGAGGCTTGCAGATAAGAATCAATCCGGCTAAGCTCATCGACTTCGTCAGGGCATCAACGGCCGATTTAACAACAGAATAATATGAATACTTTCGGCCATATTTATCGTCTGACTTCTTTCGGAGAAAGTCATGGTGCGGCTATCGGCGGTGTGATTGATGGAATGCCTGCAGGCCTTCAGGTCGATGTGGAAGCGGTGCAGAAAGCGCTTGACCGACGGCGTCCAGGTCAGTCGGCCATTGTCACCGGGCGTCAAGAGTCCGATAAGGTCACTTTTATGTCCGGCTTATTCGAAGGCCGAACACTCGGAACGCCTATCGGCTTCATGATTGCAAACAGTGATCAGCACAGCAACGATTATGAAGCCGTCAGGCATGCTTTCAGGCCTTCACATGCCGATTATACCTATCAGGCCAAATATGGCGTAAGGGATTACCGTGGTGGCGGTCGCTCGTCGGCACGCGAAACAGCGTCGCGTGTGGTCGCAGGTGCGCTTGCGTTGCAAGCCCTTGAGTCCTATGGCATATCTGTATGTGCCTACACGTCGCAGGTTGGCGAACTTGTCGTCAACATACATCCCCGGGATCTTGATTTGACTAAGGTTGATTGCAATGCAGTGCGTTGTCCGGACCAGAAGACTGCTGAGGCAATGGAACGTCTGATAAAAGACGTGAAGGCAGAAGGAGATACGGTCGGAGGTGTCGTGAGTTGTATCATACGTGGTGTTCCGGCCGGACTGGGAGAGCCTGTGTTCGGTAAATTACATGCATCTCTGGCGTCGGCAATGATGAGCATCAACGCTGCCAAGGGGTTTGAATATGGCATGGGCTTTGCCGGGGCTGCGATGCGCGGGTCAGAGACTCTCGACCTGTATTCAGACAGTTCCTTTCATACGCTTACTAATAACTCCGGCGGCATCCAGGGCGGCATCTCCAATGGTGAGGATATTGTGTTCCGTGTCGCCTTCAAGCCTGTGGCAACACTGTTGCGAGAGATCGAGACGTTGAATGACGATGGCTCGGCGACGAAACTCAAGATGCGCGGACGCCATGATCCGTGTGTTGTGCCACGGGCTGTGCCTGTTGTTGAGGCTATGGCGGCAATGGTTGTGTTCGATGCATTGCTACTAAACCGTTGCAGCCGTATATGAACCCATATTACAAGGACTATAGCGACTATCTGTCTCAATTTTTCAGCGGCAAAGTCCAGAAACTGACCGTTGATGCGGGATTTACATGTCCAAACCGTGATGGCTCTCTTGGCCGAGGAGGATGTATTTATTGCAATAACAGTTCTTTTTCACCCGAAACCGGAGCACGCAGGCTTGATGTTGTCAGCCAATTGGAGAATGGCAAACGTTTTTTCAGCAAGAAATATCAGGATATGCGTTTCTTGGCTTATTTCCAGTCTTATACCAATACTTACGGAGATGTGGATGAGCTGATGGACTTATATCGTGACGCCTTGTCTGTCGATGGTGTGGTGGGGCTTATTATCGGCACACGTCCCGATTGTATGCCGGACCGGTTGCTGTCTGAATTGGCAGAACTCAACCGGCGGTCAAAGGTATTTATTGAGTATGGCGCTGAAAGCAGCCACGATCGTACGCTTGAGACCATAAACCGCTGCCACACATGGTCGGTGACGGTTGACGCTGTTAACCGTACGGCTTCCGCAGGTTTGCCCGTAGGATTGCATTTCATCTTGGGCCTGCCCGGAGAGAGCAAGGAGATGATGCTCCGGACTGTCGACCGACTGTCTGATTTGCCTGTCGATACGGTTAAATTCCATCAGCTTCAGATTGTCAAGGGAACACGTCTTGCAGCAGATTATGTGGCCGGAAGAACTGAAGTGAAATTATTTGATGTTGACGAATATATCGAGCTCTGTGGCGAAATCGTCAGTCGATTGAGAAAAGACATAGCTGTCGAGCGTTTCGTGTCTCAATCTCCCGACGAACTGTTGATCGCGCCTCGGTGGGGCTTGAAGAACTTTGAGTTTACCCATCGTCTGCATAAACATCTGGCATCTATCTGCAAATAAATGTTTACGGTATATGGAACGGCTTAAGGATCACATCAGGTGTTTTGCCAGACTTCATTGGAGGGATTTGCTGTTTTTCATCTTTGCTGTGCTGTCCGTTGCAGGCATGCTGTTTCTTTTGTCGGAGGACATCGGAGACCCATCGTTAGTCAAACTGCGTCTTACTCTTTATGTGGCTGATGCATTGTTGTTTCTGTCATGCTATTGGTTGGTCGGACCAAAATTCAGATGGCTTTCAGTCGTTGTCATTTGGCTGATAGCTATTTTTGCATTTGCCAATGCGTTGTATTTCAGGTATTGGGGGGATTTGCTTCCATTGCCATCGATTTTTGTTCCGTATAACTACAATGTTTTTGTAGTCAAGAGTATCGGCTCTTTGCTGCGACACACCGACATGATCTATCTTTTGATGCTCTCGGTTGCGACAATTATCTATCTATGGTTGAAGCCCGGACGTCAAGGCTCATTTTCAATAAGGCTAAAGGCGGTGGCAATTGCCGTGACACTATTCGCGTATGCGTTTGCTTTTATAGGGAGCGCCAATAGCATGAGACGTTGGTATGAGGACAGCGGACAGCATGGAGTGTCATTGGCCGAATGTATCGGACACAGATATGATGCACTTTCGACGCAGTCTGATATGTGGGTCAAGAATGGACTGAGCGGTTATCTGATTTCTCAGATCGTCAATTATCCGGAGTCCGGCCGGATTGAGCTTTCGGATGACGAGCGGCGCTCGGTTGATGAATTTATAGCTCTTTCGCGTTCACAATGTGAGCTCGACAGCTGTTTTGTCGAAAATAAGAGCAAAAATTTGATATTTATCATCGTCGAATCGCTCAATGCCTGGACAATCGGCAAAAAATATGGAAACAATCTGCTCACGCCTGTCATGACCTCGCTATGCGAGGCTGAAGGCAATATCTCCAACCTTTGCATGTTGCCGCAAATCAATGACGGAGGTTCGTCAGACGGTCAGTTGATATACAATACAGGTCTACTGCCGCTTAAAAGAGGCGTGGCGGTCATAAGCCATGCTGATAATAGTTATCCGTCGTTGGTAAAAGCTCTTAAGCCGGCGTCCTCTGCTGAATTTATCGTCGAGAGCGCCAGTGTTTATAATCATCGGCGCAGTTCTCGGTCATTTGGCTATGATACGATCTATGACCGTCGTTCGCTCTTGGAGTCGGGCTGGGACGTGGCGGTTAGTGGAGCCGATGATGCCGTGCTTACATTTGCCTTGGAGACCATTGCCGGAATGCCTCAGCCTTTTTTTGCTGAAGTGACGACTTTAACGATGCATTATCCGTTTGAAATCGAAGGTTTTGAACCGGTGGAGTGGATAGATTCTGTAGCACCCGATGATTATTATCTCAATCATTATCTACAGACAGTCCATTACACGGATGCGGCCATCGGGCGCTTCCTCGACGGGCTTGCCGAGTCCGGTTTGTCTGAAAACACAATCGTTGTTATCGCGTCTGACCACGATGAGGCCACCAGACAGCGTGTCGGCAATGCCAATCCGGCAGATGACAATGCAATTGTATTTATGGTCTTAGGGGCAGGTCGGACATTCCACGAAACAGCCGTGCCCATGGGGCAGATTGATGTATTCCCGACAGTTCTTGACATTATGGGCGTAAGACGAGATGATTGCAGTTGGAGAGGACTTGGCCGAAGCATTCTTGCCAATGACCGTTATAAAGCCGCTGTCAGCCGCACAGGTCGTCTTGATGGCTTAGCCACTCCGGACGAAGAACACAGACTCCGCAGGGCATTTGATGTTGCCGACTCTATCATAAGATCTGACTATTTCGCGGATTGATCCGGGCGTCTTTTCATTGAAAAGTACGGCAGCGTTGAGCAAAGGTCTGATTGGTTTGTTATAGAAATATGAGGGTATGACAATAGTTTGTCATCTTTATGTTTCGACATGACTGATAAGCGTGATACATATGATAGAGGTTCTGACTTTTGGAACGATATTTTAGGACACAGACTTGAAAAGTTGAGACTGTTGTCTGTTGCGGTGCTGATCGGTGTCGTGACCGGTGGTGCCGCGGCGTTGCTGAAAAAGATCATAGGTTGGGTGACGCAGTCTCTGTTGCCTCTCCGGTTAGATGGTGTGCCTGATTGGTCTATGCTGTTGATACCTGTCGCCGGCATTGTGCTGACCGGAATCTATCAACGTTATATTCTTCGTCACAATATATCGCATGGGGTGGATATACTGGTCAATGACCTTGCCGATAAAAAGTATTATCTGAACCCGCGCTTGATCTTTGCGCCGATAGTGGCGAGTTCGTTCACTCTCGGGTTCGGCGGCTCGGCGGGATCTGAAGGCCCGATCGCTTATTCGGGAGCTGCAATCGGCAGCAATGCCGGACGACTGTTTAAATTTGACCCGTCGCTTGTCTACATACTCGTAGGTTGTGGAGCCGGGGCCGGTATCGCAGGCATATTCAAGGCTCCCGTCGGAGGTGCATTGTTTACGCTTGAAGTACTTGGAATGGCATTTACCACAGTTTCCGTCATAGCACTCTTTGCATCGACAATCAGTGCGGCATTGACAGCATATATACTCTCCGGCTGCACCATGGATATAACCTGGTCTCATAATATAGGCTTTGACAGTCGGATAATAGTTCCGGTCATCGTGCTGGGCGTTTTCTGCGGCCTGTATTCGGTCTATTATTCGGCCGTTATGAAACGGATGCAGAAACGGTATGAGTCGGTCGGAAATCCGTGGGTGCGCAATGTTTTCTCAGGTTTGGTGCTGGCTGTGTCTGTGTTCCTGTTCCCGTCGTTATATGGCGAGGGTTACGGTGTTGTCGGAGATATTATCAATGTTGACTGGCAGTCGCACTTTGACGCTTCGTTGGCTGCCGGCATAGCCTCAGGCCAATGGCAGCTTCCTGTGGTGTTGGCCGGCATTTTGATAGTCAAATGCTTTGCCTGTTCGGCCTCAAACAGTGGCGGTGGTGTGGCCGGAGACTTTGCCCCGACTCTGTTTGCCGGTTGTATAGCAGGACTGTTTTTCAGCCTTACGGCAAACAATCTCCTTGATACCTCTTTCTCTCCGCAGGTATTTGCCTACATCGGGATGGCCGGTGTGATGGCCGGAGTGATACGTGCGCCGTTGATGGCTGTTTTTCTCACGGCCGAGATGTGCAATGGCTTTGATTATCTGCTTCCGCTTGTTGCTGTCAGCATGATATCATATGGTATGGTCATGGCTGTTACCCGCTCAAAATTTTACATCGTACATCATCACCGGCACAGAGAGTCCATCAGATAGGTATAATGGACTCTGCTCTTGCCTAACTGGCTACCGGTAGGTTTTCAACGGAGATGCGAAAGCGTCAGGTATGTGTTCAATTCTATAGTTGTCTGGTGTGCCATTGACGGCAATAAGGTCAAACTGCATGTCGTGGTTGATGTCATAGGCTTCGACATATACGGTTGCGGCGCGTATCAGTCTCATGGCCTTTTGTCTGTCTACGGCTTCGATCGGGTCGTCATGGTCCCGGCTGCGTGTCTTCACCTCGACAAATACGATGCGGTTGCCATTGTATGCGACAATATCTATCTCGTAGTGGCCTGAGTGCCAGTTGCGTTCGGCAATGGCATAACCTTTGGCTGCAAGATAGTCTGCGGCAAGGGTCTCGCCCCATTTCCCTGTGTCGTTGTGCTTGGCCATTTGGTTATCCTACTTTATTTTACAAGTTCTTCGAACAGACGGTCAAACGTCAGGTCAAGATCCGAGCATATGCCGGGGTGAGGACGCGATGTCTGTATGCAGGCGCTCCGGACTGCCGATAGCCAACGGAAGCGCTCGGTTACCTCGTCGAGAGCGGCTATGGCACCGCTGCCGGGACGGCACTCGGCGATACGTTGGAAACTTTCGAGCTGACGGCACAGCTCCTCTGGCGTATGTTGCGCGCCGAGAGCTTCGATGCGTCTGAAATCAGGCTCGATACGTGTGCGCAACCAGTGTTGTCGCTTGCACATCATCACAAGGCCGACATTGACAAACTCTTCGCGTTCGACGCGCGGCACATATCGCACTACGGCATATTCATATAAGTGTCTGTCTTGCATCTTTGGCTTGTTTTAGAAATATCTGACTCTGTTGGAAACGGCCGCAGAGAAACTGACGGTACACATCGAGAATCTCTTCCTGAGAGGCGTCGCTTCCGTCGTGTACCAGCCATTCGTCGGGGACGGCGTCAACTATGCCGCATAACAGTTCCGGTGTCAGCCGACGGTGGGCTTCGGCGTCCGCCTCGTCGAGCATCGAAGCCTCACGCAGCAGCGAGTGATCTTTGATGTAAGTGAATGGAGTCAACATTGCCCGCTGCCAGTCGTTCCACGAGTGGTGGAAATAGAGTGTCGCACCGTGGTCGATGAGCCATAGTTCCCGGTTCCATATGAGCATATTGGTGTTGCGCGTCGTGCGGTCGACGTTGGTGAGAAACGCGTCGAGCCACACAATCATCGAGGCCTCGAAGGGTGATGCGTGGTTGACCGATGTATCGTAGGTCAGGGCTCCCGACAGGAAGTGCAGCCCAAGATTAAGACCACGGCTCGCTTTGAGCAGATCCTGGATCTCCTCGTCGCCCTCGGTGCGCCCGAAGTCCTCGTCGAGGTCGAGGAACACAAGTTCAGGGACACGCAGTCCGAGCGCACGGGCAACCTCACCGCCGATAAACTCGGCTATGAGTGCCTTGGCCCCATGTCCAGCACCGCGGAATTTGACGACATATTTGAAATCGTCGTCGGCCTCGGCGAGCGCCGGGAGTGACCCACCTTCACGCAGCGGCGTGACGTAGCGTGTGAGTTGCTGACGCCTTATTTCGGGTTTATCGTTCGGTGTCACCATATTGTTTGAGATATTCTTCGCAGGCCTCGACAAGTTCGTCATACCACTCTTGCCCGAAGTGTCTCACCAGAGGTCCTTCGAGGAAACGGTAGGCGCGTATGCCTTTGTTTCGCCCGAGAATTTCGGCACATTTGCAGATTTTCCATCTGTGGAGGTTTACCGCGGTGAAAGTCGGGTATTCTGTCAGTCTGACAGGGTATAGATGGCAAGAAACCGGTTTGAGAAAATCGATCTTGCCTTCACGGCAGGCTTTCTCAATGGCGCAATGACACATGCCACCTTTGCCAAAGGTTGTGAACACACAGTTTCGGCCATCGATTATGGATGTGACGAGATCACCTTCTTCGTCGACATATGCGACACCGTTCCGTTTGATTTCTTCACGGGCGGCAGGTAGCAGGTCGTCCCATATGACGGGCAGTATCTCTTCAAGTTTGTGCCGTTCGTCTTCGGTTATAGGAGCTCCGGCATCGCCTTCGATGCAGCATTCGCCAAGACAGGAGTCGAGGTCGCAGCAGAAAAAACGTTCGACGAGGTCGAGGCTCACGAGAGTATCTTTGATTTGCAGCATTAGTTCTTCGTATTCTTCGGTTTCTGACATAATGATATTTATCTATCGTAAATTATGCGACTCACTCCGAGCAAGCGGTCATAGCGGTCGCCGGGTTGTCGGGTGTATACCTTTATGAGGTATTCGTTGACTGTCTGGTATTTGTCACCCTCGATTATCGACGTGTAGCCACGCCGCGCACCCGGAGGCACGGCAAGGTACTGATAGTTGTATGAGCCTTGTTTCAGAAGCATGGCTTTTTCGTAACGTCCGGTCGAGTGATTGAAAGTCATCAGTGATGCATCATCGAAGCGTCGTGATGTGAGGTCGCCGTCGATAAAAATCATCGTGCCGGGCATTTCGTCCATTTCAAGAGTGAAATGGACTACAACATAGTCGGCTTGGGTGTCGGGCTGGTCAGAGTCATATTCGCGTATCCTGAAACGTCCGTTTTGGGTGCTGTCGTAGGAGTAGGTGGCATAGGTCCGCACAGTGTCGGGTTCGAGCGTGGCGTGATAATAAGGGTTCAGATAGGCTGTAGATGCTATTTTCATGCCGGGATAATCGATCGAAACGGTCTCGAAACGGCGGTACTCGTTACCCGCCTCGAAAATCAATGGCGCCTGATGCTCATAGACAGCCGTGCGGCCTGACATTCTCAGCGGATGGCGTAGAGCTATTTCATTGTCGAGCCGGCCGTTCTGCTGTATCATGACCGTCAGGTCGTTGAAAGGATCTGTCACATCCTGGCGGTCGGTGTCGACGGTGACAGTCAGTTGCTGATGGCCTTCGTTGTAGTCGGTGTCAGTGCGGGAGGTCAATTGCGATGAGATCGACGCCCTTTGTTCGCTGACCATGAAACGCCATTGGGCTAATATGGCATCGGGATTGTCCTCGTTATAGACCGACACAAGGTAGTTGCCGGACAGAAGCGGAGCCATGTCGCGCGAAGGGATTGTGAAGCGGTAGTTGACGTAGTTGACCGTTGTTCCGCGAGAAAAGTCATAGTCGTCAATCGTAGCCTCGTTAAATCCATCAAGAATTTCTGAATCGACAAGTCCTGACGGTTGCCAGTCTGCGTTGCAGTGGGTGATCCGGTAGCGTAAGTAACTGCGGTCATCCTCAAGTCTGTCAAAACTGAAGATGAGTCTGTCGTTTGAGCCAAGAACCAATACCGGGGGAGCCATGGGATCACCTTCGAGACTGACCTGAAGGGTGCGTGTACGTTCGTCGAACGAACCGGTCATGGTGTCGAGCATACCCGGAGTTTGAGCCTGAAGGCAGAAGGCTATGGCGAAAACCGCCGGAATTGCAAAGATTCTATCCATCGCTACCAATCGATAGGTGTTTGACCAAGTGATTCGAGCCATTGGTTGGCCTGAGAGAAATGGCGGCAGCCAAAGAAGCCCCTGTAAGCAGAGAGCGGAGAGGGGTGGGGGGCTGTCAGCACCAGATGTTTTTGTCGGTCGATGAAAGCGCCTTTGCGTATGGCATAGCTGCCCCAAAGCATGAAGACAAGTCCTTCGCGCCTGTCGGCAAGAGCTCTGACGGCCGCATCGGTGAATTCTTCCCAGCCTTTGCCTTGGTGAGAGCCTGCATGATGGGCATCGACGGTCAGTGTGGCGTTGAGCAGCAGAACGCCTTGTCGCGCCCAGCGTTCGAGGTTGCCGTCATCGGGCATGGGACGCTGAAGGTCAGACGCCACTTCTTTGAATATGTTGATGAGCGACGGAGGCAGAGCGATGCCGGGATTGACTGAAAAACACAGCCCGTTGGCCTGGCCCGGCCCGTGATATGGATCTTGCCCTAAAATCACTACCTTGACTTTGTCAAAAGGACAGGCGTCAAAGGCCGCAAAGATACGTCCGGCAGGTGGATAGACTGTTTCTGTCCGGTAGCGTTGGCGCACAAATTCGGTCAGATTTATAAAATATTGCTGATTCCATTGGTTGGCAAGTGCTTGCTGCCATGAATCGTCGATACGTACTTTCATTATGGGAGATTTCTTTTTGCAAATCTACGAAAAATCTCTTAAATTTGCATGTCTTTACGCGTGAAGAACTGAATGCACCCGTATTTCAATGGATAGAATAGAGGATTCCGGTTCCTCAGATTAGGGTTCGATTCCCTACGGGTGTACTTTATTTACTTCCTATCGTTAGTAGTGTTTTTTATTAACCAAATTATCAGTGAAAGCATGAAAAAATTTATCGAAATTGCTTCCAAATTTGATCTCGCAGCACCTGCCGTATCGGCAAAACCCTGCGGGTCAGGCCTTATCAACGACACGTATCTAATTACTACCGAGTCTGACGAAACACCAAACTACATTCTTCAGCGTATCAACCACTCGATTTTCACAGACGTTGATTTGCTGCAGGAAAACATGGTAAAAATCACTAACCACATCCGCAAGCGTCTTCAGGAGGCCGGCGCCAAGGATATCGACCGCCGTACGCTGACTGTCATCCCGACTAAAGATGGCAAACTCTATTATTTTGACGGTGAAAGCTATTGGCGTGTGACCATTGCCATCCGTGACTGCTACACCCACGAGCAGGCAACCCCCGACATGGCATATCGCACAGGTCGTGCATTCGGCGAATTCCACGCTTACTTCATCGGTGACGATGTTCCGGTGCTTGGTGAGACAATTCCCGACTTCCACAACATGACTGCACGTCTCAACCAGCTTCGCGAAGCTGTTGCTGCTGACAAGGTCGGACGTCTTGCCAAAGCTCAGCCCATCGTAGACGAATTCATGAGCCGTGCGGAGGAAATGACACAGGCAGAGCGTCTGTATGCCGAAGGTAAACTGCCCAAACGCATCTCTCACTGCGACACCAAGGTCAACAATATCCTCTTTGATGCAGATGACAATCTGCTTTGCGTGATTGACCTCGACACCACAATGCCCGGTTTCGTGCTCTCTGATTTCGGTGATTTCATACGCACAGCCGGCAACACCGGTGCGGAAGATGATACAGACCTGTCGCGGGTGGGTGTCAATATGGATGTGTTCAGAGCATTCACAAAGGGTTATATCGAGACTGCAGCTCCGATGCTGACCGATATGGAGAAGAAACTCCTTCCTTTTGGCGCCAAACTGCTCACATATATGACTGCTGTACGCTTCCTGACAGACTATCTCAAGGGTGACGTATACTTCAAGATCCAGCATCCCGAACATAACTGGCAGCGTACGCTCGCCCAGCGTCAGCTTCTCAAGAGCCTCGATGAGCATACAGCCGAAATGGATGCTTATATAGCCTCGCTATAATTATTTATTTATCACAATACCTAACCGATGAAAAAACTGAAATTACATTTGTCCATCCTCGCTGCAGCTGCATTATTGCTGCCGTCATGCGACAAGTCAACAAAAGAAGGAACTTATGAAATCAAGGACGGCATAATCTATACCGAAGTGCCTCAGCGCCCCGAAGGTCAGAAGGATGTCGTTGGATTAAGACTTGAACCGATGGACTCTGTAAGGGTCGGATTTATCGGTCTGGGTATGAGAGGCCCGGGTGCGGTCAATCGTTTCAGCAACATTGACCGTACCTCTATCAAGGCTCTTTGTGACCGCCATGCTGACCGCGTGGAGGCTTCACAGAAGATTTTGGCTGACAACGGACGTCCGGCTGCAGCCGAATATGTCGGAGACTCTGCCTGGATGCAGCTTTGCGAGCGTCCTGACATTGATCTGGTCTATATCGCCACCGACTGGAACAATCATGTGCCTATGGCGGTCTACGCTATGGAGCATGGCAAGAATGTCGCTATTGAAGTGCCGGCAGCACAGAATCTCGACGAATGCTGGCAGCTCGTGAATACGGCAGAAAAAACACAGAAACACTGCATGATGCTCGAGAATTGTGTCTATGACTTCTTTGAACTGACTACGCTCAACATGGCGCAGCAAGGCCTTTTTGGCGACATCCTCCATGTAGAGGGTTCTTATATCCACAATCTTGAGGATTTCTGGAACGAATATGACTCGAACTGGCGTCTTGATTTCAACGAGAAACATCGCGGAGACGTGTATGCTACTCATGGCATGGGTCCGGCTGCTCAGCTTGTCAACCTCCACAGAGGTAATAAGATGAACTATCTGGTGGCAATGGATACCAAGGCTGTGACAGGTCCTAAGATGGTAGAACGTCAAGGACGCAAATCTGAGAATTTCCAGAACGGCGACCATACGATGACCATGATTATGACCGAAAACGGTCAGACTATGCACATACAGCATGATGTGATGAATCCTCGTCCATATTCGCGAATGTATCAACTCACCGGCACTGATGGCTTTGCCAACAAATATCCGGTCGAGGGCTATCTGTTCCGTTCGGTAAGCGACTCTTCTATCGTGGCTAATCATGAGAACCTCTCGGCTCATGAATGTGTGCCTGAAGATGTAAAGCTTGCTCTGATGGAGAAATACAAACATCCCATTCAGGTCGAACTTGAGGAAAAAGCCAAGCAGGTTGGTGGACACGGCGGCATGGACTACATCATGGACTCACGTCTTGTGTATTGCCTGCTTAATGGACTGCCACTTGACGAGGATGTATATGACGCTGCCGAGTGGTCGTCGCTTGGAGAGCTTACCCGCATCTCGCTCGAAAACAATTCAGCGCCTGTCGCAGTGCCTGATTTCACCCGTGGAGCTTGGAACAAACTCAATGGCTATCACCACTACATGAAAGGCGAATAAATTTCGCATTGCTGTCGAAATACATACTTGAGAATATGCGGACGCGCCTGTTTATAGTCCTGTTGATATTGACATCGGCTATATGCAGTGCGCGTCCTGCTTATACTGTCAACCTCGATTCAGCACTTGTGGTGCTCGACAGGGAAATCTCAATCAGACAGAATTACTATAACACAAAAGAGGCGCATATCGCATCAGTCAGGAGCAGGCTTAGCGACACAGACAATAGCGTAGACAATTTCAAGGTGCTGGACATGCTCTATGATGAATACAGGCAGTATCAGTCGGATTCGGCATTCTATTATTCTAAACGTCTTGAGGACATCGCTGAAATTTCAGGCGACAGCGTTATGGCTGCGATAGCGAGGTTGAAACACTTTGACTATTTCCTGTCGGTGTGGATGCAGGACGAGGCTTTAGCCGAGTACTATAACATCGATTATAGCCTCCTGCCCGATAAGGACCGCTTGCTGTTTTACAAAAATTGCATAACGCTCTTCTATCGCTTCGGCTTGCCTGAATATAACGTTGGTGAAGCTAAGAAGCGAGAGTATGAGCTGATGTGTGAAGCCTACACAGACTCTATAATAGCATATGCCAAGCCGGGTACGTTTGAATATGAGTTCTATAGCCAGAACAAGAGTGAAAGAGGCAAAGATGCCGAAGCAATGATTGTGAAACGTCTTGGCTTGCTCCAAGACAATGAATTCAGTGACCATGAACGGGCGGAGCTATATGCCAGCCTGAGCGGCTTGGCAGAAAGAGTAGGCGACCTCGAATTGCAGGCCTATTGCAATGCTGTGTCTGCTATCTATGACATCAGGTCGTCGACACATGAGACAGCGTCGGTTTTTGCGTTGGCTAATCTCATGAATGACCTGAAGGATATGGATCGTGCGGTGCGTTATATCAGAGTAGCCTTTGACGATGCCTTGTTTTTTAATTCACGCGTCAAACAATCGCAGGTCGGTCTCATCCTGCCGCTGCTTGAGACAATCAGATATGAGAACATCACATATCAGCGGCATATTATGGCAGTGTTGCTGATCTTTATCTCGCTTTCATTGTTTCTGACCGGCATACTGCTTGCCAAACTCTTAAGACGCAACAAGCGACTTGAAAACATGAGGGTGTCGCTTAATGATGCACAAGACAAACTCGTGGAAGCCAATACGACACTTTCATCGCTCAACAGCAAGTTGAAGGAGACAATCGCGTTGAAAGACAGCTATATAATGCAGTCTTTGTATATCAATACAAGTTTTTTGAAACAGGTTGAGTGTCGTTGCCGTGAGGCAATCAACAATATGAAGACCAAAGGACTGGAGGCTATGCGTTTTTTACCTTATCAGATGGGCATAAAGGAGGAACGACAGCGCATAATGCAGAGTTTTGACCATACATTCCTGCAGGTATTTCCCAATTTCATAGATGATTTCAACTCTCTCCTTAACGATGGTGAGTCTGTAGCGGCAGGTGATGACGGGGGGCTGTCAACCGAACTGAGGATATTTGCATTGATGCGTCTCGGGGTCACCGATACAGGCGCCGTTTCTGATTTCCTTAACATATCGGCCAACTCGATTTATGTATACAAGGCCAGGATCAAAGCCAAGTCAAATCTGTCAAAATCTGAATTTGACGCTCGAGTAATGGCTATAGCTAAACCTTGATTTCATCTTTTGCAGTCTTAATTTTGTATCATTACGCGCTAATATATATTATTGAATAATAATATTTTAAAACCTTAACAAATCTTGATTTTGCTTAATGGCTTTGCTTTTGGAGAGTTCAGGATGTAATTTTGCCAATACAGTGCGAATACTTAAAACTTAAAAATCATAAGATCATCCATGAATCCTGAACATGCTGCCAAATATATAAACCATGTAACAGATGCTATTCTCAAAGAGGATGAAATCGACAATTTTGAAAGGGTAATAGATTTAGATAGGTAGGATATCCGGCAGATCGGATATTGTTCCGACTCTGCCGGCTGTCCAAATTTTAAGTCATTATCCATTCCTGTAAGAACTAATATAACCTTATAAATAATCCCAAAAACAGAGCTTATGCTAAAACGACAGTGCTTTTTCAGACTATTGTGTCTGTCTGCTGTGATGGGCATGATGCCGGTCGGTGTTTATGCCGGCGGTAGTCCAGCCCCGCAGTCTGCAACAAGTAAGGTACAAGGTCCGGTAGCCAAGGTCAGTGGTGTCATCACTGACGAGTTTGGTGAAGGGATTCCCGGAGCTGCAGTAAAAATCAAAGGAGACTCGCGAGGCGCTATGACGGGTGTCGATGGTTCGTTCACACTCGATGTGCCGGCCGGATCGACAATCGTAATCAGTTTTCTCGGCTACACCCCTCAGGAGGTGGTCATAGATGGAGACAAGACGGTCAATGTGCAACTCCAGCCTCAGAGCGAACAACTGGAGGAGGTTGTCGCCGTGGCTTATGGCCGTCAGAAGAAAGAGAGTGTCGTAGGTGCGATCTCAACTATTGATGCGAGCATGCTCAAGGTGCCGGTGTCAAACCTGTCTTCTTCACTCGCCGGTAAGATCGCGGGTGCGGTTGTCATGCAGCGCAGTGCCGAACCGGGCACCGGTGCTGACTTCTGGATACGTGGTATCTCATCATTCGGAGCCAACAACCGTCCGCTGATCCTTGTCGATGGTGTCGAGCGTTCTATGGATCTTGTCGATCCTGAGGACATCCAGACATTCTCCATACTCAAGGATGCGACCGCCACAGCTCTATATGGTGTCCGCGGTGCCAATGGCATTGTGCTTATCACAACGAAGCGCGGTTCGGAATCCAAGCCCAAAGTAAGTGCAAAAATCGAATATGGTTTCACCAATCCCGTAAAACTGCCTAAACTTGCCTCTGCCGAGCAGTGGCTTGACTACTATAACGACATTGAGCTTGATGCTTCAGGACGTCTGCAGGTTCAGCCTACAGAAATAGCGAAATATCTCTCGGGAGAAGACCCTGACCTCTATCCCAATGTCGACTGGATGAAGACAATCTTCAAGGATCAGGCAAGCACAATCCGCGCAAACCTCAGTGTCACCGGCGGTACGCAGCGAGTGAGATATTATATGGGCGGTTCGGTCTATTCTGAAAGCTCGATCTTCAATATCGCCGACAACGACCGCTATGATGCGCAAATGAAGTATACGAAGTATAATTTCCGTGCGAATGTCGATGTCAATATCACTTCCTCAACCGAGCTCGGCCTGTCGCTGTCTACACTTTACTCGACGCGCAACCGCCCCGGTTATGCATTGTCAGACATATACACATGGACTCTTCTTACAACACCTATATCGACTCCTACCGTTTATTCAGACGGAACAGCGGCAATGCCTCTAAACGGCAATAATCCCTACTATTTCCTCAATATGACGGGCTACAGCCAGGATTTCTCGAGCAGCACACAGACATTGCTGTCTCTTACCCAGGACTTCTCTGACATAATCACCCCCGGCCTTAAGGCAAACATACGTTTCGCATGGGATGCTTACACGGCCTCGACTGTAAACCGCAGCATGCGCCCGGGACAGTATTATGTCGATGTCAAGACTGACGGTGGTCGTGACGAAGACGGTAATCTGATATTCCACGAAAAAGAACCCGGCAGTGATTTCATGACACTGTCAAGTAGCAACAGTGGTAACCGCAATACCAACTTCGAGGCGTCGGTGACTTATGACCGTGTGTTTGACAACATCC
This sequence comes from uncultured Muribaculaceae bacterium, assembly GCA_964018265.1. Classification (GTDB taxonomy): domain Bacteria; phylum Bacteroidota; class Bacteroidia; order Bacteroidales; family Muribaculaceae; genus CAG-873. The sequence goes on from CAXHOY010000013.1 coordinate 65,908, forward strand.
ATCATGTCAGCGGCATGTTTAACTTCAACATGCGTGAATATGTCAACAACTTCCCCGGCTCAAGCTTTATAAATGGTATCCCTAACCGTAACACCGGTATCGCGGGCCGTGCGACTTATTCGTTTGATAACCGCTATTTCGCTGAGTTCAACTTCGGTTACAACGGCTCTGAAAACTTCGCGCCCAAACATCGCTTCGGCTTCTTCCCGTCGTTTGCTCTCGGTTATATCATCAGCAACGAGCGCTTCTGGGAACCGATCACACCTGTGATGAACCATTTGAAACTCAAAGCTTCATATGGAGAGATAGGTAATGACCAGATCGGTGGTGACCGCCGTTTCGCTTTCAACACCGAGATGCAGTCTGGCGTCGCCGGCTATATATGGGGTGAGGAGAGCAAGCTTTCGCCCAACTATATAGGTGTTTCAACCGGCGTTCCCGGCAACGAAGATGTGTCATGGGAGAAGGCAATCAAGAAGAACATAGGATTTGAGATGGGTTTCCTGAACTCGTCATTAAATCTTTCGGTCGATTATTTCTATGAAAAGCGCTCCGGCATTTTCATCATGCAACAGTCCATCCCGTCGATTGTCGGTCATAACGTGACTCAGTATGTCAATCTTGGCAAGATGCGCAACCAGGGTATCGACGCCACGCTCGAATACAACAAGCAGTTCGGCGACTGGTTTGTATCTGCCCGCGGCACATTTACCTACAACCGCAACAACCTTATCGACAATGACAAACCATCGCAGATCTGGCCTTACCAGAATGAGGCGGGCTTTGCTTATCTTCAGCAGCGCGGTCTGATTGCTATCGGACTGTTTGAGTCAGAGGCCGATGTGGCCAAGAGTCCGGTGCAGACATTCGGCGGCGAGGTTCGTCCCGGTGACATCAAGTATAAGGACATCAACGGTGACGGCGTCATCGACGCATATGACCGTGTGGCTATCGGATATACACAGATTCCAGAAATCAACTATGGTTTTGGTTTCAGCGCGAGCTGGAAAGGCATCGACCTGTCGGTGTTCTTCCAGGGCGTAGGCCACATCACCCGTCTGCTCAGTGGTGCATCGTTCTTCGGAGCATCAGAAAATATCTGGTACAAAGGTCAGATCTATGCCGAGGTTGCCGATAACCGTTGGACAATAGACAATCCCGATCCCAACGCGATGTATCCGCGTCTCGCTGTGACCAAAGTCGCCAACAACCAGGAGGCTTCTACCTACTGGCAGCGTGACTGCAGCTTCCTCCGTCTGAAGAATGCCGAATTAGGCTATACATTCCCCAAAAAATGGTTTGCCAAAGCCGGCATAACAAATGTGCGTCTCTATCTCACAGGTAACAACCTGCTCACATTCAGCAAATTCAAACTTTGGGATCCCGAGCTCGAATCTTCAAACGGTGCTAAATATCCTCAGATGCGCACAGGTGCAGTGGGACTCAATGTTAACTTCTAATAAGAATGATTGTCATGATAAATAAAATAAAACTGATGGGCTTGAGCCTGCTTTCAGCCCTGTTCATTTTCACGTCGTGCAGCGATTATCTCGAAGTTCAGCTCGAGGACCAGCTCACCATCGAAAAAGTTTTCAGCAAACGAGAAACAACACTCAACTATCTCGCCCATATCTACAGCTATCTCCCTTACGAGGCCGAATATCAGGGCACCAATAAAGACTGGGAAGTGTTTCCGGGTGGCGACGGCGCGGTTGTGCCGATGAGCGACGAAGCTATGTTCTCCACATATCAGTGGAGCACATATCTCAACTTCCGCACCGGTGACTGGGGTCCGACCACTCCATATTTCAACATCTGGAAATATCAGTACACAGGTATCGAACAGGCCGGCATCTTCCTCGAAAATGTTGACCGTTGTCCCGACTTTTCAGCAGAAGAAAAGAAACAGATGAAGGCCGAAGCACGTCTGCTCAGAGCCTATAGCTATTTCCAATTGTTCCGTCGCTATGGCCCTGTCTATGTGTGGGGCGACCGCCGCTCAGACTCGACAATCCGTCCTGATGAGATTGACCGCCATACGGTTGATGAAAATGTCGATTTTATGATTTCTGAGATTGACAAGGCAATCGCAGACCTTCCTCTGAAGTTGTCTGATACAAAAACTTTTGCCGGCCGTGTGACAAAGGGCGCGGCGATGGCAGCCAAAGCCCGTATATTGCTTTATGCGGCCAGTCCACTCTATAATGGTTGTGACCTATACAAAGGTCAGATGATGAACCGCTGGGGCAATTATCTCTTCCCCCAGACCCCTGATCCCGAGAAATGGGAAAAGGCTGCCAAGGCCGCCAAAGATGTGATTGACCTCGGTCTCTACAGCCTCTATACTGAAAATCCCAACGGCAATACGATGGCCGATTATATCACCTCATACCAAGGAGTGCAGTTCAAAGAGTGGAACAGCGAAATCATCTGGGGCTATTGGCCGCGTTATCAGCAGTTCTATTTCAATATCCCGGCATTCAACCGCATGTATGCTCTGCCTCCGCTGGTGACAAAGGTCGGTTGCGGACAGTACTGTCCCTCGCTCAAGCTTGTCGATGCTTATCCGATGGCTTCGACCGGACGTTATCCGATTAATCCTGTGAATGATCAGAAATATGACAGCAACGGCATGCCTATCGTCGATCCGCTCTCTGGTTATGTCCAGGAAGGCTTTGAAGACGGTTGGGAACATCCGATCGAAGGTCCCAAATTCGGAGCAATCAAAGCTCATAAGAGTTGCGTCGGACGTGATGCCCGCTACTATGCTTCTGTCTTTGCCAACGGCTTCAAGTTTATCAACGATTTCATCGCCGGAGGCAATAAGGAAGTCTATTTCCACACCGGAGGAAACTCTCCCTTGCGTCCTGGCGACTGTGTGAAAGTCGGTTACTTCTGGCGTCGTTTTGTGCCGACAGACATCGACTATGAAAACGGCAACTGGGGCACATATTTCTGGTTCTACTACCGTCTTGCTGAAATCTATCTCGACTATGCCGAGGCCTGCAACGAAAAGCCCGCACGTCAGGCTCAGGAGTCTCTCGACTATGTCAACAAAGTGCGTGCCCGTGTCGGCCTTAACAAACTTGAAGAAGCTTATCCCGAATACAATTTCCTGACCGATCAGGATGCTCTCCGCAAGATGATACGCCAGGAGCGTATGGTCGAGCTTGCATTCGAAGGCCATCGTTATTATGACACACGACGCTGGATGATTGCAGAGAAAGAGTGCACAGGCCCCAACTGGACACTTAATCTTCTCGCGACAAACTATGAGTCGTCATATTCACGCACGACCAAGGTGTGGGCCGGTGCCGACTGTCTCTTCCAGCCCAAACATTATTTCTTCCCGCTCAACCAGATCCAGCTGAGTGAGATGAAGAACATCACCCAGAACTACGGATGGTAATAATTTTTAATACAGCAAAATAATGAAACGCAATACATATATCGGTTTGTTTGTGGCCTGTGCGGCGGCAATGACGTCGTGTGAGAGCGCCATCAACAACTTTATGGTCGATGACACAGTGTCCCTGCTCACACCGGGTCTCGTCAAGGATAATGTCTATATGGGGCTTGATGATCCCTATGAGGTTTATGTGCTCAAAAGCGGCAAAGGTTTCCAGAGCGCCAAAGTGTCGATTTCAGTCGACCCCGCTGTCCTTGCCGAATATAATTCGACGGCTGACGTTCATCTCTCGATGATGCCTGAGGATTGCTATGAGATGACTCTGTCGACTCTTGAACTGTCGGTGTCAGACTATGAGCGCCCGTTCCTCATCAGCTGGAACCGCGAACGCCTTGCCGAAGTGTTGGCAGCAGATGCCAATATCGGTCTGCCTTTGCGCCTGACTGTCGAGAGCACAGATGTCAATGTCAATGAAAGCCGTCTGACAACTATCATACAGCCGTCTATCGAGACTCCGATGATATCGCTGTCGTCTTCGGGGCTTGTGACCGGTCTGATGCCGACACGTCGCAGCAGTATTAAAGAAGATGTCTATATGACTGTTGAGACAAACTACATACCGAAAGAGGACATATCATATCGTCTGGTGGTCGATCCGTCGATTGTCGAAGATTATAACGCGACGCACAACACAGACTATATGGTTCTTCCCGAAGAAGCATATTCGCTCGAAGCCGACGGGTGGCAGGTGAAAAAGAATATGAAATCTGGCCGTTACAAGTTCACATTCAACCGCGAGGCGCTTATTCCCGAAAATGGAGCTTCGAGATTTGGTGAATATATTCTTCCTGTGCGTCTCGAGACCAATTCAAGCCTCGCCAATCCGGATAAGTCTGTCATGCTATATTCGGTTTCGGTTGTAGCAGCCAAGATTGACAAGTCGAAATGGTCTGTCTATTCATGTAATTCAGACATACGCACTATTGAGAACTGGGAGAAAACTGAAGGCGATTATATTGCCGACTATCTGATCGATGGAACCACCAATAAATCCTGGCGTTCGATTTGGTCGAAGGCGACAGATTATCCTCTGCCTCATGAAATCTGTATCGATTTCGGTGTGGATCGTAGCCTTTATAAAATAACCATCGACGCTCCGACGGGTGTCAACCGCCGTCACTACAATTCGAAGGCTGGAAAAGTACTTTTGGCAGACGCTCCTGAAGGGCCTTGGACAACAATCGGTCTGTGGGAATATCCGTCCAAGGGATCCGCTTCCTATACGTTTGACGTTGAGCCGGCGATGGGCCGCTACATGAAGTTTGTTATTGACGAGTCGTTTGACGGCACATCAAAGATGATGATTGCAGAGATCTCGGCATGGGGCGAATGATGATATGCTCATGAAATCAAAACTGATAAATTCTTTTGCCGTTGTGGCTGCCCTTGCTGTAGCAACGGGCGGTGCAACGGCCCAGAAATGGGAAAATCTTGTCCAGACTCCACCGATGGGGTGGAGCTCCTGGAACAAGTTCGGAGGTAATATCAATGAGAAGGACATACGTGGCATAGCTGATGCGATGGTTTCATCGGGTCTTGCCGACTGCGGGTATGTCTATGTCAACATTGATGACTGCTGGCATGGCGAGCGCGATGCCAACGGCAACATACAGTGTAATCCTGAGACATTCCCTTCAGGCATGAAGGCTCTCGGTGATTATCTGCATTCCAAAGGCTTGAAATTCGGCATATACAGCGATGCCGGCTGCAAGACGTGTGCCGGCGAGCCAGGCAGTCTCGGACATGAGTATCAGGACGCGATGACCTATGCCTCGTGGGGCGTTGACTATCTGAAATATGATTGGTGTAATACTCCAGACCAGAACTCCAAAGGATCTTACAGGCTGATGCGTGATGCCTTGCGAGCCGCTGGACGTCCGATTGTGTTCAGCATATGCGAGTGGGGTTCGACTCGACCGTGGGAGTGGGCCGGTGATATAGGCCACCTTTGGCGCACGACGGGCGATATCGGCTGTGTCTTTGACAACGATAAACACTATGGCGGTAACTATTGGAATCCGCTCGGTGTTTTGCAGATACTTGATAAGAATGAACCGTTGCGTCAATATGCCGGCCCGGGTCATTGGAATGATCCGGATATGCTTGAGGTCGGTAACGGCATGACAGAAAATGAAGACCGCGCACATTTCTCATTGTGGTGCATGATGGCCGCTCCGCTTATTCTCGGCAATGATGTCAGGGATATGAGCGATGCCACACGCGATATACTCATGAATAAGGAGGTTATCGCGATCGACCAGGATCCTCTGGGTGTGCAAGGCTGGCGTTTCTTCACCCGTGAAGGTGTCGAGTACTGGTATAAGCCTCTTGTCGATGGCGATTGGGCGCTATGTGTGTTCAACCGCAACCGCGAACCGCGCAAAGTGGAGCTTGATTGGAAGGATCTCACGACCTACGATGTCATCACCGAGCGTGCTTTCCGTCCGGCGTCCGACATTTATAAAATCCGCAATCTCTGGAAGCACAAGGATGAAGGTCTCACAGACAAAAATATCAGTGTGACAATTCCCGGGCGTGATGTGGCGCTTTATCGCTTCACACCCTCAGCTTCCTGACACAACACTCATAGAGCCTTTATAATGACTGATGACATGATTTCAATTATAACGGCTCTATGATTTTTTAACTTTATAAATCAAACAGTGAAAATTCTGTAGGCCATCTGTTTTTCATTTCTTTCTGTACTATCTCTTCATTCAGAAATCGAACAGGCCCAAGTTTTTTCGCCCGATATGACCACATTTGTTTTTTAACAAGTTCTTAATATGTATAGATTTCTTGCCATCGCATTATCTTTTGTCTTTGTTCAGATAACAGCCAGTCCGGTCAATATGACATCGCCCGACGGCCGTCTTTCGGTCAATGTCGATGTTGACTCTATCGGCCGTCCGGTCTACGACCTAAGCCGTGAAGGAGAGGCGGTGATAAATAAAAGCCATCTCGGATTTGATCTTCTGGATGGTGACGAACTGAAGACCGGTTTCGAAGTGTCAGACTCCGGTAGTGATACTGTTGATGAAATATGGCATCCGGTGTGGGGCGAGGAGTCTGAGATCAGGTCTCATTATAATGAGCTTCTTGTCAAGATGGTGCAGCGTTCGACAGGACGTCGTGTAGACTTGCGCTTCAGGGTGTTTGACGACGGAGTGGGCTTCAGATATGAATTTCCGGCACATCAGGCCGACTTGAGCTCGTTTGTCATCCGCGACGAAGTCACTGAGTTTGCCATACCCTGCGATGCGATGGCTTATTGGATTCCCGGCGATTACGACAGCCAGGAGTTCCATTACACGCGTTGCCGCATGTCAGAGATTGGCTCAAAGATGGATGAAGCCCACGAAGGAGGACCGGTCTATCCGTCGCCTTCGTCTCCGACAGGTGTGCAGACAGCTCTGATGTTGAAATATGAAAATGGATTGTATGTCAACATTCATGAGGCCGCACTCTATGATTATCCTGCCATGTGTCTCGACTTGATAGAGCCGACGCTGACGTTCAAGGCTGCGCTGACTCCTTATGCCAACGGAGACAAGGCTGTGATGCAGTCCGGCACAACGACCCCCTGGCGCACCGTGATCGTGAGTGATGACGCCCGCGACATATTGGCGTCGCGCATCACCCTCAATCTCAATGAGCCATGCCGTATAAGCGACACATCGTGGATCCATCCGGTCAAGTATATGGGAGTATGGTGGGAAATGATCACAGGCAAGAGTACATGGCATTACACCGACGACGTGACATCGGTTGAAATCGGCAAGACTGACTATGCGTCTCTTAAACCAAACGGACGTCATGGCGCGACTACCGAAAATGTCATGCGCTACATTGATTTCGCATCCCAAAACGGCATTGAGGCTCTGCTTGTCGAAGGATGGAACGAAGGGTGGGAAGATTATGCCGCGACAAAGAAATATAAGATATTCAGTTTCACCAAGCCTTATCCCGATTTTGACGTTGAAAAGGTCAGGGATTATGCGGCCGCCAAGGGGGTGAAGCTGATCATGCATCACGAGACAGCCAGCGCCGTACTCGACTATGAGCGTCAGCTTGACAAGGCATTCACATTCATGAACGACAATGGCTATGAGGCAGTCAAGGGCGGATATATCTGCGAACTGCTGCCTCGTGGAGAGCATCATTATGGCCAACAGATGGTCACCCACTATCAGTATGTGCTCGAAAAGGCTGCCGATCATCATATCATGTATAACGCTCATGAAGCCGTGAGGCCGACCGGAGTGTGCCGCACATGGCCCAACCTTGTCGGCAATGAGTCGGCCAGAGGTTCGGAATACCATGCATTCAGCGGCATAAAGCCCGGTCATACAGTGATATTGCCATTCACACGTCTCGTCGGCGGCCCGATGGATTATACTCCGGGATTGTTTGAAAATGATCTGTCAAAGTACAATCCCGCGAGGAAGGCCTGGGTGAGCTCGACCATCGCTCATCAGTTGTCGCTATACGTTACGATGGCCTCGCCTATGCAGATGGCTGCCGATCTGCCCGAAACCTATGAGCGCTACATGGATGCGTTCCAATTTATCAAGGACGTGGCGCTTGACTGGGATAAGAGTGTCTATCTCGAGGCCGAGCCTATGGAGTATGTGACTGTTGCCAGAAAGGCAAAGGGCAGTGACACATGGTTTGTCGGTTCGACAGCCGGTGAGAATGCGCGTAAATCGAAAATAGAGTTCTCTTTTCTTCCGCAGGGACGCAAATATCGCGCGACCATCTATCGTGACGGTAAAAAAGCCCACTATGTCGATGCCCCGCAGGACTATGTGATAGAGACCAGGACGGTTGATTCAAAGTCGAGCATGGCATTGTCGTTGGCTCCGTGCGGAGGATATGCCATGACCTTGACTCCTGTCGAATAGGCTTCAAAAACTTATACAGCACGCTATTTCACAAATATTCACTTCTTCAGCGATAGATACAAAGAAAATTAAGGCTATCTTTGTGGAGAAATGGCGGATGTCTTTCATCTTTCAACTCAATGATATAGCCTGACGTGCTATGGGTTTGGGTGAAAAATTGCATCACGGCTTTTCGGTCGGGTTAGCCCCCGTGTTATTTAGAAAACTCTTAAACAAGTCTAAACGTCCTATAAATCTAATCGATAAGTATGAACCTTAAGCAAATTCTCCTTTCAGCCAGTCTCATCGCTGCAATGCCTGCTGTCGCCCAGACTCCCGTGTATCTCGATGAAACCAAGCCATTGGAAGAGCGTGTCGACGACGCGTTGTCGCGAATGTCTCTCAAACAGAAGATTGCAATCCTGCATGCTCACTCCAAGTTCAGTGCACCCGGTGTGCCGGCTCTCGGCATCCCTGAACTGTGGACCGATGACGGTCCGATGGGTGTTCGTCCCGAAGTGCTTTGGGACGAATGGGATCAGGCGGGATGGACAAATGACTCCTGCACGGCATTTCCGTCGCTCACCTGTCTTGCCGCTACATGGGACAAGGACATGGCCTTGCTCTATGGCAAAAGCATAGGGGAGGAAGCCCGTTATCGCGAGAAGGATGTGTTGCTCGGCCCTGGCGTGAACATCTACCGCACTCCGTTGTGTGGACGCAACTTCGAGTACTTTGGGGAGGACCCCTATCTTGCTGCGGCCATGGCGGCTGATTATGTGCGTGGTGTGCAGTCTAACGGTGTGGCCGTATGTGTGAAACATTTCGCACTTAACAATCATGAGGCCAACCGCTATACGACAAATTCAATCGCTTCGGACAGAGCAATGTATGAAATCTATCTGCCGGCATTCAAGGCAGCAGCCGTCGATGCGGGCGCGTGGAGTCTGATGGGCGGTTATAATCTTGTCAATGGTCAGCATGCCACTTATAATCAGCGCCTTGTCAATGATATTCTCAAAGGCGAATGGAATTGGGATGGCACCGTTATCTCTGACTGGGGCGCAGTCTATGACACCCGACAGGCAGTCGAAGGCGGTGTCGATATGGAGTTTGGTACCGGTACCAACGGCATGGACACAAAGGGTAATGCATATGACTACTATTATCTTGGCAACAACTACTATAACGGCATACGCGACGGTGTCTACAGCGAGGACCAGCTCAACGATAAGGTGCGCCGCGTGCTGCGCCTGACCATGCGCACGGCCATGAACCGCAACAAGCCTTGGGGATCAATCAACTCCAAGGAGCATGAGGACGCCTGTCGCCGAATCGGAGAGGCAGGCATTGTGCTTCTGCGCAATGAGGACAAGACTCTGCCCATCTCGCGCGATAAGGTGAAGAAGATTGCCGTGATTGGCGAAAACGCTATCAAGCGCATGACAGTAGGCGGCGGTTCGTCTTCGTTGAAAGCCCGTTACGAGGTCTATCCTCTCGAAGGGCTGCAGGCTCGCCTCGGAGATGATTTTGATATTGTGTATGAGCGTGGCTATGTAGGAGATACACTCACATATTATAACCGTGTCTGGACAAAACAGCATCTTGATGATCCGCGCACTCCGGAGCAGCTTACAGCCGATGCCGTAAAAGCGGCTAAAGATGCCGATATAGTGCTGTTTTTCGGAGGTTTGAACAAAAGTTATCATCAGGACTCAGAAGGCACCGACCGCGAGACTCTCGACCTACCATATGGTCAGAACGAACTTATCGAGACTCTGGCCGCGGTCAATCCAAACATAGTTGTGGTCAATATCAGCGGTACAGGTGTCGCAATGCCATGGCTCGACAAGGTGAAGTCTGTCATCCAGGCATGGTATCTCGGCAACGAAACCGGCAATGCTTTGGCTGCTGTTCTTGCAGGTGATGTCAATCCAAGCGGTAAACTGCCATATACTTACTATGCTTCGCTTGACCAATGCGGAGCGCATAAACTCGGCGAATATCCCGGCACACCTCGCCATGACCCTGTCGAAGGTGATATCATTGACATGCACTACAACGAGGATATTTTTGTAGGCTATCGTTTTACGGACAAAAACAAGATCAAACCGACATTCCCATTCGGCCACGGCTTGTCATACACGACATTTGATTATGGCAAGGCAAGCATAGACCGGAAGAAGGGAACGGCTGATGATGTGTTCACCGTCAGCATCCCTGTGACCAACACCGGCGATCGCGAGGGTAGTGAAGTCGTACAGCTCTATATTTCTGACCTCAAGTCTTCTCTGCCTCGTCCGGTCAAGGAACTCAAGGGCTTTGCGAAGGTGAAACTTCAGCCCGGACAGACCGAGAACGTGGTTTTTGAAATCGGACGTGATGCACTCAGTTTCTTTGACGACAAAGCCCATGAATGGGTTGTCGAACCGGGCAAGTTTGAAGCAATCATCGGTGCATCTGCCGCAGATATCCGTTCGAAAGTGGGATTTGAAATTGAATAATCATGAAACTTAAGACTTTGTTTATGGCTACGCTTGTCATGTCAGCCAATGTTTTTGCCAATGGTCAGGAAACCATAAAAATATGGCCGGAAGGAGCGCCTAACAGTAATGGGATGACCGTCTCGCCCGAAGATTCGGTCGAACTTCGGATTGTCAACGAACCTTTGTTGCATATTTTCCCGTCTGAAAACCACTCCGGAAAGGTTGTGCTGATGTGTCCGGGCGGGGGATACAGACATCTCGCCATGGATCATGAAGGCTTTGCTTTTGCGCCATGGTATAACCGTCAGGGCATAGATGTCGCCGTCTTGCAATACCGCATGCCTAACGGTCACGACGATGTGCCGTTGAGTGATGTTCATCAGTCTATGCGCATATTGCGCGAGCGCTACCCTGACAGCAAGATCGGCATACAGGGTTTTTCGGCAGGAGGTCATCTTGCGTCAACGGCAGCAACTCATTATGAAGATGCAGCGACGCGCCCTGATTTCCAGATATTGTTCTATCCGGTGATCACGGTCACGGGCGATAATGCCCATCCGGGCAGCAGCCGTCAGCTCCTCGGCGAAAATCCGCCGCAACAGAAGGCTGACCGTTATAACAACCAGCTGCAGGTCACATCAGACACTCCGCAGGCGTTTATCTTGCATTCGTCTGACGACAAAGTAGTCCCGGTGTCAAACTCTTTTGACTACTGCAATGCGTTGGTTGCCAATAATGTGCCGGTGACTCTCCATGTCTATCCTGTCGGGGGACACGGCTGGGGCTTTTATGAAGGCTTCCTATACAAGCCCCAATGGACAGCCGAGCTGGAGTACTGGCTGTCGCATCTTAAATTCTAAGTTTTAAAGCAATCTATCACCTAACCAATTATTACCCCAAACTAAATATGAAAAAGATTATTTTCGCAGCGATGGCCGTAGTTTCGGCCTTCATGGCTCAGGCCCAGACTGATTGGGCCAATCATGCCCGCTATGCTGAAGCCAATGCTTCGGTGACCACTGCTCCCGAGGTTGTGTTCATGGGCAATTCGATAACCGACGGATGGGATGACAATCACCTCGAGTTTTTTACTGACAACAATTTCGCATGCCGTGGCATATCCGGTCAGGTGACAGGACAGATGCTGTGTCGATTCTACACTGATGCCATCAATCTCAAGCCCAAGGCTGTCGTGATACTTGCAGGCATCAATGACATTGCCGGAAATCAAGGGCCGATGGAACTCGAACACATAGCCCAGAATATATTCTCAATGGCTGAGCTTGCCGGCAAAGCAGGCATACGTCCATTGATTGCATCGGTGCTTCCTTGTGACACAATTCCTTGGAACGCCGCTGTTGTCAATACAGCGACAAAGGTCGTTGCTCTCAATGAGATGCTCAAAGACTATGCTGCTGACAACGGTATAACTTATGTCGATTATTATTCAGCCTTGACTACTCCTGACGGAGCTCTCGATCCGAAGTATACAAACGACCGTCTGCACCCTAACCGCGCCGGTTACGACGTCATGGAACCGATTGTCCTTGATGCTCTCAAGTCTAAGCCCTGTTGTGCTGTTAAGTGTGGAGACGCTTGTGTCAAGAGTGGCAAAACTTGTGTCAGGAATGGTGCCGGATGTCGAGAGCCCAAGGCTTGCTGTGACAAGAAGCCTGCAGCAGACAAGTGCACGAAAAAATCGCAGAATTGCTGCAAAAAATGATGCACTGACATGAAGTTTGATAAAATTATAATCATGTTTATGGCCGCAGGATTAGCATCTTGTGGCCATAATTATGACATCACCACCGATGTGCTGATCATCGGTGGTGGTGCCAGTGGTACAGCGGCCGGCATCCAGGCCGCGCGTATGGATGTTGATGCAGTCATTGTTGAAGAATCGACATGGCTGGGCGGCATGTTGACAGCTGCGGGCGTCAGTTGCATCGACGGAAACAGTCGCATGCCATCAGGCTTTTTCGGGGAGTTCCGCGACAGTATAGCCGATCTCTATGGCGGCTACGATAATCTGCGCACCAACTGGGTGGCCGACTATTCGTTCGAGCCTTCTGTCGGCAATGCGCTTTTTCATCGCATGGTCGAACGTGAGTCTGACCATCTGACCGTAATCCATCAGTCGCGTCTCGTCGGTCTTGAACAACTCGACAATGGTTGGTCGGCCGTGATTGCAGATGCCGATGGAAATGAGACTACTGTTTTCTCCCGTCTGCTCATCGACGGCACGGAGTTCGGCGACGTGGCGCGTATGGCCGGAGTGCCGTATGATCTTGGCATGGAGAACGGACGCCTGACCGGAGAAGACATCGCGCCGGACTCGGCTTATAACATCGTTCAGGATATGACATATGTGGCCATCCTCAAAGATTATGGACCGGAGGCCGATATGACCATAGAGCGCCCCGCAGACTATGACTCCATGCTTTTTGCCAACACTTGTCAGAACTCCTTGGCCGATCCGCATCCCGATACCGTGAAATTCCATTCGCCCGATTATATGATGGGCTATGGCAAAATGCAGAACGGAAAGTATATGATCAACTGGCCCTTTGCGGCAAATGATTACTACGCCAACATCGTCGACATGACGCGTGAGGAACGCGACTCGGTGCTTGCACTTGCCAAGGATCACACTATGAAATATCTCTATTTCCTTCAGACTCAGCTCGGATATAAGAATCTGGGTCTCGCCGATGACGAGTACCCGACCGCCGACCGATTGCCATTCATTCCTTATGTCCGTGAGTCGCGCCGCATTCACGGCAAAGTCAGGTTTGATGTCAACCATGTCAAACATCCCTTTGACAGCGCTGATCCTCTCTATCGCACCGGCATCGCTGTCGGCGACTATCCCGTCGCCCATCACCACAGCTCTTATAATGGGCCTGAGGATTTGCCATATCTCTATTTCTATAAGGTGCCGTCCTATTGTCTGCCGCTTGGCACTTTGATCCCCGACGATGTCGAAAACCTCATAGTGACCGAGAAGTCCATCTCGGTGTCAAATATAGCCAATGGATGTACACGCGAGCAGCCTGTCGTGCTCCAGATCGGACAGACGGCCGGTGTGCTTGCCGCTCTCGCCATCAAAAACGACTGCGCGGTCGGCGAAGTTCCGGTGCGTGACGTCCAGAATGTATTGCTCTCAGACTATGGTTATATCATGCCGTATCTTGACGTCGAGCGCCACGATCCGCTTTTTGCCGTCTATCAGCGCATTGGCGCTACGGGCATCCTCAAAGGCGAGGGTATGAGTGTGGCGTGGGCCAATCAGACATGGTTCTATCCCGACTCCGTGTTGACAGCCGAGGCTATCGACGGCTTTTATGAGCTCTATCCTCAGGCCAAAGGCAAGGTTGCCGAAAGCGGTGATCTGACATTTGGTGATGCTGTAGCGCTTATCTCTGCGGCCAAAGGTAGTGATGAAGTTGAAGTCCCGTCCTCGATGTTGCCCGACAATAATCTTGATGCTGTGATCAGTCGCGGACAGTTTGCAGTGCTTGTCGATGATATGCTCGATCCGTTCAACGCATATCCGGTGGATATCAAAGGCCACTTCAAAGCCAAAAACTGACAACTACACATATGTCACTCGCGCCGCCCTGCCGTATTACTGCAGGGCGGCGCTGCATTCATTCATGGCTCTCTCTTATGCGATCGCGTTGTCCGATCAGGCGTAACAGAATGATAATGGCATCTTGTCGGTAATTCCTGAATTTTAGAGAGACATTATTTCCGAACTCGCTGAATTTTCACAAAATTACACTTAATTTTAAATAATGGTAAAAATAACTTGCAAAAAGTAAAAATAGTGTATATATTTGTGAATTGTTGAACCAATCCATCTCCCTGCCGGCCTTTCTAAAATAAAATACGGTATTGACCGCATCAAAAGCACCGTGCCATTGATCTCGATAGACTATTCATCATTGCCCGGGAATTGATGTCCGAAACTCTAATTACAACAATTAAATCAGTTATCATTATGAAAACAACAGCGATTGCATTTATTATTTTGATAGTTGCCATATGTATTAATTCATGTGGCCGTCATGCTCAGAAAGATGAGAAATTAACGGCTACTGCCGTGGATACCGTTTATATTCACAGTATAGAAACCGATACAATATGGTTACATGACACTGTGACGATTGAAAACAATGAGGAGATTGTCACTACATGGCTCTGCGCTCCCCCCTCGCCTATGTTGGATTCGATTAGGACTCGTAAGGTCATGGAGAAATCAATGTGCTTTGGATATTTTGATATTCCATATTCTCATAAGGAAAGATGCCAATATGATATGTATGAAAGTTCGGATATGGAATATCTGCCATATTTTATGAATGTGTTTTCTTCTGAACCCACTTTTGATTATCTTGACTTGCTGGAATACTTCATATCTATGTGTACTATGGCTGTAGACGATAAGGATTTGTTTGCGTACGGGAAAAAGTGTGTGGATAAAATCAACATACAGATTTCCAATTTACCGCCATACCAAAGCCCTTATAATGGTAAGATATTCTTTCATCGTCAGAAAAAATATCCAAATGAATTTGAACCTGGGCTTACGGATAATTTTGATCATTCGATTCCTTACAAACCGACAGCATTGGATACGTTGAGAATTGGGGCATTGATACGTAATGACCGCAACGCCTTGGCTCAGATTGAGGATTATTACCGGGGGAAAGGGGATGAGAAAGGGTTGGCAATTTACTATAAGGTCATGCTCAACTATGACGGAAACGGAGACTTGGCAGAGCGGTTCTACAGAGTCCTTGCACCACATATCAACGAAATGCCGGAACTGCGCATTGCCGTGCGAAAGGTGCTTCTTCGTGCGGCATTATGCGACCGTGACAAGCGGGCGCAGGAGTTGTGCGACTCGCTCGGCTTTTCGCTCTGCGATTACAAGATAGACATTCCCTGGAAGTGACCGATAAAATAAGCAGCCTATGGCCACAGTATCTACATCTCACATGAAATCATCCTGGAACTCGCATGTCTATCACGACATGCGCCGTGAATACTCGGGCTTCGGGAGCGGGTATTTCGATGGTGAGGGGAAGGCGAACTATTATGTGACGGACTGGCAGGGCAATGTCGCGATGGTTATTGACAGCGAGGGTGAGACGGTGCAGACGGAGGAATACTATCCCTATGGCGAACCTGTGAGAGAGCCTGAGGGTCAGCGCTACCTGTTCGGCGGCAAGGAGCGCGAGCACACCGACGGCCGCAACAACTACGACTTCGGCGCCCGCAGCCTCACCCCCTACGGCCGCTGGTCAACCCCCGACCCGCTGTCGGAAAGCGACCACGGCGTCTCTCCCTTCGTCTACTGCGCCGGTGACCCCATCAACAACATCGACCCGGACGGACGATGGAAAGTAAACTTAAGTCGGGATGACCGGCTATATCACAACCTAAGAGGAGTTGGATTTGACACCCGCTATCATGTCATAGGACATGGACACGTAAAAGAAGGGATACACTACGCAAAAAAAGATAAAAGTGAAGACGATAAAAACCATATAACCACCGGCGAACAGCTAATTGAGGCAATAACGGAAAACATGTATGCTCCAAGAGATTTACGTAATGAAGAAGCTCTTGATATAGTACTTCATTCATGTGACGTCGGGCGAAATGGCGAAAACGGAGAGAAGCCGATAGCGCAAAAGATCTCCGAAGGTATACCAAATGCAGTCATAACAGCTCCTAACGGCACTCTGGCAGTGACTGAAGATGGAGTGCACAACGTTTATAAAGTATATGACGAAGCAAAGGGAGTTAAAATCAAACAGACCGAGAATCCTTGGAGACTTTTTTTCAGGGGGAAAGAATATCCGATTGAAAGCAAGGATCAAATTTTGTTATATCTGCAAAACGGTGATGTGCCTATCAATTGGCTGGATATGATACCGTTTCTGAAATACTGTATAACGTACCCCGAAAAATAATTATAACTTTTGAAGAATGAAAAACAGCGCTATTTTAATCATAGTCGGTTTAATGCATGTCTCATGCGGGCGAGATTCTAACTCGGGATTCATGTTAGTAACCCCGCCGCCGTTAGATTCTCTCAGGACGGAATATCTTCTTGATAATGTCATCAGCGGATGGTATGCAGATCAATATGAGCCGGACGTGTACAGGGTGTCGGATCTATATCACATATATGGGTTACGCTATACCCCATATTTTTACCAGACTTTTACTGACAAATATCTTCCGATACATATGGCAAGCAATCAGTCATTGGATTTTTTATGGCATAGCAGGGGAGATTCCGGTCTCGTAATATTAGGAACGCAATGTATGGAACGATATAATGAGAAACTTGATATTCCGGAACCAAAGCTTTCAATATATGATAGGGTTAAATTTAAGAAGGAAAAATATCACAATTACCGTCTTGTAGGCAATGAAACACTGAGCATCGACTCCCTCATGGCCAGAGCTCTCGCCTACAACGACAGGCAGGCTCTTGAAAAACTCGAGGAATATTATCTCGCCTCGGACAATCCGAAAGGGATAGCCATCCACTATAAAGCCATGCTCAACTATGAAGGTAACGGAGATCTGGCTGAGCGTTTCTACAATGTGCTAAAGCCATATCTTGGAGAAAAGCCACAATACCGTAACGGCATAAGACAAGTGCTGCTGCGGGCGGCGATATGCGACGGCAATGCGAGGGCACAGGAACTTTGCGACTCGCTCGGCTATTCATTGTGCGACTACAGGCGTCCGGTGCCCGGCAATAGATGATAAAATCATTAATGATAAAATGTTTATGAGAAAAATAGTATATGCACCTCTGATATTGCTCCTGTTGGCTGTAATGTCATGCAATATGGACCTGCGGAAAAAGGCGGAGTTCATGAAGGAAGTGACTCTTGATTCAATCGAGACAGAATATCAGCTCGACAATATTGTAAGCGGGTGGTATGCCGACATGTATGCTATAAATTCTGACAAGTGTCCTGCGTTTGAACGTCGGGAAGACCTACGCTATCTGCCATATCTATATGTGATGTTCAATGAATACAGCATCCCCCGGCATATATTGCCTAAATACTCTCTTGAGTATGCGCTGTCGACCAACCGATATGACACAATCCTTCAACGGATATATGATGAGAGCATCACACGGATGATGCACCGTGACGGTTTTGACCGCAAGACGGACGACAGCATCTATTGGGATGTCAAATTTGACAGCGGGAAAAAGTATTCCGATTATGAGCTGATCGGAGGCCGGTCTTACAGCATAGACTCTTTGCGGATAAGAGTCGTGGCTTATAACGACAGGTCGGCACTCGAAAAGCTCGAGCAGTTCTACAGTTCAGGCAACGATCCGGCTGCGCAAAAGGAACTTGCAGTCTATTACCGGGTTCTGCTGACCTATGAAGGGAATGGTGATCTGGCCGAGCGTTTTTATAAAGTGTTGAAGTGGTACTATGACAAGAGGCTTCAATTTCGCAACGGTGTCAGGTTGGTGCTTCTTCGGGCAGCGGTGTGCGATGGAAATGCCCGTGCTCAGGAGCTGTGTGACTCGCTCGGCTTTTCGCTCTGCGATTACAAGATAGACGTCCCCTGCAAGTGACTGATAAAATATGCAGCCAATGACCACCGCATCTACATCTCACATGAAATCATCCGCGAGCACGAATGTCTATCAAGGTATGTGCCGTGAATACTCGGGCTTCGGTAGCGGATATTTTGACGGTGAGGGGAAGGCGAACTATTATGTGACGGACTGGCAGGGCAACGTCGCGATGGTCATTGTCGGAGTCATCATCGGTGATACGGGGATTTGCTCGTAGCGCTTGGCGAGGTAAAAAGACAAAAGAACATAAGGAACATAGAGCTCGACGCAAGTCTGAAGCAAGAAGTCAAAAGGCTAAAGTCTTAGTCTGAGGCGTTGTTCCCGATTAACCTCGCGCAGGCTTGGTCTCAGACTTGTCACTCCGACGAAAACATCCACGATTCGAATCTTGCAATTTGCAGTAATCACGACAGTTTCTTTGGCTGAATAGTTACTGCAATCCCGGTTTGTGTTAATATGGGTTAAAAAAAGATGTCGTTCGTCACAAATTAGGGTGGCGATTACTCTTTATAGTAATAGAAAATGTAACTTTAAAACCAAATATAAATCACAGTATCATGAAGAAATTTCTATTGGCAGTTGTAGTTGCAGTCTGCGGGCAGTTTGCATCGGCCATTGTTCCGGAGGTTGATTATATGCCGGATTGGTATACGGTCGACGGGGTTAAAAACGACAGGCATGCCACTATAGTCGATGTGACATTTTTCCACTATCCCGGTTCGTGGGTTCGTCTGTCGTCTAATACGTTGTTGCGCGATCGTGTGAGCGGCACAGAGTATAGGCTTGTCAAGGCTGATGGCATCACGCTGAATGAACAGGTCAATATGGATGAAAGTGGTCATCTTAAGGCGAAACTCTACTTCGAACCCGTCGCTAAAAGCGTAAAGTCGGTAGATTTGATAGAGGTCGGATCCGGTGACGACAAACAGACCTATGGCATTCATCTCGACCGCAAGCGTCAGACCACATCTCATAAGTCACAACCTAAGGTTGAGGACATATATAATCGGGAAGGCGAGCCTGAGGCGTGGACACCGCCGGTGAGAGGGAGGCTTCTCGACGAGGATTTTATTACGCCCGGTGGTAGCGTCCATTTCATAGGTAAATTAGACAACTATGTACCCGAGACCGGGAGCACGGTCGCGCTGTTTCGCTCGGGAGGCAATGTCAGTGCGCAATTGGATTCTGTGGGAAATTTCGAGGTGGATATACCGGTCGATCACGTCAACATGGTGTGGTTCACAGTCGGTGATTTCCGTGGAGGGTGCTACGTGTTTCCCGGTGATACGATATGCTATAATGCAACCACCAAAAGGTGCCTGACCATAAAACCCGACGGGAAGGCGACAATTGATTATGAATATGTGACGGTCGATTGTGAAAATCCGGAGACAATCGAGATCAATATGCTCAAGGGAGCCTTGTCAGACAGTTTGAAAGATTTGACGCTCGGGTGGATGGAGTACCGTAAAGTGCCGTCGCAAGGCTATGACAGTGTGATGGCTTATGGCGAGAAAATCAAGGGACTTACGCGAGAGGCGGTGGCGCGTTTGACACGATTGCTGACTCCGCTCAACATCTCGCCGAAGTCTAAGGATATTCTGTTTTCGATGTTGCTTGCCGATGTCAATATGCCGCTGATGGATGTCGCAATGTATTATGGCGACAATAGGATGATAATAAGGGTTGATGAGGAAGGAAACCGGATTGTCGAAGCTAATCCCGATTATGTGGAGATTGACGAGCAAAAATATTTCGGAGGGCAAGATGACTATATAGCATATCTGTGGGATAATCCTTATATGTTGTGCGATGGAGATATGTATATCAATCGGTTGGAATATGGCCCTGTCAAGTCAATGATACGCTCTATGGCCAGTGGCTATGAAGGAAATATTGTGTATCCGGGCTCATCTGTAGTCGATTTAGGTGAGCTGATTTCTGTCCATAAAGGCCGGAGAGGGTGTCTTGAAGGCTACATGAAAGAACAGGAAGCGGTGTATGGTTCGGGCAATGATTTTATGTCACAGCTTTTTATCACCAATGGCATGTTGAGTGTCATCAACAGCGCGGAGGCCAACAGCGAGTCTCTCGAACGTGTTATGGCGCTTGGTGTTGATATGATGCGTCTGGTGGATTATAAGGCATTGCAACAGTCTTACCATAAGGCTTTGTGCGATTTAGCTAAGAGAGTCGGTGTCAATGAGAGCGGAACTGCAGCCAATGATAGCTCACGCATGATAGAGAGTAAATCCGAGACACTTGCAGCTATTGTCGCTCCGTATAAAGGGCGAGTAGTATTTGTCGATGTCTGGGATGCCTATTGCGGGCCGTGTCGTGCGGGCATGATTTCCCAGAAGAAAATTTTAGAGCAGTTTAAGGATGCTCCGCTGACGGTTATTTACATAGCTCCCGAGAACAATCGTGCGGCATGTGAGAAATTTTTGAAAGAGAATGACATAAAAGGCGAACACGTATTTCTGTCAAATGATGATGATGCGCGCTTTAGGGCGGATTTCGATATACAGGCTATTCCGTTTACCATACTTATCAATAAAAAAGGCGAATACACAACAAAATTTGCCTGCAACCTCGATTATGTGTTCGAACAGGCTCTTGCCGAATAAAGTTTGCCTGATTTTGTGGTGGGTCCCTACGTCTTGAGAGCGTTTGACCAAATGCTCACAAGGCATGGATTGTAATTTGCATGGCAGTTTAGATGCCATGACCGTCTGGTTGGAGGCCTCAACGAGCGTAATGCGATTGTCGGGTATATGGCTCGAAATGTTGCCCAAAATAGCCAAGTATAGAAGACGGAACTGAATTTCAACCCGGCAAAATCAAATTATGTCAAAAAATTGTTGTAGCTTTGTAATCAAGAACTAAAACCACATAGATATGGCAAGACCTATTAAAGAAACTCCAATTCTCTTTGGATCGGATGCCAAACGATTTGAGGCGCGGATGCAGAACCCACCTAAGGTCTCTTCAGAAAAACGTGCTCAAATCCGAAAGTCATACGAGACCGTCATGAAAATGATGGTAAACTAAGATATATGACCAGAGAAGAATTTCAAACAAGATGCAGAGTGCGACGACTCAATATCGGTGATTCCATTGATGCATTTGATTGTCACGATGAAGACTTGAATGACTTCATCGTGAATGAAGCAAGTCTTTATCGCAATGCTTTGTTGTCTGTCACTTACGTGGTTGAAGATAAGATATCGAAAGAGGTATTGGCATATTTCAGCCTGTCAAATGATAAAATATCCATATCTGATTTTGAGAGCAAGACTGAGTTCAACCGATTCAGAAAACAAAAATTCGTTAACGAGAAAAGGTTGAGAAGTTATCCTGCTATAAAGATAGGTCGTTTGGCAATAGCTAAATCCGCCCAACACCAATCCATAGGGACATATCTATTGGAGTTTATTGAGGATTACTTTATTGTTGACAATAAATCCGGATGCCGTTTTGTTACGGTGGATGCCTATGTGGACGCGATTCCATTTTACATCAAGAATAATTATCAATTCCTTAACAACGATGATGAGGACAAGCGTACAAAAGTCATGTACTTTGACCTTGCTTCACTGCTTTAAGTTTAATTGGAATGAACTGGGTGCGCTCAACCATTGGGCTACTACGACCTTTCACGGAATACGCCCGAAATAATTTGGAAATTCGGGAGCGGCATGTTTCCTTTGCTGTGGAGAAGAGAACCAGGCGGGAATAAAGGCCTTTAAAAAGAAGTCTCCAAACTGTACCCGAAAAGAAAATAGTAGCAGGGGGGAAATGATGCTGTAGTTCAGCAAAGAGCAAGTTCGGAAATAGACAATTTAGGCTTGTGCCAAACAAATCCAACTAACTTTTACGACGAGCGATAAATGTTTGCGGTATGATGAAGAACGCGTTGTTTTTAAGACCTTTTATGATGTGAAGTGAGGCGGAAGCCGAAAAAATGATTAATTTTGCAGATTATTAATTGCAAGAATTATAAATAAACACAGATATGGCACAACAGGAAGATGTCTTCAAAAAAATCGTTTCACACGCCAAGGAATACGGTTTTGTTTTTCAATCAAGTGAAATTTATGACGGACTCTCAGCCGTTTATGACTATGGTCAGAACGGTGTGGAGCTTAAAAACAATATAAAGCGTTACTGGTGGGACTCGATGACCCTGCTCCATGAAAACATAGTCGGCATTGATTCGGCTATCTTCATGCATCCGACAATCTGGAAAGCTTCGGGTCACGTAGATGCGTTCAACGATCCGTTGATTGACAACCGCGACTCAAAGAAACGTTATCGTGCTGACGTGCTGATTGAAGACCAGTTGGCCAAATATGACGAGAAGATTAACAAAGAAGTTGCCAAGGCTGCCAAACGTTTTGGCGACAGCTTTGACGAAGCACTTTTCCGTCAGACAAACCCACGTGCGGTTGAACATGCGGCCAAGCGTGACGCTCTCCACGAACGTTTCGCCAAGGCTATGAATGACAATAATCTCGACGAACTCCGTCAGATAATTATCGACGAAGAGATTGTATGCCCGATCTCAGGTACAAAGAACTGGACCGACGTGCGTCAGTTCAACCTCATGTTCAAGACTGAGATGGGTTCTACCGCCGATGGAGCGATGACAGTCTACCTGCGTCCCGAGACAGCCCAGGGCATTTTTGTCAACTACCTCAACGTCCAGAAGACCGGCCGTATGCGCATCCCCTTTGGTATCGCACAGATCGGCAAAGCTTTCCGCAACGAGATCGTCGCGCGTCAGTTCATCTTCCGCATGCGCGAGTTCGAACAGATGGAAATGCAGTTCTTCGTTCGTCCCGGTGAGGAACTCAAGTGGTTCCAGCAGTGGAAAGAATGGCGTCTGCGCTGGCACAAGGCTCTTGGTCTCGGTGACGAAAAGTATCGTTATCACGATCATGACAAGCTGGCCCACTATGCCAACGCAGCGACTGACATCGAATTCCAGATGCCGTTTGGTTTCAAGGAAGTCGAGGGCATCCATTCACGAACAAACTTCGACCTGTCGCAGCATGAAAAATTCTCAGGCAAGAAAATCCAGTATTTCGACCCCGAAATCAACGAAAGCTATACGCCCTATGTCATCGAGACGTCGATCGGTGTTGACCGCATGTTCCTGAGTGTGCTGTGTTCAAGCTATGAGGAACAGCCTCTTGAAGGCGGTGATACACGCGTAGTGCTCCATCTTCCGGCAGCTCTTGCTCCAGTCAAGTGTGCCGTGTTGCCCTTGGTTAAGAAAGACGGTCTGCCTGAAAAGGCCCGCGAGATTGTCAATGAACTGAAGTTTGACTTCGCTACCCATTACGAGGAAAAGGATACCATCGGCAAGCGTTACCGTCGTCAGGATGCCATAGGCACGCCGTTCTGTATCACCGTCGACCATCAGACACTCGAAGACAACACCGTCACACTCCGCGAGCGCGACTCTATGGCTCAGACCCGTGTCAAGGTCGAGGATCTGCACAAACTTATCCATGATCAGGTGAGTCTCAACGCTCTCCTGCGCAAACTCTCCTAAAATATTTAGATAATGAAGAAATCAACAATCATCCTTATTATAGTTATCGTTGCTATCGGCATCTTCTGTGGCGCCGGATGCCGTAACTACAACGGCTTTGTCAACGCAGAGCAGGAGGTCGACAAGACCTGGGCCGAGGTCCAGAACCAGTATCAGCGCCGTTTCGACCTTATCCCCAATCTTGTGGAGACAGTCAAAGGCTATGCCGAGCATGAACAGGAGACATTTGAGAATGTCACCCTTGCGCGTGCCGGTCTGGCAAACGCCTACAATGCGGCCGATTCATTGAAAGACGCTGCAACCCCGGCCAATCTCGAGGCCATGAAGCAGTATAATGAGTCTCAGGCACAGCTCAACCGCGCTTTCAGCATCTATGTAAATGCTGTCAAGGAAGCGTATCCAGACCTGAAGGCCAACGAGCAGTTCCTCGGTCTGCAGGATCAGCTTGAAGGCACTGAGAACCGCATCGCGACATCACGTGGCTACTATACCGACGCTGTCAAGGAGTACAATCTTAAAGTCAAACGTTTCCCCGGAAACATTTTCGCCGGACTTTTCGGTTTCTCAGAGAAGGCTCAGTTTGAGGCCGACGCTCAGGCCCAGACAGCCCCTAAAGTACAATTCTGAAGATGAAAAAAGCAACATTTTTCTTACTGACTCTATTCGCTGTCGGAGCATTCTTACCTGCATGTAAGAGTGAAGATGACGATGTCAAGCTCATGAAAGAGTGGCGAGACGTCAACAATGAGTGGCTCGCAGAAATGCAGGCGCGAAAAAATGCCGACGGAACGCCTTACTATAAGG
Organism: uncultured Muribaculaceae bacterium; assembly: GCA_964018265.1. GTDB lineage: Bacteria > Bacteroidota > Bacteroidia > Bacteroidales > Muribaculaceae > CAG-873. The sequence continues at coordinate 90,743 of CAXHOY010000013.1, forward strand.
TTGTCGTGCCGAAATGGGACCCGTCGTCGTTTGTGCTTATGCATTACTTTAACGAACGCACAGATGATCCTTTGGCTCTGACTCCGCTCTACACAAGCACCGTCGATGTACGCTATCGTCTGACTCTCTATAACGGAGTCGCCTGTGACTCATCGTCGACAATGACCGAAAACGGCCCCGGCATCTATCGCGCGCAACTCAACGACCTTGTCGACGGCTGGGCAGCCGCAGTGTGTGAAATGAATGTCGGCGACACGGCAGAAGTCATCATCCCTTATGCCCTGGGCTATGGCTCGATGACTATGGGGTCAATACCGGCATACTCTAATCTGAAATTCAACATCCGGCTGGCTGACATCTACCTCTATGAGAAATCTCCGGAAGAGGATGATTCAAGCAGCAATTGACCAATAACAGAGCGGGCCGTGAAACACACGGCCCGCTTTGTTGGGAGTATGTTATAATAAGCGCCATAATCGTCCGTTATTCTCATATATGGGAAAGCACAGCAAATCAATCAACAACATAATGCGCCATGCGCTGAAGGCGGTCATGGTGGCGTTGCCGTTTGTTGCCTTGGTCTCTTGTGGCGGCGCCAAGCTTGCCACGGCCGATGAGCAGATGGCGCGCGGCGAATACTTTGACGCCTCCAAGACTTACCGCAAAGTCTATAATAAGCTCGATAAAGACAGAAGGAGCCTGCGAGGAGAAGTAGCATTCAAGATGGCAGAGTGCCACCGCCTTCTCTCTCAGAATGCCAGGGCATCGGCTGCCTATCAGAATGCCGCGCGATATGGCTATGAGGATTCGCTGCTCAACCGTCACCTTGCACAGACATTGCACGCTGACGGCAAATATGCCGCAGCAATCAAGGCATATGAGGATTATCTGGCGACAGCGCCCGGCGACGTCATTGCCGCTAATGGTCTCGCCGGTGCAAAAATGGCCGTGAACAATAAGGAAAAGACGCGCTATGTCGTCAGAAACGCGAAACTTTTTAATTCGCGTCGCGCCGACTACGCGCCTATGTATTTTGACAATACATATGACCGTCTTTATTTCGCCACAACCAACGAAAAGGTCAACGGCACACGCCGCAGCGAGATAACAGGCATGAAGAAAGCCGACATCTGGGTGGCTACTAAGAACGAACGCGGCGAGTGGCAACGTCCTGTGCCGGTCGAAGGCGAACTTAATTCCGAACTCGAAGAAGGGATTGTATCGTTCACTCCCGATGGTTCGACGATGTATCTGACTGTGGCCCGTCGCGAGCCAAATTCCAACACCGGAGTGGAAATCTACACGTCACAGCGCAGCGATGCTCAGTGGAGCAAGCCTGTCAAATTTGAAGTCACGGCAGATACGCTTTCCAACTATGGCCATCCGGCGGTGTCACCCGATGGCAATTGGTTGTATTTCACATCTGACATGCCAGGCGGTTCAGGGGGCAAAGACATATGGCGCATCAATCTTAAGGAACGCGCAGGCTCGCTTGAGAACCTCGGCGAGTGGATCAATACTCCGGGCGATGAAGTATTCCCTTACATGCGGGAGGACTCGGTGCTATATTTCGCTTCCAACGGTCATCCCGGCTATGGCGGCCTTGACATTTACAGGGCGGTCATGACCAAATCAGGAGGCTGGAATGTGACCAATATGGGGCAACCTGTCAATTCGACGGCAGATGATTTCGGCATCACCTTCGGTCCGGGCGAGTCGGGGTATTTCAGTTCTAACCGTGGTGATGGCCGCGGATATGACCATATTTTTTCATTTGAACTGCCCGAGCTGAAGATCACAATCTCAGGCTGGGTGCTCGACCGAGATGAAGAACCTGTGCCAAACGCTGTGATACGCATCGTCGGCAACGACGGCAGCAACCAGAAGCAGATAGCGCGTCCCGACGGTTCGTTCTCGTTCCCGCTTGACAGGGGCATAAGCTATGTCATGCTTGCCGGCGCCAAGGGTTATCTCAATTCAAAGCGTGAGTTCACATCAGACCTTACTGAAGAAGATGCCGAATATGAGGTCGATTTCATATTGTCGTCGATAACCAAGCCTGTTGTGATCGACAACATATTCTATGACTTCGACAAGGCAAGTCTGCGACCCGAATCCAAGACTGCTCTTGACGAGATGGCACAGGTGTTGCGCGACAATCCCAATGTGACCATAGAGATGGCTTCGCATACCGACCGCATCGGTTCGGAAGAATATAATATCAAATTGTCGAGCCGACGGGCCCAGTCGGTGATCGACTATCTGATTTCGGTGGGTATCGATGCACGCCGCCTGCAGTCGCAGGGCTACGGCAAGTCGCGTCCAAAGACGATAACAAAAAAATTGGCGCGTGAATACCCTCAGTTCGCCGAAGGCCAGGTACTCGACCAGGAGTTTGTCGAAAGTCTGTCTCCGGAAGATCAGGAGGTCGCCGATCAGATAAACCGACGCACCGAATTTCAGGTGCTGTCGATAGATTATCAGATGTACTGATGAGGTTCAGGACCGAAATAGAACAGCCTCGCGGCAGTTTCGCCATTTCGCACACCGACCGCATACTGATGCTTGGCTCATGCTTCAGCGACAATGTCGGAGCATTGCTGCAGGCAGATGGCTTCGATGTTGTTGTCAATCCCTTCGGACCGTTGTATAATCCGGTTTCCTTAGGCCGTTTATTGACCTGTCTCGCGGAGGGGAAGCAATATAGTCCGTCAGATTTCACGCTTGACGATGTCGGAGTCAGTCACTGCCTCGATTTCGCAAGCCGCTATCAGGACACTGATGCGTCGCGGCTCGCAGTAACCATCAACGCTGAACTGTCGCGGCTTAAAGAGTTTTATGAAGCGGCCACTGTCGTATGTATCACCTTTGGCTCGGCTCATGTCTTCGAACGTCAAGGCGTCGTGGTCGGCAATTGTCATAAGTTGCCGTCCGGACAGTTTACAAGTCGGCGGCTCGACATCGGGGAGATATGCACGCTATGGCGTCCACTGCTCGAACGCATGAGAGGTGACGGCAAAAATGTGGTGCTTACGGTGAGTCCGATACGCCATCTGGCCTATGGCCTCCATGGCAATGAGTCAGGCAAGGCCAGACTGCTTATCGCCTGTGATGAACTTCTGGAACTGGCCGATTACTTTCCCTCTTATGAAATCATGATTGATGATTTACGGGACTATCGTTTCTATGCCTCAGACATGAAGCATCCTTCATCTGTGGCTTGTGAATATATTTACGAGATATTCTCCCGGGCTTATTTTTCGCGGTCCACAGTAGCCGAGGCCGCGGAGAAGCGGAAGATAACCGCGGCAATGGCCCATAGGCCAAATCTGCCGTGAGATTGACGGCACTTTTTTTACTAATTAAGAGCTTGTTTAGAAACTGACATGACACTTGATCTTGAAACTATAGCCCGTGTTATGGGCGTGGAACTCAAATCAGCAAGGCGCATTTCAACGCTGCTGACTGACAGCCGTTCGCTATGTGAGGCTGAAGAAAGTTTGTTTTTTGCAATTAAGACAGATGTCAATGACGGACACCGGTATATTTCAGATCTCTATCGGCGAGGTGTCAGAGCCTTTGTCGTGGAGTCGATACCTGAGGTGATGAATGGCGTTAGTGATGCTGATTTCATCGTTGTAGGCAGCACACTCGATGCTCTGCGGCGACTTGCGGAATATGTGAGATCGTCGGTCGACATACCGCTTGTGGCGATAACCGGAAGCCGTGGCAAAACGATAGTCAAGGAGTTGGTATATACGGCTTTGCTGAAAGCCGGCTGCAATGTGGTCAGGAGTCCGCGGAGCTGGAATTCGCAGATTGGAGTTCCCCTTTCGGTTTGGCGTCTCGAACCACAGACCGAAATCGCAGTTTTCGAGGCGGGAATAGATCATCCCGGTCAAATGGAATGTCTGGAAGCGATATTACGGCCTACGATCGGTGTGCTGACCCACATTTCGGACGAGCATGATGCAGGGTTCGCATCCCGTGAGCAGAAGGTGGCCGAAAAGCGTCTGTTGTTACGCAATTGCAAGCATGTTGTCGAAGGCGACGACAACCGTAAAGTCGCAGGCGAAGTGCTTTCGGCTCTTGGATATTCGCCGAGTTTGCTCGACGCTGTGCCTGAGGTATCGACGCGTCTCGACGTACATGAGGCTGTCAATGACTGCCTGATGATTTATGACGAATTTACGGCCGATTACGACTCTCTGGTTGCGGCACTCGATTTCATGCGCCGTCGCCGGACGGCCTCGCGCCGCAACACAGTTATACTCGGAGATCTCATTCACCGCAGCGGCGATGACACGGTCGCTCTATACAGACGGGTCGCTTCGTTGATGACTCTTGCGGGCATAGACCGTATAATCGGAGTGGGAGAGGAGATCAAGGCGCATGCTGACGTATTCAATCCTCTTGTCGCTACAGAGTTCATGTCGTCGACAGATGAATTTCTTGAAAAATATGATATAACAAATTTCGACAGCGAACTTATACTGATAAAAGGAAAGATGGAGGCTGATTTTGATGCCATACGCCGCCGTCTTGAGACACCGCGTCATCATTCCATTCTCGAGGTCAATCTTGACGCCGTGGTTGATAATTTCAACGCTTACCGCTCGTTGCTTAAGCCAGATGTCGGCATGGTGGCCATGGTAAAGGCTTCAGGCTACGGCGCAGGGGCGCTTGAGATAGCCAAGACGCTGCAGAGTCAGGGCGCGGCCTACCTTGCGGTGGCTGTTGTCGAGGAGGGCGTGGAGTTGCGCCGTGCCGGCATAACGATGCCCATAATGGTGCTCAATCCGGTCTCGACCAACTATCAGGCTCTGTTCGGTTATAATCTCGAACCGACGGTGTTCTCGTTGCGAGAGCTGGAGATGCTCGTCGCAGAGGCGTCGCGATATGACCGTAAAAGCTATCCTGTGCATATCAAACTCGACACAGGCATGCACCGTCTCGGCTTTATCGACAATGAGATTTCAGATCTGACCGAAATGCTCCGTTCGACCGACCGGGTCAGGGTAAGTTCGGCATTCTCACATCTTTCGAGCGCTGATTGTCTCGATCAGGATGAATATACTGACTATCAGTTTGACAACTTCGACAGGCTTACGGCTGCGCTCGCGGCCGGGCTCGATTATAAGTTCCGCCGCCATATCCTCAATACGGCCGGAATAATGCGTTATCCCGAAAGACAGTATGATATGGTTCGCCTCGGTATAGGACTTTATGGCATAAGTCCGCTCCCGCCTGAAGCCACAGCTTTGAAATTGCGCACCGTGGCCCGCTTGTCGTCGACGGTGATTTCGCTCAAGACGTGGCCTGCTGAAACAACCATCGGATATTCGCGCAGGGGAGTGCTCAAGCGGGAATCGGTGATCGCCACCGTGCCTATCGGTTATGCCGACGGCATAGACCGCCATTTTGGCTGCGGTGGAGCTGAGTTTGTTGTGAACGGTCATAGATGTCCGACGGTTGGCAATATATGTATGGATCTGTGTATGATAGATGTAACCGATGCCAACGCATCGATCGGCGACCGCGTCGAGATATTCGGTGCCGAAGCTCCGATCGAAAAGCTCGCCGTGACTCAAGGAACCATTCCTTACGAAATACTTGCGTCTGTCTCGGGACGCATCCACCGCATATATTTCCGCGAATAGAGGCTGACTGCGGATTGGAACATATCGCATGAGACTTCACGTTCATCCGTTACGCCCTGATGTCGCGTCTTGACATGCAGGACCACGGCTGTGTTTCATTTTGAGAGGAAATCAGGGTCTGGATTATTTATTTTGACAATAAAATTGTGAAAATAAATAAAAATGTGTATTTTTGAGCGCATTTGTAGAACTATTTATAGACCTTTCTTATGAAGAACAATTATCCTTTTCTGGTTTTGTCTCTTGCATTGTGGGCATCTTCGGGAACGGCTCAGCAGCTTACGCCTGAACTCCCCACATGGCATCAACCGACAAACGTAGTCCACACCTCAGTGCAGAATGTCAATAGTATGTCTGTTACCATGGACGATGAACAACCACAGCCCACATACACCGATTGGGAGACACGCGCGGGGTCATGGGTATATGTCTCCAATTATCTCAAAAAGAGTTATCCTACGATTGTGCGCAGTCGCGTCAAATCACTTGAGTCGGATGGAGAGCTACAGACCCAGAATCAACTGGAGCTGACCAACGCACTTTTCGGCAAGGCGATACTGTATTGCAATCCTGAAAGCGGTGCCATAAGTCTGCTCAGTGAGGAAGGTGGCGAGGTCAATTTATTAGACTCTGAAGGTCAGCCGACAGAAAATTATGTCTATGTGTGTTCAATGCCGACTAACGGAGCCCCTTCGCGCATCATGCAATATGTCGCGTCAGAATGCATCGAAATCGCGCTCACTATGGTGAAGAAGTATGATCCATCCGAAGGATTTGACTATGAAAATGCGGAGTACATTACTTACGATTATCTTTACAACTCTGAAGTTCAACCCGCAAAAATCGATGTTGAGATGCCATGCTTTGTAAAAGAACCATTCTCGCTTGAAGGTAAGTGCGGGGCGGCAGTCTCGGATCTATACTTTGTGATGGCTCTGAGCAATCGAAACGAACAGCGGGCTGAACAATATCCGGAATATGCTGAAAATGGATTTCCTGTTGATTATAAGACTATTCCCGTCATGCTGTCTGAATATATATCCTCGGGGAAAACAAATCCCGCGGTTAAAATAAGTAAAGTCAGCGTGAGTGAGACCGGTGAATTTAAATTTGATGTCAACGACCGTTGGGAGGGACTGCGCGGATTGTCGCTGATTGCTTATCGTGACGGTGAGATATGCGACCAGAAGTTTGCATATGTCGAAATGCATGGTAATGCAGGTTGGAAAAATTATAAAGATATCGACATCAACTACGATCTCCCTGCTATCCTGAGCGACGACAATCAGATAAAGCGCGTAAACTTAAAGACGGAAGTTGAGATCAACGACAGTGCGAAACTAATGCGTATATGCAATCCTTATGGTGATTTCGATTCGGATTTCAACTATTTCTACATTGACTATTCGCTTGGCATGGACAAATGTTTCATTACGGCCGGCTACACTCCTAAGACATATTCATACACATGTTTGCAGTCTGACATGTCAGAGTCAGAACCCGTGACTCGCCATCATTATCTCAATACGATTATCTATGCCAATATGGTCTTGGGTTTCACGCCCGAGATGCTGTATGATGCATTCGACGGATATGGCTTTTTTGATCTTTCAACAAACGTCTCAAACGTCCAGCTTTTAGTCCAGGATGAAAACAGATTTCTGTATAACAACGGTATATATGTTCAGGGAGCTTCGGATCTGATGATGGCTTTTTCAGATGTTTCAACCATAGAGTTGGATAACAACTATGTCTTGAGTGTTACCATGGGTTCGGATGTCACAAAGATTGAGTTTGCGTTTGTCAACCGGGACAGACCCACGGAAAAATCTAAAACATATCAGATCGACAACACCGGTGATGTTGTCTATGCTTTTGACATCTTACCTGAACTCGCCGGCAATAGTATACCCAAGACAGCCGATGCGGTGAGCTATACCTTCTTCGACAAGTCGGGTGCAATCGTGCGGTCAGGCATAATGGAGACAGATGTCAATCTGGCGGCTGATGTTGCCATGCTCTCATTTGACCCGGAGATTGATGCCAACACGTCGGGCTATCGTGTGTGCGACTATTTGACAACGACGGTCGATAAACCGACAATCGTGCTATATGATTTCTATCAGTCTGCATATTTCACAGGCGACAGATCTACAAACACGTTGACGATAGTTGTAGAAGAAGATGGCACGCCTGATATCGGCAGCGCATATCTCGGAGAATTGAATTTCGGGGCAGAACTCGGCATGTGTAAAGTGTACGCTGAAACTCTCTCCGGTTCGGTCGATAAGAATGTAATTACAGCCCAAATGCAATGGAGGGTATATAGCGACGGTAACTATGTCGGATATTGGCAATCTGCCACAGCTACTATCACGCTTCCTGAACATTATCTGCAGACGTCGGGGGTAGAGGATATCATAGCCGGAGATGACGCAAATGCCAATACCGCCGCCGAGTACTTCAATCTGCAGGGGCAGCGTGTTGCAAATCCACGGCACGGCAATCTCTATATAGAGCGTAAAGCCGGAAAGGTAAGGAAGATTTTATATTAACGCCTGTTGATCATCTATACATCGGGAGGCTGTCTGAATTTATTGGACAGCCTCCCGAGTGTTTCTGTTATCAGAGGTAGTTGGGGTTTGTGGTGACGGGTTATTTTTTTACGGGGTCACAGGTGAGTCCGACTCCGAGTTTTTTGAAGATTTTCTGGTCGACTTCTCCAAGCATAACTGTCGAATGAACCTGGCAGCCGTTGAGTCTCGGCAGCATTTCAAGAGCCTTGCGGCAGTTTTCGTCACGTGTGCTCAGCACAGACAGGGCAACAAGAACCTCATCTGTGTGCAGACGCGGATTACGGCTGCGCAGATAGGCTGTCTTTGTGTGCTGGATAGGCTCGATCATATGCTGTGGGATGAGTTTCACGGCATGGTCTATGCCGGCCATGTGTTTGATTGAGTTCAGGATGAGCGCTGCGCTCGGGCCGAGCAATTCGCCGCTTTCGGCTGTGATGATTGTGCCGTCGTCGAGTTCGATTGCCGAGCTTGGACGTCCGCTCTGTTCGGCACGGGCTTTGGCTGCTATTGTCGGTCGACGGTAAGAGGTGTCAATTTTTGCCTGCTTGAAGAGCAGGGCGATCTTATTTACTTCGTTGTCGTTTCCGTCGCCTTGGGCGAGATGGTTGAGGGCGGTGTAGTAGCGTCTGATTATTTCATTTTTTGACGCGTCACAGCATACATCGTCATTGTTGATGCAGAAGCCTACCATGTTGACACCCATGTCGGTCGGGGATTTGTAGGGGCTTTCGCCATAGATGCCCTCAAAGAGTGCGTTGAGCACCGGGAAAATCTCGATGTCGCGGTTATAGTTTATGGCAGTCTTGCCATATGCTTCGAGATGAAACGGGTCAATCATGTTGACGTCGTTGAGGTCGGCGGTCGCAGCCTCATAGGCGATGTTGACCGGGTGTTTCAGAGGCAGACTCCACACGGGGAAAGTCTCGAATTTGGCATATCCGGCTTCGATGCCCCGTTTATGCTCATTGTATAGCTGGCTGAGACATACGGCCATTTTGCCGCTACCGGGACCCGGAGCTGTGACAATGACAAGCGGACGGCTTGTCTCGACATAGTCGTTGCGGCCGAAGCCTTCGTCAGAGTCGATGAGGTCGACGTTGGTCGGATAACCGTCGATGATATAGTGGCAGTAAGTGCGGATGCCGAGGCGGTCGAGCTTTTGGCGGAATGCATCTGCGCTGCTTTGGCCGTTGTAGTGTGTCACGACGACTGAGCTGACAAGAAAACCGCGTCGCTGAAACTCGTCGCGCAGACGCAGCACATCCATGTCGTAAGTGATGCCGAGGTCGTTGCGGACTTTGTTTTTCTCGATATCGACAGCGCTGATGACAATCACGATTTCGGCATGGTCGGCCAATTGTGAAAGCATTCTGAGTTTGCTGTCAGGCTGAAAGCCGGGCAGCACACGGCTTGCGTGGTAATCGTCGAAGAGCTTGCCTCCGAGCTCGAGATAAAGTTTATTGCCGAACTGAGCGATGCGCTCCTTGATATGTTCGGACTGAATTTTGAGATATTTCTCGTTGTCAAAACCGTATTCCATAACGGACTACAAAGTTAAAACTTTTTTACATTTAGCCCAAATTTGTGCAGCAAATCTTTCTCCAAAATTCACAGGTGCTTTTGCTGACAACGCAAGTCCGTGTGGTAGCTGATTAAAGGATTTTTGAAACAGCGCTTTTACCATTGTGACTGAGCCTCGGCATGTTTGCGGCCCCGATGCTTCCTTGGAAGTCACCGGGGCCGTAGTGTGTCTGTAAATGTGGATATTTTAGAATTTGACTTTCATGCCGACCTGCAGGAGACCTTGTGCACCGAAGCCTAATTCTCCGAACATCGAAATGCTACGGTTGATGCCAACCTCAGCTCCGACCGGAACAATCTGGAAGGCGCAATATGCCTTGTTATAGCTGTCGTCGTCGCGCGGCTGCATGTGAGAGAATTCGACGCCGAGACCTAATTTGGCATATAGCGTCACGATGCTGTTTCGGTAGTAATGATAGCGGCCGTTGACCATGAACGCATGGTAGGCGATGTTGCTGTGATGAGCCCCTTTGGTCGTTGTGCTTGAGAAGGTGTACGACGGGCCGATCCAGATTTTTGAATTGACCTTGAAGTTAAGACCGACATTGAGAGCGCCCCACGAAGAATTGACATGATGCCAACCGTCGTGCATGTCTGTGGCGTCCATCTGGGTGTAGGCGCCATACGACAGGGTGAGTTCTGATTTCTGAGCGTTGATAGAGCAAACGCTTGCAATAGCTAAAACAAAAGATAGAGCGAGTTTTCTTAACATAACACAAATAGTTGAAGTTGATACTTATGCTTTATTAACACCTTGACGCAGATTCGGTTCGATCTGAGATCTCAGATTGTGTTATGTGAAGACTCCCGGCCGGGACATACTTCCTGCAGGGATGTTTGATGTTAAACAAGAAGCTCCTTAAAGACAATGCATTAAGGAGCTTATTTTGAGCCGCGAGTGGGACTCGAACCCACGACCTTTTCGTTACGAATGAAATGCTCTACCGACTGAGCTATTGCGGCCTGATTATGTTTGACGGTGCAAATTTACAAATTATTTGTCGTTTGATTGCTAAATGTAAGTTTAATTTTTGCTTTGTCAAACAATATTTTGGTCATTGTCGGAGATGAAATGTATGGGGTGACTGTTGTCACGGTTGTTGTTGTGCCGTAATAGTAGTTGCCGTTAGACTCTGTGCTGACGTAGATTGGGGTAAGCACGAAGGTGTAGTCGTCGGCCGTCAGGTTTTCTTTTTCAAGCATATCGACGAGATAAGTTCTCAAACCGGCGAATGTGTATCGTTGGTTTGTCTCGTCGTAGGTTGAGTAGAATGATGTGCGGTTGTCGGGCAGAGAGTTGTTCTGGAAGAATTCGTCTTTTTTGTTTTTGAGGACGAGTAGCATGTTTGGTGCGGGGCCGAAACCGAATTTGTTTTCGACAGAGTCTACGGGGAGGGTGAATGTGAGGCTGTTGATGGCCGACTCTGTTCCTTTGCCGTTGTTGTAGGATGCGATGATTTCGGGGAGGGGGAAGCGGAATTCGACATCGTAGCCTGTTGGGGACACGACTATGTTCTCGCCGTTTTCAACAGCGCTTTCCACTGAGGGCGCGAGTTTGAGTCCGATGTTGTTGTTGGTGACGATCTCGGGGGTGACGGCGAAGTAGTTGGCCATCCTGAAGACTGTGGAGTCGCGTCCATCGTCGGTCTTGACATCGTTGTGATAGAACACGCGCATGAGGGTGTTGGATACAAGAGTAAGTCGTCCTGAGCCATATGAGTTGCGGATGTAGAGACCTTTGAATATCTTGTCGATGAATGCCGATGGTGTGTTGAAGTCGGCGGGATCTTTTTTGTAGGCCGAGAAAAACTCTTTGGCGAGGGATTGGGGCAGATTGACCGAGACTGTGTGGTAGGAGGCAGTCTTGGCTGAGTCTGATTCGCCGAGCGTCGAGGCGTTGTAGATTTTAGAGCCTAAGAGTTGTGATGGGTCGTAGTAGCCTGTGGGGTCAAAGTCGCTGTAGATTGGCGATGGGAGATCTTTGGTGAGGCGGTAGACTTCGATGCCCATCGGAGTCACGGAATCGCCGACAAAGTTGCCGTGGAAGACGCCCATCATGAGTTTGATGGAGTCTATGTCGTTGACTGTCACATTTGTTGTGTCGAGTGAGACTGACGGCATGAATTGGGTGACGACGTCGCTTGATAGCGAGCCGTAGCCTGCGGCATCGATGCGTCCGAGGAGCTGGAGCAGGGTGCGCGATTGCACGGCTGCGTTGGGCACGGATTTGCCGCTTATGGTGAATGTCGAATCGATGGTGACCGATATGTTGTCTTCAATGATTGATGAACCTATCGGGGAGTCTTCGTTTGTGCAGGCGACGAATGTAATCTGGCAAAGTGCGCCGAGGACCACAGCGGCTGCCTTGAGGCTTTTGATTTTCATCTTGGGTTTGTTTTGCCGTGTTTCGTTTCGGCGTGATTGTAGATTAGAGGGTTTTATAGAAGTCTGCATAGGCCTGGATGTATTCATCGGGGCCGACATATGGCAGGAATGGTTTGCCTGACTGCCGTGCGTATTCGATGAGTTCGGGCTCTATGTTCTCGCTGCTCTGGACGATTGCGTCGGCATAGTCAATGGCTATTTTGTTCAGCTTGATATAGTCGACGTCTCCATCGAGGATTGAGTGCAGGTCTTCGTCGGAGAAGCCTTCCATGCGTAGTTTTTCGGCCATGCGGGGGTCGAGGTTGCCTTCAAATTTCTTGTCAAAGAGTGAGTAGACGATGCGGGTGTTTGTAAATGAAGGGTCGTCAGCATAGAAGCGTTTGAGGAATAGTGGCGTCAGGGCCGTCACCCAACCTGTGCAGTGTATTACAGCCGGTTCCCAACGCAGTTTCTTGACTGTTTCGACAACACCGCGGACAAAGAAGATTATGCGTTCGTCGTTGTCGTCGGGCATCAGGTCTGTTTCAAGTCCGTCGGAAGTATGACGCAGGAAGTAGTCATCATTGTCGATGAAGTAGACTTGCATGCGCGAAGGCTGAAGAGTGGCGACCTTGATGATCAGAGGATGGTCGCTGTCGTCGATTGCGATATTCATGCCCGAAAGTCTGATGACTTCGTGGAGCTGGTTGCGGCGTTCGTTGATGATGCCGTAGCGGGGCATGAAGGTGCGGACTTCTACGCCGGTCTCCTGGATACCTTGCGCAAGGTCACGTCCAAATGACGACAGAGGTCCGTCGCTGAGGTATGGAGCTATTTCCTGGGAAATAAATAGTGCTTTGTTTACGTCCATTCGTGATGACTTTGTTGAGTATAGCTGTTTTAATGCGCAAAGTTACAAAATTATTTCGATTTGATTGCGCATGTCAGGCGATAACATGATGTGTCTGTGATGTTAAAAATGCTTTTGCTGCTTTTTTTGATAAAAATATCGATTTTTGTGTTTAAAAATTTGCAGTTTCGCAAAAAGGTAGTAACTTTGCAGTCGCAAACGCAGATGGCGGGATAGCTCAGTTGGTTAGAGCGTCGGATTCATAACCCGGAGGTCTCGAGTTCAATTCTCGATCCCGCTA
>CAXHOY010000014.1:0-93143 GCA_964018265.1 uncultured Muribaculaceae bacterium
GTTGCCTTGGAAGGATTCGAACCCTCACAGGCGGAACCAGAATCCGACGTGCTACCATTACACCACAAGGCAATTAAAAAATTTGCTTAATATTCTTGGCAAGCTCCCTTGCCGTTATTCCCCTTTTGCGAGTGCAAAGTTATGGATTTTATTCTTAACCGCAAAATTTTTCCATACATTTTTTCATATAATTTTAACGGAAAATGAGGCCAGAAGATAGGTAGATTTACATCCATAGATTTAGCAACCTATAAACCAATGCATAAGACTTACAAAAAAAAAGCTTCGCAATTGCGAAGCTTTTTTTGCTATATAGGAGATCGCTTTATCAACAAACACCCTCACCCATCATTGCATCGGCCACTTTCATGAAACCTGCAATATTGGCGCCTTTCATATAGTTGATGTATCCATCAGATTCTTTTCCATAGGTCACACACTGCTCATGAATGTCACGCATGATTGTATGCAGCTTTTCATCAACCTCTTCTGCACTCCACTGAAGATGCATTGCATTCTGGCTCATTTCAAGACCCGAAGTTGCAACTCCACCGGCATTAACTGCCTTTCCGGGTGCATAAGTGATACGGCTTTCGATAAATGTATCAATGGCTTCAGGCGTACAACCCATATTAGAAACTTCAGCTACGAGCTGAACCCCATTAGCTACGAGTTGACGGGCATCATCACCATTAAGCTCGTTTTGGGTTGCGCATGGTAGTGCGATATCGACCTTCTGTTCCCAAGGCTTGCGACCGGGATAGAAAGTTGCGCCTTTGAACTTATCAGCATATGGAGCCACGACATCGTTACCTGACGCACGGAGTTCAAGCATATAGTCAATCTTCTCAGTGTTGAGACCTTCGGGATCATAAATATAACCGTCAGGACCTGAGATTGTGATGACTTTCGCCTCGAGCTCTGTAGCTTTGAGCGCAGCGCCCCATGCCACATTGCCAAAACCAGAGATTGCAATTGTCTTACCTTTGATATCTTCGCCCTTAGTGCGCAGAACACTCTGAACGAAATACAAAGCTCCGAAACCTGTCGCTTCGGGACGTATGCGGCTGCCGCCGAATGAAAGGCCTTTGCCTGTAAATGTTCCATCATGCTGGTTCACCAGACGTTTATACATGCCATACATGTATCCGACCTCACGACCTCCGACACCGATATCACCGGCTGGCACATCACGATCTGGACCGAGATTCTTCCACAAGCCTAACATAAATGCCTGGCAGAAGCGCATGATTTCCCTGTCGCTTTTACCTCTCGGAGAGAAGTCACTGCCACCTTTTGCGCCGCCCATAGGCAAGGTCGTAAGTGCATTTTTAAATGTCTGTTCAAAACCGAGAAACTTGAGGATAGAAAGATTGACAGACGCATGGAAACGGATGCCGCCTTTGTACGGGCCGATAGCATTGTTAAACTGCACTCGATAGCCGATATTGTTCTGCACTTCGCCCTTGTCGTCAAGCCATGTCACACGGAATGTGACAATACGGTCAGGTTCGACCATGCGTTCTATGATTTTATTACGTTCAAATTCAGGATGCTGATTGTAAACATCTTGAACAGAAAGGAGCACTTCCTTCACTGCCTGAAGGTATTCCTTTTCACCCGGATGCTTTGCCTCCAGGTCGCTCATAATACGATTAATATCCATTGTTCAATGTTTTAAGGTGTCTAATAAGGTATAGATGATTAATATGTTTATATGTGGCAAAGATATAAAATTAAACCGAACGGCCACATTAAAATTGTATAAATTTTATCCTTACAATCTACACGTACACGCGCCTGATCAGTCCAGTTTGTGTATAATGAGACCCGATCGCAATTTTGGTTCAAACCATGTTGTCTTAGGTGGCATTATATTACCCGTGTCGGCAATCTTGATCAGTTGTGCCATTGAGACCGGATAAAGAGCCAACGCTGCAGCCATTTCACCGGAATCGACCCTTCGGGCAAGTTCTTCCAAGCCGCGTATACCCCCGACAAAATCGACCCGCTTGTCACTTCTGAGATCATGGATGCCTATCAGGTCGCGCAATATAAGATCTGAAGATATAGTCACGTCAAGCACTCCGATCGGATCATTGTCATCATATGTGCCCTCTCTCGCAGTCAATGAATACCAACGGCCTTCCAGATATAGCGAAAAATTATGAAGGACACTCGGCCTATATGGCACCGTTCCTTTATCGACAACTTCAAAGTTGCGGTCAAGCTTTTCGAGGAACTCAGCAGGTGACATGCCGTTGAGATCCTTGACAAGCCTGTTGTAATCGATGATCTTCAGATGAGACGCAGGAAATGCAACGGCAAGGAAATAATTATATTCTTCATCGCCAGTGTGCGAAGCGTTCTGCTGTGCCTTTTCATTTCCGACCAAGGCCGCTGCGGCGGTTCGGTGATGACCGTCTGCGATGTACAGGCCGGGCATAGCATCAAACTCCTTGGTTATGGTCTCTATGGTCTCGTCATCATCAATGATCCAGAAATGATGGCCGAAACCATCCTCTGTCACAAAGTCATATTCGGCTTTCCCCGCTGTAACTTTGCGTATGATTGATTCAAGAACGTCATTGTCGGGAAAGGCAAAGAACACCGGCTCGACATTTGCATTATTGACCCTCACATGCTTCATGCGGTCTTCTTCTTTGTCTCGACGGGTCAGTTCATGCTTTTTTATGCGGCCCTGCATATAGTCTTCGACATTTGCAGCTATCACAAAACCATATTGCGTACGCCCTTCCATTGTCTGGGCATATATATAATAGTGTTCTTTCTCATCCTGCACAAGCCATCCTTTCTCCTGAAACATATTGAAATTGGCCACAGCCTTTTCATATACCTCAGGTGCATGCTCATCCATGCCTGGATCGAAATCAATCTCCGGCTTGATAATATGATACAGAGATTTAGGATTACCTTCTGCTTCCGAACGCGCCTCTTCACTGTTTAGCACGTCATATGGACGCGAAACCACATCCTCTACGTATTCTCTCGGAGGGCGGACACCCCTGAATGGTTTAACCTTTGCCATTTCGTTATCTTTTTCGTTCAATAGTCTGTTTGCGGTCCGGCCCGATTGACACTATCGTAATCGGAGTCTCAAGTTCTTTTTCAAGAAATGCGATATAGTCCTTGAATCGATCGGGGAATTCATCCTCGCTGCGCATGCCCGTCATATCAGTCTTCCATCCGGGAAGTGAAACATAGACAGGTTTCACACTGCCATCTTCTATTGAGTATGGAAAATCAGCTGTCTTTTTGCCGTCTATCTCGTATGCGACACATGCCTTCACCTCATCGAAATCATCGAGTACATCACTCTTCATCATGATGAGTTGGGTCACACCATTTATCATGATAGCATAACGCAATGCAACAAGATCGATCCATCCGCAACGGCGTTCACGTCCTGTCACAGCGCCATACTCATGACCGAGATCTCGGATACGCTTACCTGTCTCATCAAAAAGTTCTGTCGGAAATGGGCCACTGCCGACACGTGTGCAATATGCCTTGAAGATGCCAAACACTTCACCTATGCTTCCGGGCGCTATTCCCAATCCTGTACAAGAACCTGCACACACCGTATTACTTGATGTCACAAACGGATATGAACCGAAATCGACATCAAGCATTGTCCCCTGAGCGCCTTCGCAAAGCACTGATTTTCCTGATTTCAGTGCTTTATTGACATAATGCTCGCTGTCAATCAGCTCAAATCCGCGAAGATATTCAAGAGCCTCAAACCATCTCCTCTCCGCCTCTTCAAGCTGCTTCATGTCCGGCTGAGTTCCAAGCGCTATCAGCTGCTCGATGTGTCGATTACGCGCGCTGTCATACTTTTCCCGAAAGTCTTTTGCCAGAACATCCCCGACTCTAAGGCCATTACGGGAGACCTTGTCTGTATATGTCGGACCGATGCCTTTGCCGGTAGTGCCGATCTTACCTTTGCCTTTGACGCTTTCATTGGCGGCATCAAGCAGGCGGTGTGTCGGCATTATAAGATGTGCCTTTTTGGAAACTTTCAACACATCGGCAAGCTTGTTGCCTGATGCTTCAAGAGCCTTGGCTTCTTCGGCAAAGAGTACAGGATCAAGGACAACACCATTGCCAATTATATTGACTTGCCCGGACTGGAAGATGCCCGAAGGTATTGAGCGCAACACATATTTCTTACCTTCGAACTCAAGAGTGTGTCCGGCATTGGGGCCACCTTGAAAACGTGCCACAATGTCATAACGGGGAGTCAGGACATCGACTACCTTACCTTTACCTTCGTCGCCCCACTGGAGGCCTAAGAGGACATCGACTTTCATTTTTTTCGATTTCTTATAGTTGTTGTATTAATTGTTGTTTCTTTGTTGGTTTTTGCTTTTGTTGCCATACGTTCGCGTTTCTGACATGCCCTGCATAGTCCATATATGTTCAATGAAAAGTAACTCTGGGTAAAGCCTGAATAACGCTGACCGGATATTTCGTCACACAGCCGTTGGTCTCTAACTTCTTTTACTTTGCCACAACGTGTGCACACAAGGTGATGATGGCTGGCCGTCCCTGCCGTGCGCTCATAGCGCGCGCTGTCAGAGCCAAATCGATGTCGTCTCACAAGCCCGCAATCAACCAGAAGCTCAAGAGTGCTGTAAATAGTAGCTATGGACACATGAAAACCCTCGTTTTCCAGGCATTCATGAAACGCATCTATCGTGAAATGATCTGTAGACCTCATTGCACAATCAAGGATTGCAAATCGTTCCGGAGTACGACGCTTGTGATGTCTTGCGAGATAATCCGAAAAGATGTCACGTGGACACTCCCTGATGTTTTTATCTACCTTCATAACATTGACAAAATTATAGAATAAAATTGTTCTTTCAAAATTTTCTATTACTAATGAAGATATAATATGTTGATGGTCCAAGCATATACTTCGTTTTAATGTTTTTTAGCACCGGATACACAATAATATGTTGCATAGATCTGAGATATTTCGTAATTTTGTAATAGACATGAACAATATCCGCCAAATATTATACATCTGCGCATTTGCATTAATTCCCTTGTGTACTTTTAACGCATCTGCTGAAGACTTCGGTGACTCCCGGCAGGAGGTCGCTGAGGGTATTGTCCAATCGCCTCAAATCAAAGTGTTAAGCCAGCGAATTGAAATAGAAGTGGCTGATGACGACATCCATCAGGTCTCGATTTATGCACTCACAGGTCAGATTGTTAAGACCGCTGATGTGTCATCCGGAAAAACAACGATTGAACTTCCGACAGGCTATTACATAGTCCGAATCGACGACCTCGCCAAGCGAGTGATTATTAGATAATTTGTGATTTTTTATTTCTCTTATTGAGATTATATCATCGTTCCTCCGTCCGAGGACATTTTAACATAATAACTGATGAACGCAAAAACCGTAAAAACCCTTACGGCAATGTGCTTTGGCTCTATGTTGACTCTTAGTCCCATAGCATTTGCCGACAACCATGATGACAATTTCAAATCATGGCCTACCTATTCAGGGGCAGACCTTGAATTGATTGCAGACAAAACAAAAGCATCTTTCAGACTATGGTCTCCGCAAGCTGAAGCAGTCAGACTGCGGATATACCCGACTGACCGAAATTCGGAAGCGATCGAAACCATAGACATGAATCGTTCTAACTCCGGAACATGGTATAAATCGATCGACGGTGACTATATCGGAAAATTCTATACATTCAGCATACTCCATGATGGCAAATGGTTAGACGAGACTCCCGGTATATGGGCAAAGGCTGTGGGAACCAATGGTCATCGTGCAGCAATAATAGATATGAACCTGACAAATCCCGAAGGATGGGCTGAGGATCGTGGGCCTAAGGTTGACAACATAACCGATGTTATACTATATGAAATGCACCACCGTGATTTCAGTGTTTCGCCAACATCCGGAATTGTAAACAAGGGCAAATTTCTTGCCCTAACCGAACATGACACACATACCTCAACCGGAGAGAGCACCGGCATCGATCATCTTAAAGATTTAGGCATCACGCATGTTCATATCTTACCATCATATGACTACAACTCCGTCGATGAATCTAACCTCACAACCAATCAATACAACTGGGGTTACGATCCTTATAACTACAACGTTCCCGAAGGCTCCTACTCCACAAATCCCGCTGATCCTTCCGCTCGTATTCGTGAGATGAAACAGATGGTCAAATCTCTCCATGATGCCGGCATTGGCGTTGTTATGGACGTTGTGTATAACCATACGGCAGACAACGACGCGAGCAATTTCTCGTTGACAGCTCCAGGCTATTTTTACCGTCATCGTCAAGATGGAACTTACAGCGATGCATCAGGCTGTGGCAATGAAACGGCCTCCGAACGCAAACAGATGTCAGACTTCATTGTCAACTCTGTCTGTTACTGGGCTAAGGAATATCATATCGATGGATTCAGGTTCGACCTTATGGCCATACATGACATTGAGACTATGAACAGGGTCGCTTCCGAGTTAAAGAAAATCAATCCCTCAATCTTCGTATATGGCGAAGGCTGGACTGCCGGAGACTCCCCTCTCCCGGCTGATCAACGCGCGCTTAAGGAAAATGTCGCAAAAATGAAAGGAATAGCAGTGTTCTCTGATGATATCCGCGATGCCGTGAAAGGCCACTACAGCAATGCATCCGACCGCGGATTCGCAACAGGCAAACAAGGCAATGAAGAGACAGTCAAAATTGGCATTGTTGCCTCGACTGCCCATCCTCAGGTCGATTACACAAAAGGCAACAATTCTAAATTCGCATACGCATCATCCCCTACACAGATCATTAACTACGTTTCATGTCACGATGACTTGACACTGACAGACAAACTCGCAAAATCAATGCCCGGTTCAACCGAAGAAGAAAGACAGCGGGCGGCGAGACTCGCACAAACAATTGTCTTCACATCACAAGGCACTCCATTTATGTTTGCGGGCGAAGAATTGTTCCGTGATAAAAAAGGCGTTCATAATTCATACAAGTCCCCCGACTCTATAAACGCAATCGATTGGACTCTTAAGCACGACAATGCCGGACAGTTTGAATATTACCGCGAACTCATAAAACTGCGGAAATCACACCCTGCTTTCCGCATGACTGATGCAGCTCAGATTGCCAAGCACCTCGTTTTTGACAAAACATCACAAGACAATCTTATATCATACTCACTCAAGGATAATGCCAATGGCGATGTATGGAAGGAAATCAAAGTGGTCTTCAACGGCAATACTAGTCCGGTTCAGGTCAAAATTCCTAAAGGTGACTGGATAATCATCGCTGAGGATGGCAGAATTAACGCCGATGGTATCGCACCGACACGGGGAGGAGCTATGACAGTTGCTCCGACAAGCGCACTAATCCTCGCCCGCACAAAATAGCCCCTCACTACACGATAAAAGCGCCGGAAAATTTTATAGTTTCGGCGCTTTTATCGTTTATCTACGGAGCATATCACCCTATAGCGGCCCCGGGCATATATAGCCTTGGGCTCAATTGTCACTTATTTCCTCATAGAAATTGACGAACGACTGATTTACCAGCCTGTAGCCTCCCGGAGTCGGATAATCGCCCGAAAAATACCAATCCCCGGGATGATCGGGTATCGCAGCATGGAGGCCATCAAGAGTCTGATATAATATTTCTACTTGCGCATTGATCGCATCATCCTTTAGCATACAAGCAATCACCTTTGATATTTCATCATCAGTAAATGGTTCATATATTGTCTTAACACAATTATGCTGCTCATATGCAGGTTTCCCCAACTCTATCAGCGCATTGCGGTACGCCTCATCAATTATATTTCCGCGGCCACTCTCCCTCAGCAGCTTGACTGCCGCCTTGAAGGCAATGAATTCAGACATGCGTGACATGTCTATGCCATAACAGTCAGGATAACGCACTTGGGGCGATGAAGACACAACAATTATGCGACGGGGATGGAGACGATCCAACATTCTCAATATTGACTGTCTGAGAGTAGTCCCTCTAACTATGCTGTCATCTATGACCACAAGAGTGTCACGATCATTCCGTATACATCCATACGTAACGTCATAGACATGTGCAGCAAGATTGTTTCTGGATTCGCGTTCAGCGATGAATGTCCGTAATTTTATATCCTTGAGCGCGATCTTTTCAATCCGCAGTTTCTGGCTCATGATAGTGTTTATGACATTCTCGCTTAGACCGCCGTTGTTTTGGGCTTCCAATATTCGGCTCGCTTTCAAACCATCCAGATACGACTCAAGACCTTCTGTTAGTCCCATAAAAGCCACCTCTGCCGTGTTGGGAATAAAAGCAAAAACCGTATTGTCTATGTCATAATCGATCTTTTTCAACACCTCGGTTGCCAGATTCCGTCCAAGAGCTTTACGCTCCTGATAAATATCCGCGTCACTTCCTCTCGAAAAATATATGCGTTCAAACGAACAACGTTTGTTTTCACCGGCCTTCATGATCTGTCGCAACTCGATATTACCTGATTTTCCGACAACAATTGCCTCTCCGGGCATTAATTCTTTTACTTGCCGACGCGCGACATCCATTACGGTCTGTATGACCGGACGCTCGGATGCGACAACCACAACCTCGTCATCATAATAGTAGAAAGCAGGACGAATGCCGTTACGGTCTCTTACTGCAAACATATCACCTGATCCAGTAGCTCCACAGATCACAAATCCACCATCCCATTCCGGAGCAGCCTGTTCAAGGACATTGAATGGATTTAATTCAAGTTCGATTTGCCGACTTAACTTTGGCTCGTTCAATGAGTCGCGATACCTCCTGTATAGACGATGATTCTCTTTGTCAAGATAATATCCTAACTGTTCAAGCAACACTATCGTATCACTGTAAAGTCTTGGATGTTGGCCTTTCTCAACTATATTATTGAATATCTCATCGACATTTGTCATGTTGAAATTACCGCACAGCAAAAGATTGCGGGATCTCCAATTGTTTCGTCTTAAAAACGGATGGACATACGATATACCGCTGTGACCTGTCGTACTGTAACGTAGATGCCCCATATAGATATTCCCGATAAAAGGAGCTTCTGTTACGGTTTCATCTATTTTATCTGCCACAACATAAGGAGTCAATTCGGCTCCAATTTTCTCAAATATCTCTGTTATCGCATCCTTACCCATTGCTCGCTCCCTGAACACATATTCATGGCCGGGAGACGAATCAAATTTGACAACTCCGACACCTGCGGCTTCTTGTCCGCGATTGTGCTGCTTTTCCATAAGAAGATATAGTTTGTCGAGACCATAAGTCCATGACCCGTACTTCTTCTTATAATAGTCTATTGGCTTACGAAGTCTTACAAGCGCTACTCCACACTCATGCTTTAGTATTTCCATCTTATATATTCACTGAAAATTTTGTCATATAGCCTCAAAATACGACTGCATCACTGACTGAGGACGATTATCAGGACTATTGTCATGCTTTTGTAAGCATTAATCCACCTGCCGCAGCGACCAGACCCAATATAACAGACATCGATATATAAAGCAATGCCGTCATTACTTGACCTGAATAAAAGAGATCAATGCCTTCTCGGGCAAAAGTCGAAAATGTCGTAAGCCCCCCGCAGAAACCGGTCGTAAGCAATAATTTTGTTTCAGCTGACAGCACAATGCCTCGGTCAATCGAGCCATACAAAACTCCGATCAGAAGACAACCGACAACATTAACAACCAATGTAAACCAAAACAGGCCTGATTGCGGAGACAGATAGCGTCCTACCACATCGGTGAGCAGGTATCGGCAAACTCCACCAAGTCCGCTGCCTACAAAAACCGCCAATATGAATTTCAACATCATAAAGCATCACATTCCCTAAGCCATAAGGCGGCCGAAGCATCCGAAGGCATACGCCAATCTCCCCTCGGTGACAGGCATACAGAGCCTACTTTCGGGCCATCAGGCAGACAAGAACGCTTGAACTGCTGTGAGAAGAACCTTCGGAAAAACACACGCAACCAATGGCGTATCACTTCATCATTATAGTCCGAATCCCTGAAGGCTAGAATCGCAAGACGATATATCCGCCGCGGGCCAAAACCATAACGAAGGGTATAATATAGAAAGAAGTCATGTAGATCATACGGGCCGACAAGATCTTCAGTTTTCTGTGTGATATGATCTTGTGCGTCGGCCGGAATCAACTCCGGACTGATAGGCGTGTCAATAATGTCGAGAAGCGTATCCCGACAAGAAGCCTCAACAACGTAATCCGCAAAATAGCGCGTAAGATGTCGCACAAGAGTTTTCGGCACACCGGCATTGACTCCATACATTGACATATGGTCACCGTTATATGTAGCCCAACCCAAGGCAAGTTCTGACAGATCACCTGTGCCGAGTACCATTCCGCCGAGTTGATTGGCGATATCCATAAGCAATTGCGTGCGTTCACGCGCCTGCGAATTCTCATATGTCACATCATGGCATGACACATCATGACCAATATCTTTGAAATGTTGGATCACAGCCGGCCCGATGGCTATCTCCCGCTGCGACACTCCGAGAGCGGTCATCAGGTCGATCGCGTTGCGGTGTGTACGGCCGGTAGTGCCAAATCCAGGCATTGTGACGCCACATATGCCTTTGCGGTCAAGTCCGAGACGGTCGAAAGATCTCACTGCTACAAGCAATGCAAGCGTCGAGTCAAGACCTCCGGATATACCGACAACGAGACGGTGACAATTGGTAAATTGCAAACGACGGCATAGCCCCGCCACCTGTATATTGACAATTTCTTCGCAGCGGGCCCTCATATTATCATCTGCCGGAACAAATGGCCGAGAATTGACAGCCCTTAATAAATCATGATCTGCTGCCTCAATCTGAGTCACATCGCCACAATCGACTACCGTATATCCTGATTGATTTTCAATTTTCGCACAATCGACAAAAGAGCCGATATGTAGGCGGTCTCTACGTAATGCTTCAATATCTATATCATATATGCTATATTGTTCACCGTGTTTCCATCTTTCATTCGAAGCGACAATCGTTCCATTTTCTGCTATTATAGCCTTCCCGTCAAAGACCAAATCTGTCGATGACTCGCCATAACCGGCCGAACTGTATACATATGCACACATGCATCGAGCCGACTGAGAAGCAATAAGATTTCTCAGATATGCATATTTTCCGATAACATCGTCACTGGCAGAAAGATTGACAACGACTTCCGCACCAGCCATTGATGCATGACAACTCGGCGGGACAGGAGTCCACAGATCCTCACAGATTTCCGCAGAAATCCGGACTCCGGAGTAATCAATCAAGGTTTCCGTGCCAAACAATGTTTTTTGCCCGAAGAGTTCTATCAGACGGCTCTGTTGCTGCGGAGCCCCACTCCACCAACGCTTCTCGTAAAATTCGTTGTAATTCGGAATGTAAGTTTTCGGTATAACAGCAAGCACATGCCCTCTGATTGCAAGTGCGCAATTATACATAACCCCATCGACAACAAGCGGTGCGCCAACGAAAACAAGAGGACTTCCGGCCGCAGATGTCTCACGGCATATACGCTCGACAGCTTTAGGAACCGCGTCTTGCAATGGAGCACTGTGAAACAAGTCTGCGCAAGTATAGCCAGTCAAAGACATCTCGGGAAACACAATCACATCGGCATGACGAGCTGCAAGCAACGAAATCATGCTCAGGATGGAGTCTGTATTGTAAACAGTGTCGCATGGCTGAACGGCAGGAACAGCAGCTACCACTCGCAAAAAACCGTCTTTCATTACTATAAATCAGGATTATTTAAAAACACCTTCGTAGCGATGGAGCAAATTCAGGAAACGGAGATCATCTCGCAATGGAGCGACATTGATGCGCGCATCGTTATTATACATCCAGTTATAGATGTTGCCATAGCCAGCCTTCATTGATGCCTCAGCACAATTCAGTGCCCGGTCGTAGTCTCCGGCAGCACAGTAAAAACAAGCCGCATAATAATTGACAAGACCATCATTGTCTGTGACTGTGGTGACAATATTGTTCATCCAGCCTTCAGCTCTGGTATACTGATCAAGAAACAGCTGAGCAAAGCCTTTTAATGAGCGAACATTATCTATATAGAAGAAGTCCATCTCATTGACCTGCTCATAGTAACCCTTTGCAGCTTCGGGTTGATTCATGTATTCGAGCTGAAGCCAAGCACGAAGCATATAATAGTAAGGATTTTCGGCATTAGTCATTATTGCTTCCCCAAAGAGAGCCGATGCCTCCTTGTAGTTTTCCTTTGCCATATAACAAAGTCCCATCTCAGCCAGGCCGTCAGCATCATTACGATCAACAGACAACGCTCTTGCCGCAGCTTCGACAGCTTCGTCATAACGACCCAGTGCTCGCAAAATCTTTGACTTCAATGTAAAGTTGGGGGCTTCGTTTGTCGACATACCCAGAGCATAATCTATATTTGACAACGCTTTATCAAACTCTCCGAGTGCATACTCACATTCTGCGATAGAAGCATAGAGACCTTGATACTTATACAATCCGTTGTCAATTATATGGCGATAGTCATCGATTGCAGCGCTGTAACGATAATGAGCCTGGGCGATGACTGCTCTGAGATACCAGAACATTCCGACTTGCGGCGCTTGCCTTATAGCTTCTGACAGGCCTGTCATTGTTGCCGCATAGTTCGTATTCCCATAGTCAACCAATGCCTCGATAGCCTTGGTGTAATCGCTGTTGATGCTTATTGCGAGAAGCAGATCGTCTACTGCTCCGTTGTGATTACCCATGAGTTTTCTGACTGATGATCTTCTCACATAAGTCTCCGGATTATTCGGATCGAGTGCCACAGCCTGTTCGAGATAGTCATTGGCCATGCCGAGGTTGTTCTCGCGGATTGCAATACGGGCAAGTCCCAGAGGAGCCTCTGCGCTACGCGAGTTCATGCGCTGCAATCTGAGATAATCATTCTTGGCCTCAGCAAAGTTCTCAAGCTCATATTCAGTATTAGCTCTTTGATAAATAGCTGCATAAGATTCGGGATCGAGACGACATGCCTCATTGAGATCAGCAAGAGCCTCGGTCTTACGGCCTGTCTGATTATAGATGCCGGCTCTCAGCATATATTCCTGATACCTCAAATCACTGTCTGTAATGGGTGTGCGTTGCAGAGCCTCGTTGATATCTTTGAGAGCCTTGAGATATTCGTCATGCCTGTAATATTCATTCGCTCTTCGGAACCATGTCATATAGTCGTCCGGATTTTGACGCAACATAACTTGATAGACTTCGAGCACTGCTTTTGTCACAGGGTTGTCTATGCCGCGCGACTGAGCATTGGAAGTCAGGAAAGAGAGGGCGACTATTGATGAGTTTAACAACAATCTCAGTTTCATAAATCTGAAATAATGATTGGAAATGTGATGATAATTCTGTTTTCTGTTAAAAAGATACGATAGTTTGTCTTATCGCGGTCAAATGTTCAAGCAATCCTGGTAACAAATCCAGACGAAGCATATTTGCACCATCGCTTTTTGCCACTGATGGATTTTGATGTGTTTCGATGAAAATACCGTCTGCTCCCACTGCTATTCCTGCTCTGGCCACTGTCTCTATCAGTTCCGGACGTCCGCCGGTAACTCCATTGCCGGTATTGGGTTGTTGAAGTGAATGTGTCACATCAAGAATAACAGGCACACCTTCTCTCTGCATCGTAGGTATGCCTCGATAATCAACTATCAGGTCTCCATAACCGAACGAAGTCCCACGATCTGTCACCGCAACCAGATCATTGCCGCAATCCTTCACCTTCTGCACAGCAAATTTCATTGATTCCGGAGCCAGGAACTGACCTTTTTTTATGTTGACCATCTTTCCGGTTCGCGCGGCCGCCACAAGCAGATCTGTCTGGCGGCACAGAAACGCCGGTATCTGAAGTATGTCCACATATTCTGCCGCAATTTCCGCTTCTGCCGCTTCATGGATATCGGTCACAACAGGTATGCCAAACTCGTCCTTGACCTTTTTGAGTATTTTCAGAGCCTTTTCATCACCTATTCCGGTAAATGAGTCTACCCTGGATCGGTTAGCCTTGCGGTAGCTTCCCTTAAAAACATATGGTATATCAAGTTTCTGACATATCGGTACAATCTTAGACGCTATATCGAGAGCCATTTCTTCTCCCTCGACAACACAAGGTCCGGCCAGAAGGAAGAAATTGTTATTTGGTGACGATTTTAAATATTCTAACGTATTCATAATTGATAATATACATTAAGTCAATGCTTGAGTGATGATGTGGAACGTATCGCATGCCACCAAGGCTGCCGTTTCAGTCCGAAGCCTGTTGTCTCCGAGTGTAACCGGCACAAATCCGGCCGACATCACTGCTTTTATTTCTTCAGGAGAAAAATCACCCTCCGGACCTATGAGCACTGTTACATCCTTGCCACTACTATACTCCCGCGACAACAGTTTTCGTTCTACAGCATCGTCACAATAGGCAACAAATTTCTGTTCGCTGTCACACGACTCTATAAATTTTGAAACAGGAGTCATCTCAGCAATCTCCGGAAGCACTGCCTTTAGCGATTGCTTCATTGCCGAGACTGCAATTTTCTCAAGACGCTCGGTTTTTATCTCCTTACGCTCTGATCGCGCACATTTTATCGGAACTATCCGGTTGACCCCAATCTCCACAAGTTTCTCGACAAGCCATTCCATGCGGTCGAGATGTTTCGTCGGTGCTACGGCCACAGTGATACACATTGGCCATACAGGTGGCAATGCCTCTTGTTCGATTATTTCTATGGCTGTCCGTTTATTATGAGCCGTCAAAATCCGGCAGCGGTAAAGAAATCCTTTGCCGTCGACGACCTCGATAACATCACCCTCCTGCATACGGAGTACTCTGCAACAATGTTGCGAGTCACTTTCGGGCAAGATCTGTGTCGTTTTTATATCAGGCGCATAGAAACGTATCATATTTCAAATACTGTATTTCAAAGTTTATCCTGTGTCTCAACCATGCCTCCGGCTCCGGACGGCGCTTCTTCGCTTTCTTTGATTTCCTCACTGTCCGGCTGCTCATGATTATCCTTGAATATGAAAAAGAACAGGACGCCTACCACAAGCGCATATGCGGCAAATATAAACCATGACACTCTCCATCCTTCGAGTTGCTCAACCGGAGTGAGACCTGGAGCAAATACATGTTCGTTAAATACAAATGTGCCTGCAATCCATGTTCCAAGAGAAGCACCGATGCCATTGGTCATAATCATAAAAAGGCCTTGTGCCGACGAACGCAATTCGGGCTTGGTCTGCTTATCGACATAAAGTCCGCCGGAGACATTGAAGAAATCAAATGCGACCCCATAAACGATACATGATAAAATCAAAAGCCATACCCCTCCGGTGCTTGTATCCCCGAGACCGAAACATCCGAAACGGAGAACCCAAGCAAACATTGCGATAAGCATCACTCCCTTTATGCCAAAGCGGCGCAGACACATAGGTATGAGCAAAATGCATAACGCCTCGCTGCACTGAGAAAGCGATATCAGGAAGGTGGGATTTTTTGCAAAGAAATCATCGGCATATTGGGCTACTGTGCCAAACTGCTCGATGAAAGACGTTCCATAGCTATTTGTTATCTGCAGCGATACACCGAGGAGCATGCTGAAAACAAAAAACACTGCCATCTTTTTATCTTTAAACAGCTTAAAAGCTGACAGACCAAGCGAATCCGCCAATGATGCGGACGCTCCGCGCTTGATCGGACAGTTGGGCATTGTCAATGAATAAATGGCAAGTATAAGGCTGATTATGCCGCAGGTAAACAATTGGCAATATGTATTCATGATCGGGAGCCCATCGATCTTCACGAAGTTTACAAACCACTCGGCTGCGATAAAACCTACAGTTCCCCACACTCTGATCGGTGGAAAATCTTTAACCGTATCAAGACCGGCTTTTGTAAGGGCATTGAAAGCAACCGAATTATTCAGTCCGATTGTCGGCATGAAGAACGCTACCGAAATCGTGTATAATGTGAATAATGGACCAAATTGCACTGAAGCACCGGCATCCATCGAATACCATCCTGCCGCAAGCATAAACGTTCCGGCTATGACATGACAAAGACTGAGCATTTTTTGAGCCGGAATAAAGCGGTCAGCAATCACACCGACCAATCCCGGCATAAATAGAGACACAAGTCCCTGAACTGTATAAAACCAGAAAATCTTGTCTCCAAGACCGACCGAGTTAAGGTAAAGGCCAAGCGAAACAAGATA
This sequence comes from uncultured Muribaculaceae bacterium, assembly GCA_964018265.1. GTDB lineage: Bacteria > Bacteroidota > Bacteroidia > Bacteroidales > Muribaculaceae > CAG-873. The sequence goes on from CAXHOY010000014.1 coordinate 16,347, forward strand.
AGAACCCCACACTGCAAATTCAAGAAATCCGAGTGCGGCAAGACGTGTTTTTATTGCTTTCATGCAGGCATTGATTTTTATTGTTTGTATTTTAACGTGCAAACATACACAAAAAATCTGACATAGGCCACCTGAGTATCCCCAAAAACAGCACGAAAACATATATTAACAACAATAAACACACCTCGTCTTCTGAAGACAAAAAAAATAGTTAACTTTGTATAATATACAAAATCAGTCAACTTTAAGCAAAATGGTTAAACACGCATTAGCGTCAATCATGTTCTCTGTTGTGACCGCAGATGTCTTTGCGGCTCTTGTCTTTTCCGGCTCTTCCGATAAAGTTATCACAATAATCCCACCTGCATCGACAGGACTTGAGGCGGTGTATGTCGTCCGTAACTCTGACGGCATCGTCATTTCTGATGAGTCCGGTAGTTCTGCAAGATGGTCAACTTTCTCATCCTCCGGTGCGGCCTATTCACAAGCAATCTCTACAGGCACATCTATCTCTATGCCAACCAACGACACCGGCATAGCTGTTGAGTTGGGAGACAAAACATCATATTATTGGATAATCAATTATGATAATCATAAACTGAACCTCGATTCCGCAGTTCCTTCCGACATACAGAACGACTGCTCCCGAACAGAGCTAAATCTCAGCGGCACGGGTGATCGTATCGTCTATTATACCATAAATGGCCGAAGTGAAGAAATTAACCGGGAAATCAGCATCTCATATTCAACCTTAGTATATGACCCGGATAACGCAATCTATAGACAGACTGAAGAAATTCAGACAATTCCATACGTCCGTTCTGTGATTTCAGTACCTGCGCCATTATGCGACACCAGATTCACTGTTTCAGGCGACCGTTTCCTTCAGTCATGGGGCATACCCGTCGAGATCGAATCTCCTACCCTTACAGCATATGCTGTAAGCGCAGAAACGTCTGCAACCCAACAACAGCGTGATATCGATAATGAACAGAACAGCGATACAAGCGAACTCGGTGGATCAGCGCCTTGCGAGATTGACTTTGCAGCCGTAGTGACAGACGGCGCCGTTTTCTACGAATGGCAAATATCTCGCAATCCTGAATTCGAACCAATTGACGACCGCTACACGCAGCTCGAACTCGATCATTCATTCCGCGAACAAGGCACATTCTACGTCCGTTTTTTCGCTGCCAACAGTTCCGGTGAATGCGAATACACTGGAGATGTTTACACTGTCTCCATCGGAGCCTCAAATATATTGTGTCCAAATGCATTTACACCTGAAAGTTCTCCCGGAGTCAACGACGAATGGAAGGTTAGTTATAAATCTATAACAAGTTTTGAATGTCACATTTTCAACCGTTGGGGAGTTGAAATGTTTTCTTTTACAGACCCATCTATCGGTTGGGACGGCAAATACAACGGCAAATATGTTCCGGCGGGAACATATTACTACGTCATCAAGGCTCACGGAGCCGACGGGCGAGACTACAAACTTAGCGGAGACATTAACATAATCAAATCAAACGACAAATACTCATCTGGATCACAGACAGAGTAATATATCTCAATATACACATGACAACCAAATATACTGCAATACTTGCGGCAACCGCATTGGTGGCCGCCCTTGGCTCATCAGCGTTTCAAACTACGGCAGAGCCGTTACCCGGCAATAGCATGCAACAGGACGCTTTTTCTGCCGTAATAAGCCCAGAAATACCCACATCCGTAAATCTTTGCGGCTCTAAAATAAATCTCGACCGGAATGATATGTACGAACGTTTTGACCGCGAGCTCACTTCCCTTATGTATAGCCATGGATCAACCTTGTTAACTCTGAAACGAGCCAACAAGTATTTCCCGGTTATAGCCCCCATACTTAAGGCAAACGGCGTTCCGGCCGACCTGATATATCTTGCCTGCGCAGAAAGTTCGCTGAACCCCCGCGCATATTCTCCTGCCAAAGCTGCCGGCTTGTGGCAATTTCTTGCCTCAACCGCAAAACAATATGGGCTTGAGGTCAACGATGAGATTGACGAACGCTACAATATCGAGAAAGCGACTGCCGCTGCTTGCCGTTATCTGAAAAAAGGTCTTGAGAAATATGGAGACTGGCCAACCGTGATGGCATCCTACAATGCAGGGATGGCACGTATATCCGGCGAACTTGACAAACAGATTGCAGACAATTCTTTCGATCTGTTTCTCAATGACGAGACCTCTCGTTATGTATTCCGGATTATGGCTCTGAAAGCCATTCTCGAAAATCCGTCGGCCTACGGCTACCAAATAAATCCTGACCAACTGTACCGTTCTACAGACTGCCGCACCGTCAACGTGACCGGTCCGGTCGAAGATTGGGCGGCATGGGCCAACAAGCAAGGCATAAGCTACGCTCAACTTAAGGAAGAAAACCCATGGATAAGAGCTCGTTCTCTTACCAATAAATCTGGTAAGACATACAAGGTGAAGGTTCCCAAAAAAGACTCACTTTATCGATCGAAGCAGGCTGTAACCGTATATAACAACAATTGGGTTAAATAATCTATGGCAGAAGATACACTTTCTAACAACCGGTCACTTGCCGTTAATACCGACACATTTCTCAGCGTTACAGGTGCACGGGTCAACAACCTTAAAAATATTGACGTTGACATTCCGCACAATGCTCTCACCGTCATCACAGGACTTAGCGGCAGCGGCAAATCATCTCTCGCCTTCGACACTATTTATGCCGAAGGGCAACGCCGTTACATCGAGACCTTCTCTTCCTATGCCAGAAATATGCTCGGTTCGCTTGAGCGTCCTGACGTCGATAACGTCAGCGGTCTAAGCCCTGTCATTGCCATCGAGCAGAAAACAATAAACAAAAATCCGCGAAGCACAATAGGCACCACTACAGAGATATATGATTATCTCCGACTGCTGTATGCCCGCATAGGCCATGCCATAAGTTATATAAGCGGCGAAGAGATGGTAAAATACACCGAAGAAAAGATTGTAAGCCTGATCCTCTCGAAATTCAACTCCCGCAAGATATACATTCTTTCGCCTCTTGTCAAGAACCGCAAAGGACACTATAAAGATCTTTTCGAGCAGCTTCGGAAAAAAGGGTTCCTTAATGTGCGTATCGATGGGTCCATCACCGAGATCTCACCCGGTCTTAAGCTCGACAGATACAAAAACCACAGCATCGAACTCGTAGTCGATCGCCTGAAAGTGTCAGACAAGGATATGAAACGGCTTCAGGACACTGTCCATGATGCCCTGCGCCAAGGAGATAAACAGCTTATGGTATATGATGTCGATGACGACAGGATTTTCCACTACAGCCAATCTTTGATGGATCCGGTCTCGGGTATATCATACCGCGAACCTGCCCCCCATAATTTCTCTTTCAATTCACCTCAGGGAGCATGTCCGTGCTGCAAAGGACTTGGATTTGTAAATCTTATCGACCGTACGAAAATAATACCGGATGATTCACTGTCGATTCACGACGGTGCGATTGTCGCGCTCGGCAAGTATAAAAATTCAATGATTTTCTGGCAGATATCAGCCATATGTGACAAATATGGTTTTTCGCTGAAAACACCCTTCAAAGACTTGAGCGAGGATGCTGTCAACGACATTCTCAACGGCACAACCGAACGGCTTTCAATCAAGAATGGCACCCTGAGCACAACAAATTACTTCACCTCATACGAAGGCATAGTCAAGTATATCGAAATGCAACAGACCGACGATGCAGGATCGGCTGCTCAAAAATGGAGCGGACAATTCTTCAGCCGCACGGTCTGTCCTAAATGCAATGGAGACCGCTTAAATCAAGAAGCACTCCATTTCATGATTGACGGCAAAAATATCGCACAACTCTCTCACCTCGACATCGGACGTCTATACGAATGGTCAAAAGAAATAATCGGTCGCTTATCGCCCGTCGAGCAAAAAATCGCATCTGAAATCATCAAAGAAATCTCAACGCGATTAGGATTTCTCGTCGATGTCGGACTTGACTACCTTCAACTCGACAGAAACTCAGCCACCCTCTCGGGAGGTGAAAGCCAGCGCATACGACTTGCCACTCAGCTCGGATCAGAATTAGTCAATGTGCTTTACATCCTCGACGAACCAAGCATAGGACTCCATCAGCGCGATAATCACCGGCTCATAAACTCGCTAAAACGTCTGCGCGATGCATCAAACACCATTATCGTGGTCGAACACGACAAGGACATAATGCTTGAAGCTGACTATATTGTCGACATAGGACCGGCAGCTGGCCGTAAAGGCGGAAAAGTCGTATTCCAAGGAACTCCGTCCGATATGATGAAAAGCGGCACACTCACCGCCGAATATCTCAACCATAAGAAACAGATAGCTCCGACTCTGCCGCGCCGGTCTGGAAATGGAAAAAGTCTTCAACTTTTAGGTTGTACCGGACACAATCTGCGCAATGTCGACATGACCATTCCTCTCGCCACACTTACATGTGTCTGCGGTGTTTCAGGCAGCGGTAAATCATCCATTGTCAACGCAACACTTCAACCCATACTCAGCGCCCACTTCTATCGCTCCCAGCAACAGGCTCTCCCTTATCGGGAATTAATCGGCATAGAGAACATCGACAAAGTTGTCACTGTCGACCAGTCTCCACTCGGGAGATCTCCACGCTCCAACCCTGCCACATATACAGGTGTCTTCGCTGATATCCGATCTTTATTTGTCGGGCTTCCAGAAGCCAAGATCAGAGGGTATAAGCCCGGACGCTTCTCTTTTAACGTCGCAGGAGGCCGATGCGAAGCTTGCAATGGCAACGGATATAAAACTATCGAGATGAATTTCCTGCCCGATGTCCTCATACCATGCGAAGTGTGCGGAGGCAAACGCTACAACCGCGAGACACTTGAAGTGAGATACAAGGGCAAATCGATAGCCGATGTCCTTGACATGACGATAAACCAGGCTGTCGATTTTTTTGCAGGCATACCCAATATCCTGAAAAAAATCAAGGTCCTTCAAGATATCGGACTGGGATATATTAAACTCGGCCAACCATCTTCAACACTGTCAGGTGGCGAAAACCAACGCGTCAAACTCGCCACCGAGCTCGCCAAGAAAGACACCGGACGAACTCTGTTTATACTCGACGAACCGACCACCGGCCTCCATTTCGAAGACGTAAACACACTTCTTGGCATCCTTAACCGACTTGTCGACAAAGGCAATACCGTCCTTGTGATCGAACACAACCTTGACATCATAAAATGCGCCGACCATATCATCGATATGGGCCCCGGTGGCGGAGAAAATGGTGGTATGATTTTGGCGACCGGTACACCTGAAGAAATCATTCAGACCAATTCGCCGACCGCACCATTTCTAAAAGCCGAACTCAATGTGCCCGACTGACGACAGCCGGAGAGATACAGACTCCTATTCTGTATAGCCGACATTTTTATCCATTGCGCAAGTGATTGTCAGATAAAAGATTACGCGTTGACCTGAATATCAAAGGCCTTTGACTTTGCCGGGATTTTTAGCTACAAACTCTTTCCACGAACGACAGCCTTTTTCAATCGCAGGACGTTGAGACTCATAAAAGTGGCAGAGTGCGGCGCCAAGGGCGTCTGTAGCATCCAACTGAGGCAGTAGGCTCTCGGATGGGATGTTTAGTATCCTGCGCAACATTTCTCTGACTTGTTCTTTAGATGCCGCGCCTGAACCGGTTATGGCCTGCTTTATCTTTCTTGGCTCGTATTCGTTAATGGGCAGATCTCTTGAAAGAGCAGCCGCCATAGCCACACCTTGTGCTCGACCGAGTTTGAGCATAGACTGAACATTCTTGCCAAAAAAAGGCGCTTCGATAGCCATTTCATCAGGCAGAAAACTCTCCACAAGTCCAAGAACACGATCATAGATATGTCGCAACCTCAAGTAGTGGCTGTCCTGACGATGAAGCTCAATGACACCCATTGCAATCATTGATGGTTTCTTCGATTTAACGCCAAGTATGCCGTAGCCCATTACATTTGTTCCGGGATCTATGCCAATAATTATACGGTCCCAGCCTTTGAGGTCATCACGGATGGGCGTCATAGGTCTACTCTCTCCATCGGGGTTGAAAATGCGAGAGCGCTATACTGCCACCGTGCAAACATATCGTCAAGCAGCTTCTGCCGCCCCCCCTCCTCCCAGAGATTGACACATTCCATGTCGGGAGCATCAAAATGGAGTGCATACGACACACAACCGGGCTCAACACTATTGACCAGACGCGCAAGCATTGGGGCTTTAAGTCCGGCTTTGTCCGCAGACGTGATAAAAACGGACTTGAGCCATGCCACAAATTGAGTCTCAATCCTTTCCTCTACATGAAAGGTAGTATTATATAAAATCATTGCTTCTTGGTTTTAGAGTTGTAACGCATGAAACGGACAGCAAAACCCATGTGTCGGAAGGTTGTCGGCAAAAAACCATAATAATGGCTCATGATTTTGAAGCGCTCAATCAATGAAGCCTTTCTGTGTGCTGTTGTTGCTCCTTCCGACAAATATTTGCAGGTTGTGCAACCGACATAAACATTGCGTCTCGAATGTTGCAGGCATCTTATCACCCAGTCATAATCGGCCGAATATCTGTATTTCACGTCATATAGTGGAGCTATGCGCCGCAGCACGGCCATCGCCTGATGGCAAACAAGCATACCATCGCTAAAGCTATGCAGAGTGAGCTTGTCTGGCGCCGTAAGATGTCGCGGGCCGACTTCGTGACCGTTATCGTCAACGAGCACAGTCTGACCATAGACAATTCCAGGATAATCATTTTTTGAAATATGGTCGGCATAAAGAGCAAGAGTGTCTTTATCATGGAACGTATCTCCTGCATTCAAAAATATAAGATAGTCACCTTTGGCTCTCCCGAGACCTTTGTTCATGGCATCATAAATGCCATCATCGGGTTCAGATACTACAGTCCGTAAAGGCGACGCTGAAGCGGCAAGCACATCGGGCGTATGGTCTTTAGAAGCTCCGTCGATTATTATATGCTCATACAGCCTGCAACTCTGGGCATCTACACTTTCAATAGTGCGTCCAAGAGCTGCAGCCGAATTATAACAGACTGTTATTATCGAAAATAAAGGCGTCATTATATTCATATTATGATATTGCAAATTTACATATTTATCCTAAAATGACAAAACCTCCACCAACCCTATGGCGATTAATCGCCATTTTTTGCTAATTTTGCAAAACGACTACATAACAACCAATATAGAAATCTACAATATATAATATAATGACTGCAAAAATAGGAGATACTGTTCGCTTCCTCAATGACGTCGGAGGTGGCAAAGTGGTAAAAATCAAAGATAACATGGCCTTCGTAGCAGACGAAGACGGATTTGAGACCCCTATCCTTCTACGCGAATGCGTTGTGATTGACAATGCTCCTGCGCAGATTGCAAAAACAGAGGCCATCGTAAAACCTGCTCAACAAGATGTCAACGTCAAAGCAGCTGACCCGCGTCCCGAAGAAGAGCCCGTTGTCGAAACCTCAGGCGGCGACATCATGAATATTACCCTGGGCTTCGAAGCCCATGACCTGAAACGCCTCTCTCAAAGTGGCTTTGACGCATATCTCGTCAACGATTCAAACTATTATCTATATTTCACCCTGATGACCCGAAGCGATGGAGCGGCATCATGGTCTACACGCTATGCCGGAGTTATTGAACCAAATTTCCAGCTTCTTGTGGCCGAACTCAATACTTCGGATTTGCCAAACATCGAACGGATTGCAATTCAGTTTATTGCTTTCAAGCGCGATAAGGAATTCGGACTGAAAGCACCCGTAGCCTATGAATCACGCCTTGATACTACAAAGTTTGCAAAACTCCATTGCTTCAGAGAAAACATATATTTTGATTCGCCCGTCATAGCCCTAGACATTGTGCGCGATGACATCCCGCAACGAGGGGCATTGGAAATCGAAACTCCTGCGTCTCTCAAAGACGTTGTCAGAAATGAGGCTCGTCCTGTAATAGGTCGAGGCAGAGCCGTTAGCAAAAAAGCTCAGAAAAACACAGAACCTATTGTTGTCGACCTTCACATCAACGAACTTCTCGACAATACAAACGGTCTAAGCAACGCCGACATGCTCAATTACCAGATCGACAAGTTCAGGGAGATAATGGACAAAAACCTGCGCTTCCCAGGACGCAAAATCATCTTTATCCATGGCAAAGGCGAAGGTGTGCTGAGACAGGCGCTCATCAAAGAGCTTAATTACCGCTATAACGGATGTAGCATACAGGATGCTTCTTTCAGGGAATATGGTTACGGTGCGACACAAGTCACCATCAATACGAAGCAACGATGATTATCTATTTCAGCGGCACCGGCAATAGTCAATTCGTAGCCGAACAGCTCGGTTCTTTAATTGACGACCACAATCTCATCAGGCTTCAAGGAGACATATTGATAGACCCGCTGTCGTATGAAACCAAAGCTACGGATGATACTGTAATTTGGATTTTTCCGACCTATTCATGGGGCGTGCCTCCTGTCGTAAGCAGATTTATCAAAGAAGCGAACATAATTGGAGCTGAACAATGTCGCCATTATATGATTACAACATGCGGAGATGACACCGGTGAGACCGCCACTCAATGGCGAAAACTAATCCATTCGCGCCATTGGCAAACGGCCGACGCCTACACCGTGATTATGCCAAACACATATGTCCTCATGAAAGGTTTTGATGTCGACAACCGCCAAGTCGCAGACAAAAAAATAGCTCAAGCGCCTGATATGATTTCAGAAATCGCACGTCGCATCGGTGCTGGAATTCAAGGAGACATACTCGTCAAAGGATCTTGGCCCAAAATAAAATCCGACATCATATACCCATTATTCAAACGCTTTTGCATGTCGCCAAAACCGTTCAAGAGCAACGGCAGATGCATTGGTTGCGGCAAATGTGCACGGGAATGCCCGATGCATAATATCACCTTGAGCGATGGCCGGCCTGTATGGCACGATAGATGTGCCTTGTGCCTAAGATGCTACCATATCTGCCCTTATGATGCCGTACAATATGGGAAAGCGACTAATGGCAAAGGTCAATACCTGCTAAAATAGCCATACCGAAGCCAATGGTCATAGGCCATTAACCAAAGCGGCCTGCCATGCCTCGTATGGCTGAAGCATCTGTCATGTCAGGAGAGACCGGCACAACAGAGATATAGTTGCGTGCAAGCCAATACTCATCAGTATCCGTCGCTTCTATATCCTCATTTACAAAACGGCCTTTTAACCAATAGAATGGATTGCCGTGAGGGTCAAGATATCGGCTGTAGCCGTCTGACCAATGTCCACGGGCCGCCCGACAGACCTTGACGCCCTCCGGTACGACTTTTGCAGGAATATTGACGTTGAGACACACCCCTTTTGGCAATCCCTTGGCAAGAACATCCTCCACGATAGATGTCACCATCGGTGCTGACAGTGAGAAATCGGCCTTCATGGAGTGATGAAGCAACGAAAAACCTACAGAGGGTATACCCTCCATGCACGCCTCCAACGCAGCTCCCATTGTTCCGGAATAGACAATCGAAGTTCCGGAATTAGAGCCATGGTTTATGCCTGCAAGCACCAGATCCGGTCTGCGAGGAGCAACCGCATACAGTCCAAGTTTGATACAATCGACAGGTGTGCCGTTGACTGTGAACATTCTGGCACCGTTATAATCAGGACGCGAAGTGATGCGGAGTGCGGCATTGACAGTAAAAGCCGACGACATGCCCGAATGTGGTTGCTCGGGTGCAACTACTATCACATCACCCAAATGGCTGACACAGTCGACAAGCGTATGTATGCCGGGCGCATTGATGCTGTCATCATTGCTTATCAATATCAGTGGACGCCGGGAGGTAGATATTTCGCTCATTTTTTATTTTTGTTGATTAACATTAAGACTCTTCAGCTGACAAACCACCATCGCGGGCAGCTTTCTTTCGCTGTAATATTTCATTAACACGCGCAGCTTCCTCATAGTTTTCGTCTTCTGTTAGTTGTTGCAGCGTGCGTTCAAGTTCTTCAATAGCATAATTCTCGAGTTTTGGCTCTGCAAAATAATCGGCTCCGGGGATTGCACCAATATCTTCCTGATCCCCTTCATTTGCACCCGACTCGGACATCTCCTCATCCGGCACCACAAAGCCTGTTTCGTTAACGACCTCACGCGTCGTGAATATCGGAGTATGAGTCCTCATTGCTATTGCAATAGCATCAGATGTACGTGCGTCAAGCTGCACCGACCGACAACCGTCACTGAATGTCAATTCGGAATAAAAGATGCCATCCTCAAATTTATAGATAAAAACCTCGGTCAGTTTAACGCCAAAAGCATGGGCGAAGCTGACAAAAAGATCATGGGTTAACGGACGGGGCGGCACAATTCCTTCTATCTTTATCGCTACAGATTGTGCCTCAGCTGAGCCTATGACCACAGGTATCTTATGCGGGCCATTTTCCTCACTCAACAATAGGGCATATGCTCCTGTCTGAACCTGGCTGTAGGATAGGCCGAGAACACGAAGTCTGATTTTATCTTCCATATATCTGATGTCTGTCTATCTTAATGAATCAAGATCTGTCACCGCGCGGCCTGTTATAATGCCCGACCCATAACATATCTGAGACGCCGCATCATAAATCACGGCAAATTGGCCTGGAGCTATTCCTTGAACCGGACGCACAGACTCTAATACATAGCTGCCATCATCAAGGCGCGTGATATGCCCCGGCAGGAACTCCGGCATATGTCTGTTTTTGAATGTCACTTCTGACCGATTGCAATTTTCAAGCCACGGATTAGCGGTAATAAAATGCATCTCATCGAGGTGTATGTTATGTCCATATTGCTTTTCCGTGTCATATCCGTTTGAAACATAAATGACGTTGTCGTTGACATTTTTCTTGACCACATACCAAGGTCCGCCGCTGAGGCCAAGCCCTTTTCGTTGACCTATGGTGTGAAACCAAAAGCCTCGGTGAGTGCCTAACTTACGGCCGGTCTCAATCTCGATAATCGGACCTGGACGTTCGCCGAGATGGCGGCGGATAAAGTCATTGTAATTAATTTTCCCGAGAAAACATATACCCTGCGAATCCTTGCGGCGCGCATTGGGCAATTTCGCCGAAAGTGCAATTTCTCTGACCGCAGCCTTAGGCAGATCACCGATGGGAAACATCAGATGGCTGAGTTGGTCATAAGATATCCTCGCAAGAAAATCAGTCTGGTCTTTTACCGGATCCACCGCAGTGCCAAGCCATACTTTGTCGTCAATGACTCGCGTTGTGGCATAGTGGCCTGTAGCCGTGCGATCAAACTCATGTCCCCATCGTTGCTCGAAATATCCAAACTTGATAATTTTATTACACATGATGTCCGGATTGGGAGTCAGGCCGGCTTTGACGGTTCGCAACGCATACTCCATGACATTATCCCAATACTCTTCGTGCAGAGATACAACTTCAAATGGGAGCCCATAGTGGCGTGCGATAAACGTACACATCTCTATATCCTCTTCTGCCGAGCAATCTCCCTCTCCGGTGTCAAGGCCTATACGGATATAGAATAAGTGCAAATCATGTCCTTGGGCCAACAGTCGCTCAATGGCAACCGCACTATCCACCCCTCCGGAAATCAGTACTGCTATCTTCATATTATTTTATCATCGATCGGAATGCCTCAAGTATATTGTCTACATTCAAATGTTTACCTATTATCTTATGATCTTTGTCAAGATAATAAAGCGATGGCTTTATACGCATGTCAAAATAACGTTCAGTTTCTGCACTGGCGACATTAATCCATTTTGGAGGGAAATTTGCGACTGCTTTCGCAAAGGCTGCATCCGGCTCTCCGGCATAGAGAGTCACTACTCTGACAACACCTTGATCATTGAGCTGATTTAAAACCATATCTGCCGACAAACGGACCCGTGCAAACGAACAGTCGAGGCAATCGGGAGGATAAACCATAAGAAGTGTATTGACGGCCGAATCAGCATAAAAACTCGTCACAGTGCCGTCTGCCGCAGTCAACTTCAAGTCCGGCAATTGCGAACCCTCACTACTGTTGTCGAGTATTAATTTCTGAGACTCGTAATGCTGACGGTCTTCAGCCGGGAGTTTTTTATTCGCGACAGCAGCATCGACAAACAATCCATATAGTTCGTCTGACATATAAGCCGCCGTATCAGAATATAACCACGACTCCGCCATGCGGGCTACCTCAAGTGCAAGTTTACCGTTTTTCTTAAATGATTTGTGAAAATTATCTATAGCAAGACGGACTGTATCCGCCGAAGCATACGGCATAAAACCAAGCCAATCACCAAAAGCCTTGTTCAGCTTGGCCTTTGATGAGAGCGCAGACTTAAGGTCACATTGATCCCAAAACTTATAAACAAGATAATTGCACCTCTCATATAGATTTACCATATCTTTTGGTGGTTCCGGATAAGGGAACAGGCGGTCTGAAAAATCCTGAGCAGACAGACGTGTCGTCAAACTCACAAGACTCGACAGAACAACAAATATCAAGAGTATTCTTTTCATTATGTCAAAAAATGTTGAGATTGGTATTACTACAAAATTAAGCATTTTCCGCTGTATGGCAATCGCTATTACGGTTAAATTTGCAAAAATGCTGCAATTCAGAAGGCAAACACAGTCCCTTATACACAACTGAGGCCGGAATAGATTTGATATTCCGACCTCCAGATATTACTTCAGACAATCGCTGTCAATTTTCTTTCATGCCCGGTTTGTCTGTGAGCACAGTCTCAGCAGGGCCTGATGGTATATCCTGAGCGTCCTTAACAACAGCTATCTTATATGACATATACATCATCGCCGGAGATTTATCAACTGCATAGATTGGACATTGGATCTGAAGCAAATGAGCTCCGACCATATTTTCATTTGTCGCAAATCTTGCGCCATACGGAGGTGTTACTGAATAAAAAACCGGTCCGTAATCCCATGAATACGCCGCTTCAGTGATGATAGCCGATTTGTCCTTGTCTTTATTTGTCACATTTATCGCATCAATAGAAAGCGTATCTCCGGCCACAACATAAATGGAGCCATCAACTCTTACACCATTACTGATATTAATAGATACATCTACGTCAGGAAGATTGTCATCGTCATCACACGATGTGACAAACAACATCGGCAATGCAAGTAATAAATAATAAAACTTCTTCATAATCAAACAACTTAGTTACAGTATTATAATATTCATTTACTATTTAAACAACCTATATCTAATATAGTTCTCACAAAGTTACTCAAATTCCGTCATTTACCAATATATGCCATGTCAAGCAATTTCATCACAAAAACACCAAGCCCACACGACATTCGAAAATATTTTTGTCCACGACCAAATATTTCGTAACTTTGCAATAAACAAAAAAACAATACACTATTTAATACATAAAATGGAAATTACCGGAAAGATCATTGTAGCTCTTCCTGAACAGACTGGCGTTTCAAAAGCCGGCAACACATGGAAGAAAAAAGAATATGTGCTTGAGACTCAAGACACCTACCCCAAAAAAGTACACTTTGATTTGTTTGGCGACAAAGCTGACAAATATCCTCTCTCTGTTGGTCAGACAGTCCGCCTGAGCTTCGACATCGAAAGCCGTGAATTTAACGGCCGATGGTATACAAGCATACGCGGTTGGCAGGCCGAGGCTATTGACGGTGCTTCGCAGCCGGCTCCGGCACAGAACTATCAAGCAGCAAGTGTTGGGACTGTACCTCCCCCTCCTGCAGTCACCCCGTCTGACCCCAACGAAGATCTCCCATTCTGATGCATCGATATCAAACCCCGCTCATAAAGCGGGGTTTGATATACTGAAATAATACTTGATGACACTATAGTTTCACGGTTTGCAATAAATGTAGTATCTTTGCAGCATCATATTGAGTGTCAAATCGCCAATAACGGTTATATTGATGGTATATAAAACCCGAGAAAAGCTTATCGAAGTCGCGCGCCAACTTTTTGTGCACAAAGGGTTGGAAAACACTACGATGAACGACATTGCAAACGCTTCTGAAAAAGGGCGTCGTACCATCTACACCTATTTCAAAAACAAGAAAGAGATTTATGATGCCGTAATTGAGTCCGATAGCGAGAAAATGGTATTGGCACTCAAATCCATAGCATATTCCAATGCAGATCCGGATGTGAAGCTGAAGGAATTTCTCAATCTCAGACTCGAACAAGGCCTCACTATACGAACTTCTTCCTTTACACTTAAGTCGCTCCTAAAATTTGACCGACGACGCACGGAGCGAATACGCATGCTCGTTTACGACAAACAAAACGCCATGATGAAAGACATTCTTGACGAAGGGATCAAAACAGGCGTCTTCTTGCCTGAACGATGTCATATGCTGAATAAATTCACAAGCACTGTCATTCAAGCTCTTGATCTCGCAGAAATCGATCCCGAACGAAGAGAGGAAAACCGCCAGACAAACCATACTCTCGTCGACTTTCTTGTTTCAGACATCACTTCAGACTCAAAACATTAACAAACAACCATAATAATAAACCCCTTTAAACTTTCTCAAAATGAAATTACTTGAAGGAAAAACAGCCTTGATCACAGGTGCCGCACGTGGCATTGGAAAAGCTCTTGCCCTTAAATTCGCGGCAGAAGGCGCCAACATCGCATTCACAGACCTCGTTATAGACGAAAACGGCAAAGCCACAGAAGCCGAAATCGCAGCTCTTGGCGTGAAAGCAAAAGGCTATGCATCAAATGCAGCTGATTTCAACCAGACTAAAGAAGTTGTCGCAGAAGTTGCAAAAGACTTCGGCAAAATCGACATCCTCGTCAACAACGCCGGCATCACAAAAGACGGTCTGATGATGCGCATGACTGAGCAGCAGTGGGACGCTGTTATTGCTGTCAACCTCAAAAGCGCATTCAACTTCATCAATGCCGTGCTGCCGCTTATGCTCCGTCAACGTTCCGGCTCAATCATCAACATGGCTTCTGTCGTAGGCGTCCATGGCAATGCCGGCCAATCTAACTATGCAGCCTCAAAAGCAGGTCTCATTGCTCTCGCCAAGAGCATCGCTCAGGAAGTGGGTTCTCGCGGCATCCGCGCCAACGCCATCGCTCCCGGATTTATAGAAACAGCAATGACCGCTGCACTTCCCGACGATGTGCGCGCCGAATGGACTAAGAAAATTCCTCTTCGTCGTGGTGGTCAGGTTGAAGACATCGCCAATGTTGCGACATTCCTTGCTTCTGACATGTCAAGCTATGTTACCGGTCAGGTCATCCAGGTCGACGGTGGCATGAATATGTAATCATTGCCCATACTACAACAAAAAAAGACGCCCAAAAGCGTCTTTTTTTTGTTGCTGTATATTGGTTATAGCAATGGCATAGTAGATGTCGAATATACGTATTTCTCACAAAAGCTCCGGTTATCCATACAAAGCATCATTATGCCCTGAATCAATGTTATAACTTGCCAGATGCCACATGTCACTGCCGAGAGCAAAAGCGTCAACAACCCGCCGGTTGTCTTGCCCAGATAAAAATATTGGACGCCTAATCCCCCGAGAAAAACAGCGAGCAACGCAGTTACACCTCGGCTTTTACCCGATCGAGGATCACTGTCGAAGGCATTATTACGCATGTAATAATCAGATTCATTGTTTCCAAACGGAGGGGGAGTTTGACGATCGCCCAAAAGCATGCTGCCGCAAAATCTGCACTTTATTGCGTCATCTTGAATATATTCCTGGCAATAAGGACACTTTTTCATTGATACAATGTTTTTATGATTAAATATATAATCGCAAATTTATATTTTTATTGTTGTATTTACAACATTTCACAATCGTTTTTTTCATCTATATCCCATAACTTTTTGCCATTAGCGAATTTTGGAGTAACTTTGATGCTGATAACAGAAATCCAGCATAAATAAGCATGCTTACATATACCACTCATCTGAAAAAACTCGTTTTGCCTGAATATGGCAGAAACATCCAGCGAATGGTCGATCATTGTCTCACTATAGAGGATCGTGCCGAACGGACACGCTGCGCTGCGACAATTGTCAAGACAATGGAGACACTATTCCCGGTACAGGGCAATGCCGACGCCTACCGCCGCAAATTGTGGGATCATCTTGCCATAATGAGCGACTTCAAACTTGATGTCGATCTCCCGTTCGAACTGCTTCAGCAGGAATCTCTCACACAAACTCCAAGCCACATCGATTACAACCAGTCGGAATTTAACAACAGGCATTATGGACAATTGATACAGCGTTCCATCAATCAAGCGGTTGAAATGCCCGATGGCGAAGAGAAGGATGCTCTCATACTGCTTCTTGCCGACCACATGAAGAAAATGTTGATGGCGGTGAACCCTGATAGTGCTGACGATGAAAAAGTGTTCAAAGACCTATACGAGCTCTCCCAAGGCGCAATCAGGATAGACCCTCAACTGATAAAACTCCATGATTTCAAAGTCGTGACTCCGCCCTCCGGGAAAAAGAAAAAGAAAAAATGATTCAGAGAAAGCAACTTTCAGAAATAGGTGAGACGATTAAACCTCACGGCATAAACGGTGAGATTTCAGCCACTGTAGATGCCGGCATTGAATTGTCAGCATTAAGATGCATCATATTTGACGTTGACGGCATATATGTGCCTTTTTTCATCAAAACCGTGCGTCCTCGGGGTGCTTCAGCAGTGCTACTGACGATTGACGGCATCAGCAACGAAACAGAAGCAGCCGGATTATGCGGACTCACCATATTTGCTCTGACCGAAGACATTCCTGAAAATGAAAATGACTCTGACGAAGGCTTCTATGTCTCCGACCTCGTTGGGTTCAGACTTAAAGACTCCAACGGCACAATAATCGGTACAATCACCGGATATGACGACTCAACTGCAAATATTCTTCTCATTATCGAAGATGCAGACGGGAACAGCCATTTCGTTCCGATGGCTGATGAGCTTGTCGAAGACTTCGACGCCGACGCTCAGATTATCACACTAAACTTGCCGAAAGGACTTTTTGACCTATGAAACTATATGACGAAAACGAAGCCATTGATTTCATATGCAAGGAAATACAAGATCTATGTCAGCTCGACAAAGACACAATTTTGGATATCCTTGACTTGTTATATGATTTTTATGACGAAAATGGCTGCCTGGATATCGACTTTGATGACGATAATGGCGATGAAGAAGAGGATATTGATGCGGCCATCAGCTACATATCAAAACATGTCGATATAGATATGGACACAATCAGAAAAGTTGTCTCGGCCGAAATGCTTTATCAAGACTCTCTACTGTAAAATCTCACTCCTCATTATGAAGCAGATCATTAAAAAACTACTCTTGTTTTTCTCGCTGACAATCTCGATCCAGAGCGTGTCATATGCAGAGAACCCTTTCGAAATGAGCCTCGAAGAAAACGTTAACACTC
Organism: uncultured Muribaculaceae bacterium; assembly: GCA_964018265.1. GTDB lineage: Bacteria > Bacteroidota > Bacteroidia > Bacteroidales > Muribaculaceae > CAG-873. The sequence goes on from CAXHOY010000014.1 coordinate 33,919, forward strand.
CTGAGGTCCCATCAAAAAAACACAATGCCGTCAAAGAAACGACCGATCGTCTGCGCCTGCAACTCGAAAGAGCCGGTTACAATGTCGCACGCCTCAGGCAAGGAGAAGCCTTAATGGTCTCTATCCCCTGCTCCATCCTGTTCAGAAACAATGCAGACACGATTTCACCTGAAGGTGTTGAAAAACTCGAGAAACTAAAACTACTCGACGACTGGCAATCCAAATTCAAGACGCTCATTGCAGTTCACACAGACAACACCGGAGACGACAGCTATGCCGACGCAATCACGGCCCATAGAGCCAATGCAATCGATGATTTCCTGACAAAAAACATCGGACTTTCATCAATGACAATCATTCCATATGGCCTTGGACGCGACGAACCGCTTGCCAACAATGACTCCGTGTCAGGACGTGCGAAAAACCGGCGTGTAGAACTATTCTTTGTGCCACTTGAAACTTTGTTTTCAAAGAACGCACAACGTAAATAATACAGCTGACAAAATATAGCTTTAAACCATAATCCTGTTCATCCCAGCATCATCAAACCATAGACATGTCCGATTCATCACTATTAACAAGACTCGACGGCATTGAAGCTCGATTTGAAGAAATCAGCACACTGATTACTGATCCTTCAGTCATTTCAGACATGAAGCGATATGTTCGCCTGACAAAAGAATACAAAGAGCTTGAAAAACTGACCCAAGCGACTCGTAGCTATCGCGATGTGCTGGCAAATATTGATGAGGCTCATGAAATCATCGCATCCGAAAACGATCCGGAAATGCGCGAGATGGCTCGCGAACAACTTGCCGAGGCTACTCAACGCCTGCCTGTTCTCGAAGAAGAAATAAAATTGCTCCTTATTCCTGCCGATCCCGAAGACGGCAAAAATGCAATACTTGAAATCCGTGGCGGCACAGGAGGTGACGAAGCTGCTATTTTTGCCGGCGACCTTTGCAAAATGTATATACGTTATTGTGAAAGTCGCGGTTGGAATGTCGCAATCACATCTGCAAGCGAAGGTGCAGCCGGAGGCTACAAGGAAGTTGTGCTGTCAATCACCGGTGAAGGCGTCTACGGCATATTGAAATATGAGAGTGGTGTGCATCGCGTTCAGCGAGTGCCGGCAACAGAAACACAGGGACGTGTACACACATCGGCAGCGACAGTGGCCGTATTGCCTGAGGCCGAACCATTTGACGTCGAAATCAATGAGGGTGAAATCAAATGGGACACTTTCCGAAGCGGAGGTGCCGGCGGCCAGAATGTCAACAAGGTTGAATCCGGAGTCCGGCTCAGATACATGTGGCGTAATCCCAACACCGGCGAAACAGAAGAGATTCTTATCGAATGTACAGAGACACGCGACCAGCCTAAGAATAAGGAACGTGCTCTTAGCCGTCTGCGTACATTCATCTATGACAAAGAGCATCAAAAGTATATCGACGATATCGCCTCCCGTCGCAAAACAATGGTCTCGACAGGCGACCGTTCGGCCAAGATACGCACCTACAACTATCCACAGGGACGCATAACCGACCACCGTATCAACTATACGATATACAACCTTCAGTCTTTTGTCGATGGCGACATCCAGGATGTTATCGACCATCTGATAATAGCCGAAAATGCCGAAAAGCTCAAGGCTGCTGAATTATAAAAAACACATTGGCTGTCACGAGTTATAATATAAGACTGCCAATGGAGGACTTGAGAAACTTATAGTGTAACATTCTTTTACCAAGTAATAAAAATACATAATATAAACGACAATGAAGCGTACCGAACTTTTTGAAAATATCCGCCGCAAAGGTTCATTCCTTTGCATTGGTCTTGACACAGACCTGAAAAAAATACCCGAGCACCTGTTGACAGACGAAGATCCTGTCTTTGCATTCAACAAAGCGATAATCGACGCCACCGCACCCTATGCAATCGCATACAAACCGAACCTCGCATTCTATGAAAGCGCAGGAGCTCAAGGATGGATATCTCTCGAAAAGACTGTGAGATATCTCCGCGAAAATTATCCCGATCAGTTCATAATAGCAGATGCCAAGCGGGGAGACATAGGTAACACTGCCGGACTCTATGCCCGCAGCTTTTTCGAACACCTCGACGTAGATGCACTTACCGTAGCACCTTACATGGGCGAAGATAGCGTCACACCATTCCTGGGATACGATGGCAAATGGGTCATACTTCTTGCGCTTACTTCAAATCCAGGCAGCAAAGATTTCCAGATGATCGAGGACAAGCATGGACACCGTGTGTTTGAAGATGTAATCAAAAAATCAAGCCACTGGGGTTCACCCGTCAACATGATGTATGTTGTCGGTGCCACACGTGGAGAGATGTTCAAAGACATTAGAGCTGTCGCTCCACGCAGTTTCCTTCTTGTTCCGGGAGTCGGTGCTCAGGGAGGCAGCCTTGAGGAAGTCGTGAAATATGGCATCATTGATGAATGTGGTCTGATTGTAAACAGCTCACGCGGCATAATATACGCGTCAAAAGGCGAGGACTTTGCAGAAGCGGCCAAACGTGAGGCTTCCAAACTTGCAGCCCAGATGAAAGAGTTGTTGATCCAGCATAACATCATTTAAGAAACTCTCTCTAATATTTTAGTAGTTTCTAAGCAAGAGGTGCTTGACGTATCACAATTTTTCGTTATCTTTGCATACCCCTAAGACAGAACAACATATTAGCATAACTCTCTAATTTACAAAAGACAAATGAAAATAGAAGATTTCAACTTTGCCGGCAAGAAGGCAATCGTACGTGTTGACTTCAATGTGCCCCTGGACGAAAACGGCAACATTACCGACGACACCCGCATCCGCGGTGCACTTCCCACCCTTAAAAAAATCCTCAACGATGGTGGTTCGCTCATCATCATGTCACACATGGGCAAACCCAAAGGCAAAGTAAATCCTAAAATGTCTCTTTCTCAGATCAAGGATGCTGTAGCCAAAGCTCTCGGAACCGAAGTCCAATTTGCAGCAGATGCAGCTGACGCAAGCGAAGCAGCAGCCGCTCTCAAACCAGGCCAGGTTCTTCTCCTTGAAAACCTACGCTTCCACCTCGAAGAAGAAGGAAAGCCCGTAGGCATCGACAAAGAAGATCCTGCTTATGACGCAGCCAAGAAAGAGATGAAAGAACGTCAGAAAGACTTCGCCAAAAAGCTTGCAAGCTATGCTGATGTTTACGTTAACGACGCATTCGGCACTGCTCATCGCCGTCACGCTTCAACAGCTGTTGTAGCAGACTATTTTGACAACGACCACAAAATGCTCGGCTATCTCATGGAGAAGGAAGTTTCTGCTGTCGACAACATCCTCAGCAACATCAAACGTCCTTTCACAGCAATTATGGGTGGATCTAAGGTGTCAACTAAAATCGGCATCATCGAAAACCTCATGGACAAGGTCGACAACCTTATCCTTTGCGGTGGTATGACTTATACATTTGCCAAAGCTCTTGGTGGACATGTCGGCCTCTCTATCTGCGAAGAAGACAAACTCGATCTCGCTCTTGACATAATCAAGAAAGCTAAAGAAAAAGGCGTTAATCTCGTTCTTGGAGTGGACTGCGTTGCCGGTGACGCTTTCAGCAATGATTGCAACACAATGGTTTGCCGCGCCACCGAGATCCCCGATGGATGGGAAGGTCTCGACGCAGGTCCTGAAACGCGCAAATTGTTTGCCGACGCTATCCGTGGTTCAAAAACAATCCTTTGGAACGGTCCTGCCGGAGTATTCGAATTTGACAACTTCACTGCAGGTAGCCGCGCTATCGCAGACGCTGTAGTTGAAGCAACCGCAAACGGTGCATTCTCTCTCGTAGGCGGTGGAGACTCTGTTGCATGTGTAAACAAATTTGGTGTAGCCGATAAGGTTTCATATGTTTCGACAGGTGGTGGTGCTCTTCTTGAAGCCATCGAAGGCAAGGTTCTCCCCGGTGTAGCTGCAATCCAAGGCTAATAATCAATACTGTTACATACACAAAGGTTGGTGCTTAAGCGCCGACCTTTGTTTTATCTGCAAATCAAATGCTGAACACGCCTGACGAAAATTTCTGGAGATGGGTTGACAGTCACATCTCTGATGATACAGCCAAACTGAGGTTAAAATACCCAAAAACGACAGAAGAGCTCGATTATCCATTGGCTATTACACAGATCGAATGCAGAAGGAGATTCGGGAAAAAACTCAGTGATACACTTTCGAGTGCACCTCACTTCCTTTTTCCGTCCAAGCTATCCGGTGAACAGTCAACATCAGATGCTCTTGCTGCTTACCATGCGACACTCGTCATCAAAGGACTTGACATGGTCGACATGACGTCAGGACTCGGCATAGATGCTTTGCACTGCAGCAGGAACTGCAACATAGTAACAGCAATCGAACGCAATCAGGATACGGCACGGGCTCTTGAAATCAATGTCCCGCTATTGTCGGCTAACAATATAAATGTTATCTGTGGAGACAGCCGCGATTATTTATCAACCATGTCCGGGTCAACGGGTACCGTTTTCATCGATCCGGCACGCCGCAATGCGGAAGGAGGCAGAGTCTTTGCGTTGTCAGATTGCGAACCCGACGTGACATCCTTACTGCCTGTTCTTGCTTCACGATGCAGGCGCACCGTCATTAAAATGTCGCCGATGCTTGACATATCTCACACTGTCTCCGAACTCAACGGATGCTCAGAGATTATAGCCATAGGCAATGCCACCGAATGCAAGGAACTTTTGGCTGTCAAAGATTTCTCCGGTGACGACAATCCAACTTCGCCTGTTATAAAAGCAGTGACAATGCTCAACGATCGCATCATCACCTTCTGCCACACGCAGGATGAAGAACACAAGGCATCTATGCCATCGTGCACAGAGCCTGTAGAGTGCGGTTACATCTACGAACCCTATCCATCAACAATGAAAGCCGGAGCAATAAAACTCATTGCCAATCGCTTTAATCTTGATATATTCCATCCCAACACACGTCTTTATCATTCATCTGAAATCAGAATCGGTTTTCCCGGTGAAATATTCAAGATTGAAAAGATTATAGAATTCGCCTCAAAAAACATAAAACGACTTCATCGAGAATACCCATCACTGTCCGTGACGACGCGAAACTTCGGTATGACCGCAGATGCTCTCCGTAATAAGCTTGGAGTCAAAGACGGTGGAGACAAACGACTCTTCGGCGTGACAGACTCTAAGGGTAAACGCATTATGATAATCACATCCGGAATGTCCTTACAATGTTAGAGTAAGAATAATTATCGAATATTCAATCGGGCATTCGATAATATCTGTTTCCGTATTAACAGTTGCTAAAAATCGAGCGTTTTTGAACCAAGATCGCCCGCTTAGGGTTTATATGGTACAAACGCAAATTAAACAACTAAAATACGATTCAGATATGACTTACGAACAACCCAAATTGCCCTACGCTGCCGATGCTCTCGCACCGGTGATCAGTAAAGAAACTGTCGATTTTCATTACGGCAAACATGAAAAAGCCTATATCGACAATCTCAACAAGCTGATAAAGGACAGTGAATATGAAGATATGGATCTCGAAGATATTATCCGTCATTCAGATGGAGCATTGTTCAACAATGCATCGCAGGCTTGGAACCATATCTTCTATTTCTTTACGTTTAATCCTTCTCCGGCAAGCCATGAACCATCAGGTGAACTACGTCGTGCAATCGACCGCGATTTCGGTTCATTTGATAAATTCAAGGAGGCTTTTGTCCAGGCCGGAGTCGGTCTGTTCGGATCAGGTTGGGTCTGGCTATCGCGCGATGAAGACGGACGTCTTTTCATTACGCAAGGTAAAAATGCAGAAAATCCAATCACATCCGGACTTGTGCCCCTGCTGACTTTCGATGTATGGGAGCACGCATACTATCTCGATTATCAAAACCGTCGAGCAGATGCCCTCAACAAATTGTGGGATATCATCGACTGGGAAGTGGTCGAGAACCGTTACTAAGGCTACACTGATACACAAACAGTATAGATAGCACTTTATTTTTAAGCATAATGTGATGAATGGGAAGGGAGGTACTCGTGAGAGCACCTCTTTTCTTTATCATTGTAATACATCGCCAAAAGGCTTAGGGGAGTTGATAGATATGGATCAACCAACACTCACAGTTTGTCTGCTACGGGTCCAAGATGTTCAATATAGATCCCATCAACTGACTCGACAAGTCTGATTGCTCCTGATATAAAGCGTGTGGCCTCCGTTTCTCCGTCAAAAGGTCTGATATCTTTTACTATCCCATCCTCAATAGTGGCCACAGAAAAACTATAGGCATTATCGAGATAGTAGATTTTATGAGCCAACACTCTCATTGTCCGAATCTTCATTGCTCTCAGCAAAAACCTCCGGTTTATTTTTAGGCACGAGTTTGAGTTGTTGGAAACGGCGACGATATCTATCCAGCTGCAGACGGTTTCTTATAAGCATGATACTGTCAGCCCATATACTTGTGCCGGGTCGTCCGCTTATATTCATATAACCATAGACTCTACGTGCATCTTTTGTCGAATCTGCGACAAAACTGATTTCACGCCATCCGTCACCGCTGAGATCTGCTGTAATATACTCTGTCGTTCCATCTGCATAATCAGCCATAATGCCCCATACGGATTCGTCCTGACTGTTTGTAAACTTGGCTCTCCAGGTGTATGCATCACCTCGCTCCCAGTTTTCATCGCTCTGAATAGAAAAGGTGATGAATCGTGATGGCGACAGCCTGTTGACTGCAAGCATCATAGCCGAAGACCATACATCGACAGAATCGCCTGCCACAGAAATATTCTCAGCCGCTATGCGATTGCCGGTTTCCGCCATGCGACGCTCGAGAATCTCAATGGTCTTGTCATAAACATCCATATAATATGTGATATTATGACCATACCACTCCATTGAAGTGTCGAGATCATGCTGAGTGACGCCATGACGTTCGAGAACAGACTGCTTCAGCATCATCTTTGTCGAATCATCAGGATACTGTGCACGGTGCAATTCGATGACCGACTCTCCAACGTGGATGTCTGCCATAAGAGCAGCCATACGGTCGGGTTCTATAACATAAGAGGGCACTTTGCTACATGAACACATCATCATGCAGACACACGCGACAGACAGGTATTTTGAGCTTGGCCTAATCATTCCTCTGAGATTTCTCTATCTCCTTTATCTTCGTGGGGAGTTCCAAGATATTTCGAATAAAACAAAATCATTATCGCCATGCCGACTGTTATCGCAGCGTCAGCAAAATTAAAGACCGGATCAAAGAATGAGAACGTCTTTCCTCCCAAAAATGGCAGCCAATCCGGCCATACAAACGAGAATAGCGGGAAATAGAACATATCAACTACAAGCCCATGGAAAAGACTTGAATATCCCTCTCCCCACGGCACGAACGAAGCTATCTCCGGAGGAAATGGATTGGTAAAAATCTCCCCATAGAAAACGCAATCGAAGATATTTCCTGCAGCTCCGGCAGTAATCAGCGCCACACAGGCTAAAAAACCTTTTGGATAACGGTCATTTCTACACAATCTAACTATTATCCAACCAAGCACCCCGACCGCTACAATACGGAACAAAGTCAAAAACAGTTTGCTGCCAAATTCCATGCCGAATGCCATGCCGTTATTCTGCACGAAACGCAAGTGAAACCATGAAAAAATTTCGATATCCTCACCCCAGTACATTTTTGTCTTCACCCAGATTTTTATCAGCTGATCGACGATTAGAACAGACAGGATTATGACCGAGGCAATTATTGCTTTTGATTTCTTCATCAGACTGAGGACTATGAATGTTTTTCTCCGGTCTTCGGATCTATGCTAAGAGTGGCATGCGGCACAGCACGAAGACGTTCTTTTGGTATGAGTTGCCCTGTCACTCGACATATGCCATATGTCTTGTTTTCAATGCGCACCAATGCTGCTTTAAGATGATTGATAAAAGTCAACTGACGCTGTGCAAGACGCGCTGTTTCCTCTCTGCCCAAGGTAGAAGCTCCTTCCTCAAGAATCTTGAAGGTAGGCGATGTGTCTGCGACATCATTATCACAACCATGGCGAAGGCCACGGCAGAGATTGTCATACTCTGCCGTAGCCTTTTCAAGTTTTGCCATTATGAGCTCCTTGAATTCAAGGAGCTCTTCATCTGAATATCTTAATTTATCGCTCATGATGGTTATTTGCTAAGAGTGATGCTCACACGCGCTTCGAGACCGTCGATGTCGAGCGTCTCTACCCCTTCGAGAATTTCGACAGAGGCTGAGTCAACTGATGATGCGAGCACCTGACGTGCGATATAATCTCCAAATGCAGCCAATGTCTCATCTATGTCCGGGTTAGGCTCAAAAACAAGACAGATGCGGTCTGTAATATCATAGTTGCGCGATTTGCGTATGTTCTGCACTCGATTTATAATATCACGTGCAATGCCTTCAAGACGCAGTTCCGGAGTTACAGTCACATCGAGAGCAACAGTCAGATTTCCGTCATTGGCTACCAACCATCCCGGTATATCCTCCGATAAAATCTCAACATCTGAGATTTCAATACGTGTAGCACTGCCATCGGGAAGGCATATATCGATAAACGAATTCTTCTCAAACTCAGCAATACCATGATTGTCAAGAGACTGAAGGATGGCTGCCGCTGCTTTCATCTGCTTGCCCAATTTCGGACCAAGTTTCTTGAAATCAGGTTTGACTTTCTTGACGAGTATACCTTCATCACCACCGACAATGCGCAACTCTTTGACATTGACCTCACCCAGAATGATGTCTTTCATCTGCATGAGAGCATCGCGCTGACTATCGTCAACCACAGGCACCATTATCGCAGTCAGAGGCTGACGCACCTTGATATTTATCTTGCGGCGGAGAGCGAGCACCATCGATGTCACACGCTGTGCGATTGACATTCTGGACTCAAGATCCTTGTCAATATCCGCCTCAACAGCTTCAGGATAAAGCGTCAGATGAACCGAAGCCGTCTCATCTCCCGTCAGATCTCTGTACAGAAGATCTGAATAGAAAGGAGCTATCGGAGCCATCAACTTTGAAATAGTGAGAAGGCATGTGTAGAGAGTCTGATATGCCGACAGCTTGTCTTGATCCATTGTTCCGCCCCAGAAACGTTTTCTGTTGAGACGGACATACCAGTTTGAAAGATTATCAATGACGAAATCATTGATCGCTCTTGCCGCGCGGGTCGGTTCAAGATCATCGAGAGCCGATTGCGCATCCTTCACGAGAGTGTTGAGCAATGATATAATCCAACGGTCAATCTCAGGACGCTCATTGACAGGTATCTGCGGAGCCGTAGCGTCAAAGCCGTCGACATTGGCATAAAGCGCGAAGAATGAGTAAGTATTATATAATGTTGCAAATAGTTTTCTGGACACCTCTGTCACGCCTTCCGGATTAAACTTGAGGTTATCCCACGGAGCCGAATTGGCAATCATATACCAACGCAAGGGATCTGATCCAAACTTCTCAATCGTTGCAAACGGATCGACTGCGTTGCCAAGTCGTTTCGACATTTTGTCGCCGTTTTTATCGAGGACGAGACCATTGGAAATTACAGATTTGAATGCAATGCTGTCGAAGACCATACCGGCAATTGCATGAAGCGTGAAAAACCAACCGCGTGTCTGATCGACACCTTCTGCAATGAAATCTGCCGGATAAGCAGCGCCAGAATCAAGCAGTTCCTTGTTCTCAAACGGATAATGAAGCTGTGCATATGGCATCGAGCCCGAATCAAACCATACATCTATAAGGTCTGTTTCGCGATGCATCGGTCTTCCGCTTGCAGAGACAAGGACAATGTCATCGACATACGGTCGATGAAGATCAATCTTTTCATAGTTTGCCTTGCTATAGTCACCGGGTACAAATCCTTTATCCTTGTATGGATTAGAATTCATCACACCGGCTGCAACAGACTTCTCAATCTCATTGTAAAGAGTCTCTACACTATCGATGCAGATTTCCTCCTTACCGTCATCCGTTCTCCAGATTGGCAAAGGTGTACCCCAATAGCGGCTGCGGGAAAGATTCCAATCTTGAAGATTCTCGAGCCATTTGCCGAAACGTCCAGAACCGGTCGAAGCAGGTTTCCATTTAATCGTCTCGTTAAGCTCGATCAGACGGTCTTTTACCGCTGTTGTCTTGATAAACCAACTGTCAAGCGGATAATAGATTACCGGCTTGTCAGTTCTCCAACAATGCGGATAATTGTGAGTATGCTTTTCGATACGGAATGCCTCGCCTGCTTGCTTCATTTCCAAACAGATGACAATGTTGAGATCTTCGGCCTTGCTTGCCGCAGCCTCGTCATATTTGCCTGCCGGATTGAATTTAGGGTCGTAAGCATTCTTTACGTAATCACCTTCGTGTGAAGAATATAACTGTTTGTTGACACAAAGATCGACAAACGCCGGAGCGCAATCCCCAAGATTATAATATTTGCCGGTGAAATCAACCATCGGGCGGGTTTCTCCGTTTACGGTAATCATAAACAAGGATGGTATACCCGCTGCTTTGGCTACCTTGGCGTCATCAGCACCAAAAGTAGGCGCTATATGAACTATGCCTGTGCCGTCTTCGGTTGTGACATAATCACCCGGAATTACTCTGAACGCAACCTTATCCATGACCGCAAAACTGTCTTTACCGACAGTGAAGACGTCGTCGGGATTTGACTTTACAAAATCCTTGACGAATTCGGGAGAATTGTCATCAACCTTTTCGGTCGGTTTCACCCACGGCATAAGCTGACGATAGCGCATGCCTACAAGTTCCTCTCCGGTGAATGTAGCAACTACTCGGTAGGGCACAATCTTGTCTCCGGTCTTGTACTCATCCATCGAGGCTTCAGCTCCTTCAGCCTTGAAATAATGCGGTATACAATCCTTGGCAAGAACTACAGTAACGGGAGCTCCTGTATAAGGATTGAATGTGCGCACACAAGCATATTCGAATTTCGGACCTACGCAAAGTGCGGTGTTTGATGGCAATGTCCATGGAGTTGTTGTCCATGCGATAAAGCATGGAGTACCCCATCCTGTCATCTCCTCACGAGGCTCCATAATCTCAAACAAAGCCGTGACAGTAGTATCTTTTACATCTCTGTAACAACCCGGCTGATTGAGTTCGTGAGAGCTCAATCCCGTTCCAGCCCCGGGTGAATAAGGCTGTATGGTGAGTCCTTTATAAAGCAGCCCCTTGTCATATATTTGACGAAGCAACCACCACAGAGTCTCAATATAACGGTTGTCGAATGTAATATAGGGATCAGTCATATCAACCCAGTAGCCCATCGTTTCGGTAAGTGTCTCCCATTCTTTCGTATATTTCAACACTTCGCGACGACAAGCTGCATTATATTCATCGACAGAAATCTTTTTGCCGATATCCTCTTTAGTTATACCGAGAGCTTTTTCGACTCCAAGCTCTACCGGAAGGCCATGCGTGTCCCATCCTGCCTTACGTTTGACCTGAAATCCTTTCATAGTCTTATAGCGGCAAACAATATCTTTGATTGTACGCGCCATCACATGGTGTATGCCAGGCATACCGTTTGCTGAAGGAGGTCCCTCATAGAACACAAACGAAGGACAACCTTCTCTTACCTTGAGACTTTGCTCAAAAAGATTTGATGCGCGCCACTGCTCAAGCATCGACTTGTTTATATCGGAGAGTTTGAAACCGTTATATTCGTTGAATTTCTTCATGAAAGGATGATTTTCTTAGTTTAGAAATTATAATCGCAAAAATACTAAAATCGCATCTAATTGCGAAATATTCAGTCTACAATTCTAATCCGCAGTATGATATTTTTGCTTCAATAATCCGAAACATCCGGAATAGTTACAATAAAAAAATGACGGAAAACGCAATTTACACGCATCCGTCATTTTAATGTCTGACTCTATAAGTCCTGGCTTATTCTGCAGCAGGTGCTTCAGTTTCAGCCTCAACTTCAGTCGCAGCTTCTTCAGCTTCCTTAGCGGCTTCAGCGGCTGCGGCAGCGATTTCAGCTTTTTTCTTGGCAACTGCTTCTGCCTTTGCCTTGTTCTTTGCGGTTTCGGCATCGAGACGTTCTTTCAGAGCAAGCTCTTTCTTGTTAGCCATGTCGGCTTTCATTTTGTCTACTGATGCGATTTTGCTTGCTTTCCAAGCATCGAAACGACGCTGTGCTTCTGCTTCGTCAAATGCGCCCTTCTTAACGCCACCCTGAAGATGCTTCATCAGGAGTACGCCTTCGTTAGAAAGGATTGTACGAACAGTGTCGGTAGGCTGTGCACCGACATTCACCCAATACAAAGCCCGCTCGAAGTTAAGAGAAATTGTAGCAGGATTAGTGTTCGGATTATAAGAACCTATCCTTTCAATAAATCTACCATCTCGTGGCGCCCTGCTATCGGCGATTACAATAGGATAAAACGCGTAGTTCTTGCGACCGTGGCGTTGTAATCTAATTTTAGTTGCCATTAAATTGAATTAATTAAAAATGTTGGTTTTGTATTGATTAGCGACTGCAAAGGTAGTCACTTTTTTTCACTCAGCCAAACTTTATCGACTATAAAAAAGACAAATTAATCAAATTAAACAGAACTGGGAATAGGAGTAACGACTCAGCCAAAGATAAAAGGCACGAAGATTTAGCTCATCAGTTTAGACAAGTTCCAATATAACATTTGGGGTAGACTGGCCGTTACTCCATGTTGTGTCTACGATAGAATGTAGCGCATGAAAGGCGTTGACACAGGTTTCGGGAGGCAAGCATCCGGATATTAGACGCTTCGGCGCGTAGCATATAATATATTGACACAAAGCGCATAATATTATTTACAACTTACTAAATCCGTACTACTCGGGAAAACTAGTACAAGCAAACAGAATGGATTCAAGTTTAATCTGCAGGTAACATACAAGCTATTATAAGCACCGGGCAAAATCGTTCTGCGCGGCTTCAAGCGACTCAGGTTTACCGATGTCATGCCATCGATATGGTTCGGGCGACTGATAGCCCAGGATCGGCAACTCAGAACAGTTGTCTATATAGAAATCAGTTATTGAAAACTTCGGAATAGCTCCTGCATGGCTGTCTGATTTGGTCGCGGCATAAGCTGCAAGAGAGGGAAAAACCGAAGGCGAAATAACATGCACGCCCCCGAATGCAAGTTTCCGGAATTTATCGGACATCCTGAATCCGGAAGGTCTGTATTGACCGGTCTCGATATTGACCCAGCCTTTCAACCTGTTATCAACCGGATCGAACAGCAGATAACGTTTTGTCACGCGCGACGCAACAAGCAGCGTTGACGCCGCGCCGGTCGATCTTGCGACCGAAAGCATACCGGCAATGTCGACATCGGTGAGTATATCGGCATTATGAACGACAAATGGCTCGTCTCCATCAAGCCAGCGCCGCGCGGCGAGAATGCCTCCTCCGGTGTCAAGCAATTCCGACGTCTCGTCACTGATATGGAGCCTGACGCCGAAGTCATTGTTGCGGTGAAGATAATCTACTATCTGATCTGCAAAATGATGGACATTGACTATGATCTCACTTATGCCCGCCATCTTCAGACGCTCGATGACTACGCCGAGCATAGGACGGCCACATACCTCGGCAAGAGCCTTAGGATGAAAATCAGTAAACGGTTTGAGACGCGTGCCGAGGCCGGCGGCAAAAATCATAGCTTTCATCTGCCGATCAGTCTTTAACCGTGAAATTCTGTTCTATATTCTGTTCGCGATGGACCAGTTCGACTTTGACATTAAATTTCTTGTGGATATGTTCGGCCATATGCTGGGCACAATACACCGAACGGTGCTGACCTCCTGTACATCCGAAGCAGACCATCAAGTTGGTAAAACCTCGCTCCTTGTATCGTGTGACCGACGCATCGACAAGGTTGTAGCAGTTATCCAGAAAGCCAATCACCTCGCCGTCGTCTTCAAGAAATGTGATCACCTGCTGATCGAGACCTGTAAACGGTTTGTATCTATCGTATTTGCCGGGATTATTGACTGCACGACAGTCAAAAACAAAGCCGCCGCCATTGCCTGACGGATCATTAGGAACACCTTTTTTATACGCAAAACTCATGACTCGGACGGTCAGCGCCTTCTTCTGCAGATTGTCAGAGAACTGTTTCAGATTGACGAGGCGTTCAAGCAACTGATTGAGATAGGGATACTCAGTATACGGACGATCAAGCAAAGTCCTGAGATTTGCAATAGCAAAAGGCACACTCTGCATGAAGTGGGGTTTCTTCTCAAAATATCCGCGGAAACCATAGGCACCGAGAACCTGCAGAGTACGGAACAACACGAAATGCCGGAGTTGTTCCATAAAGTACTGTTCATCGATATACTGATATTTGCGCAGAGAATCAATATACTCGGCAATCAACTCATGACGCAGCGAATCGGGATAATTTGCCTTGGCCTGCCACAGAAACGAGGCAACATCATAATAGAACGGACCTTTGCGTCCGCCCTGAAAATCAATAAACCACGGCTCACCATCCTTTATCATCACATTACGCGACTGAAAATCACGATACATGAACGTGCCCGACTGAGAACGCATCAGCACATCGGCCAAAGCATGAAAATCATCTTCAAGCCTGTCTTCCTGAAACTCGAGACCGGTAGCTTTTAGAAAACAATACTTGAAGTAATTGAGATCCCACATTATCGTCCGAACATCAAATTGCGATGAAGGGTAGCAATAGTTGAAATCAAGCCCGACAGCTCCGGCAAACTGAACATCGGGCAAAGCGCATATTGTCTTGATGAGCAATTCCTTTTCCTCACTTGAAAAAGATCGCGTCAGCCGGCCTTTCTCAATGGCATTAAAAAGAAGGGTATCACCGAGATCCTGCTGTAGATAAGCCATCCTGTCATCAGACACTGACACCACTTCGGGCGTGCGTATGCCTTGTTTGCGAAAATGCGCCGACATATAGATGAACGCATCATTTTCTTCTGCACAGGTACCAAGCACGCCAATCATATCCCGCTCTCCGCGCAACCTGAAATAACGGCGATTGGAACCGGATGAAGGCAATTCCTCTAACGACTGAGGCTGGGATCCGACATATCCGGCATACAGATCTTCAAGTACTTTTTGATTCATAATGAGATGTGTGTAATAATAAGAAATATCAATTGCCCATTTCCGATATGAAACGTATGCGAACAAGTCTTACCTCGATTTCCGAATAATCAGGACAAAGTTCGGCATACGCATCCTTCAAGCTGTCAGACTCGGAATCTCTAAAATAATCGAAGATTTCCTGCTGGTCCTCT
Source organism: uncultured Muribaculaceae bacterium (assembly GCA_964018265.1). Classification (GTDB taxonomy): domain Bacteria; phylum Bacteroidota; class Bacteroidia; order Bacteroidales; family Muribaculaceae; genus CAG-873. The sequence goes on from CAXHOY010000014.1 coordinate 49,303, forward strand.
ATATCGATGACATTATCGAGATAATATGATATGTTGATTTTTGTTCCGGCGTTGACAATCGCCTCGATTTCGTCAAGCAATTGTTCAAAACTCATATTGAGCGAACGAGACAATTCCTCGAGATCTATCTTTCGGTCAATCGCCTGTATGATGGTTATCTTCGATTTTGAACGATTGGCGACACTGCGCACTCTCAGATCTTCAGGACGGTCGATCTCACGTTCGTCAACATAGGCCTTGATCACTTTTACGAACTCCTCACCGTAGCGTTTGGCTTTGCCTGCACCGACACCCGAAATATTCTGAAGTTCCTCTATTGTAATCGGATAACTTGTGGCCATAGCCTCAAGCGATACTTCCTGGAATATGACATAAGGAGGCAGCCTCAATTTGGCGGCGATCTCCTTTCTCATCGTATCGAGGATTGTATATAGCTCGGGATCGGCCGCACATCCTGCGCCGCCTTTTGCCAACATGGGTTCGTCATCGTCGGCGAAATCAGTATCCTCGATGACTTTGAACGAAACAGGATCAGTCATGAACGCCCTACCCTTGTCGGTCAGCCTCACAAGGCCGTAATTCTCCACATCTCTCGCCAAATATCCGCTGAACGACGCCTGCCGGATGACTGCATTGAGATAGCGGTGATCCTTGCCTTTGCTGCAACCATATGTCTCCAGCAGATTATGCCGGTAATTCTTTATATCGTTGGTATTTTTGCCGAGCATCACATCTATGACATGATCGGCTTTAAAGCGCTCCTTCAGCGCGACAACCGTCTCGAGAACATCGACAAGATCATCTTTGGCCTCGACACGGCTGTGAGACGAACGGCAATTGTCACAGTTGCCACAGTTGTCCTCATCAAACGTCTCTCCGAAGTAATGCAGCAACACCTTGCGACGGCATACCGACGACTCTGCATATGCCGCAGTCTCGACAAGCAACTGCCTGCCTATCTCCTGCTCGGACACCGGCTTGCCCTGCATGAATTTCTCCATTTTCTGGAGATCCTTGTAAGAATAGTACGCAAGACAATAGCCTTCGCCACCATCCCTGCCCGCACGGCCCGTTTCCTGATAATATCCTTCGAGAGACTTCGGCATGTCATAGTGGATCACAAAACGCACATCGGGCTTGTCTATACCCATGCCGAACGCTATCGTAGCGACTACGACATCGACAGTCTCAAGCAGAAACGCATCCTGATTTTCCGACCGCGTGACCCCGTCAAGTCCGGCATGATATGGCAGAGCCTTGATATTGTTTATAAGAAGGAGTTCGGCCAGTTCCTCGACCTTCTTGCGGCTCAGGCAGTATATGATACCAGATTTGCCTTCTTGCTGTTTGACAAACTTGATGATATCATGGTCAGTCGTCTTTGTTTTGGGCCGCACCTCGTAATAAAGGTTATGGCGGTTGAATGACGACTTGAAAACGGCTACATCAGTCATTCCGAGGTTCTTCTGTATGTCATGCTGAACCTTGGGTGTGGCAGTGGCAGTGAGAGCAATAACCGGCCGCACTCCAATCTCGTTGATTATCGGACGGATGCGCCGGTATTCGGGGCGGAAATCGTGCCCCCACTCCGATATACAGTGAGCCTCGTCAATGGCATAGAACGAAATTTTCACATTCCGCAGAAAGTCTACGTTCTCTTCCTTGGTCAGAGATTCGGGAGCGACATACAGCAGCTTCGTTTTTTGCGATAAAATATCATTTTTCACCGCGTCAATCGCCGACCGCGTCAGTGAAGAATTCAGGAAATGGGCTATGTTGTCATCGGCGCTGAAGTTACGCATCGCGTCAACCTGATTTTTCATCAGAGCTATCAACGGCGAGATGACGATGGCCGTGCCTTCGGAAAGAAGCGCCGGCAACTGATAGCACAAGGACTTCCCCCCCCCGGTTGGCATCAACACAAATGTATCATGGCCTTCAAGCAAATTTGATATTATGGCTTCTTGATTGCCTTTAAATTTGTCAAAGCCGAAGTGCTCTTTCAGAGCGTTGATAAGAATTTGTCGGGGGTACATAGCCGATTGGGGGGATTATGGTTATTCAGTTGACGACCGATTCGAAATGAGCCTCTTCAATCTTATGCCGAGCATAATCACGGGTCACTGCAAATTTTTTGACCGACTGTGACGGAAGTTCGTACATGGCATCGACCATGATCGATTCTACAATCGACCGCAGGCCACGAGCACCGAGTTTGTATTCAATCGCCTTGTCCACGATAAGATCAAGAGCGTCATCGTCGAAACCCAGTTCGATGCCATCCATTTCAAACAATTTCTTATATTGCCGGGTAATGGCGTTCTTAGGCTCGGTAAGGACTCGTCGCAGAGCGGCACGGTCAAGAGGCTCAAGGTGAGTCAGTATAGGGAGTCGGCCGATTATTTCAGGAATGAGACCGAAGGATTTGAGGTCCTGAGGAGCAACATAGCGCATGAAATCCTTGGTGTCGATGCGCTGACGGTTCGAAACTGTAGAATATCCGACAACATGGGTGTTCATTCTATGAGCAATCTTCTGCTCGATGCCGTCAAAAGCACCTCCGCATATAAACAGGATATTCTTAGTATCGACGGGTATCATGCGTTGCTCGGGATGCTTGCGGCCTCCTTGCGGCGGAACATTGACAATCGAACCTTCGAGCAGTTTCAACAGACCCTGCTGCACACCTTCACCCGACACGTCGCGCGTAATCGACGGATTATCCCCCTTGCGGGCAATCTTGTCGATTTCATCGATAAATACAATGCCGCGCTGCGCACGGTCGACATCATAATCGGCCGCCTGAAGAAGGCGGGTCAGAAGACTCTCTATATCTTCGCCGACATATCCTGCCTGAGTAAGCACCGTAGCGTCGACTATTGTGAAAGGCACATCAAGCAGACGGGCTATGGTCTTGGCGAGTAAAGTCTTTCCGGTACCCGTGGGGCCGACGAGTATGATATTGCTTTTTTCGATGTCCACATCTCCGTCATCAGGCTGCAAGAGCCTTTTATAATGGTTATATACAGCCACCGAAAGATATTTCTTAGCGTCATCCTGGCCAATGACATATTGGTCAAGAAACGCTTTTATCGCAGCCGGCTTGGGCACCTGCTGCAATGTCATGCCGAGTTTCTTCGACGACTTTTTGCTGCCGTGTCCGTTTTCTTCATGATAGTTCAGAATCATATCATGAATGGCATTGACGCAGTCTGTACAGATATACGACTTCTCATCGGGCGACGGGACAAGTCCCTCGACTTCCGAGGACGCACGTCCGCAATAACTGCATCTGGGTTCTTTAGCTTTAGGCATTTTGATCTGCGTTTAGGTCAGTTGACTTCTCCGACGATTTAGCCCTTACGAGCACACTATCGATCATTCCATACTCTTTGGCTTCATCGGCCGTCATCCAGTAATCACGGTCAGAGTCGCGCTCAACGCGGTCGAATGGCTGACCCGAATGATCGGCGATGATAGTATAGAGTTCATGTTTGAGTTTCTTTATCTCGCGTGCTGTGATCTCGATATCGCTTGCCTGCCCCTGTGCACCACCCATCGGCTGATGGATCATCACCCGGGAATGACGAAGCGCGAAACGCTTACCCTTTTCACCGGCAACAAGGAGCACGGCAGCCATCGACGCAGCCATACCGGTGCATATCGTGGCGACATCGCTTGAAATATACTGCATGGTGTCATAGATACCGAGGCCGGCATATACCGATCCGCCAGGCGAATTGATATATATGGAGACATCCTTGCCAGGATCCGATGAGTCAAGATAAAGCAGCTGGGCCTGGATCACATTGGCCGTGTAATCGTTGACTTCAGTACCGAGAAAAATAATGCGGTCCATCATAAGACGCGAGAAAACATCCATCTGGGCCACATTGAGCTGACGCTCCTCGATAATTGAAGGATTGATATAATTTGCCTTTACAGAGGCGTTGATCTTCGAAGTATATTGATCAAGAGAGAGACCGTTCAAGCCAAGATGATGGACGGCGAAATTGCGAAAATCTGATTTATCGTTCATATTTTAGATTTTATTCTGTTATTCCGATTTACTAATCTTATCCAAAGTTACAAAATCAGACATGGATTTGCAAGTTTTTACCAACAATAATTTTTCAGTTATCCAACAACAAGTCGAAAAAAGCAAAAAAAAGCGGGAGTTTTCCGCTGTTGGAAAACTCCCGCCATATAATTTCTGATTGTCAGCTCTGTGTTATTCGGCTGCTCCGGCTGAAGGATTGACCATCTTGACAAACTCTTCCATTGCCACCGTCTTGACATCAACATTGACAGCTTCGCGGATAAACGCAAAGAGTTTCAGCTCACCGACCTCGTCGGCGATACGACGGCGATAGTTCTTGTCAGCGAGTATGCGCTTGGCCGTGTCGGCCATTGTCTCCTCGTCCATGTTATAGATGCCATACTGGGCAAACTGCTGCTGGGCGATGTAACGCGCGCGGGCCATAAGATCTTCCTCTTCAACCTTCACTCCGAGCTGTTCGGCGATGCGGCCGCTGATGAGCTCCCACTTGATCTGCGGCACCATCTGTTCGAACTCTTTGTCCCAATCAGTGTCTTCAGCTGCTTCGGGATTATTCATCTTAAGCCAGCGTTTGAGGAATTCTGCGGGAAGTTTGATATCGTTGCCGTATTTATCGAGGAAATACTTGCGCGACTCAACATTGAAGAAATAATCGGTGTTGCCGCGGAACGATCCGGCTATCATTGCCTTGAGCGCATCGTTATATTCATCCTCGTTGTGCACCTTATCACGTCCGAATACATTGTCGAAGAATTCCTGATCATGCTCGGCAAGTTTAACAACGATGATTTCCGAAATAGCCATCTCGAAATCACCCTTGTGATCCTCAGCCTTTTCTTTGTCGATATTGAGCATCGATGCGAGCTCGGCAGCGTTGCCTTCACACGAAGCATAGGGATTGAAGACGACCTTGTCGTTGATCTTCTTTCCGATAAACTTCTGCTCCTCGTCTTTCGACTTGAAATAGAAAGGAGCTACAATGCCGTTTATTACCTGCACGGCATCTTCCGTCTCTTTGACAGAACCATCGGGATTAAGCTCCATCAGAGTACCCTTGACGACAGCTTTTTCGTCGACTTCTTCGCCGGGAACCTGAGCGCCGAAACGTTCGCGGAGACTCTTGTCCTGCTCCTCCATCATCTTGTCGGTGACTTCTATCTGATAATAAGGCAAGGTCACATTCTTGTCAAGCTCCACATTGAAGTCGGGAGCAAAGCCGAGATCATAAGTGAATGTATAATCCTTGTCGTCGAGATTTATCTCCTTGACATTTTCGGGAATGGGCTGGCCGAGAATATTGATCTTATTGTCTACGATATATTTCACAGCAGCTTCATAAACCTGATTGTTGAGCACATCACTCTTTACCTGCTTGCCGAAACGTGTGCGCAGTTGAGCGACGCTGATATGGCCTTTGCGAAAGCCGGGGATATTATGAGTTTTACCTATTTTTTTGAGTTCTTCATCTACCTTGGCGGTATAATCTGCTTCTTCGATATCAATGACGAGCTTGCCGTTGCAATCGTCGATTTTTTCTAATGTTATCTTCATAAGAAGTTCCGGGGTTTATAGTTTTTAATTATTAGTTTCGCTAAATACGGGTGCAAAATTAGCATTAAAAAATTTATTATTCAATTTTATATGACACAATTTTATATAAAAAGAGTTCATAATCGAGTCAAAACCTTGTGGTCGTCCCGAAAAAAAAACTTAACTTTGCATCATCAAACATTTCTGACCCCAATTCATTATTGCAATTACTTAATATGGTAGTTTTCTTCAAAAAGGGCACTGACAAATTTTATGCCATCGACACAGACCACAAGTTTTCAGACAGCGAGATCGAGCGCTTGACATGGTTGCTCGACGGAGCGAAACCGCTTGCGTCATCATCAGTCAAAGGCCGGTTTGTCGGCCCCCGCAAAGAAATGATCACTCCTTGGAGTACAAATGCCGTCGAGATCACTCAGAACATGGGTCTTGCCGGCATTTCTCGCATAGAGGAGTTTACCCGTGTAGCAGATCCCGATCCCGTATTTGACCCTATGCTTCAGCGATGCTACAACGACCTCGGCGCACGCCTCTTTTCAGTCGAACGCAAACCCGAACCGGTTAAGTATATTGACAATATTTCGGAATACAACCGTTCGGAAGGTCTCGCTTTGAGCCCCGATGAAGAAAAATATCTGACCGAACTCTCCGAAAAACTCGGACGCCCCCTAACCGATAGCGAGGTGTTTGGCTTCTCCCAGGTCAACTCAGAGCACTGCCGCCATAAGATTTTCAACGGTAGCTTCATCATCGACGGCAATGAGAAAGACATGTCGCTGTTCAAACTAATCAAAAAGACCTCACAGACCAACCCCAACGGCCTCGTATCTGCATACAAGGACAATGTCGCGTTTGTCAAAGGGCCGACAATATCGCAGTTCTACCCCGAAAACCCCGAACGCCCCGACTATTTCACTCAACGTGATGTGCAGACAGTGATCTCACTCAAGGCCGAAACCCATAATTTCCCTACTACCGTCGAACCGTTCAATGGCGCGGCCACAGGCACAGGCGGTGAAATCCGTGACCGTCTCGGCGGAGGCAAAGCGAGTCTTCCCATTGCAGGAACGGCAGTCTACATGACGTCTTATCCCCGCCTTGACGCAGAACGCTCATGGGAAAATTTATTCGACCCCAGGGCATGGCTTTACCAGACCCCGGCCGAGATTCTCATCAAGGCCTCGAACGGAGCATCCGACTTCGGCAATAAATTCGGCCAACCGCTCATCTGCGGATCGCTTCTGACATTCGAGCACAGCGAACACAACAAAACTTACGCATATGACAAGGTGATCATGCTTGCCGGTGGTGTAGGATTCGCAGCAAAGAAAGATGCCATTAAGGGCACACCCAAGCCCGGCCAGAAAGTCGTGATCAGCGGGGGAGACAACTACCGCATCGGCATGGGCGGTGGTGCTGTATCATCTGTAGCGACCGGCCAGTACGGCAACGCGATCGAGCTTAACGCCGTGCAGCGCGCCAATCCCGAAATGCAAAAACGCGTATCGAATGTCATCCGTGCACTTGCCGAAAGCGAGGACAATCCTATCATATCGGTCCACGACCACGGCGCAGGCGGCCACCTCAACGCCCTCTCGGAACTGGTTGAGGCCACAGGCGGAAAAATCGACATCCAATCGCTGCCTGTCGGCGATCCCACCCTGTCAGCCAAAGAAATCATAGGCAACGAAAGCCAGGAACGCATGGGATTTGTGATCGATGCAGAAGACATCCCGCGAGTCGAACAGATCGCCCAACGCGAACGTGCCCCGCTTTATGTCGTAGGAGAGACTACCGGCGACGACCGCTTCACGTTTGAAGAAGCCGACGGCTCACGGCCGATCGATCTTGCAATGGCCGACATGTTCGGCAATTCGCCCAAGACAGTCATGCGCGACAAAACGATAGAATGCAAATACTCGCCTGTCAAGACCGATATCTCCGAACTCGACCGATATATCCGCGACGTTCTTTCCCTCGAAGCGGTCGCCTGCAAGGACTGGCTGACCAACAAAGTCGACCGTTCGGTCTCAGGCCGAATCGCCCGCCAGCAATGTCAGGGCGAGATCCAGCTACCGTTGAGCGACTGCGGTGTCGTAGCCCTCGATTATATCGGACGCACCGGCATTGCCACATCAATCGGCCATGCCCCCCAGGCCGCGCTCGCCGATTCTGCGGTAGGATCTCGCATAGCCGTCGCCGAAGCCCTCACAAACATCGTAGGCGCCAATCTTAAACAGGGTTTGAAATCAGTGTCACTGAGTGCTAACTGGATGTGGCCCTGCAATAATCCGGGCGAGGATGCGGCTTTATACAACGCTGTCGAAGCCTGCAGCGATTTCGTCTGCCGTCTCGGCATCAACATCCCCACCGGCAAAGACAGCCTCTCAATGACGCAGAAATACCCTGACGGAAACAAAGTCTACGCTCCCGGCACGGTCATAATTTCGGCAGCCGGCGAAGTTGCTGACATCCGCAAGACAGTTTCTCCGGTTGTCGTCAACAAAGCCAACTCCACATTATATTATATAGACTTCTCGTCCGACAGTCTCCGGCTCGGCGGATCAGCACTTGCCCAGACACTCGGAAAAATTGATTCAGATGTGCCTGCAGTGAACGATCCCGAGGCTTTCGCAAAAGCATTTGACACCGTTCAGAAACTCGTAAGACTGCGCAAACTTCTCGCGCTCCACGATGTCAGTGCCGGCGGTCTGATCACCACATTGCTCGAAATGACTTTCGGCAACACTAAGGGCGGCCTGAAAGTCTATACAGACGGTTTCAAAATCTACGGCGAGGAAGACCTTGTCAAGATCCTCTTTGCCGAAAATCCCGCCGTCGTAATCCAGGTCGATGACTCAAAGAAGGACAGCGTCGAAGGAATCCTCGACGAATCAGGTGTAAGATATTTCCCGATAGCATGTCCGGCAGACGAACGCGTCATCATGGTTACCCACAACGACAGCGAACATCTTTTCGGCATCGACTGGCTGAGAGACGTATGGTTCAAGCCGTCTTATCTTCTCGACAGTATCCAGAGCGCAGGCAATTGCTCTGCCGAACGCTTTGACAACTACAAACGTCAGCCGCTGAAATATCTTCTGCCTGCTTCTTTCGACGGCAAACTTGCGTCAAGAGGCATCAGCCTCAAGCGCGACGGCGAACGCAACGGAGTCCGCGCAGCCATCATCCGCGAAAAAGGAGTCAACGGCGACCGCGAGATGGCATGGTCGCTTTATCTCGCCGGTTTCGACGTCAAGGACGTCCACATGACCGACCTCATGTCAGGCCGCGAAACTCTCGACGACGTTAACATGATCGTCTTCTGCGGCGGCTTCTCCAACAGCGACGTTCTCGGCTCCGCCAAAGGCTGGGCAGGCGGTTTCAAATGGAACGATACAGCCCGACGCACACTCGAAAAATACTACTCGCGCCCCGACACATTGAGCCTTGGTGTCTGCAACGGATGTCAACTCATGATCGAGCTGAATCTACTCGGTCTGCCTGACGAAATCCGGCCTAAAATGCTCCACAACGTATCGCATAAATTCGAATCTGAATTTGTCACCGTTACCGTGCCCAGGAACGACACGGTCATGTTCGGCTCGCTTTCCGGAGTCCGCACCGGCATCTGGGTAGCCCACGGAGAAGGCCGGTTTGCCTTCCCCGGCAAGACTGCCGATCTCAATGTGATCGCAAAATACAGCTACTCGTCATACCCCGGCAACCCCAACGGTTCAAAGGGTTCCGTAGCCGGACTTGCATCGGCTGACGGTCGCCATGTAGCGATGATGCCCCACCTCGAGCGCGCTATCTACCCCTGGCAGTGCGCTTACTATCCCCGCTCGCGCCGCAACGATGATGTCACGGTGTGGATCGACGCCTTCATCAATGCGCGTCGCTGGGTCGAACAACATTCAAACTTCAAAAAATAAATAAAACAAACGCAGCCCCGTAGTGTCAGACCCTGACCTTCGGGGCTGCCGCATCTAAGAACAAGAAAGATTTTATGGGAGGTTTCTTTGGAGTCGTCAAACACGACGACTGCGTCAATGATCTGTTTTACGGTACTGACTACAACAGCCATCTCGGCACAAAACGAGCCGGTATCGCTACATTCAACGACGGCCAGTTTTCGCGACAGATCCACAGCATCGACAACTCATATTTCCGCACAAAGTTCGAGCCCGACCTCGATGCTTTTTCCGGAAACTCAGGCATAGGTGTGATCAGCGATACCGATGCGCAGCCTATCATCATCAACAGCCGTCTCGGCAAATTCGCCATCGTTACCGTTGCGAAAATCAACAATATACGCGAACTTGAGAAGGAATTGCTCGATGCAGGACGCCATTTCTGCGAACACAGCTATGACACTCTCAACCCCACCGAACTAATCGGTGCACTTATTAGTGAAGGCAAAGATTACGTCGACGGAATCGAAAACGTTTACCGGAAAGTCAAAGGTTCATGCTCCATGCTTCTGCTGACTAAAGACGGCATTATTGCCGCACGCGACCGACTGGGCCGCACGCCTGTCATCATAGGCTGTCAGGAAGGAGCTCATGCGATAGCTACTGAAGACTGTTCGTTTCCCAATCTCGGCTACAAGTCGTGCTACAATATCGGCCCGGCAGAAATTGTTCTGGTTCAGGCCGACGGCATCAGACAACTCAAAGCCCCGGGCGACGAGATGCAGATCTGTTCGTTCATGTGGGTTTACTACGGTTATCCCCCATGTTCTTACGAGGGCCGCAATGTCGATGAAATACGTTATAAGATCGGGCTGAATACAGCTGACGAGAAGGATTCCGAAGAAATAGATTTCGTAAGTCCAGTGCCTGACTCCGGAACTGGCATGGCTCTCGGCTATGCCTCGGCCATCAGAAAACCATATTTGCGCGGCATGGTCAAATATACACCGACATGGCCCCGCAGCTTCACCCCCGGAAGTCAGAAAAGACGCGAACTCGTCGCAAAAATGAAACTGATCGCCAACAATAGCCTGCTCAAAGGCAAACGAGTGGCATTCTGCGACGACTCCATCGTCCGCGGCACCCAGCTACGCGACAATGTCAAAGACGTCCGCGATGCCGGAGCAGAGAAGGTTCATATCCGCATCTCTTGCCCCCCTCTTGTCTATCCATGCAAGTTTCTTAATTTCACAGCATCAAAGAGTGAAATGGAACTGATTGCGCGCCGCGTGATCGCACGACTTGAAGAACAAGGCTTCAGCGCTCCGCTTGCCGAATTCACAAAAGCCGGCTCAGAAGCCTATAGCCGCATGGTGGAGGAAATCCGCAAAGATCTCGGCCTCGACTCTCTCCGCTTCTGCACTCTCGAGACTCTTGTCGAAGCCATCGGACTGCCGAAATGCAAAGTCTGCACACACTGTTTTGACGGCAGTAGCCATGAATGAAAAGCCGTCGTGACAAAGTTTAACACAGTCCATATATCAGAAAGCAATGCATAAATTTTGTAATACCGAGTGCTTTACGTAATTTTGCAGGACGTAACTATATTTTAGAAATCATTTTAATAATTCATTTAATATCTTTATTATGAGTTTAAACATCATTGTGCTCGCAAAGCAGGTGCCTGACACCCGCAATGTTGGCAAAGATGCGATGAAGGAAGACGGCACCATCAATCGTGCCGCTCTGCCTGCTATCTTTAACCCTGAAGATCTTAATGCCCTTGAACAGGCTCTACGCATCAAGGATGAGAATCCCGGATCTAAAGTAACCCTGCTTACGATGGGCCTTCCCCGCGCTTCAGAGATTATCCGTGAAGCCATTTTCCGTGGTGCCGATGCCGGTATCGTTCTCACCGACCGTTGCCTCGGCGGAGCCGACACTCTCGCCACCTCTTATTCCCTTGCTCAGGCCGTGAAAAAATTCGGGAACTACGACATCATCCTCGGCGGCCGCCAGGCCATCGACGGTGACACCGCCCAGGTTGGCCCGCAGATCGCCGAAAAACTCGGCATACCCCAGGTTACCTATGCCGAAGAAATCCTCGGCATAAAAGACGGTAAAGTCACCGTTCGCCGCCGCCTCGAACACGGTGTGGAGACCGTTGTATCCCCTCTGCCCTGCGTAGTGACAGTCAACGGTTCGGCGGCCGAATGCCGTCCGCGCAACGCACGTCGTCTGATGAAATACAAATATGCCGTCTCGCCGAGCGAAAAAGCCAAACTCAGCGAAGATGATCAGGCATTCGTCGACGCACGTCCATACCTGAACATCGAGGAATGGAGTGCGGCATACGTTGAAGCCGATCCCGAACAGATCGGTCTCGCCGGTTCGCCCACAAAGGTTAAAGCAATCGAAAACGTCGTATTCACGGCTAAAGAAAGCCGCTGTCTCGAAAACAACGACGAGCAGATCGAAGAACTCATCAAAGAACTTATCACTAATCACACTATCGGCTAATAGCCTCTCCAACTTTACATCATCATGGCAGAACAAAATAATTTAATAGTATACTGCGAATACGACGAAGGCAAAGTGGCTGACGTAAGCCTCGAACTCCTCACAAAAGGTCGCGTGCTTGCCGACCGTCTCGGAGTGAAACTTGAAGCCGTAGTCATCGGTGGCAAACTCGACGGCATCGAAAATCAGGTATTCCCCTATGGTGTCGACACAGTCTATAAAGTAGAGGACAATCGTCTGTTCCCCTACACTTCCAACCCCCATGCATCTGTGCTGATCAACCTTTTCAAGGAAATCAAACCTCAGATTTGCCTCATGGGCGCCACTTGCATCGGCCGTGACCTCGGTCCCCGTGTGTCAAGCTGCCTTCACAGCGGCCTTACGGCAGACTGCACATCACTTGAAATAGGTGACCACAAAGACCCCAAGACAGGCAAGGAATACACCGACCTTCTTTATCAGATCCGCCCGGCATTCGGCGGCAATATTGTCGCTACCATCGTCAATCCCGACTGCCGTCCCCAGATGGCGACAGTCCGCGAGGGCGTCATGAAAAAAGAGATCCGCGACACTAACTACAAGGGCGAGGTCATCAGCCTCGAACCCTCGAAATATGTCAAGGACGAAGACTTCGTAGTCGAGATCATCGACCGCCACATAGAGAAATCGAAAGTCAACATCAAAGGCGCTCCCATCATAGTTGCCGGCGGATATGGCGTCGGCAGCAAGGAAAATTTCCAGCTTCTCTTCGACCTCGCCGACACACTCGGTGCTGAAGTAGGCGCTTCACGTGCGGCTGTCGATGCAGGTTTCATCGAGCACGACCGTCAGATCGGCCAGACAGGTGTGACCGTGCGCCCAAAACTCTATATCGCATGCGGCATCTCCGGCCAGATCCAGCACATCGCAGGTATGCAGGAAAGCTCGATCATCATCTCGATCAACAATGATCCCGATGCTCCGATCAACACCATCGCCGACTACGTGATCACAGGCAACATGGAAGACATTGTGCCCAAACTCATCAAATACTACAAAAAGAACTCCAAGTAACTGATAACAATGGCTAACTTCTATACAGACAATCCCGATCTGAAACATCATCTCAGCCATCCGCTGATGCAGAAGATCGTCGAGCTCAAAGAGAGAAATTTCTCTGACGCCGAAAAATTTGACTATGCTCCCCGCAACTTCGAGGATGCCATGGACAACTACGATAAAGTTCTCGAAATCGTCGGCGACCTTTGCGGCGGCCTAATAGCCGGAAACGCTGAAGGTGTCGATCATCAGGGCGCTTCCTGTGCCAACGGCCGCGCAATCTATGCCGACGGAACAGTCGCCAACCTTGACGCCTGCCGCAAAGCAGGTCTGATGGGCATGGCAATGCCCCGACGCTTCGGTGGTCTCAACTTCCCGATTACCCCCTACATAATGGCAGCCGATATCGTCAGCCGCGCAGATACAGGTTTCGAAAACCTCTGGGGTCTTCAGGACTGCGCCGAGACCATTTATGAATTTGCCGACGAAGATCAGAAAGCACGTTTCATTCCCCGTGTCTGCGAGGGTGAGACCATGTCCATGGACCTCACCGAGCCCGATGCAGGCTCCGATCTTCAGTCCGTTATGCTCAAAGCCACTCAAGACGAAGACGGCACATGGCGTCTCAACGGCGTAAAGCGCTTCATCACCAACGGCGACAGCGACATCCACCTCGTCCTCGCCCGATCTGAGGAAGGTACAAAGGACGGCCGCGGACTGTCGATGTTTATCTACGACAAGCGCGACGGCGGTGTCAACGTGCGACGCATCGAAAACAAGATGGGCATCAAGGGTTCACCCACTTGCGAACTTGTCTACAAAAACGCCAAGGCCGAACTCTGCGGCAACCGTCGTCTCGGCCTCATCAAGTATGTGATGGCACTTATGAACGGTGCCCGTCTCGGCATCGCAGCCCAATCTGTCGGCGTCAGCGAGCTCGCTTATCGCGAAGCCCTCGCATACGCAAAAGACCGCAAGCAGTTCGGCAAAGCCATTATCGAATTCCCGGCTGTTGCAGAAATCATTTCTGTAATGAAAGCCAAACTTGATGCAAGCCGCGCGCTCCTCTATGAGTGCTCACGCTTCGTCGACATGTACAAGATTTATGAAGACATCGCCAAAGAGCGTAGCCTTACAGCCGACGAACGCGCCGATATGAAACACTACAGCAAACTCGCTGACGCACTCACCCCCATGGCCAAAGGCCTGGGCAGCGAATACTGCAACCAGAACGCCTATGACTGCATCCAGGTTCACGGCGGTTCAGGCTTTATGAAAGATTATGCCTGCGAACGTCTCTATCGCGACGCGCGCATCACTTCGATCTACGAAGGCACGACCCAGCTCCAGGTAGTGGCCGCCATCCGCCACGTCACCACCGGCACATACAAAGCTCTCATCGACAGCTATGCCGCTCAGGATGTCAAGCCCGAACTTCAGGGCCTCAAGGACAATCTGGTTTCGATGACCGAAAAGTATGAGAAAGCCGTAGATGCCGTAACCGCGGTCAACGAACCGGCATACACCGACTTTATGGCTCGCCGCATGGTCGAGATGGCCGGCAGCATTGTCATGGGCTATCTTCTTCTTTCCGATGCGCAGCGCAACAATACATTTGTCAAATCAGCCACTGTCTACAACAAACTCGCTCAGGCCGAAGTCAACAAACACTCCGCCTTCATCGCGAATTTCACTCCCGATCAGCTCGAATATTACAAAGCCTGATTACAGAGCAGACCATATCTGTGAAGGAGCCGCCACTGTCGCGGCTCCTTTCTGTATTACAACAAGGCTCTTAAATTTTTATAAATCGGCTTTTGGCATACTGCACTCAACTATTTTTTCGTTATCTTTGTATTACAGACTGAAACACATATGAAGTACGCTCTTATCGCCATCTCCGCCGTTGCCATATCATTTTGCTCCAATGCACAGCTGTCTTTTTCCGATACACAAGACAAGCCTGTGCCTGTCAGTCCTGAGCCGTCGACAGGTCTGGAGAATATATATGTTATCCGATCATCAGCTGGTATGACAATCTCGTTCCATACGGGAGAAGCCGTGAAATGGTCACGTTTCGGATCAAACGGAGCGGCTTACGCCGAGGAAATCGGTGTGTCTGAATCAATAAGTCTCGGTAGCGAAGATTGCGGCTACGTTGTTGAAACAGGCGGAAGATCTCATTATTACTGGATTGTAAACTACTCAAACCATCGTCTGCAACTCAATTCGATCACTCCGGCAGCAAATCAGCAAGACTGCAGCATGACAGAACTTGATGTAGACGGTTCGGGCGACCGCATCGTTTGCTACACAATCAACGGACGCGGGGTAGAAATCAGCCGTGATCTGAAATTGAGCTACAACACCCTCGCCTATGACGCCGACAACGGCACATACAGTCAGACAGAGACAGTGCAGACCATTCCGTATATCAGACCGGTCATCACCGTTGATGCTCCATACTGCAACACGACATTCACTCTCAGCGGCGACCGCTTCCTTGAGGAATGGAAGGCCGGGCAGACAGTTGAATCCATGCCGTACTCAACCGTTTCGGTCTCAGCCGAGACAACAGCAGAGCAGACCGAGCGTGACAACGACAACGAGCAGACTGCGGCGGGTGCCTCGCTTGGAGGATCAGCGCCGTGTGAGATCACATTCTCTGCCGCAATTACCGATGCCGTTTCATTCCACGAATGGCAGCTTGCCCGAAATCCTGAATTCGATCCGATTGACGACCGTTACACTCAGACTGACCTCACATACACATTTCGGGAGCAAGGCACCGTCTATGTCCGCTTCTTTGCAGCCGACGCCTCCGGACAATGCGAATATTTCAGTCCTTCCTACGAGGTTACAATCGGCGAGTCAAGTCTGTTATGCCCTAATGCGTTCTCTCCGCAATCTTCGCCCGGAGTCAACGACGAATGGAAAGTAAGCTATAAGTCTATTATTTCGTTCGACTGCCACATCTTCAACAGATGGGGGACGGAAATATTCTCGTTCACAGATCCTTCTATCGGCTGGGATGGAAAGTACAAAGGCAAATATGTACCCGCGGGTACATATTATTATGTCATCAAGGCTCGCGGCGCTGACGGCCGCGACTACAAACTCAGCGGCGATATAAACATTATCAACGCCAAAAACATTAATGAATCAGGCCCGGTCACTGACTGAGCGAAACATATCCTCTCTTTCTCAAATTTTTCAATAGGACATGAAACATACACTCTCGACAATATTTGCATCCGTATCGATAATCACGGCGTCACTCTTATGGCAGCCCGTTTTATCTAACGCCGAGCCCCTGCCCGAACCTGCCTCGCATGGTTTCGCCCCGGTGATCAGCCCCGATATACCGTCACACATGTCATTCTGCGGAAAAAAGATCAATCTTGACCGAAACGACATGTACGAGCGATTTGACCGGGAACTGACATCTCTCATCTACAGCCACGGCAATACCATGCTCATGTTAAAGCGCGCCAACAAGTTTTTTCCAATTATCGCGCCAATCCTGAAAGCCAATGGTATACCTGCCGACGTCATATACCTCGCTTGCGCCGAAAGCACTCTCAACCCAAGAGCCTATTCGCCGGCAAAAGCAGCCGGATTGTGGCAGTTTCTCGCCTCGACAGGCAAGGAGTACGGACTTGAGGTCAACGACGAGGTTGACGAACGCTATAACATCGAAAAGGCTACGCGCGCCGCATGTCGCTACCTCAAGAAAGCCTATGAGAAATACGGTGACTGGCCCACAGTGATGGCAGCTTACAACGCCGGTATGGGGCGCATCTCCACCGAACTTGACAAACAGATTTCCGACAATTCGTTTGATCTGTATCTCAACGACGAGACCTCAAGATATGTTTTCAGAATTATGGCTATCAAAGCCATACTCGAAAACCCGGGAGCTTACGGCTATCGGCTCGGGGCCGACCAACTGTACAGAAATACCGACTGCAGGACCGTCGAGGTCAGCGGGCCGATTGAAGACTGGGCTGCATGGGCTAAGTCGCAAGGCATCAGCTATGCACAGCTGAAAGAAGAAAATCCATGGATAAGATCACGTTCGCTCACAAACAAAAACGGCAGGACCTACAAAGTCCGCATCCCCAAGAGCGACTCTCTTTATCGCTCGAAACAGCCCGGATCTGTCTACAACAAAGCCTGGGTAAATTAATCCTTTCTTCATATTCATGACTAAAGTTAAGAGTAATACATCACAGACCACAGATAAATCATGTCAGACATCGCTGAGCGTCATAGGCGCGCGGGTCAATAACCTCAAGAATATAGATGTCGACATACCCCATAACTCACTGACCGTTGTCACGGGATTAAGCGGAAGCGGGAAATCATCGCTGGCTTTTGACACAATCTATGCCGAAGGCCAGCGACGCTATATCGAAACATTTTCGTCTTACGCGCGCAATATGCTCGGTTCGCTCGAGCGCCCCGATGTCGACCATGTCGGCGGACTTTGCCCGGTGATCGCCATAGAGCAGAAGACTATCAACAAGAATCCGCGAAGCACCATCGGCACGACGACTGAGATATATGATTATCTGCGACTGCTTTTTTCCCGCATCGCCCACGCGCGCAGTTACATCAGCGGAGAGGAGATGGTGAAATATACCGAAGAGAAGATTGTCAGCCTGATACTCGACAAGTTTGGCGGTCGTAAGATCTATATCCTCTCACCTTTGGTCAACAACCGCAAAGGCCACTACAAAGAATTGTTCGAAACACTGCGCAAGAAAGGATTTCTGCACGTCAGACTTGACGGAGAACTGACCGAAATCACCTCGGGCATGAAACTCGACCGTTATAAAAACCACAGCATCGAACTCGTTGTCGACCGTCTAAAAGTCGCTGCTAAAGACATCAGACGCCTTCACGACACTGTCGCCGACGCGCTCCGTCAAGGCGACAAACAGCTGATGATCTATGATGTCGAGGCCGACACAATCTCGCACTACAGCCAGAAGCTGATGGATCCGGTTTCCGGAATATCATACAGCGAGCCTGCGCCGCATAATTTCTCGTTCAACTCGCCTCAAGGCGCCTGCCCGGGCTGCAAAGGTCTGGGATTTGTCAATATCGTGGACCGCTCAAAGATCATTCCCGATGAATCCTTATCAATCCACGACGGAGCCATATTACCGCTCGGCAAATACAAGAACTCTATGATTTTCTGGCAGATCTCCGCGATATGCGAGAAATACGGATTTGATCTCAAAACGCCGGTCAGACAGCTCGGCGAAGAGTGCCTCAACGACATCCTCAACGGAACCAACGAGCGACTCGTGCTGAAAAACGACACCCTCAGCACCACAAATTATTTCACCTCTTACGAAGGGCTGGTCAAATATATCGAGATGCAGCAAAGCGACGACGCCGGCTCGGCCGCCCAAAAATGGAGCGGTCAGTTTTTCTCCCGCATCGTCTGCCCCGAGTGCAACGGCGACCGCCTCAACCGCGAGGCACTTCATTTCTTTATCGATGACAAGAATATAGCCGACCTCACCAGACTCGATATCGGCAAACTCCATCAATGGACCAAGACGGTGCTTGACCGTCTCGATTCAAAAGACAGGGCCATTGCGTCAGAGATAATAAAGGAGATAGGCAACCGCCTCGGATTCCTTGTCGACGTCGGACTTGACTACCTGCAGCTCAACCGCAACTCGGCTACACTTTCCGGCGGAGAAAGCCAGCGCATAAGGCTTGCCACTCAGTTAGGCTCTGAACTTGTCAATGTGCTCTACATACTCGACGAGCCGAGTATCGGTCTGCATCAACGCGACAACCACAGACTTATAGACTCGCTCAAACGCCTGCGCGATGCATCCAATTCGATCATCGTCGTCGAGCACGACAAAGACATCATGCTCGAGGCTGACTATGTCGTCGACATAGGTCCAGCCGCAGGGCGCAAAGGCGGTGAGGTAGTATTTCAGGGCACACCGGCCGAGATGCTTCGCTCAGATACTCTGACAGCCCGATATCTCAACGGGCAGAAAGCAATCGTCCCGGGCAAACGCCGCGAGGGATCGGGTAAGACGATACGTCTGCTCGGATGCAAGGGCCACAACCTGCGCAACGTGGATTTTACTCTTCCGTTAGGCACACTTACATGCGTGGCCGGTGTTTCGGGCAGCGGAAAATCATCGCTGGTCAACGGCACTCTGCAGCCGATCCTGAGCCGGCACTTCTATCGTTCAACAATGCAGCCGTTGCCGTATAGAGAAATTACAGGGATCGAGAATATCGACAAAGTCGTTACCGTAGACCAGTCGCCGCTCGGGCGTTCACCCAGATCAAATCCGGCTACTTATACAGGTGTGTTCTCCGATATCCGTTCGCTGTTTGTCTCGCTGCCTGAAGCCAAGATCCGGGGCTACAAACCCGGGCGCTTCTCGTTTAACGTGGCCGGCGGACGCTGTGAGGCCTGCAGCGGCAACGGCTACAAGACAATCGAGATGAATTTCCTGCCTGATGTACTCGTGCCTTGTGAGGTCTGCGGCGGCAAACGCTACAACCGCGAGACTCTCGAAGTTCGTTACAAAGGCAAATCAATCGCCGACGTGCTGGATCTCACCATCAATCAAGCTGTTGATTTTTTTGCCGGCATACCCTCAATTCTGAAAAAAATCAAGGTCCTCCAGGATATCGGTCTCGGCTATATCAGACTCGGACAACCGTCATCGACCCTGTCCGGAGGCGAAAATCAGAGAGTGAAACTCGCGACCGAACTTGCAAAAAAAGACACCGGCCGCACTCTCTTCATACTCGACGAGCCCACAACCGGCCTGCATTTCGACGATGTCAACACGCTCCTGAACATTCTCAACCGTCTTGTAGACAAAGGCAATACCGTTCTTGTCATAGAACACAATCTCGACATACTGAAATGCGCCGACCATATCATTGACATGGGACCCGGCGGCGGAGACAACGGCGGAAACATCATTGCCGAAGGCACTCCCGAACAGCTTGCCGGACTTGATTCACCGACAGCTCCATATCTGAAATCAGAGCTAAACCCATAGACAATGCGCGGGAGCCGCGGCCAAATTCACTTTTATCAAATTAAGGTGAAAAAATTTGGTCGTGTCAGCTAATCTTTCTACTTTTACGAACAATTCGATTTGAGATTCTATCAACTTACTAACATCAAGTAATCCTCCATCAACCATGAAACTTATATTTCATGTCGATTACCGCACCACATGGGGCGAATCTGTCTTTATTTACGGCAACATCCCGGCTCTTGGAAATGATGATGTCAGCCATGCGCTCAAACTTTCGATAACAGACTCCGAGCATTGGTCCGTTGCCATTGATATCCCGGACGATGTCAAGTGCTTCGACTACCGTTATGTCGTCCGCAACGATAATGGCATAACCGCAAATGAATGGGGTAATCCTCATCGCTTTTCAGCCGACGCCAAGACAAACGAATATGTGATTTACGACCGCTGGCAGGATCAGCCCTGGGACAAGCCCTACTATTCTTCCGCGTTTACCGATTGCATCTGCAAGCGCAAAATCTCGGGCAAGGCGCCCAAACCGGCCATAGGCAAGCTGCAACTTCAGGTTGCCGCTCCTATGGTAAAAGCCGATCAGGTACTTGCTGTCTGCGGTTCAGCTGCAGAGTTAGGTAACTGGAACGTCAGGTCTGCCGTCAGGATGAGTGATGTCTCCTACCCTGTCTGGACCGTAAATCTTCCGGCCAAGGGCCTGACTCCGTCGACAGAATATAAATTTGTCATTCTTGATGCCGCGACAGGCGGACTCGTGGCCTGGGAAGGTGGAGCCAACCGCTATATCGGAATAGCAGCCGAAGCAGATCGCGCAACAATAATCGCCGGACTCAGATTTATCAATCCTCTTTCGCCGTGGAAAGGAGCCGGCACTGCAATACCGGTATTCTCAATCCGAACGGAAAACGACTTCGGAGTCGGCGATTTCGGCGACATCCATGATATGGTCGATTGGTGCGCCGAAACCGGACAGACAGTTCTGCAAATTCTGCCGATCAACGACACAACGATGACCCGCACGTGGGTTGACTCATACCCTTACAAGGCAAATTCAACTTTTGCGCTTCATCCGATGTTTCTACGCCTGAGCGAACTCGGCACTCTGGCTGATGCAGACCGTCAGGCCTATTACGACAGTCTTGGTCGCGAGCTCAACGCCTTAAAAGAAATAGATTATGAACGTGTGAACAACGGAAAAATGGAATTCGCACGTGAAATATTCGCTCAGGAAGGCAAAAAAGTGATGTCGTCAAAAGAATTCAAAGATTTTGTAATTCAAAACGAATATTGGCTCAAACCCTACGCCGCATTCTGTGTGCTGCGCGATAAATTCGATACGCCTGACTACACAAAATGGGGCGAGTATGCGGATTACGATGCCGAAAAAGTCGAGCGGTTGGTATGCGACAATGTCTATGAGATTAATTTTGTCTACTACCTGCAGTTCAATCTCGACAAACAGATGCACGCAGCCAAGAACTACGCCAACAGCAAGGGAGTAGCACTTAAAGGCGATATCCCTATCGGAATCTCTCGCACAAGTGTCGACGCATGGCTTAATCCACGGCTGTTCAACCTCGACTGTCAGGCGGGAGCACCACCGGATGACTTCTCTGTCCTCGGCCAGAACTGGGGGTTGCCTACTTACAACTGGGAGGAAATGAGCCGTGACGGTTTCGCATGGTGGAAGTCGCGTTTTAGAAAAATGTCTGAATACTTCGATGCCTACCGCATTGACCATATACTCGGTTTCTTCCGTATCTGGCAGATCCCGACTGACGCAATCCACGGCCTGCTTGGCATATTCAATCCTGCTCTTCCGTTTACTCCCGACGAGTTGAAATACAGCTATGATTTCTGGATTAATCCTGAAGTCCAGACCAATCCCCTTATCATGGACTGGTTTCTATACGACTTTTTCGGAGAGTTCACCGACGAAGTTCGTGATAAATTCTTATTGCCGGCAGGAGAAGGACGCTATAAGCTCAAAGACGAGTATTCCACTCAGAACAAAGTTGCCGACTTCTTTGAGCGTCAGGAAAAATCAGATAAAAACTCCAGGATCTGCGATGCTCTGCTCGGACTGATTGACAATGTGCTGTTTATCGAGGATCCTTACGAAAAAGGCAAATATCATCCGCGAATATCAGCCCAATATACGTTTGCCTACAGATCACTGAACGATTATGAACGATGGTGCTTCGATCGCCTGTACAACGATTTCTTCTATTGCCGTCACAATGATTTTTGGTATGGCAAAGCTATGTGGAAACTTCCACCGCTCATCGATGCCACCGACATGCTTGTATGCGGAGAGGATCTCGGCATGATCCCTGCCTGCGTTCCGGCCGTGATGGAGAAACTCGAGATATTGTCTCTTGAAATCCAACGTATGCCCAAAGATCCCGGATCGCGTTTCGGCAACACATGGCAATATCCCTACTACAGTGTCTGCACCACTTCGACCCACGACATGGGCGGCATACGCCAATGGTGGGAAGAAGATCACGCACAGTCTCAGGAATTCTACAATACTGTTCTCCACGAAAGCGGCGAGGCCCCCTATTACGCCGAGCCATGGATATGCGACCGCATTATAGACCTGCATCTCAAATCACCGTCGATGTTCTGCATCATTCCGCTTCAGGACTGGCTGTCGACCGACGGTTCACTGCGCCGTACAAACCCACGCGAAGAGCAGATCAATGTACCGTCCAACTCGCGTCACTACTGGCGTTACAGAATGCACCTCTCAGTCGAAGACCTCAGATCCAACAAAGATTTCACAGGATATCTCCTCTCGAAAATCAAAGGATCTAATCGATAAATGAGATCCAACAAATGAATGTCCGGTCTATATTTTCCGGACATTCATTTTATTGACTATTTATACCAAAAATACTAAGTGTTTGTAGAAATGCCTGGTAAAGAGACGGAAGTCAAGGACCGGAAGAAGATTCTCCTCAGGATGAAACAAGCGGACAGACGAAATCTGTATGATAAAAACATATCCGGATATTTTTCAAATATAGATTACCGGCCCTTAAAAAAATTACATCAGATCTATTTTTGGTGTAATTTTTTGTATATACGCGCGTCATATATCTGTAATGCAAAACAACAACGACAAAGACAAGCGTTTTCTGGAAGTTCTCGACAGACACAAGTCGGTTATCGCCAAGGTGTGCTGTATATATTCATCACCATCCGTCGACTTCGATGATCTTTACCAGGAAACGGTCATCAATCTATGGAACGGCTTTGACAAATTCAGAGGCGACGCCAAGATCTCGACATGGATCTACCGCGCGGCCATCAATACCTGCATAACCTGGAACCGACGGAACAAGAAACACGCCAATAATATCTCACTTGAGCCTGATATGCCTGTCACAACCGATGATGACTCCGGCAAACTTGCCGATTACAAGCAGTTGCAATATCTGATTTCGAAGCTTAACCCGATCGAAAAAGCTATAATAACATTATGGCTTGATGAAAAAAGCTATGAAGAGATAGCATCGATCACAGGCATTTCTCATGCCAACGTCGCTGTAAAATTGCATCGCATAAAAGAAAAAATGTCGAAAATGTCTGAACTCTGATAAAATGATTGACCTTGAACAAATAAAAGACGAATGGCGCTCTCTCATCATAGAGAATGAGGCGTTGAGACAAAAAAATCTGGAACTTACCAGATGTCTTGCCACACAACGCGTGACTAACAACCAGCAGAAACTCGCGCGAAGCTATCGCGTGGGCTATTTCGGATTCTCTTTCCCTTTATTCGCGTTTTTCCTTTACAGAGCCATTGATGCCTCGATAGCTTTGTGCATAGCCTACGGATTGTTCGGCATCGTGGTCGGATGCTGGGATCTATGGTTCAGAAAATTTGTTAAACAAATTAATTATTCGGCGGTCTCGACTGTCGAAGCTCTGACTCACGCTTCAAAAATCGTGCTATATCAAAACCGTGCGACTATCGTGTGTTTTATTGCGGCCGCCATCTTGCTCACTGATATATTTTACGAAATGTCTTTATTCGGCGACTACAGTATTGTCACCGGAGGAGTGATAGGCGCAATTGTCGGTGGAATAATCGGAACTAAAAAGTGTATAAAAAATCACATAAGAGCCCGGCGCATGCTGTCGGAACTGAAATCGATTGAAAAATAACGTTCAGACACTCCACCCTTCCCCCAAAAAATAGAAAAATGTCGCAGACAGTCAGTCGGCGACATTTTTTCTATATCTATAGGTCAGAGATGCTGTTAATTCTCCTTTATACCCGGATCTACCTTCACAATCGTGGACGCTACTCCATCCGGGATATCATCTGCTGTTTCAACGATATCCACTTTGTAGGCCATATACATCATAGCAGGTGACTTATCGACTGCATACAACGGGCATTCGATCTGCATCAGATGCTGACCGAGTGGCATATCATCGGTCACGAACTGAGCTCCGAACGGAGGAGTGATCGATACCCCCGCATAACGGTAGTCCCATGAATAGGTAGCCGAAGTGATGATAGCTTCCTTGCCTTCCTCATTATTGATAACATTGATGCTTTCGACTTTGAGAGTGTCGCCCTGCACGACATAGATCTTACCGTCGACGCTGACTCCGCCATCAACCTGAATCGAGACATCGACATCCGGAAGGTTGTTATCATCATCACATGATGCGAAGTATAAAACCGGCAACGCCATAAGGAGCACGTAATAAAGCTTTTTCATAATCAAACAACTTATAAATTAATCAAACATTTAACTGAATCAAATTAATTTTGTTTTCAACATCCTAACACTCCAGCAGGCTTTTAGGTTCGCACATAACACTGACAATCTGATTTTTTTGCTCTATTATCACACAGTTATGTCACGACTCGCGCGACCTGAGACTAAAAAATATCGAATATTTTTTCACGGCAATCTATTGGTTTGCAGCTGCATTCCGGTGTTAACGAGTGCAAAACCGACGGGCCGGTCGATTTCGCTCAATATGCGGCGCTTTCCTGATATAACTTTGCGACAGAAATAAATCAACACTCAACACTTATATAACCTATGGATCACAAATTCATCTCATCGACAAAATTTTTCAGTGAAGTCACAAAGACAGTCTATCTCTACGGTAAGGTCTGGCGTGAGGCAACGACAGCTCTTATCCACGGCCCGCGGGCGCTCGACAAATCGGCCGGGGCGCTCGACATCGCTCTCGACATCGCTCGCGGCGGCCGCGAAGTGCTCTATGTCAATGCCGGAGACCGCTTAGGCCGTTTGGCCGGCAGCGACGCAGGCCACGAAAACCTCTACATGTTCACGCCCGAATTCGAGTCGATCGACGATACGTCAGACTACGCCGACCTCGTGTTCGAGGCCATTGAACAGGCCGTCAGGACAACGTCGATCCGCACCTTCGTCATCGACTCGGTGAGCCGCATCGCGGCTCTGTCGTTCGGCCGCAACGCCTCGGTCGCCTACCTGATGAAGCGTCTTGTCGCCCTGCAGGTGAAAGGCCGGCTGTCTGTGCTCGTCGTGGCCGATGACGCCACAAAGAGTGTCAACAACGCCCTCGCAGCCCTCGCAGCATCCGAGATCGCAGTCAATGAGCCTGAGCGATCAGACATTTCAGACAAGTCTGGCTTCTCAGAAAAGTCCGAAAGATCCGAAAAGTCTGAGAAGTCCGAAAAGTCAGAGCCGGCCGACTTGTCAGAGCTATCCAAGTTGTTCGAGAAATCAGAGCCGGCCGGACAGCCCGCCCGCAAAACCATGTCCATCCGGCAGCTTCGCGACATGGAGCGCCGCCAAGCAAAACTCATGCGCAAAAACCGGACACAAGAATCAATGCCCGTTTGATATTAACCTAAACAGGCCTTATTACATTATCTATAATTTCACCATCTATAATTTCACCGGATTATTTGAGGTTGGCGTATTCGTCGTCAGCGACAGGCTCAAGCCATTCGTTAGAGGCGTTTTCACCCGGTATCTCAAAAGCAAGATGCGCAAACCAGCTGTCGGCGGCAGCGCCATGCCAATGCTTCACGTTGGCGGGAATATGGATTACCGTGCCGGGAAATATCTCCTGTGCGGGTTTCCCTTCCTCTTGATACCAGCCACGGCCGGCAACGCCTACAAGCATCTGACCGCCGCCTTTTGTGGCGTGGTGGATATGCCAGTCGTTGCGGCAACCCGGTTCAAAGGTGACATTGAAGAAAGGTATCTGCGAGTCGGAGATGCGGGCAAGGTAACTGTTACCGTGAAAGTATCTGGCATATGCCGTATTCGGTTCGCCTACCGGAAATATCATTTCCTGCTGGAAGCGTTCTTTTTCGGTCGCTGCATCTGTCGGATCCGCCCAGACCTCTTTTGCGACACGGAAGCCGGCCCAAGCGTTGGGCCATCCGGCATAGAAAGCCGCCTGAGTAAGTAAAGCTGCAATTTCTTTCCGTGTAATACCATGCTTTTTCCCCATCTCAAGATGTGAACGGAACGAGGAATCTATCAGACCTTTTCCGAGAAGGATAGAGATTGTGACCATGCTGTGGTCGTGAAGCGAAAGCGTGGAGTCATTCCATACGGCGTCGCCGAATAGGATATCGTCGTTAAGCTCCGCGAATTCCGGAGCGAAATCGCCGAGTACAGTGCGCCCAGCGGTCTGGGTTATCTTCTGCTGTGCCATAACATTCGTATTTGTGATTATCGAAATAATTGCTGTCAGTATTATTGCATGATTTTTCATTCGCATCTTATTGTAAAATTGTTTTCTTTCCATTTATGATATAGATTCCGGCGGGTAATCGGTCGGGGTCATTGTCGGGTGGTGTTACGCGAACACCTTTCAGGTCATAAATGCCTGTTGGATGGCTGCCGTCGGCCATGACACCATCTATTCCCGATGAACCCGACAGGGCAAGCGTGACATCAACATCACCGTTTCCAAGCAAGCCTTTAAGCGCAGCCCCGGAGCTGATATTGTCTATCTTCCCAAGACGAGTGAAATTCCATGAGTTTGTATCGTAATAGATTACGAAATTTCTTCCTTGATAAAGTATC
Source organism: uncultured Muribaculaceae bacterium (assembly GCA_964018265.1). Lineage (GTDB taxonomy): Bacteria > Bacteroidota > Bacteroidia > Bacteroidales > Muribaculaceae > CAG-873. The sequence continues at coordinate 76,505 of CAXHOY010000014.1, forward strand.
AGATCACCGGCTACGGTATTTATCCGTTCGTCATTAGTCGGGAGCGACTGCGGCAATGGCCCTACTTTCTCCATATTGCCATAGTCCGACATGTGTATAGTTACAGGCCCGTCGGCAAGCAACTCTTTCAATGCCCTCGTCGAACTGTTGTCAACAATCGAGGCGGTCAATGCGCGACCGTTTACGCTTATTGATAGTTTGTCATCCATATCATTATGTGTGAGATCGTTATAATCTATTCCATTCAGCCACGCCGACAAGAGAGGTGACGCCGATGAAATCTGCGAGGAACGTATCCACAAACTCGGTGACAAGAATATGCCTTCAGGGATAAGCCGTTTTGCATCGGCCTCGACTCCCGATATTCCGCTACTTGCGCTCGACACTATCAGCCCTATATTTTTACCGGCAAGGGATGCTCCGTTATGAAACAGGAATGTCTGCATGGGCGCTGCCATGTTGCCCCACCAAAGAGGAGTGGCTATTATAACCGTGTTATATTCGTCCCAATTGACCGTCACCGGGTCAATTGCGGGATATGAGGAGGCATCATTGGGTTTGGCTCGGATCGCGGCTATCTGCTCACTGCCTATCGCATAGTTATCTGCCGCATAGTCAAGCCCCTTCTCAACCGGTTCAATCCTGATTACATCGGCTTGGATCTGCACTGTCAGTTCACTTATAACGCGGTGGATGTTGTTGGTATAGCTGTAATATGCCACTAAAGTCTTAGCCTGTATCGCCATTACACTGAATATTAGAGATAAGAGAATGATGTATTTCTTCATAATCAGTTTTTATTTATTATCCAATTCCTTTTCACACAAAAAGTGCCTTCATTGAACCTGCCGTTCAGGTTAAATATACACTATCCGGATTTTTGTCCGGTGCAAAATTATAGCCTCAAGATAAAATAACATGTATCAAAATCGCTGATTGGATGACCAATTTCATCTATGGAGTGAAATCGGTAACAAAGTCGCTTTGCTTTGCAAAAATCAGGTTTATCGAGATAAATGACTGAATATTTCGCGTCGTATATCGACAAGGGGCATCCGACTGTTATTTACAGCTCCTTAATTTAAACTACTTTTGCAAGGTGTCTTCTCTGCAGCTCGAAAATCCACAGCCGGTAATTTCTCACTTCTGTTATTGAACAAGATCTAACTTTGTCAGAAAATAATTAATTTTGCATATGGAAGAAATCAACAGAATCGACACCATTCAAGAGTACAACGACTATTTCGGCGTCGAGACCCCTCACCCGTTGGTGACAGTAATCGACTGCCGCAAAGCCAAACCGTTGAGATATGGCCGGAAGTTTTTCAATATCTTCGCTATACTGCTGAAAGATCTGGAATGCGGCACATTGAAATACGGCAGAAGCGTCTATGACTATCAGCAAGGGACAATGATTTTCATTGCCCCGGGTCAGGTAATGGGAGCCGACGACGACGGCCGGTTACACCTGCCGAAAGGTTGGATTGTAGCTTTTCATCCCGAATTTCTACGAGGAACGCATCTCGCGAAAGCCATCAAGGAGTATTCGTATTTCTCCTATAATGCCAACGAAGCCCTGCATCTGTCGGAACAGGAGCGTAAGACTGTTGTCGATTCGATAGCGCAGATCAGTGACGAACTGCAACATCCGATTGACAAGCACACCAAATCGCTGATAATCGACAAAATCAAACTGTTGCTTGATTACTGCGTCCGCTATTATGACCGCCAGTTTATAACACGCGAGAATGCCAACAGCGACCTGATGGCACGGTTTGAAGAGTTGATCGACAGCTATTTAGTCTCTTCCGCGCCTGCCGAAAATGGATCTCCGACAGTGCAGTATTGCGCCGACAAACTATGTATATCAGCAAACTATCTCAGCGATCTCTTGCGCAAAGAGACAGGCATGTCGGCGCTGCAGCATATCCATCATAAGATGGCCAATGTGGCAAAAAATCAGATTATCGGCAGCTCCATGTCGATCAGCGAGATATCATATAGCCTCGGTTTCCGGTATCCGCAACATTTCAGCCGCTGGTTCAAAAGAATGACAGGCTCGACACCCAATCAATATCGGACACAACTTAATTGACACCGGATCCGTGGGGAGGAACCGACGGATTTGACTACCCGCAATATCTTTCTGTTCTTGTTTCACCTTGCTAAATCAGGTGTGCCTTTTACATTGCTGAAAACAGCATACTATTAATGTGTGCAGTTTTCAGCTACTTCGCAATAACTTAATTTAATATCATGAAATATGGTAAGATTTTTACTGAAATTTTTCCAAATCCCATACGCCTATCCGGACAAATCATAAACTTAAAGCAATTCATATTGTTATAACTAAGAACACCGGCATTAGCGGCTATTCTTAATGAATTATATACAACATGATTGTAAGACATTTACAGATGGCAAATCCAAATAGAACAATATATTTTTTCCTTTAAATTTTCAAGTTATGATTGACCCTGATTTTAGAAAAGGCGATGCGAAATCAGATGTATTCGCAACCGATACAATGCTATCACCCGCGCCAGTAGACAAAATACCTGACGGACCGACAACGCCGGAAGTGGCATATCAGATGGTGAAGGATGAAACTTTCGCACAGACGCAGCCACGTCTGAATCTTGCGACATTCGTCACCACATATATGGATGACTACGCCACCAAACTGATGAGCGAAGCCATCAACATCAACTATATCGATGAAACCGAATATCCACGTATTGCATATATGAATGCCAAATGTATCAACATTATGGCCAATCTATGGAATACACCCGAACAGTCTAAATGGAAAACGGGTGCGCTGGCTATCGGTTCGTCGGAAGCATGTATGCTCGGTGGCATTGCTGCATGGATACGATGGCGCGAACGTCGCAAGGCCGCAGGCAAACCGTTTGACAAACCTAATTTCGTGATCTCGACAGGCTATCAGATTGTCTGGGAGAAATTCGCACAGCTCTGGCAGATCGAAATGAGGACAGTGCCTCTGACACTTGACAAGACGACGCTCGATCCTGAAGAGGCGATTAAACTTTGTGACGAGAACACGATCTGCGTCGTTCCTATCCAGGGTGTCACATGGACGGGTCTTAACGATGATGTAGAGGCTCTTGATGCAGCTCTTGACGCCTACAACGCCAAGACAGGCTATGACATCCCAATCCACGTCGACGCAGCCAGCGGCGGTTTCATCCTGCCGTTCCTCTTCCCCGAAGTCAAATGGGACTTCCGCCTTAAATGGGTTCTATCAATCTCGACATCAGGTCACAAATTCGGTCTCGTATATCCCGGACTCGGATGGGTGTGCTGGAAGGACAAAAAGTACTTGCCCCATGTTATGAGCTTCAGTGTCAACTATCTCGGCGCCGAGATCAGTCAGGTGGGCTTGAACTTCTCGCGTCCTGCCGCTCAGATCCTGGGTCAGTATTATCAGTTCATCCGATTAGGCTTCGAAGGCTACAAGGCCGTACAGTACAATTCGATTTCCGTCTGCAAGTATCTTCATGAAGAAATAGCTAAAATGGCTCCGTTCCAAAACTATAGCGAAGACGTTCCCAACCCGATCACCGTATGGCTTATGAAGCCCGAATATCAGAAGACTGCAAAATGGACATTGTTTGATCTTCAGGACAAACTCGCCCAGCGCGGATGGATGGTACCGGCTTACACAATGCCGGCCAACATCGAGCAGATCGTCGTCATGCGTGTCCTTTGCAAACAGGGATTCAGCCGCGATATGGCAGACCAGCTCCTGAACGACATCCGTTTTGCCATCACAGATCTCGAAGCGCTGGAGTATCCGACCACGACCCGCATCAAGATGGAAAAGAGCGTTCCGCTGCAGTCGACAGCTTTTAATCATACCGGTCGCTGAATCATAAAACGAATTTGACTTTTTTGAGAGGACGCCGGCAATTAACCGAGACGATCGAATTGCCGACGTCCTCATTTTTTAAAGGAACTTACAATCTCCCATAGATATGAAACGGACAATTACAAAGTCTCAGATAAGTGATGCCGTCGAAGAAGCATATAACGACTGTAAAAGTATAAGTGGCGGAGTAAACGCACATTACATTCCATATCTCGCCAATGTCGACAGCAATCTGTTCGGAATAACAGTGACCTTGCCGAGCGGCGAAACATACGGGTTCGGGGATACGGAGTATCGCTTCGGCATCGAGTCCGTGTCGAAAGTGCCTACCGCGATACTTGCCATGCGTCAACAAAGTCCACAAGCTGTGCTGGATAAGATCGGTGCGGATGCGACCGGCCTTCCGTTCAACTCGATATTCGCTATATTGCTCGAAAACGACCACCCGTCGACTCCACTTGTCAATGCAGGCGCGATCACCGCTTGTTCGATGATTTCTCCTAATGGCGACTCCGAAGGCAAATGGAAAGCAATTACCGACAATATAACCGATCTATGCGGATCGGCACCCGAACTTATCGACGAACTATATAAATCAGAAAGCGAGACAAACTTTAACAACCGTGCGATAGCATGGCTGCTGAAAAACTATAACCGGATATATGACGACGTGACAATGAGTCTCGACCTTTATACCCGCCAATGCTCTCTCGGAATTACCACGTCGCAGCTCGCCGCGATGGCGGCCACGATCGCTTCGGGAGGCCGCAATCCGCTGACAGGCAAACAGATTTTCTGCCCGGACATAAGCGCCCGCATAACGTCACTTATCGCCACCGTAGGGTTTTACGAACATACCGGTGACTGGCTTTACACTTCGGGAATCCCTGCAAAAAGCGGAGTCGGCGGAGGCGTACTCGGTGTTCTTCCCGGTAAAATGGGCATAGCGGCATTTGCACCGCCACTCGATGACGCAGGAAACTCCGTGAAAGCGCAGTCAGCCGTAAAGGCCGTAGTCTCAAAACTCGGACTCGGCATATTTGAGAGCGATCCCGTAGAGATTGTATAGAGGGAGTGTTATCATACAGTCAATCAAATAAAATAGTATAACGTTTAAACAATTTATTATGTCTGAACCTTCGGCAAAAGTTTCCGCCCCTTCTCAAGGAAAAGCGACGGTCAAGAGAGCGGCCAAACTTGGCGTATCAGCTCTGGTCATTATGAATATTGTCGCCGTGGTTTCTCTGCGCGGATTACCCGCGGAAGCCACTTACGGCATCAGTTCGGCTTTTTATTATCTGTTCGCAGCGATAGTATTTCTTATCCCGGTATCACTTATCGCGGCCGAGCTTGCCGCTATGTTCCCGTTCCAGCAAGGCGGCATGTTCCGTTGGGTAGGTGAGGCATTCGGCAAGAAATTAGGTTTTCTCGCCATCTGGCTCCAATGGGTGGAATCGACAATCTGGTATCCGACTGTCCTGACGTTCGGAACTGTTTCGCTCGCATTTATAGGCATGGATATGGCGACAGACTCGGCGCTTGCATCCAACAAAATCTACACTATCGTTGTAATGTTGGCGATCTATTGGATAGCGACCCTCATAACTCTGAAAGGCATGGGTTGGGTCGGTAAAGTAACCAAGGTCGGCGGTATTGTCGGTACAATCGCGCCCGTAATTCTTCTTGTCGTTTTGGCAATAATATATTTATGCACCGGCGGACAGATCCAAATGAATCTCCATGGCAGTTTTTGGCCCGATTTCTCTGATTTTAACAATATCGTGCTGGCATGCTCCATTTTCCTTTTCTATGCCGGTATGGAAATGTCGGGAATTCATGTCAGGGAAATAAAGAACCCGACGCGCAATTATCCAAAAGCCGTATTCATCGGCGCGATCATCACTGTGTTGATCTTCATAGTAGGCACATATTCCCTCGGCATCGTAATCCCGGCTAAAGATATCAATCTCGTGCAGAGCCTGCTTGTCGGCTTTGACAATTATTTCGCGTTCCTGCACGTCAAATGGCTGTCACCCGTAATCGCAATCTGTCTGGCATTCGGTGTTCTCGCCGGAGTCCTGACATGGGTCGCAGGTCCGTCGAAAGGTGTGTTTGCGGTAGGCCGTGCAGGCTATTTGCCTCCTTTCTTCCAGAAGACGAACAAGGCAGGTGTCCAAAAAAACATTCTTTTCGTGCAGGGTGGCATTGTCACCATACTCGCATTCATTATGATCTTGATGCCGTCAGTGCAGAGTTTTTATCAGATCATGTCGCAGTTGACGGTCGTTCTTTACCTCATAGCTTACCTACTGATGTTTGCGGCCGCAATATATCTCCGTTACAGCATGAAGAACGCCAGACGTCCGTTCCGCATCGGATCAAAAGGCAACTGGTTGATCTGGATTGTAGGCGGAGTCGGTTTCCTCGGCTCGCTTCTGGCATTCGTATTCAGCTTCCTGCCTACAAATTCAATAAACATGGGATCTCACGCCGTATGGTTCTCTGTTTTGATCGGCGGAGTCGTTCTGTTTGTCGTGTTGCCGTTCATCATTCTGAAATTCAAAAAAGCATCATGGCTGATGCCCGGCAACGAGTTTGTGCCCTTCCATTGGGACAAGGATCCGAAATCTGTCGCCGCGCTCGAAGCCGCTCAAAAGGAATTTGACAAAGAACAGGCAGAGGAATAACGGAGTTAGCTTCCTGCACTATGGCAACTACAATCCAAAAGCCGATTTCGGCAATGACCTGGGCATCGATTATGTCATTGGCATTAATCGTGAATCTCCCGGGTCTTGCCGTTTCGCCGATGCTTGACAACCTGAAGATTATATTCCCTCATGTTTCAAATCTTGAGATACAGTTGCTCACCATGTTGCCTAATGTGTTGATCATACCGTTTGTCCTGCTTTCGGGAAAACTGTCGATGTCATCCCACAGAATCAACATTGTAGCCGCAGGACTCTTGATTTTCGCATGCAGTACGGTAGCATATATGTTTGCCTCAACCATGACACAACTGATAGTAATAAGCTGTGCCATGGGGGCAGGTGCGGGTCTTATAATCCCGTTCTCAACCGGCTTACTTTCCGATTCATATAAAGAACCGGCCCTGATGAGGCAGCTCGGCATCCAGTCAGGCATATCCAATCTTGTACTGGTCTTAGCGACATTCATAGCCGGCTGGCTGGCCACGATGAAAAACTGGCACATGCCGTTCCTTGTCTATGCGTTGGGGATAATTCCCGTAATATTGATTCCCTGGCTAAAAGGCGTGCCCCACCCTTCACACAGTCCCCGTGACCTGACGGTCGCTGCCAAGACTGAAACCAAAGATGTCTTTATCGACAAAGTATGTTACCGCAGCAACGGCTTCAGCATATCAAGAAGCGTAACGCTGTTTGCATTATACTTTACCGTCACCGCGCTCACAATCGTCATTTCATATTACTCGTCATTCCTGTTCGAGCAACGCCACTGGGATGCTTCGATAACAGGAACAGTGACCGCCATATTCTTCCTGTTTATATTTCTGCCCGGTTTCATACTGCCGTGGATATTGAAGATTTTCCGGAACTCGACATCATTTTTCTCGGCCCTTTCGATTGCCATAGGCCTGGCTCTGATAGTTTTCATACCGATAAAACTTATAGCAGTCATCGGTGCGGCCTTGTGCGGCATAGGATACGGAATTTTTCAGCCGTTGTTCTACGACAAGGCGACACGGATTGTCAACAACCGGGCCAAGAACACACTGGCCATGTCTGTCATTATGTCTTCAAACTATATCGGCATAGTATGTTCTCCGCTGATCATTGACTTCACCCGCTCACTGATAACCGGAGACCATAGCGAGACATTTCCTTTTATAATGAATTTTATAATAGCGCTCGGGCTGTTGATCGCCACAGTCATTTTCCGACATCGATTCTGCTTCTATATTCCACCGAGCTATTACAACAATTCGCTAAACTGAGGATCAAAACCGCAAAAAAATCAAAAATATGTTTTGTAACATATTTTATTTTGCTTGCAGGAATAAAAAAAATTGCGATATTGCAGGGCGTAAAAAACAACGCCTGATAACAGGTCAATCAAAACAAAATTAATCTCTAATAACATGAAGATTTATAAGACCAACGAAATCAAAAACATCGCACTTCTCGGTGCCAAAGGTTCAGGTAAAACCACGCTCGCTGAAGCTATGCTTTACGAGTGTGGAGTGATAAAACGTCGTGGGACCATCGACGCAGGCAACACTGTGTCAGACTATTTCCCTGTAGAAAAAGAGTATGGCTACTCGGTATTCTCGACTGTGTTCCATGCCGAATTCCTCAACAAAAAACTCAATGTCATCGACTGTCCGGGAGCTGACGATTTCGTGGGCAACGCCATTACAGCCCTCAACGTGACTGATACCGGCGTTATCCTCGTCAACGCCCAGTATGGAGTCGAGGTCGGAACACAAAACATCTTCCGCACAGCCTCGTCAATCAAAAAGCCCATAATCTTCGCCATCAACCAGCTCGACGGCGAAAAGGCCGACTACGAAAACGTGATCGAGCAGATGAAAGAAGTGTTCGGCCCTAAAGTCGTCGCAATACAATATCCCCTCGAATCAGGTCCGGGCTTCAACTCGATGATCGACGTGCTGCTGATGAAGAAATATTCATGGGGGCCTGACGGAGGTGTGCCTACGATAGAGGATATTCCCGCAGAGGAACTCGACCGCGCCAACGAGCTTCACAAAGCTCTCGTCGAAGCCGCGGCCGAAAATGACGAGTCGCTCATGGAGAAATTCTTCGAGTCAGATCATCTCACCGAAGACGAGATGCGTCTCGGCATCCGCAAAGGCCTTATCGACAGATCGATTTATCCCGTATTCTGTGTGAGCGCCGCCAAAGACATGGGTGTAAGACGTATGATGGAATTTCTCGGCAACGTCGTGCCTTTTGTCAATGACATGCCCGCACCCGTCGACACTGCCGGCAATGAGGTCAAACCGGACTCCAGCGGTCCGCTCAGCATCTTCATGTTTAAAACCACTGTTGAACCTCATATCGGCGAAGTCAGCTACTTCAAAGTAATGTCAGGCACACTGAAAGCAGGAGCCGATCTCGACAACATCAGCCGAGGCAGCAAAGAACGTCTGGCCCAGCTGTTCTGTGTCTGCGGCCAGATCAAGACTCAGGTCGACCAGCTCGAAGCCGGTGACATCGGCGCCACGGTCAAACTCAAGGACGCCCGGACAGGCAATACGCTCGACGAAAAGGGATGCGACATCGAATTCGATTTCATCAAATATCCCGCACCCAAATATCAGCGCGCCGTAAGACCTGTGACCGAGAGCGACGCCGAAAAGCTCAACGCCATCCTCACCCGTATGCACGAAGAAGATCCGACATGGCAGATCGAACAATCGAAAGAACTCAAGCAGACCATTCTTTCGGGTCAGGGCGAATTCCACCTGCGCACACTCAAATGGCGCGTCGAGAACAACGACAAACTTCCCATCGTATTCGATGAGCCGCGCATACCCTACCGCGAAACCATCACCAAGGCCGCACGCGCCGACTACCGTCACAAGAAACAGTCGGGCGGCGCAGGCCAGTTCGGCGAAGTCCATCTGATAATCGAGCCTTATGTCGAAGGTTCTCCCGTTCCCGACACTTACCGCTTCGGCAACCAGGAGTTCAAGATGAGCGTACGCGACACCCAGGAAATACCTCTGGCGTGGGGCGGCAAGCTCGTTGTCCACAACTGTATAGTCGGCGGCGCTATCGACGCACGCTTTATTCCGGCTATTGTCAAAGGTCTGATGGACCGCATGGAACAAGGCCCGCTGACAGGTTCCTACGCACGTGACGTGAGAGTATGTATCTACGACGGCAAGATGCACCCGGTAGATTCGAACGAAATATCGTTCAGACTCGCGGGACGCAACGCATTCAGCGAAGCCTTCCGCAACGCCAATCCCAAAGTACTCGAACCGGTCTATGACGTCGAAGTGTTCGTCCCCGCCGACGTGATGGGCGACGTGATGAGCGACCTTCAGGGACGCCGAGCAATCATCATGGGCATGAGCAGCGAAAACGGTTTCGAGAAGATCAGCGCAAAAGTGCCTCTGAAAGAATTGTCAAGCTACTCTACAGCTCTGAGCTCGATCACCGGCGGACGCTCCTCGTTCACGATGAAGTTTGCAAGCTACGAGCTCGTTCCGGGTGATGTTCAGGAAAAGCTCCTCAAAGACTACGCAGAAACCCAGAAAGAGGAATAAACACACACTTTTTATTGCAAGGCAGGCCGGAAGCAGGATTGGTTTTTCTTCCGGCCTGCTTCTTGTTTTGTGCATACTCGCTTTGGCATATAATTTGCCCATGACAATAAAAATGATTATTTTTGAAGTTCATTTGCTATTCCACATCAATGTTAATGACCCGACTGATCATATTATCACTGCTTGTATTGATGGCTGCTCCTTTGTCGAAGGCACAGACCGACAGGATCAGAAGCATCGTTGCGTCGACAGGCAAACAGTATGCTCCGGACAAGCGGCAGTCAGTATTTGAGATCTCGGTCTCGGATGACAAAGACGGATGGATCACTGTCAGCGGCAAGACATCAGATGCCGTGGCCTTCGAGGCGCTCGGACGTGAGATCGGGAAGTCGGGACTGAAAGTCAGGAACAAAGTCAGTCTGTTGCCCAGCGACCGATGGGCAATGCCCGTAATATCAGTGGCCAACATCAGGACACGGCCGTCACATAGCGCCGAACTCGCTTCACAGGTGCTGATGGGCATGCCGCTCCGCGAGCTTGAACGCGACGGCAATTGGCTAAGAGTGCAGTGCCCCGACGGTTACATAGGCTGGATAGCCTGCAGTTCGGTCACTAAGAGATCAGACGCGGATATGCGCCGGTGGCGCTCGGCAGAGCGTGCCGTAGTCACATCGGTCTATCAGATCCGATGCTACCGTGCGGCTGATGCATCGTCGACCCGCGACGTCGTGTCAGATCTTGTCAACGGTGACATCGTCGAACTGACAGGACTCACAAAAGGCAGCCGGTCGCAAATCATTCTGCCTGACGGCCGCAAAGCATGGGTTGACGTTGGCGACATTACACCTGCCGGCGAATGGGCCGCCCGGACTTTCGATGCCGGAAAGATACTCGACATGGCATATTCGATGGAGGGCCAGCCGTATCTCTGGGGGGGCACCTCGACCAAGAGTCTCGATTGCTCGGGACTGGTCAAGGTCTGCTACCTCGCCAACGGCATCATCCTGCGCAGAGATGCCTCCCAGCAGGCTGTCACAGGCCGCAGAATAGAAGCCGGCGACTGGCGGTCGTGCCGTGCTGGCGATCTGCTTTTTTTCGGCAACGCCAAAAGCGGCAAAGTCACCCATGTTGCCATCTACGACAACAACGGCGCCTACATACATTCGTCGGGCCGCGTGATGCGAAACAGCGTCGATCCCGCATCTGACAGATATCTCCCCACGCCGTTTCTTCATTGCGTCAGGATCGACGGATGTGAAGGAAGCGACGGCATAACACGTGCCAAGGATCACCCCTGGTATTTCAACCTATAATCCCTTCGGACTATGGACAGAAGAAACTTCATCAAAGCAGGCGCGCTTGGAGCGGTAATGACAGTGGTGTCGCCTATATCTTTCTCTGCTTACGGCAACCCGACCAGACGTAAAGGCAAATCCGGCAGGCTTAACCTGTCGTTTGATCCCTATGAATTGCAATTGCGTCACGCATTCAATCTGGCCAAATCGCAGCGCACGACAACCCCCGATGTGCAGGTCAAAATCGAATACGACGGCCTGACAGGCTATGGCGAGGCTTCGATGCCCCCCTATCTCGGCGAGTCGATAGCCTCTGCGACAGCATTCCTTTCGAAACTCGACCTCAGTCAGTTCACCGATCCGTTCGCGATCGAAGAAATCCACGACTATATGGATTCTGTTGCGCCGGACAACTGCGCGGCCAAAGCCTCTGTCGACATAGCTCTGCATGACCTCCTGGGCAAGATAATGGGACAGCCGTGGTATAAGATCTGGGGCCTTGACCCTCGCAAGACACCCGACACATCGTTCACGGTCAGTTATGACGCCGATCCGGCAGAGATGAGAGCCAAAATCGACGATGCCGCTCCTTATAAGGTCATTAAGGTCAAGATGGGCCTCAATCAAGACAAAGAACTTGTCGAAGCCATACGCCGGTGCTCCGACTCACCGATATGCGTCGATGCCAATCAAGGCTGGACCGACAAGGAACAGGCATTGGAAATGTGCCACTGGCTTAACGAACACGGATGTCTGTTTGTCGAACAGCCTCTGCCGAAAGAGATGTACGACGAGACGGCATGGCTCAGAGAACGCTCGCCGCTGCCTATCATCGCCGATGAGTTTCTGCAGAGACTGCCTGACGTCCGCCGTGCCGCTCAAGCCTACGACGGCATAAACATAAAGCTGATGAAAAGCACAGGCATGCACGAGGCACATAAAATGGCTGTCCTCGCCAAGGCTCTCGGCATGAAAGTCATGATCGGATGCATGACAGAGACTTCATGCGGCATCTCGGCTGCCGCACAGCTTTCGCCTATGGCCGACTGGGCTGATCTCGATGGCAATCTGCTTATCGCAAATGACCGGTTCGACGGAGTCAGAATTGTCGACGGAAAGATCATGCTGAACGATCGTCCCGGCATCGGGGTTAAAATTTTAAAATAACAAATGGTATATCCTGACACAATAGAACACAAAATCGGGTTTGATGCAGTCAGAGAGCAGGTGCTCGAACTGTGTCAGTCGCAGCACGGCCGCAAGATATGCACGCAGATGGCCTTCTCGTCCGACCGCGACGAAGTGACCCGGCTCCTGGGAGAGACAGCCGAAATGCTCGACATTCTCAGCGGAGAGACTGATTTCCCGATTGGCAATATCCACGACGTGGACCACGTGATGGCTACTTTGCGCATCGAAGGCGCTTATGTCGGCTCACAGGAACTGCTGAGACTCCGCACATCGATGGAGACTATGTCCGAGATCGCCTCTTTCTTCAAGAGCGTTCGCGACGACGAGGGGAAGTCGCCCTATCCCCGTCTCGACGACATCGCGCTAACCCTCAAGACTTTCCCTTCGCTCGTCACCGAGATCAGCCGTATAATCGACCGGTGGGGCAACATCAAAGACAACGCCTCAGCTGAACTGTCATCGATAAGATCCGCGTTATCGTCGATGAACGGATCGATCAATTCGCTGATGCGCAAGGTGATGTCGCGCGCTGCGAAAGACGGACTGATCGAACCTGACACAACACCGTCTGTCCGCGACGGACGACTGGTGATACCGGTGTCGCCGATGAACAAGCGCAAGATAGCCGGTATCGTCCACGATGAATCGGCTTCAGGAAAGACCTTTTTCATCGAGCCCGCAGAAGTGGTCGAGGCCAACAACCGCGTTCGCGAACTCGAACTCGACGAACGGCGCGAAATAATGAAAATACTCGTCGGACTCGCGGATCATCTGCGACCCTATGCCGACGAGATAAACGACAGTTTTTCAACGCTGGGAGTCTTCGACTTCATTCATGCCAAAGCAAAGTTCGCGGCCGATAATTCGGCATCATTGCCACGGATCGGCCGAGACTGCAGATCTGACTGGCGCGGAGCATTCCACCCCGTGTTGCGGCAGTCTCTCTCTCGCCAAAACAAGGAACTCGTCACTCTGGACATCAAATTCACCACAGACGACCGGATAATCGTAATCTCAGGCCCCAACGCAGGCGGAAAGTCAGTTACGCTTAAAACTGTCGGCATCGTGCAGTATATGGCCCAGTGCGGCCTGTTGCCGACCATGCTTTCACACTCGACGCTCGGCATTTTCGATTCCATATTTATCGATATAGGCGACGACCAGTCGATAGAGGACGACCTCAGCACCTACTCGTCGCATCTGCGCAACATGAAGACCTTTCTGTCGCGCGGCGGCAATCGGTCGATGATCCTGATTGACGAATTCGGAGCAGGAACCGAGCCTCAGATCGGCGGCGCGATCGCACAGTCTCTGCTCAAACGTTTTAATGCCAAAGGCATGTGGGGAGTGGTGACAACACACTTTCAAAATCTCAAACTGATGGCCGAGGATACACCCGGGCTTACCAACGGGTCTATGCTCTATGACCGCCATCTCATGAAACCGCTGTTCAGGCTTTCGGTCGGCAATCCGGGCAGCTCGTTCGCCATCGAGATCGCACGAAAAACCGGATTGCCCGACGATGTCATTGCCGACGCCGAACAGCTTGTTGGCAGCGACTATATCAACGCCGACAAGTATCTTCTCGACATCAACCGCGACAAACGCTACTGGGAAAACAAACGTCAGTCTGTCAAGCTAAAAGAGAAAAAACTTGACGAACTGCTTGAAAAATACGAAGCTGAGGCAGGGATGCTTCGGGAAAAACGAAAAGAGATCATCGACGATGCGCGGAAAGAAGCTCTCAGAATAATAGAAGGCAGCAATGCCGCGATCGAGCGCACTATCCACGACATACGCCGTTCCCAGGCTGACAAAGAGAAGACGTTGGTAGCCCGCAAAGCACTGGACGACAAAAAGAGACAGCTCGGCAGCAATGCCGGTCAGAACGACAGTCACGAACTACTGGAAAAAGCCGACAGACACAACAGGCCCAAAAGAGCCGTGAAGTCAGTCCAAGCACCGTCGGCTACAAAGAAACGCGAAATCTCCGTCGGCGACAATGTGCTGCTCGACGGGGGCGGAACCGTCGGCACAGTCACCGGCATCTCAGGCAAAAACGCGACAGTCATTTTCGGCAATATCACCACAACGACCAAGACTGACCGCCTCACCCTGACCGAAAGGAAAGCAGACAGCGGTACACGCAAGGCTGCGTCGTTTGTCAGCGTGGCGACGCGCGAAGAAATGCGCGAGCGACAGCTAAAGTTCAAACCTGACATCGACGTGAGAGGCATGCGCGTCGACGAGGCCCTTCAGACCATCACATACTTCATCGACGACGCTGTGCAGTTCAGCAGCGCGAGAGTGCGCATACTCCACGGCACAGGCACAGGAGCCCTGCGTCAGGCCATCAGAGACTATCTCGAAGGGGTTAACGCCGTCAAGGCATATCACGACGAGGATGTGCGTCTGGGCGGCGCGGGCATAACCGTCGTGGAGTTCTGACCCGGTGTCAGACAATGCAAAATCACACAAACTTGCGGCAAATTAAACCTTTTAGCAATATAAATGTGCGAAACGCTTTGCGCACGTCATTATTATTCCTAAATTTGCCGACAAAATACTTAACACAAACTTTAAAATCCTTAATGTTTATCGTATGAAAAAGTTTTACCTGATTTTTGCATTAATGACATGTATTGCATTTGCGTCGAAAGCCGATGCCACATACACGTTTATCTCACAGTAGAAGAGCCGGAGAATATCAGAGTTCAGAGATATGCATACTATTCCGACGAGGTTCTTGAAGACCTTGCTGTGGAGAAAGGCGAAAACCAGTATGTGATCACCGCGACATCAAACGAGCGTTTTGTTGTCAGTGCCGTTGAAGGAAAGGTGCTGAAAGTTCATGAAGCTGACGGATCCATCAATTACGATGTAACAGATAACGTGCTTTCCATCGCATTATCGTCGTTCTCATGGAGCTTTTCAAAAACCGAGTACACTTTGACGATTAAAACTTTTGACGAGGCTACCTTCCGTAACCGCAGTGTGAAAGTGACTCTCGACAAGCCCGACGTCATCCTGATGACACTCACCGGCGCCGAAGAGATCAAGACAGACAGGACTGAATATATCATACCTTACAACGAGGAATATGAGACAAAACTTGAAATCCGCCCTGTCAATGCCGAAGATTTGATATATAGGGTAACCGCCGACGGCGTAGAAGTAGCCAAAAGCGGGATTCGCTATAACATAACCCTCGTTGACCGCAGCGATGCCGATGATATAAAATATGTAGAAAATATCGTCATCAATCAGGAATTTCCCGAGGACATGAGCTATACTGTAAAACTCGCGTTCGCCAACGGTGATCCCGGTTGCATCAAAGAGGTATCCTATAATGGCGAAAATGTAGAGAATTTCGCAGACCCCGACGGGTTTTCGGTGCGTCCGGGCAAAAAACTCATGATCTTGTTCAACAGGGACGATTACAAAATCCTTTCATATACCCTCAACGATGGAAACGAACAACAGGCGACATATTTGCCGTCAATCGAAAACACCGTGCTTTCAGATCTAAGCTATAATATCAAGGCCGACAGATACAACTATATGGACGCATCGTTTGTCGTTGCCGATCCGAGCCTTGTAAAGATCACCAAATATGTTTATCCATACCCTGAAATAGAACTTACAGGTACTGTAACTCCGGTCAAGTTCAAGGATGACGGCGAAGACTGCAAGTTCGAAGTTTCACTTCGTGACGCCAATAACTACGAGATAACCCGGATCTACGACAAAACATATGATAAAGAGACTCCCGTCGGCTCATACGGCATTACACCCGTCGAACTTAAAGAGAACTCAGAGGTAGAGATCACCGTAGAGCCGGTAATCCTGGATAAAAGTGCGGTAATATATATACAATGATTCGGTAAAATTTGAGGTCGTTCAGTCTTGGCTAAGCTGCTAACTGAGCCAACCGATGATTTATTTTCTGAATTATTTTGATATGCGGAGATTTTCCGCAAGTCGAAA